>NZ_JAILWT010000002.1:0-782314 GCF_025698805.1 Filomicrobium sp.
CCACCCGTCTCAGCCAATACCTTCGTGATCGCTGCCGTCAGAGACGTCTTTCCGTGGTCAACGTGACCGATCGTGCCGATGTTTACGTGCGGCTTCGTCCGCTCGAATTTCGCCTTGGCCATTGCTCGTCCTTGACAGTGTTTGACACCTTCTGGGTCACCGGGCCGCAAAGCCGCGTATCGGCACCCATACGCCTGAGCCCGATCCTCTAAGGGCTTGAGCCTTATTGTTCAAGGCCCAATCTTTGATCTGTGCCCCTGTTCGTCGAACATATTGGCCAACTTTCGCTGATGCGCTTCATCGCGACATTCCCGCCCCGTGCGGAACAGATCCCCCGTAGATGCGTTTGAATCACATTCCTTGAGCCAAAAAGCGAGAGGAGGATGAAATGTCACCTGAAATCAAAAATACCCACTTCCCTCGAGAAAATCGCAACAGCGTGCTCGACAGACCAGAAAATATCCAGGGAATTCCTGGGTCCCAGCATCCCCATCTTCCCGAGCAGGCGGAACATTGCCTGAGCGTCCTTCAGGGGCCGCAATGCATCCAAGGTGAAAAGCACGGTAAAAAGTAAAAAGGCTTTGACCTATGCAAGGGACCTCGACAGACAAACGCACATCCCAATCACCTGACGGGCCCAAAACCTATTCCGCCGAAAAGGCTCGTCAGGGCACTATTATTTTGCGCCATCGCTGGAGCCGATGGCTCTTCATTCTGGGGTTGGTCGCAGCCGTAGTTCTAGCGTTTTTCACAATTCCGCAAATGCCCTCCTGAATTTATCAGTGAAGAGATTGCTTTGCGCCATTCCGGCACCGCCATCTACGCGACCCCTCTCGAGAGTTTCGACCTATGAGCCGCTCCAACCTCGAAGGCTACTCAATCTTACTGGTGGAAGACGAGCCATTGATCGCGATGGATATTGCTGATGAGCTCGAAGGGCACGGCGCACGGGTTCACAACGTCCCCAGCGTTGACGAAGCTCTCACAATCCTGGCTTCCGCCGCTGTGTCCGCCGCCGTACTCGACTACCGCTTGGCCGATGGCACCGCCGATGAACTCTGCCAGCGACTTACCGATATGGGCATCCCGTTTGTCATATACAGTGGCTACACGGAGGTCGAAGGCGTTTGCGGCAAATGGGGTGTCATCCGCAAGCCTGCCGCTCCAAACGCGCTTGTCGGGATGGTCATCGCGCGCCTACAGATCTCGTCCAAGTAATAGAAATGGCCGGAGTATCGGCGATCCGCTCCGTCTCCGTTAAATGCAATACCGAATGTGTCAGATGAAATTGGAGCGGGTGAGGGGAATCGAACCCCCGTATTCAGCTTGGAAGGCTGCTGCTCTACCATTGAGCTACACCCGCACCCATGGCATCCGGGCTTTTTACCGATTTTTGACGGCAACGCAAACGGACATTTGCGGAACAGGCTAATCCGCCGCGCACAACCCGCAGCATCAGCTAGACTACAGAAGCGCTCGTAAAATGAACCGATAAAAACCCGCATTTTAGTTCAGGTAGCCCCTACCGTGCAGGACCGCACCGAAGCAACACACTGATAAGCTCCAACTAGAGATTTTTAACCAACCAAGTAGGAGGGACCGCGCGAACCTACAAGCAGCGCGCACAGTGTATCGCTTGACAGCAGCGCGAGGAACCCAAGCTGTCCGAGCAGATTACAGACGCATGTTACCGAGCAAAGCCACCAATCGGGGGCCTGCAATCCAATTTTAATTGCCCCGTTCATGGCATAACAGGAGCCATTATCGATGCTTTACGTAGATATCCCGACGCTCCCGGAACTCAAGGCGCTAATTTCCACCCGTGCGGATACGTGCGTCTCTATCTACGTATCCACCACACCACACACGCAGCAGGTTTCAGCCAGCCGGATAGCCTATGGCAATCTGGTCAAGACTGCGATGGAGCAGCTGGAAAGCATAGGATTTGATAAGCATCGCCGCCGCCGTCTCGAAGCGGAGCTTGCAGCGTTAACAGATGATGACGATTTTTGGAAACTGCAGGCCCATAGCTTAGCCGTCCTTGCCACCCCCGACAGCATCCGCACATTTAGATTGGCCACGGCGGTAACAGATACGACCCAAGTCGCAGATCGCTTCTATCTGAAGCCTCTCCTTCGAGCCATCGCCTTCCCTCAAACGGCATTCATTTTAACTTTGTCGGAAAATGCAGTCCGCTTGATCGAGATATTTGCGGACTTACCGCCATCCCCGGTACGCGTCCCCGAGCTGCCCAAAAGTGCCGCCGATGCAGTGGGGCGCGCATCCATAAATAACCTTACGCAGAACACACGCATAGCCAACGCCGAAGGTCAAACCGTGTTGCTCCGACAATACGCGCGGAAAGTAGACGCTGCACTTCGTGGCGTTCTGGCGGGACGAGATACCCCCCTGATCCTTGCATCCACAGATCCGCTGGCCCCGATTTTCCGAAATCTGAACAGCTACCCGGCTCTATTGAGCGAGGGCATATCGGAAAGTCCAGACCGCCTCTCTGAAGCTGAACTCGCGAGCGCGGCACGCCCGATACTTGACCGTTACTACAAGGCGCAGATTGACGAAGCGCGCACATTGTTTGAGGCCCGCTCCAACGACCGCCGCGCAACGACCAACATTGGCGAGGTGGCACGCGCAGCCACCAACGGCGCGGTTGAATTTTTGATGGTGGATATCGATCACGTCGAGCCGGGAACAGTCAACGACACCGATGGCGCCGTGACATTCGCCACCAGCCCCGACGCCGCCAACTACGATATCGCGGACGAGATCGCCGGCAGAGCAATAATGACAGGCGCCCGGTTTCTCGGGGTCCGTCAGACAGACATTCCCGGCAACGCTCAGGTGGCTGCGATTCTGCGATATCCCATTTGAACAAGAACGAGGCCCTGCCAACCGCAAAGCGTTCGCGGCAATCCGAGAGTCTGATTTGATAGAGGTAAGGTTTGGCCTATGAGGGTTAAGCCATGCCACGGCCCGAAAGCGAGGCGGTCCGGCGTTAGCACACCGCCAAAAGGTGCGTGAGCCTGAAATGGTGGAGGGGGTTGGATTCGAACCAACGTAGGCGTAGCCAACGGATTTACAGTCCGTCCCCTTTAGCCACTCGGGCACCCCTCCACATCTCGCAACCTGACTCGGTCCTTTCGAACCGGTCAATGTTCATTTGACGCCACTTATATCATTGAGCCGAAGGCAAAAATCAACATCAGCCTGTCAAATGAAATCGCCCCGCGGATGGCCAGCGGGGCAACCCCTCGTTTATGCGAAAATGAACTCCGCATGTCAATTCCCAAATGCCTGCGGCGCAATGAGCGCCCCGCATCAACGCGGGTGCGGCCCGCCTCCGGCCATGGTATCTGCGTAGCTCCCGAACCGTCTCTCTAACCTCGGCTCCCTGATCATCGTGACAAAATTTCCAAAACCCAACTCCAAGCGTCGCCCCGGCGCGCGCCCAGCGCACGCGCCGAAGGTCACACCAGACGACGTCACGCTGTTTGGCATCCATGCTGTTGAGGCCGCCCTTGCGAACCCGCAACGCCAGCTCATCAAACTGCTGGCGACAGAGAATGCAGCCCACCGTTTGGCAACGAGTATCCAGCCCCGCGGGATCACGCCTGAAATCGTGACGCCCCGCCGTCTCGATCAGCTTCTCGGTGCCGATACGGTCCATCAGGGCATAGCCCTCACGACCGACTATCTGCCAGAGCCCGTGCTCGAAACGCTTTTAGAGAACGCCGCTGACGGACAACCCCTTATCATTCTTGATCAGGTCACCGACCCGCACAACGTCGGCGCGATCCTTCGCTCAGCCGCAGTATTTGGCTGCGCGGGGCTCATCATGACACGCCGCCACAGCCCACCGCTCAATGGCACGCTGGCGAAATCTGCCTCCGGCGCTTTGGAGCTGGTGCCTGTGCACCTGACACAAAATCTTGCACGCTTGCTAACCCAGCTGAAAGAAAACGGGATAACGGTCATCGGCCTCGATGGCGCAGCGCAAGAGGTGCTGGACGACGCAAGCCTTTCTGGCCCCCTTGCGATAATCCTCGGCGCAGAGGGCAAAGGGCTGCGCGCGTTAACGGCGGAAACCTGCGATCACCTTTATCGCATCGAGGCACCCGGAGCTCTGGCAAGCCTCAACGTTTCTAATGCCGCGGCTGTGGCCCTGCATTTGGTTGCCATGCGCCGACGCGGCTAAACAAAAGCACATTTCCCCAAACAGAAAAGGCGTCCGGACCCAAAACCCGAACGCCTCATTTTGATAGATCGCTTTCCGCACGGCGGCTCATATCGGAAGCCTTACGGTGCCGATATACCCTGGAAGCTACGCAGCGCGTTTTAAGCTCACCTCCAGCGGCGACGATCCCAGCCCCAACCGCGGTCACGGCGGTATGCGCGGCGATAATCGCGCGGATAACCCCACGAGCTATAATAGGGCGGAACCCGATACCAACGGCGGCGCTCGCGCATTTCATACGCTGGACGCCAATAACCAGCGTCGTAGTAGGGATAGTAGTTACGGGGGCGATAATAGTAGGAATAGGGGTCTACATAGATCCGATCCCTACGGTAACGCGGGCGCTCAAACCGGTCATCAACGATCGGCCGCTCATAACCGCCACGCCACTCGCCGCCAGCACTGGCCGGCGTGATATGACCCGCTGCCGCAAAGAGCGCAGCCAAGGCCAATGCAAAAACTCCGATACGCATCGTCTTACTCCAGGGTACGGACAATTTCTTCTAGCTCAGCAGGCAACATGACGCAAAACAGTAAAGTTACATCTAAGCAAAACGAGTTTATACGATTTAATCGCGCCACACTTGGTTTGCCGATCCCAAGTCGAGACCAGAGTTAACTCGTTAGTTCTTCGTCCGAATGGCACATGAGCCCTGGATAACCTCTCTGATCTCCGGCCACGCAGAGTTGCAGAGGCAGCAATCCCGCAGCCGGCGCAACAAATCGGCGCAAAACCTCCACATATTTAAAGCTGTACTTTGAAAATAGACCTCTGGTCCTGCCTCGCGCGAAGCGCTATAAGTCGCCGCGACATGACATGCCGCGCCGGCGACCTGATGTGCTATCGGGCCCAGCGGCAATCAGCCGGCTTAGCTCAGTTGGTAGAGCACCTGATTTGTAATCAGGGGGTCGGGGGTTCAAGTCCCTCAGCCGGCACCAGCAAGACCGCTAGGGTGTGACGGCGGGCTCAAATGCCGCCACGGAGCCTCACTAGGTCCCCTCCACCAACATTAGCCATCGCCGCTTAGTGCAACGAAACGTCAGCAAACTGCAGTAAGGAACACCGAAGATGGGAAAGCGCGCACTGGTCGTTGTCGATATTCAAAACGACTACTTCCCGAATGGTAAGTGGCCGCTCGTCGGGATCGAAGGCGCAGCCGACAACGCAGCCCGCGTCATCGAAGCAACACGCCGAACTGGAGATTTGCTCGTTCATATCCGCCACGAGTTCCCCATCCCCAATGCCCCCTTCTTCGAGGCAGGCTCGGAAGGTGCGCAAATTCACCCGAAGGCGCAGAACCAGGCCGGTGAGCCTCTGGTTCTCAAAAACAACGTCAACGCATTCCGGGAAACCGAACTCAAGGACCTCCTGGACCGCAACGGAATTGAGGACGTCCTCATCGTCGGCAATATGAGCCACATGTGCGTGGACGCCGCGACACGGGCAGCTTCGGACTTTGGCTACAACGTCACCGTGATCCACGACGCATGCGCAAGCCGTGACCTGGAATTCAACGGTGTTCAGGTTCCCGCGGCACAGGCTCACGCAGCCTTCATGGCCGCCCTCGCTTTCGCCTACGCCAAGGTGATATCGACCGAAGAATATCTCAACGCCGTCGCCAACGAGGCCCCCGCAGCTTAAGCTTCAATAGAAAGCTCAGGGCAATCGGTATCGAAGCGCATCTTCTAGGTGTTGGCTTCGATACCGCATCCTTTTGGCAGGATATAAAGCAAGAGCTGATCCGTGCCTCGAATACCTGCCACCAACAAACAGGCGCACCGCCTGGCTTTACCCGTCGGCGCTCTGATATCGTTTCTGGTCGTTATTTTCCTGATACGCGCCGCATACCAATATTTTGCGGAAGCTCCCACAGCGCATGGGCTCACCGATGCCGCCTATGTCGCTCTCCTGCGTCTCGGCTTCGTGGCCGCCGCAATCCTTTGCTATCCGCTCTTGCTCAGACTCCGCACCGCTCTCGGCAAACGCTGAAACGTGCCTCGCTACCGATGCGCGCGACGACGATGAACGAACATTGAGAGAAAACCGAAAACGAGGCGCACGCTGTTGAAGCGTGGAGACGCGCCTCGCCCCCTCGGCATCGAGGAAAACCTAAGCCGCACCCGCGGCGCAAATTCAAAAATTGGTACGTACTGAACGCACACATCCCCCGACTCGCGACACGAGGAAGCAGATCACGAGCCGGGGACGAACGCCTTGCGTGGCCCGACAAGTATCCTGAACACGAAACGGTTTTTCTATGGGAAGATCTCCCGAAAGCATCGGGCGTTTACTCCCAAACTTCCCGATGCTCCGGTGAAAAATGGATATACGCGCGGAAGAGCTGCCCGTTCGCGGACACCAAACCTACTTGCTCAAAAATTCAATCGACGTGCGAATGAGATCGGCTGTGCGCTCCAAGCCAAGCTTGCTCTTCATCATGCTGCACGAGTTGGCGATCGTCTTGTAGGAAACACCCAGCGCCTCCGCGATCTCCGTCATACTCTTGCCTTCACCTAGCAGACGCAGGATCTCAACTTCCCGGGTCGTGAGCTGCTGGAGAGGGTCATCGCCGGAGTACTGAGCAATGGCCAACTGCGACGCCAGCTCTCGCTCGATATAATGGCCGCCTTCCGAGACCTTCTTGATCGCCGCTAGCAATTCATCAGCTGCAGCGCTCTTACTAACATAGCCTTTCGCGCCAAGTCGTAGAGCGCGCGCTGCATAAATCGGCTCCGCATGCATACTGAAAACGATCACCCGAGCCTTAGGGTCTCTCAGGAGTAGTCTGCGAAGCAGCTCAAGTCCGCCAATGCCCTTCATATTGAGATCGAGCAAGATAAGATCCGGTGGGTCCTTTCCCACGAGCGCCAGGGCCTCAGCGCCAGAACTCGCCTCGGTCAAAATAGCTTCGCGCGCACCTGAAATCAGTCGGCGAACACCTTCCCGCACGACAATATGGTCATCAACGAGTAGGACCTTTAAGGGCTTCATGATGCGCTGCTCTCCAGGGCTTCGGGCGATAGCGACATTGCGCTCGTCTCATCCTCAATCGGGAACCAGGCCGACACGATGACGCCCGAACCATCTGTCCGATTACTGACTTCTAGCTTGCCGTTGTGATGCGAGACCCGCTCCTTCATACCCAGGATTCCAAACCCATTTGATCCTGTCGAGTAATCTGGCAATCCACGGCCATCATCGGACACCAGGACGCGTACACCATCCCCCTCGTCCACGACGCTGATTTCCACGCGGCTCGGCTTTCCGTGACGGATCGCATTACTCAAAGACTCCTGCACGACCCGGTATATTGTCCCATCGAGTTGCTCGCCGAAACTCGTATCCTCGATTTCAAGCTCAAGAACGATATCGGGGTGACGCCCGCGCCAGAAGTTGAGCAAGTGATCCAAGGCATGCGCCAACCCCAGATCCAATAGAAAAGCTGGTCTCAAGCGCGCAAGCATACTCTTCACATGCCCCTGCATATGGCCAACCGCCTCGCGCATACTTTGAACGCGCACGGGAATATCCTCATAACGCTGCTCATCGAGAAGAGTACCGATGGATGCTGCATCCACATCAACCGCGAATAGGAACGGTCCTATCTCGTCGTGCAGATCTCTCGCAACATCCGCGCGTTCTTCCTCCTGCACGCTCAAGAGCTGATCCTGTAGCCGGCGATTGACCGCTTCAGCCTCTGACAGTCGTTCGACCATCTGATTGAAGCCGCGGTAAACCTGCACGAATTCAACGGGCCCCCGCTCGTCCAATCGTTCAACCTTGGACTGGCTCCCAATGCGCTTAAGTGCGTCGGCCATTCGGCCCAACGGCCGCAACGCTCGCCCTACGATGAGTGAAATAAGAGTGACGATGCTCCCACATAAGACAAAAATGATCCAAAGCGTGTTGGCGGTATCTTCCCAAACTTCACCGACTTCGTTGCGCGGATCCGTTTCCAGAACCAACGTCCCATGACCGTCGAATGCCGACGGCAAACTCACAGTCACCGCCCGTGGTTTTCCAGCCAGCAAATTAAAAAACCATTCCGGAGGCGGATCATCTGAAACCGCCACCTCAGAGGCCATGAGCAGCTTACCCAGACTGTCCCACACGCTGGCCCGAACGTGACGATCGCCATCGAAATCCGCAACAAGCAACGCGAGCCGTCTTTGCGGATTAGTGATTTCCTCGACATCGTCGACAGCGTTTGTGGCAATCCGCGCGCCGACTGCCAGAGCCGCACGCGTCTCCGTTTCGATCTTATCGACAGCATGCAGATAGAGCATGACACTGGCGAGCAGGAAGGTCACGACGACCGCAAGCGCAATCGAAATAATAAGTTCCAGTTTCAGCGACATACGGCCATACTCCTACTCACGGAGTCACGTTCCGTTGGGGCTTAAGAGCAGCGCAACTGAAATCCCCAGCCAACGTTGACGTCACCTAGGCAAACGATCCGCAGTGAGTGATCAAATGATCTTCTGCTCGACGGCGATGCGCACAAGCTCCATCGACGTCCGCGCATTGAGCTTTTCGCGTAAAGCCGCGCAATCGTTCGTAACGGTTTTATAGGAGACCGCCGTCGCCTCTGCGATCTCAGACATGCTGCGACCCTTGGCCAGCAATCGCAACACATCCAGCTCGCGTTCCGATATATCCAGCATTTCCCCTTTGCCCACACTAACCAGAGCCAACTTCTGGGCAACATCATCGGGCAGCCAAATCTCACCGCGCACAATGGTCCGGATAGCCTTCGCCATCAGTGAGGGGTCGTCGTTCTTACTAAAGAAGCCCTTGGCGCCCATCTCAACAGCTTTAGCCGCCAGGATGGGCGCATCACTCATGGTGAAGATAAGGATTTTGGCCGAGGCATCCATTTCCTTGATCTGGCGGGAGACGTCGAATCCAGATCGATCCGGCAAATTGATATCGATAACGACACAATCCGGATTCTCGCGAGAGAACACGGCAAGACCGTCCGCGCCACTCCGGGCATCGACGATCTCGATATCTCCCTCAACCGACAACGAAGCCCTGAAGCCCGCGATGACGATCGGGTGATCTTCAATAATAAGAACCTTCACGGTATTTGCACCTCGATGAAAACAACCCAGCATGCAGAGCGGGCGAAAGGCATGATACCCGTACACGGCTTCCATCGTGTCCAGTGCTTTTGCCCCGAATGCTGTCAGTTCAATTCCTTGGTGCCACGCAAATGCCCTCCTAACGTCAACTCGGCAAGCCGCGCAAGTGCTTTCTCACCAACCCATTAACGATCACGAGACCATAGACGATGTCGATCCAGATCCGCCTGAACGCTGTCATCGCGGCCCTCCTGATCTTCTGCCTCGCGGGATTGGTTGTCACCAAACTGATCCAGGCGCGCCCCCGAATTCTCACTGAAACCACGAACATGCTGTCCTTCACCAAGGACTATATCGAGACCGCCCGCACCGGCATTCTGGCATCGCCCGACCCCAGCACACGCATGCGCGAACTTGCCACCCGGTTAGAGGACGCACGCCACATCGAAGTGGCGCTTCTCCCGCCAGGAGAAGCAACAATAAACGTACCCCAGACACCGCAACCTACGACACTGCAATGGCTGGAAAGCCTGACCATCGGCGACGTCGATCCTCAAATGATCGCGATCCCATTTAAACGTGGGATGGAAGATTTTGGCAGCATCGCAATTGCCACCAGCCCATTTAACAAACTGCGCGAACTCAGCGTGGCAATCGAGGACATTATCGTAACCGGCCTGCTGCTGGCTCTCGCAGCTTTTGGCCTGACCAGTTGGGTGATCTGGCGGGCGCTCCGTCCCGTTCACGAACTGTGCGACGCTATCGCCTTGATGGAGGCCGGCCACTATGACATTGACCTAACCGTCTCTGGGACCCCGGAAATCACCGCCATATCGCGCAGTGTCGAGAGCTTGGCTTCCGCCCTCCGGAAGGCGCAACGCGAAAACGCAAACCTCTCCATAAGACTAATCCAGTTGCAGGATGACGAACGGCGCGCGATTGCACGCGAATTACACGATGAACTCGGCCCCCATCTCTACGCAGCGCGCGTGCGCGGTACGGCGATGAAATCCGAACTGGCCAAAGCAGAACCCGACATATCGTCCACCGCACAGATGGCCGAAAAATTATTGGAAGAAATAAATACGCTCCAGCTTGTAAATCGCCGCGTGTTGCATCAACTAGCCCCGGCTGCACTACGCGAACTCGGCTTGACTGAAGCCCTCCAGGATTTGGCTGACCGCTGGCGCGAAGAACACTCCACAATCAATCTTACGCTATCTGTCGGATTGCCTACCGATATCTCGCTCGACGAAACGACGGAGCTGACCATCTACCGCATCGTGCAAGAGTGTCTGACAAATGCCTATCGTCATGCGCATGCTAGCAATATCGCCGTGGAAATCATGACAGAACCGTTTGGAAACAACGGACCTGCTCAATTGAAATCGGAAAAGGTAATCCGTGCCACGGTTATCGACGATGGCAAAGGCATGAGCAACGAAATCGATTTCGGCTACGGGCTTCGAGGAATGCAAGAACGGATCACCGCATTGGGCGGGAAAATTATAATTGGAAAATCCTCCATCGGGGGCACTGAACTTTTAGCGATTCTTCCGCTCCCGAATTCCCTGGGATAAACAGGCAATACGCATCAGCTTACAAAGCTAATCCGCGTCAGATTCTCCCAAAAAACGTGTTACCACTGCTGTGTTGCAAATGAAGCACAGCTTAAATCGCCCGTCACTCGGGCGTTTGGGAACTTTTGCCAACACGCGTTGCAATCGTTGGAATTTAACTCCCCCGCATAATCGGCTCCGACTGATCACTGTTTGGCACCGTCAATTGCCTGACGCGCCTGGAAACGCCGCCGAAGCAGCGCGAGACAATCGCCCAGGTGATGCGAAAGCAAATAAGCTTTTGGGGGAGGAGTATGAAGAATAGTAATGTTGGGATAATCGGACTTTCATTGGTCCTGATGTCCACTCCGGCGCTCGCACAACAAGGCGAACCGGCCGCCGGAGCACCGACGGCGGCCGATATTCCGCCAGTAGATGTTATTCAGGTCCAGCCGAAAGCTGCACCCAAAGCGCAACCGAAGGCCGCCGCGAAAAAGCAGGCGCCGCAACAAACCGTTTCACCCGAACCTGTTCCGTATCAGCCCGAAGTTGTCGATGCTCCTGTTGGTCACATTGATCCTGCAACGGGACGCCAGATCAGCAACGCGCCAACTTTAAACCCGATTGATCCGGCCTCAGGCATCTTGCCCGCTGATTTGCTTGACTACATTGGCGCCGCCAGCCGTGTGACGTCTGCTCAAATCGACGAACAGCGTCCGAAGGACAATCACGAAATTCTGGCGCGGGTACCCGGCGTCATGGTCGTGAACGATGATGGCATGTCACGGCATTCCAATATTGGTGTACGCGGCTCTCCGGTACGCCGCTCTCGTAAAGTTCTTATCCTTGAAGACGGGCAGTCGATCAATTTCAGCTCGTACCTCGATCCCTCAACCCACTACACACCCCCAACAGACCGCGTCGAAGCCGTTGAGGTCGTACGCGGGTACAATATTCCGTTCGCGCCTTTAACGAACCACGGCATTATCAACTTCCAGAACCTCAGCCCGTTCGGCCCAGAAGAGACTGTTATATCGGCGTCGATCGGTACCACGGATGGCGTGAAACGGGATTGGAACAACACGCGGCACGTCCACACACGTCAACATGCCGGGAATGTCGGCGCAGTCTTTTCGTATTCCGGCTCTGAAGCCGGCGGCGCTTGGGACAACGAAGTCCTCCGCTACAACGACTTTTACGGCGCCCTCGGTTGGAAAGGTATCAACCAGGATCTCACAGTTTCAGGCGTCTATTTCCGCCAGCGCGATAACTACGACGAAGACAATTTCGAAGGCGACGACAGCCTGGGCATCTCGGCCGAACAACAGTTCTTCAATAACGGCCGCTGGAAATCAGGAAATCCGCTGATCGCGGATGGTCTGACCGACTTGAACACCTACAATGCCGACTATTTCCGCCTGCAAGTCGCACACAATTGGTACGTCGACTCCAACACCACCGTGTCGACGCGCATCTACGGCAGCGACCACGAGCGGAACCGCTTTTCAGTGCGCGACCCTGCACCAAACTTCCACATGCGCGGTCGCAACCGAAAGTACACGATCTACGGTGCCGACAGCCGCGTGGAATTCGCCAACCTGCCGCTATTTGGCGACCGGACGCAAGATGTCCAAGCCGGTATCAGCTACGAACATCATTCCTTCCGGAACTGCACAAGCTTCGGAAAGCTCAATGAAGTTTTGGACAGCGGAAACACCGGCAATTGTTTTGCCGAAGACGGTGTGAATGGCTACGTCGATGACGGCGCCCTGGAGAAATTTGAGACAGGTGCCTTCACTGCATTCCTCCAGTCATCAATGCACTTGACCAAGACGTTCTCCGTCACGCCCGGCGTCCGCTTTGTATCTTATGACGTCAAGCGGAACGGTGTTTACGCCGGCCCTAATCCTATCCATGTAGGAGATGTGCCTTATCCAGCGGACACGGAAGCCGGTGAACTCGTCGGCAAAGAAGAATCATCCTTCAATCACGTTCTACCCGGCGTCGCTCTGTCGTGGCGCGGCATTTACAATACCAACGTCTACGGCAGCTACCATCGCGGCTTCACGCCTTCCGTAGCACGCGGTGAATTTTTCCCGCTGCCGGAAGAAGTCGGCGACAACTTCCAGGTTGGCGTTCGCACAACAGCGTTCAAAGGGCTTACGCTGGATCTCGCCTACTTCTTCAGCCGCATTGACGATTACCAGATCAAAGAGGCCTTCACGGCACCATCTGGCGCCAACATCTTCGGCACAGTCGACCAAGCTGAAATCAACGGCTTCGAGATCTACTCACGACTCGATAGCCAGCCATATATTGGTGGACGTTTGAACTTCTTTGGCGAGGCCACATACACCTTCGCCGACTCGGTCATCACTGAGAGCAACGTCCCCGCCGAAGTCGGCAAATACCTGCCGGAAGTCCCACGTCACTTTGCAAATCTCACACTCGGTGTGGAGCAACGCGGCCTTTGGGACGCCAGCGTATCGTGGACGTATCGGGGTGACTTCTACACCGACACAATCAACACCCCCTACGGTGGTGACGATGAAGGTGGACAGGGTCTTGTCCCCGACGTTTGGCTGCTCTCGGCACGTGCGAACTACACTGTGCCCGGTACGAACACGACGCTTTTCGTCTCCGGACAGAATCTGACGAACGAGTTCTACATCGCCGACAGAGCAGATGGCATGAAACCCGGCATAGGCCGAACCCTGTGGGCTGGCTTTAAGCAGAAGTTCTGATTGAGTAACGTCTTCAGCACGTAGATCAATCTGGGCCGCCTCTCCCCGTCTCGGAGGCGGCCCTTTTTATTGCCCGCTAGAACCTTTGCGAAAGCGAGCCTTCACCATGCTGAGCAAGACAGTTACGTTGTCCGTACAGGAGCGCCACAAGACACAATTTTCTCGCTATAATGACTAAGCAAGCACAAGTTTGCGCAAAGCCTTTACGTGCCTCGCTCAGCTCAAGAGAAATCGAATGCTCAATTGGCTAATTCGTATCGTGATGGGGATTTCCGGAGTCATTGCCGGCTGGTTCGTCGCACAGGATTCAGCCAACTTTGGCGTCGTTCAGATGGCGATATCGCTACTGCTTGTCATCGGCTGTGTCCTGCTCGCCGTCTTCTGGCCGAATATCATCGCCGTATTCAAGAGCAGCACCGAACCCGATGACTCGCCCAATCGCTGACGGCAAAATAATGCATGCTCAGCATTGCAGCATATGAAGCTTTGCACGATCTTTCGCGACCGCCCCCTTGCAGCGCCGCAATAAGCCCCCTCATATTAAGAAATGTAAGCCGACCGGGCAGCAGCTTGCTCTGGCGCAAAGTTTGCTTGATCAGTTGCTATACTGAAGGCTTGCGGCGAACGCGCTTCGCGCACAACTCACGAGGTCGAGCATGGCCATTGCCGCAATACTCGCCACGATCCTCACCGCCGCTTTGACAGCGTTTAATGCCGCTGCCGCCGACCCGCTCGCCGAGTGTAATGATAGTCCGAACCCCGCAACGCAGATCCGCGGCTGCACGCAATACATAAACGAAGGCAAACCCGACAAACACAATCTCTCGATCGCTTACGTCAATCGGGCCATTGCTTACAGCATGCTAGGCAAGAATGGCGAGGCGCTGAAAGACTTTTCGTCTGCCATCGAGGTCGATCCAAACAATCCACTTGCCTACTACAACCGTGGCAACCTTTACCTCGATACAGGACATCATGATCTCGCGATTAACGACTTCACATGCGCTCTGGCAATTGATCCCATGTTCTCCCTCGCATATTACAATCGAGGTTTAGCGTACGAGCGCCTGCAAAAGCTGCATGAAGCCAAGGCGGATTTCGCGCAGGTGCTCGCTCTGGATCCCTCACACGCCGATGCCAAGGAGCACCTTGATAGGCTTCGCCTAATAAACTAGTGGTCTTCTCGGATAAGCACGAACATTTCCGCCGAGAATCAAAGCTTAGACGAGCGTGATCTCGGCTGGCGATTCGCCGCAGAGCCTCTAGCATTTTGTTGAATGACGCTGATCGGCATGCCAAAAGATTGGGCATTTGTTCATCAATGTGGCATTGCCACCGATCTAACGACCTTCCTCAACACGCATTAAGGAAACAAGATGTCCGTCGATAATCTTCTCGACCGCGCGCTCGTACGCTTGGACGAAGCCGCCAGCCACCTCAAAATCGACCCGGACGTCATCGAACTTCTGAAATACCCGCGCGAAACAACAAAGGCGCGCTTGATGATCCGTATGGATGACGGATCGCGGAAATCGTTTCTGGCGTGGCGCTGTCGCTATGACGACACTCGCGGCCCGACAAAAGGTGGGATCCGTTTCCATCCTGATGCAAACGCAGACGAAGCAGAAACTCTCGCGTTCTGGATGACATTCAAATGCGCGGTAATGAACCTGCCTTATGGCGGAGGCAAAGGCGCCGTCCAAGTTGATCCGCGCAAACTTTCGAAGGCGGAACTCGAGCGTCTTTCGCGCGCCTACATCCGGGCATTCGGCCGCATCATCGGGCCAAATAGGGATATCCCGGCCCCAGACGTCTATACCAACTCCATGATCATGGGGTGGATGGCAGATGAATACGCACACATTGTGGGCGAAGCCGTTCCCGACGTTATTACCGGAAAGCCAGTGACCCTAGGAGGCTCTCTCGGCCGCGACGACGCGACTGCGCGCGGCGGATACTATCTTATTCGTCACCTCGCCCCAGAACTGGGACTGAACGGCACCATGAGAGTCGCCGTGCAAGGTTTCGGAAATGCTGGCCAGCATATCGCCTCTCTCCTAGCTGCCGACGGCCACAAGATTGTAGCCGTTTCCGACTCTGGCGGAGCAATCAAGGCATCCGACGGGCTCAATCTGGACGTCCTTCGAGAAGCGAAGGCAGCCGGAAAATCCGTAACCGATACCGCCGGGGACTTTGGTCATGTCCGCTGCGAAGACGACGAAGTCATCGGAGCACCTTGCGATTTGCTCGTGCCCGCCGCACTCGAAGACATGATCCATGAAAAGAACGCATCAAGCGTCAACGCCCGCGTCATCCTTGAACTCGCAAACGGCCCAATAACATCCGAGGCAGACAAACTCCTCGCCGCCAAGAACGTTATCGTCCTGCCGGACATTCTCGCGAACGCAGGCGGTGTCACCGTCTCGTATTTTGAGTGGGTCCAGAACCGCCAGGGCTTCTACTGGTCGCTGGTTGAGATTCACGAACGCCTCCGGGCCATTATGGAACGCGAAGGCCGGGAAATCTGGAATGTGGCGCAGCAGAATAAATCAACGGTACGCGCTGCGGCCTACATCCAGGCTCTAAAACGTTTGGCCGAAGCTATCGAGGCCCACGGCACTCAAACCTATTTTGCAAGCTGACGATGATGAAAAGCGGGCCCAGCCCGCTTTTTTTGTCAAGCATTCACGCTCACCCTCCGCGAGCACGCTTCAACAATTGCGCCCACCATAAGAGCTGATCAAGCATCTCCTTGGCCCCGCTCTGCAGGAACTCAAAGCTCCCCAGAGACTTGCCCTCTTTCGTAACGGCCGAATAAACCGTCCACTGAATATGGACAGCGTTTCGGATCGGCACCATCTGCAGCTCGATCGAGACTAAGCGCAACTGTTCGACGGCGCGCGCACCACCCACGCCCCCATACGCAACAAATCCGACAGGCTTCTTTGCCCATTCATTGAACGCATAATCAAATGCGTTCTTCACCGCGCCAGTAGGCCCGTGATTATATTCTGCCGTGACAACAACAAAGCCATCGCACTCAGCAAGCCTCCTTTGCCATCGCAGCGCGACTTCATTTTTCGATGGTTCATATGCGGGCGAACTCGCTTCATCAAAGAACGGCATTGGATAGTCGCGCAGATCCAAAATTTCGACGTCCATATCACCGCGACCAGAGGCCATTTCTTCGATCCATTTTGCCGGATGGTCAGCAAAACGGCCCGGACGCGTACTACTGATAATGATGCCGATCCTAACCATGACCGCTGCCTCTGGGTGTGAACTGGCCTATGCTCAAACGCAGCGTTGTTTAAAATCCGCTGCCGCAAAACCAACGCAACCACATCGTCAGCGTTCCACCGATAAGAGCGGAGGTTTTAGGTCACCGCCCTGCGTCCGAGGCGCGGCCGATCGACAAGCACCTTATCAATACGGCGACCATCCATGTCGACGATCTCAAATCGCCAGCCCAAAATATCTGCGCTTTCCCCGACCGTTGGCAGGTGTCGCATGCTGGCAAGAACAAAACCGGCAACGGTCTGATAATCTCGCTTTTCAGGAAGCCGGATGTCGAGGATCTCGGCCATTTCGTCGGCAGGCATCGCTCCCGATAAAAGCCATGAACCATCTTCCCGCGCGACAGCTGCGGGTTCGCCTTCCTCCTCGCTACGGAAAACGCCCGCTATCGCCTCGAGTATGTCAGCAGGAGTCGCAAGCCCTTCGAAGTTTCCATACTCGTCGTGAATAAGGACCATCGGCACTTCGCCGTCTCGCAACGTGGCAAGTGCATCAAGTGCGCTGGTCGTCTCGGGAATGACAGGCGCTCTACGGAGCAGGGCTTTCAAATTCAACGGTTCTTGTTCGAGCATCGCCGCCAGAAGCTCTCGCGTCTGCACAACACCAATGGTCGCGTCGATAGATCCTTCACCCACCGGAAGCCTGGAATGTTTCGTTGCTAAAACGTCGGCTTTGACCTCCTCGACATCGTCCGTGATATCGATCCAGTCCACATCGGTCCGAGGCGTCATGATCCCGACGACATTTCGGTCGGCCAAACGAAGCACGCCGGAGATCATCTGCCGTTCGCCGGTTTCAAGAACGCCTGCACTTTCTGCTTCCGCGATCAATAGCTTGATCTCGTCTTCAGTCACCTGCCTTGCAGTATCCGTGTGTGCGCCAAACAAGCGAAACACAACCTGCGTAGAGGCGTCCAATACCCACACCACCGGCGCCGCAAAACGAGACAGCGCAATCATGCTAGGCGCCACAATGCAAGCGATACCTTCGGGATTGCGCAAGGCAAGGTTCTTGGGAACGAGCTCACCGATGACGATTGAAAGATAGGTGACGATGACAACCACAGCCCCAAAGCCGATCAATTCGGCAAGCCTGTGTGAGAAGCCCATCTCCAACAGATCGCGCGCGAGACTGCTCCCAAGCGTCGCGCCAGAGAAAACACCATTCAAAATGCCGATGAGCGTAATCCCGATCTGAACGGTCGAAAGAAATCGTCCAGGCTCTGAAGCGAGAGCTAACGCGCTTTTAGCCCCGCTGCGTCCCTGTTCCGCCAAAGACGCGAGGCGCGCCCGGCGGGCCGACACGACCGCCAACTCAGATAACGCAAACAAGCCATTAATCAGAATAAGCCCGACGACAACGATGATTTCAGTCACAAGCAAATTCCTGAATTAGCCGCTGGAATTTCCCTTCCAAGCTTAGGCAAAACCGGACTTGCATATGGAAATACCGGCTTTCCAACAGCACATAGCACGACATCGCATATCTGCCCGCGCAATCCCTCTCCGCTAAAGAGGCGGACCACTGCGAACGCGCGTTAGCAGACGCATTTGACACCATTCCTAAACCGCGTTACCGAACCAATAGGTTACTTAACCAAAGAGTTAAAATGAGAATGGATACCGACGAACTTAGCGCAACTTTTGCCGCGCTATCAGACCCCACCCGCCGCGCCATCCTCGCGCGCCTTGCAATGGGCGAAACCTCAGTAAGCGAACTCGCTGAACCTTTCGACATGAGCCTACCAGCCGTCTCGAAGCACCTAAAGGTTCTGGAGCGTGCCGGATTGATCGCTCGAAGCCGCAAAGCCCAATCTCGTCCCTGCCGGATTGAACCAAACGCACTCAAAGAAATCGATGAATGGCTGAATCTCTATCGAGGTTTTTGGGAACAAAGCCTCGATTGCCTCGACACCTATTTAAAAGAGTTGCAAGCAGCAGAAAAACCGCGTGACGAAGCATAGGCCCACAGGAAAACGCATCGTTAGCTTCATATGTTGCAGCCACTTCACTGGAAACAAAGATGTTGAAAAAAATCGCGATCGCCCTCGCAGCTGTCATCCTCGTGCCGATCGCGACGATCCTTCTCATCGCCATGAGCAAGCCAAACACATTTTACGTGGAGCGTTCGGCACGCATTCAGGCTACGCCGGAAAAGATCTTTCCCATGATCAATAATCTACAGCGCTTCACCACGTGGTCACCGTTCGAAATCAAAGACATGCAGCGGACGTTCAGCAGCCCCGAAAGTGGCGAAGGGGCCACTTATGATTGGGAAGGCGAAGAAGCTGGAAAAGGCCGTTTAGAAATCACTGAATCGTCTCCGCCAGACAAAGTCGTGATGAGCCTGAGCTTTGTCAGACCTTTCGAAACACGGAACGAAGTTGAATTCACATTGAAGCCTGAAGGCGACGCGACCCTCGTAACCTGGAGCATGCGCGGACCAATGGTTCTGGCCTCAAAGGTCGTTAGCGTGTTCATCGACATAAACGAGATGATTGGCAACGACTATGAAAGAGGTCTACAGAACCTGAAAAAGCTCTCTGAGACCTGACACCGGAGCATGGATCATGGCGAAAGCGGAAGATGTGCACCGGATCGCACTAGCGCTGGAAGGAACCACCGCGTCCCCCCATTTTGACCGCACGGCATTCAAGGTTTTCCGAAACTACGCAACGCTTGCCGCCGATGGGCTCACGATAAATCTCAAATTTACACCCGACGAACAGGAGCTCACCTGCTTGGTTCATCACGAAGCGTTTAGCCCAGTCCCCAACGCGTGGGGACAACAAGGCTGGACCACAGCAAACCTGGCGAGACTTTCCGAGGCAGAACTAAGCGAAGCGTTGCAAAAAGCCTGGCGGCACGCCGTGACCAAAAAACCGCGTCGATAATGGCCTGCCCCAGCCCCAGCGGAGGCCTCCGCTGCTCAAAGGACGCCATTACGGTCTTTGGTTCAAAAACGGTGCAACCTTGCCACGATGCCATCATACCGTGGCAGAGCTCTCAACAGACCGCTTTTGATACTTAGGCCGTTGGAGTAATAAATCGGACGCCCATGACTTGCCGTCTCAAGCGGCCAGAGCTGCTCCACGGGAACCGGAAGCAGTCCTCACCGTGGGCACGCTGGGGGGATATATATGTACGCGTCGGACCAGTCTAAAACGGCGAGCCAAATATGTCTGGGACGCGTCGGAAGTCTACTGCCCCTAGCCCTCTTCATACTGATCGTTATTGCGCTCTTCGTCCTTTTAGCGTCCGGCACCGCCAGGGCACAGGACGAAGCTCAGGCCGCGGCAGGCCCACCTTACAATATCGCCCTCTTTACCAGCACCCGAACTGAAGAGTGCTATAGCCGTGGCTACGTCGAAGCCATTCGCAAACTCACAGGCGAGGAACAGGCCAGGATCAACGCCTACGGCGGCATTCGCGGCCGGCCCGTCTCACTCCATTTCTTCGATGACTTCCTCGAAGAGACGAAAACCATCAGCAATATGCGCTCCGCCCTCGCACTGCCAAACCTCTTGGCGGTAATCGGTCTTTCCAGCTCGACGCGGGGTAAAGCTTTGTTCGAAGCTATGTCTCCGGAACTTCGCGCAAGTAATGTGCCGTTTCTAACCGACGTATCAGTGAACGGCATCTTCAAAGACCTGCCTAATGTGTTCTCCACTCGCCCGTCACAGGAGGAAGAACGCGCCCCCATCGTTACACACTTCCTCGCGCAAATGGGCTTTCAGCGTGTGGCCTTCGTCGTGAGAGATGACGCCGTCTATAACAAGGCCTTGGTTGATGCCGTCTCCTCCGCACTCGGTCCGGATCGAATTACGGCAGACCACCGCGTACTCCTGAAAGGCGACACACTCGATCCCAGCGATCTGGAGGCGATCGCAGAGGATCTCAAAGTCAAACAACCAGACTTGATCCTGGTCGCCGTCGGATCCGCGCAGACGGAACCGCTGATCAATAAAATCCGCGACGCGGGTGTCACGCCCGCGATTTTCATGATCGGCAGCTTGGACCGGCTGTCCAGCGCAACGCGGGATACCTACCCCAACGCGATGTATGAGCTTGCATCTGACGACCTTCCCGAGGTCTACAACGAGCGCATGCGCCGCGTCGCAACCCAAGCCGCTCCAGGTGCCTGGATTTTTGAAGGTCAGAAAAATCCCACCGCGCCGGGATGGGCTGACGGGTCCTGCAAAGAAGAGGCCGAAAGAAGTTTCCGAGATCCCTTCGAACATGCAAACCTCCGCGCCATAAACAGCGGAAGCAAGTTCGCCGACATGGTCGCGCTCGTTTCTTCGGCCGCGCGCGCGGCCGGGCCAGACGCAGACCTCCCCACCCGACATTTATCGATCGTCCGCGCATTAACGACGACGTACGCAACCGGTCGCGGCGCATATCGCGGACGCTTCCAAAATTGGTCTTTCGACCCGCAAACGCGCGTGGCTTCACGTCCGCCACTCATCCTGATTTTGCCGCAAGGCCTCGGGCGCAAACAGTTGGCCCCGGTTCAGTTCGTGCGCGTCAGAAACGGTGAATTTCGCCGGATTGAAACGTTCTACGTCGATGTAGACATGATCCGCGCACACCGCGTCGACGAAAACGAGAGGTCATTCTTCGCCGAATTCTACCTGTCGATGCACGCAACCGACACCGCATCCATAGACAAAATTGACTTCACGAATGCGTATCTCGACCCGCGTACGAACGGCCGCCAGATCACCATCGAGGAACTGCATGGCGGCGGAAGCAGCGATGCGTTCCCCGCAACGATGAAAGTCTACAAAGTCAACGGGCGTTTCCTGTTCCAGCCAGACCTCGAAACCTATCCGTTTGATACCCAGCGCTTTGCGATCGAAATCCAGCCCAAAAGCGATGATGCACAATTCATCGTCCAACCGCCGCCCCTGGATCTACGCGATCACACCGTCGCATCGGATGATTGGAACGTCGAAGACCAATATGTCGGAATTGACGAAGACTACGTTCCGATCGTGAACGCATACACGCACGAGCCCAGCGCCGTACCGTTCTACAAAGCCAGCTACGTTTGGATGATGAAGCGCGAGGTGACCGATTATTTCCTGAGGGTTGTCGTACCCTTGGCGTTCATTCTTATCGTCGCTTACGTCTCCATCTTCATTCCACAATCACACTTCGAAGCAATCATTACGATCCAGGTGACAGCTCTACTTTCCGCCGTCGCGCTGTATCTGTCGCTTCCGCAATTGGATTCAGACACAGCCACGCTTTCGGATCGCATATTCCTTTTCGATTACATGCTCGTCAGCCTGATGATCGTGATTTCAATCATGAGAATAAACAACCGGGTCGCAAGCAGACGTTGGCTTTCACGAAGTCTCGAATTCATTCACATCGGCGCAATACCCGCACTGGTAGTAGGCATCGCATACTATGTGCACACCATGACATCGGTCCCACCCGCCTAGCCTTACGAAGGTTGACGGATAAGCCTAAGAAAAAGTTCGTCGTCACAATCACCCATAAAATGGCGCAAATAGCATAGAGTTTTGCATACCACCATTCATAATAGCATAGACGGCACCTTCCGTCGTCGAAGGGAATTTTTCCCAATTCGCAACTATAGCATTAAGGCTCGCTTAACAATCGCGTCAATATATTACAACCTACGCGTGATTGAGCTTTCAGCGAACGGATCGTCCAAATGTCATTCTCAAAGTCCGGCGAGTTGCTCGCAAAACTTCAAGCTTTGGACAAATCTCAAGCGGTCATTGAGTTCGACTTGAACGGAACAATCCTGACGGCCAACGAAAATTTTCTTCACACCGTCGGATATACGCTCCAAGAAATTCAAGGAAAACACCACAGTATTTTTGTTTCCGATAAAGACCGAACGGGTGCCGAGTATAGAAATTTCTGGGAGGGCCTAAATCGCGGCAAATTCCAATCTGGAGAATTCAAACGCATCGGCAAAAGCGGAAAAGAAATCTGGATCCAGGCCACCTACAATCCGCTCCTCGACTCCAGCAAAAGACCCTACAAAATTGTGAAGTTCTGCTCCGACGTAACGGAACGCAAACTTAAGGCAGCCGACCAGGACGGCCAGATCGCCGCGATAAACAAATCCAACGCCGTCATCCATTTCAATCTGGACGGTACAATCATCACAGCCAACCCCAACTTCCTTGCAACGACCGGCTACGCCCTCGACGAAATCACAGGGCAGCATCACCGGATGTTCGTAACGGATGCCGATCGCAACAGCCCGGCTTACCGGCAATTCTGGGAAACGCTGAACCGCGGCGAGTTCCAAGGCGGCGAATACAAGCGCATCGGTAAAAACGGCAAAGAGATCTGGCTGCAGGCCACGTACAATCCAATTTTCGACCCCTCGGGCAAGCCCTACAAGGTCGTAAAATTTTGCACGGACATCTCCAAACAGGTCGCCCTCAAAGCAGCGATCAAGCAAACAATCGATGTCGACCTCGGAACGGTTACGAACGCAATTCAAGCCACCAACGTTGAGGTGGAAAGTGCGGCCACCTCGTCAAACCAAACCTCAGCCAACGTGCAGGCTGTCGCGTCCGCCGCCGAGGAACTCGTGTGCTCGGTTATGGAAATCGGCCGCCGCGTGGATGACGCTGCCAAGATCACACAAAAAGCGGTCGAGCTTGGAAGCCGCACCAATCAGATTGTCGGGGGACTCGCGGGGTCAGCTGATCGCATCGGGCAGGTTGTTAGCCTCATCAACTCCATCGCGGGGCAAACGAACCTGCTTGCATTGAATGCCACAATCGAGGCGGCCCGTGCCGGGGAAGCAGGTAAGGGCTTTGCCGTAGTCGCAAGCGAAGTCAAAGCGCTGGCCAACCAAACAGCAAAAGCGACCGCCGAAATTGAAAACCAAATTGATACCGTACAGTCCGGCACCGCCGAGGCCGTAAAGGCGATCAAAGACATCACCGACGTGATTAATTCAATCAGCGACATCTCCTCGGACATCGCAGCAGCGATCGAACAGCAAGGCGCTGTGACTCAAGAGATCTCGTCCAACATGACAACAGCGGCCGCCGGGGTTCAGATCATTACCGACAACATGGGAAAAATCCTGGAAGTCACGCGAGAAGCTAATCAGTCTGCACACAAGGTTTTGGACGCGTCGAAAGCGCTTGTTGCCTGACCCTCCCGGGGCGTTCCCAAAAACGCCTCCAACGATAATCCCCCCCACCCACCTTATGGCAGGACGGCTAGGGCCGCCCTGCCTTTTTTGGTGCGGGCGAGCATCAGCTGAATGAAATTTAAGCTCGGTACCTATCTTAGAGCGTTAACTCCTATTTAAAACCAGCCTCCTGGATGTCTCAACCTAAGCATGCTGACGAACCGCTCCATCTAATCTCAAGTCTCTCCCTCATAGGTGACAACAAGATCACCCATCAGATCGTGACAGCGCGAACGATGCAGCCTAATAAAATTTGTGGGCCGTCCACGCGGTTCAGCAATCTGACCCAAGTGCCAACCTGAATGATGTTTCCGACTTCGCAATGAGGACGACGCATGGCCACAGGAACGCGCAATCGGCTAAACCGCTCTGTCGATGCCCGTTACGACCATGTATTGGGACCTCCGGGAGCACCAATTACCCTCGTCGAGTATGGCAGCTACGCCTGCCCGCACTGCCGCGCAGCGAACGATCGCATCGCAAATGTGCGCGATGATCTCGGAGACCGTCTCCGCTACGTTTTCCGACACAAGCCAATTCCAGACAACGATCTAGCCCGTCGCGCAGCGGAATTAGTTGAGCGCACAACCGACCCAATCCGCTTCTGGGACGCGCACATGGAATTGATGTCGCGCTCCAAAACGCTGACAGAAGAAGACCTGGTCGTCGTCGCCGAGAAACTGGATCTCGAACATCAGACACCCGAAGACAGTGAACGCTCTGAACTCCGCGCGAAAAAGCGCGTCGATGCCGACATTAATAGCGCCCAGGCAAGCGGCGTTCTCTTTACACCAACATTTTTCATAAATGGTCGCCGCTACGATGGCGCCTGGGACGAAAGCTCGTTCTCCGATGCCATGTTTGGCCGGCTCGGGCACAGGGTCGCGGCCGCAGCCGTCGATTTCGTGAGCTGGGGCCCCTCAGCTGGCCTGCTGCTCCTACTCGCGACCGTGTTAGCGGTGTTTCTGACCAACTCCGAAATGGGGCCGGAATTCCTCAGCCTCTGGCAACAAAAACTCACGCTGAGTTTAGGCGGCGCAAGCTTTGGAATGTCGCTGCTTCACTGGATCAACGACGGCCTTTTGACCATCTTCTTCCTGGTTGTCGGCCTGGAAATAAAACGGGAATTCACCGTCGGACACCTCGCAGGACGCAAGTCTGCAGCCCTGCCCATAGCCGCCGCACTCGGCGGAATGATTATGCCGGCTCTAATTTATGCGCTCTTTGTCCCGTCCGGCCCGTGGGTACACGGATGGGGCGTACCCATCGCGACGGACACCGCGTTCGCCGTCGCGCTCATATTCATGATGGGGCAGCGCGTACCGATTGAACTGCGCATTTTTCTGACCGCCGCCGCCATCGTCGACGATATCGCCGCGATCGTTGTCGTCGCCGTGTTCTATTCTGGCGAACTGTCCTTCGAATATATGGCCGCCGCGGTCGTGCTGACGGGCGGTCTGGCGTTGTTAAGCTGGGCCCGTATCTACCGCGTGTTCCCCTATATGATCATCGGACTTGGCCTCTGGATCTGCGTCCTCGCAAGTGGACTACATCCAACACTGGCTGGAGTCGTACTCGCGCTGTTCATTCCGACGCGCCCACCACCTAATCTCAAGGCCCTGATGGCTCAGGCAGATTCGATCATGGCAAACGAGGCGCAACGCAATAAAGAAGCCCTGCGCCACGGCCCTTCGACAATGGCTATGCGTACATTGGAAGCCATTCACGACCGTTTGGAATCTCCGGCGGACCGTCTCTTGCGGCACGCTGGCATGCGATCCAGCTATCTGGTGCTTCCAATTTTCGCGCTAGCTAACGCAGGAGTTCCCCTGTCGATGAACGTGATCACAGGCCATGAAACGCTGATGCTGGCGATAATATCGGGCCTTGTGATCGGTAAACCCGTCGGCATGCTATCGGCCGCAGCTCTTGCCGTATGTGCCGGACTTGCAGTGAAGCCCGCAGCCTATTCCTGGCGCCAGCTTGCGGGTGCCGGTGCCCTCGCAGGCATTGGTTTCACCATGTCGCTATTCATCGCCGGCCAGGCATTTCCCGTTCAAGCCGATTTCGCAGCAGCAAAGATTGCGGTGTTCGCAGCATCTATTCTAGCCGCAACGATTGGTATGGCACTACTCATAACGGCACCAAAACCAGACATCGAAGAAGTGGATGTCAGTACTGCGGTGAAGTCGTGAACGGGAAGCCTCCGCACGCGAAAGATCAATTGCTCTTGATCCGCCGCTGTCAGGAAAAGGATCTCGGCGCGACTGCGCAGATATTCTTTGACGCGGTCCATTTCGGCACGCGCGATCATTACAACGATGCCCAACGCCAAGCCTGGGCCCCGACCGTTCCTGAGCCGTCGGGTTGGCACCAACGCCTGACATCTCAGACGACACTGGTGGCCGAACAAGAAGATCAGATCGTCGGTTTCATGTCGCTATCGCGCGAGGGATGTATTGACTTGGCCTTCGTCACTCCGGATCGCATGGGCTCAGGCATAACGAGCAAGCTGTACGAAGCCATTCTCATTGAGGCAGCGGACCACGGCCTGACAAAGCTCTGGACAGAAGCGAGTTATCTCGCCCGCAGCTTCTTCTTGCGTCAGGGCTGGCAGGTTATCGAACCGCAGACGGTGACCCGCAACGGCATCGCGCTAACAAACTTCGTCATGGAAAAGGATCTGAGATAACGGGAACTGCGAACCCGATCGGGCCCCACTATTCTGGTATGCGAGCTTCAAACGTGATGCTTCGCACGTCGCTCTTGGGCATCAAACCATGTCGGTAGTCGCCGGAAATCACGATCTCTGTGAAACCGGCCTCACGCAAAGCCAATTCAAACTCAACAATTCCCCACCAACGCAAACTGAACAGATCCAACTCAACGGAAACGAGCTGTCCACTGCGCCAGTGCTCGTAACGAAGCTGCGAAACAGTTGTCTGGCGAACGAAATCCGTTTCGGCGCGGGATTCCTGCAACGTCAAAACATCATCGCCGACTTGCCAATGCCGCACGCGGGCCCCAGGCGTTACAAAACTCGAGATGGGATCAAGATCAACGATCAGCCGTCCGCCGGGAGAGAGTGCTCTCTGAAACCGGCATAACACAGAGCGCGCAACCGTCGCCTCGGTGATCAATTGAAATGATCCAGCCGGAATAATGATGGCCTCAAATTTCCGGTCATACTCGAAGCTTTCAAAGCTCTGCACGCTTAACGAAGGCTTCAGGCCACGGGCCGCACATTCCTTGCGGCAGAAGTCCAACATATCTGCCGAGGTGTCAAAGCCAACAACATCACATCCCGACTCGATAAGAGGAATGATCGCACGCCCATTCCCGACTGCCGGTTCGAGGATCGGCCCTTCGCAACCAGCCAGCCGCTCACGATAAAACTCGATATCTCCAAAGGAATGCCCGATGGGTTTATCAACGTGATAGACCCATGCAGCGAGCGTCCTGTAACGATTACTCATGCTCGGATGTCTCAAATGATGATGGCCGGCTGTCTGCATCGCGCAGATGGTCTTCACTCACCAGGAACGGCAACGTGGTCGTCGTGCGCTGCGGGCACCTCCACATGGCGACGCCCCATCAAGCTGTAAACGGTCGGGACCACAAACAGCGTTAGGATCGTTCCCAACGTCATACCACCCACTATGACAAAACCGATCTGCTGACGGCTTTCCGCACCGGCGCCCGTGGCCATCGCTAGCGGCAACGCACCGAGCACCATGGCACCGGTCGTCATAAGGATGGGCCGTAACCGCAGCACCGCAGCCTCGATCACAGCGGAACGCCGGTCAAGTCCTGCCATCTGCCTCTGGTTAGCAAACTCAACGATCAAGATGCCGTGCTTCGTAATCAATCCCACAAGGGTGACGAGGCCAATCTGCGAGTAGACGTTGAGCGTGCCGTCACCAAGCCACAACATACCCAGCGCTCCGGTCATCGACAGCGGCACCGTCATCATGATCATAACCGGATCGCGAAAACTCTCGAACTGAGCGGACAAGACTAAATAAATGAATCCAAGAGCCAACAAGAAGACGAGCGCAAGGCTCTGGCCGGCCGAACGGAATTCACGGCTCTCACCATTCACATCCGTCTGCACATTGGCAGGCAAGATCTCACGAGCCGTTTTTTCCAGGAATGCAAGACCGTCACCGAGCGCATATCCCGGGGCAAGGTTCGCCGAAATTGTAACGGCCCGAAGCTGATTGAACCGCTTCAACTCTTTGGGAGCCACAGCCTCTTTCACGCTGACCACGTTGGAGAGTTGTATCATCTGACCTGTAGGAGACCGGAGGAAGATTGTATTGAGCGCATCGGGAGAAGATCTGTCGGACGCCGCGAGCTGCAGATAGACGTCATACTGCTCGCCGTTCATCTCGAAACGTGTCACCTCGCGTCCGCCCAACAAGGTCTCCAGGGTCCGCCCGACAACGTTCACGTCAATGCCAAGATCGTTGATTTTGGCGCGGTCCACTTCAAGCCGGAACTCAGGTGTGTTGAGCTTGAGATCGGTATCAACGCTCTCAAGACCCGGATACTTCTCGATGCGAGAGAGCATCTGATTGACGTACTCGTCAAGCTGCTCGTACGTCCCCGAAGTTTGGATGACAAACTCCACCGGCCGGGCAGATCCGCGCTGACCGAACGATCCGGGATCCTGCACAAACGCCCTCACGCCGGGGATTGCACGCACGCCAGGCGCAATCTGCTTGCTCATTTCCTGCTGCGTACGTTCCCGCTCGCTCCAATCCGACAGGCGCCCGATCGCAAGGAAGCCCGTCACCTCAGGCGTGCCATTGATCACCAACCGTGATTGGACCTCGGGCAACGTCTTGAAGATATCATCAACTTCACTGGAATAGCGGGCTGTGTATGCGAGTGTCGCACCTTCTGGCCCAAAACCGCGAACACGAATTGAACCTCGATCTTCGACCGGGGCGAGTTCGGACTTCAGCGATAAGAAGAAGACCCCGGCCATGCCCGCAACCCCGACGGCAATCAGCAGCACCAGCGGCCGCACATTGAGCGACGCCGAAAGAACCCTCCGATAACCGGCCTCAAAAGCAACAAGACCACGCTCCAACGCCGCCGAAATGCGCCCTGGCTTGGCCTCATGTCGTAGCAGTTTCGAGCACATCATCGGCGTAAGCGTCAGCGCAACAAAACCGGAAACCAGCACCGCGCCTGCGAGCGTAAGTGCGAATTCGAGGAACAGCTTGCCCGTCTTACCCGGCGCAAACGCCACGGGCGCATATACGGCTGCAAGCGTCAACGTCATCGCAACCACGGCGAAACCAATTTCCTGGGTGCCCTTGATTGCAGCCGCGACAGGCTTCATGCCACTTTCTATATGGCGGTAGATGTTTTCCAGCACGACGATTGCATCATCGACCACCAGCCCAATCGCCAACACCATAGCCAGCAACGTCAACGTATTGATACTGAACCCCAGCGCGAACATCAGCGTGAAGGTCGCAATCAACGAAATTGGAATGGTTACGATTGGGATGATCGAAGCCCGCGCCGACCTCAGGAAGAAAACGACCACCACAACAACAAGCGCGATGGCTTCGCCAATCGTCATGTAAACGGCCTTGATGGAGCGGTCGATGAACACCGCATCATCATTGCCAATGTCCGCCGTCATCCCGTTAGGCAAAGACCGATTCATTTCAGGCAACACGCCACGTACAGCTTGCGAGACATCGAGTGGATTGGCTACGGCCTGTTTGATAATACCGACCACGATGGCAGGTTCGCCATTGTAGCGCCCGTCGCGCCGCTCATCTTCAGCACCGAGCGCAATGCGGGCAACTTCGCGCATCTTGACTTGATGGCCCTCGGTCCGCTTGATCACGATGTCGCCGAACTGATCCGGCGTCACGAGCCCCGTGCGCGACAGGACGGAGAATTCCCGATCCTGACTTTCAATCCGCCCCGAAGGAAGCTCAACATTCTGCGCGCGAAGCGCGGCTTCAAGATCTTGCACCGTGAGGTCAAACGCAGCCAAACGTTCGCGATCGATCCAGATACGCATCGCATATCGTCGTTCGCCGAAAATAACGACGTCAGCCACGCCGTTGAGATTTTTCAGTCTGTCGACAATAAAACGGTCGACATAGTCAGTAATTTGCAACGCCGACATCTGCGGACTCGTGAAGACGAGGTACATGACCGAACGTGCGTCCGCCTCGACCTTCGAGATCGTCGGCTCCTCGATTTCATCCGGCAAACGTCGCCGAACGCGGCTAACACGATCGCGAACATCACTGGCCGCAACGTCTTGATCGACATCAGAACGGAACCGGACCGTGATACGGCTCGATTCAGACCGGCTTGTAGACTCCAAAACGTCGATTCCGGAAATTCCAGCAATCGAGCCTTCTAAGATCTGCGTCACCTGAGTTTCGATAATCGTCGCAGATGCGCCAGGATATGTCGTCGAAACCGAAACCACGGGCTCATCGACGTTCGGATACTCGCGAACGGTCAGTCGGCCGTAGGACACGATGCCGAGAAGGATGAGCACGAGGCTCATCACTGTCGAAAAAACCGGCCGTTGAATAAAAAACGCGAAGGTGCCCATCAGCTGCCCTGGCGAAGAGTGGTCTTAGGCTGAAGCGGGATAGATCCACGCGTCTCGACCACTTTCACTGAGGCACCGTTCTTGACCTTTTGCTGCCCCGCCGTCACGACGGTAGCTCCGCTGGCAAGCCCCTCGAGAATTTGCACCTCAGCGTTGGCGCGGTCCCCCAATTTGACTTTGGCCTCGACCACCTTGCCATCGTCGATCCGGTAGACGTAGTTCTCGCCAGCCCGCGGCACCACAGCACTTTCCGGAACCACGACCACCTGTCGCTCGATTCGTCCCTTCACGATGATTCGTACGAACAGACCAGGCCGAAGCTCACCATCACCGTTTGGAACAAGAGCACGGATCGTCAATGACCGCCCATTGACGTCAACCATTGGGTCAATCGCGTAAATCTTACCTTGGAAGCCCCTTCCAGGCAGCGCATCAACGCGAAGGTCGACCGTCTGGCCTGTACTGATTTCAGCGAGATAAATCTCCGGCAAGCTGAAGTCGACCTTAAGTTGATCGATCTTCTCAAGGTTCACCACGGTCGTCCCTGCCGTAATGAAGGCACCTGGTGACACCTGCCGTATCCCAACAATCCCATCAAACGGCGCGCGCACTGTATGTTTGTCGAGCCGGACTTTCATAAGGTCTACGGCAGCACCGGAAGTCCGCAGATTGGCCTTGGCTTCGTCCTGCGCCTTTTCAGTGACGTTACCGGTTTTAGAGAGAGCTTTCGCACGCTCGTTATTAGCCTGAGCCAAAACATAGCGTGCCTCTGCGTCCGCTAATTCGGCCTGCGCCAATGCGTCATCGAGCTTCATGAGAATGTCGCCCTGCTTGACGGCCTGTCCTTCGGCAAAGCCGACAGTAACGACCCGTCCAGCAATCTCGGGTGCAATTTTTACAGATTCATCAGATCGTAGCGTTCCGATCGCCCGCAGATCGCGCGTTCGAGATATCGTGCGAGATTGACCACTTTCGACAGTGATCGCTGAACGTATCGCACCTGTGGCAGGAGCCGCTTTGGCTTCGCTATCCTTGGTCTCAGCCTTGATCGCGGCCCAGATCTCGGGTGGGACCTTCACGATGTTCTGAGACACGGCCACATAGGCAGCTCCACCCGCAATCAGGAGCGCTGTAGACCATAGCCAGAATTTTCGCATCGACGAAGACCCTCCTCAGCGGCCAGAGGCACGGGTTCAGCCGCCAATATAACACATGCCGAAGAACGGATGCGCCAATATGTTTGGTGAACGTGGAACGTAAGCGACGCCCCGTTTCCGTCGCTCGATTTCATCTTTTTCCTTACACCCCGGTCAAATTCAGTAGCCCCAATCCACTTGTCCTACCAACCCGGGATAACGCGTCCACGTCGAACACCAACAGCCATGTTGCTGTCCCGCCACGCCCTGACACGTTTCGATTTTCTGCCTCGAAACCTGCCGACGACGGAATTTGTTAACGACACGCGTTATAACCGCGAACCCTCAAGGTGTTCGCACGTGCAAAAATATAAGGAAACTGGTCATGATGAAGGCAATACTGCCTGCAGCGATGCTTTCGATCCTCACATTAACGTCAGCCAACGCAGCTGCTCCCCAGTCGCTGGCTCCACACACGACGCCAGCCCTGGCACAAGACGTCTCCTCAACAGTGCTGAATAAGGTCCAGTACAAGGAGAGGAAGCACTATCACGGAAAACGTCACAAGAAGGGGCATCATCGCTACAAGGCAGGCTCCCGCCATCGCCACGCACCAAAGCACTGGCACCGCCACAAGAAGCGCCCCCACGATTGGCATCGTCGCGGTTGCATCATCGTTGGACCGGTTTGGTTCTGCCCATAACGAACTAAATAAATAGCGGAATCGCGGTGTAGAGGTTTCTGCACCGCGATTTTTTAGTTCACGGGCGAGCCTCGATCACCATATTGAACGGCGTCGCTACGGCTCGGCGCACACGTGAGAACCCACCCTGCTTCAAGACCTCAACCAGCCGCTTTTCACCAGCTTGAGCTCCAAGTGCCATCCCAACCTCCTGCTTCAAGGATGAAGGGACGCACACGCTGGTTGAGAACGCGTAGTAAACCCTTCCAACCGGATTGAGATTGTCCTCCAGTCGATCTCCAGCAAGCGGCTCGACAATCATCAAGGTCCCATCATCGGCGAGCGTGGACCGGATATGCCGGGCAGCCCCCACCGGGTCGCCCATATCGTGTAACGCATCGAAGATTGTCACGAGCTCATAACCTTCCCCCGTGAAATCCTGCGCCTTCGCCACTTCGAACTTCACATTGGAAATGCCCATGGATTTGCTGCGTGCGATATCGATGGAAGGCGCGTGAAAGTCGAACCCGGTGAACGTGGATTGAGGAAAGGCTTCCGCCATGATCATCGTGGACGCGCCATGTCCGCAGCCGACATCAGCAACCTTCCCACCCCGCTCAAGTTTCTCGACAACCCCATCGAGCGCCGGCAACCATTCACTGACGAGATGTGCTTTGTAGCCCGGACGGAAAAATCGTTCGGTGCCGCAAAACAGACAACTACAGTGGTCTCCCCAGCCGACACCTTCACCGGATTTGAAAGCGTCGTTGAGGCGGGGCTCGTCCGCAAAAATCGCAGCAAGGGAATAAAAACCTCCCGTCATATTGACTGGGCTCTCTTCGTCAGCGAGCACCGCTGCCTGTTCGGGAGAAAGTGCAAATGTGGCCGCTGCCGGATCGTAAGTAACAAATCCGGACGCAGCCTGCGCAGAAAGCCACTCACGCACATACCGTTCACGCGTTTGCGTGTGGCGCGCAAGATCTGTGGGCGTGAGGGGCCCATGCGCCTCCAAGGCGCGGTAAAGGCCAAGCTTATCACCGAGGAGAACAAGCGCTGCATTCGCAGCCGCCCCCAGCTCGTTCACCATCGTACCGAGTAATGCTTCGAGTTTTTCTGAGTTAAGTGTCATCCGAGTGCCTTTCGCAATGAAAGCTGCTCTCGGCACAAAAGCCCTCGCTCACCGCGCGGGACCTGCACCGCAGAAGCAACGGGGTCGAGTTATTTGCGACGGCATGGACACTTGGCTGTCCCGTCAGGAACAAAGCGTTGAAAACGGGTCAATCGCCGTAATTCTCAAAGAAGGCGAGCCTACCGGGAACAGTCACCGGCGCAAATCGTTGCGTAATAGCGATCATTCCAACGCAAAGATTGTATCACCCTTGGTCGCCAAGTCTGAATTTTTCAAAGATCGGCGCCTCAGGCACGCAGCATTGAGCTTGACGTCTCCAAGGGCGCGTACTGATAATACCTTCAGTCCGGCCAGACGCAGGCCCCACGATGGAGCTGCAGATGATTGGTTCAAGTTACTCGGGCGGCTATAATTTGGCCGCGGTACGAAGCGATGTCGCCGCCAATTGGGGATGGTACCTTGCTCTTGGCATCATAAGTCTGATTGCAGGCATCCTGGCCATCGCGTTTCCCTTGATTGCATCGATCGCCGTTAAGATTCTGATTGGCTGGCTTCTCATCCTCATCGGCATCAGCCAGATCTTACAGGCCTTTCAAACCCAACGATGGCGTGGCGCCATCGTCGACTTTCTCTTAGGTGCGCTCTTGTTCGCAGCTGGCTGCGTACTCGCATTCCTTCCGCTCACAGGCCTCATTACGCTGACCCTTTTTCTTGCGATCGTCTTCATCGTGCAGGGCATATTTCAGATCGCAATTTCTCTGCAACTACGCCCCATAGACGGATGGGGATGGCTGATGTTCGGAGGAATCATTGCTCTCGGAGTCGGCGTGCTTCTAGCTCTCGAGCTCCCATCCAGCGCCAGCTGGGCGCTCGGACTACTCGCAGGCGTGAACATGATCGCATCCGGGATCAGCTATATCGCGCTGGCACTAACCGCTAAGCGCCTCGCGGACTCTGGTCGCTGACAGCGGGAGAGAGCGCTAGGTGATCGCTCGGGTCGGCTCGGAACTGACAAATACAAAAAGACGTTGGAACCAACCGAGTTGGACGCATTCAACCATGTCTTTCAGGAGGAGTAGCCCATGCGACGTGAGTTTATCACACTTGCAGCATTGATCCTATTAAGCGCACCAGCCAATGCCCAATCAGGTGCTACCGCCAAACTGGCAACCCAAGACGGCAAAGAGGTCGGCACGGTCACATTGAAGGAAACTGCTAAGCAGGGTGTATTGCTTAATATGAAGCTGAACGGCGTCCCAGCAGGCGAACACGCTATTCATATCCATGAGACCGGCAAATGCGAGGGCGATTTCAAAAGTGCGGGAGGGCACTTCAACCCCGATGGACATAAGCACGGCGTCCTCGCAGAAGGTGGCCACCATGCTGGCGATTTGCCAAACATCCATGTTCCTGCCAGTGGCAATCTCCAGATTGAAATCCTGGCTCCAAAAGTGACCTTGGCAAAAGGAACGAAGAACAGCCTCTTTGATGATGATGGTTCAGCGATTGTCATTCACCAGGGCGTAGATGATTACTCGTCTCAACCCGCGGGCGATGCCGGAGGGCGGATGGTTTGCGGCGTTATCGTCGCCGCACAATAACAACGGAACGCGCGACAAGCCGCTATCGCGGGATACCGGGATCTCCACCTCCCTCCCGCAAAGTCGGACGCGCGCCCGCCGAAGAAGAGATCTCATCAAGCGTTACAGAACCTTGAGTGAGCCAAGCTGGATCGAACCAGCGATCAGCCGGCCCATCATATGGGAGCCTTGTCACGTCCCAATGCCGGATGTAGGGCGCATAAGCGTCCCACACCGGTGGACCGCCGCCGATAAACACAACGCGACCCGCAAACTGGGCGAGCGTTTCGGTTGGTATCATCGAAGATCGCAGAACTGCGATAGTCCTGTCACGAAAAGCAAACTCAGGAACAGATGCGATAGTACGCGGCCCAGCCAGCAATACATGCCCACGCGTCATCTCGAAAAACCGCTCAACATCATCACGGTAGGCCTGCCCCTTGCAGCCCTCCCACGGCATCCGGCCCTCAAGCCCGAGCTGACCGCGCTGCCCAATAGCACACATAGCCCTGACATCGACCTGCTCTAGACTCATGGGATCATTCTCCAGCCGCGCTAGTCAGCCATCAACAAGATTGTAATCCTCCTACTCAGCCGCAGGAACCACTGAAAGGTGCTCTCTTTTTTGCGACCTGAGACGGCGCTCGGTATCGAGCATGTAATCCCGCGTCAGAGGCAAAGCGTCGAGCCGTTTCACAAGCTGCAGCTGAAAGACCATGAGGTTCTGATAGCGGAAAGCCGCTTCAGACCCAGCGAGATAGAACTCCCACATTCTGCAAAACTTCTCGCCCTTCAGATCGACAGCTTTCTGCCAATTGCGAACAAAACGCTCCCGCCAGTTGCGCAGGGTCTTCGCATAGTGAAGGCGCCAGACTTCGACATCACTGACGAACAAACCAGCCCGCTCGACACTCGGTAACACCTCACTCAGAGCCGGAATGTAACCACCAGGAAAAATGTAGCGCCTGATAAACGGGTTTGCGATCCCGGGACCGTCAAAGCGGCCAATCGAGTGGACCACCGCCACCCCATCTTCCGAAAGCAACTCTGCAATCTTCGCGAAATAGTCGCTGTAGTGGTTAACACCAACGTGCTCGAACATCCCCACTGAGACTATCCGGTCAAACGCCCCGGCAAGCTTCCGATAGTCCTCAAGCTGGAAGACTACTGAGCCATCGAGCCCTTCATCCATAGCTCGTCTTTGGCTGTACCCTAGTTGCTCCGGGCTGAGCGTAATACCGGTAACGCTGACGTCGGCGAGCTTCGCAAGGTAGAGGCCCAAACCACCCCACCCCGATCCGATATCGAGGATCTTTTGCCCATCCTCAATAGCCAGCTTGACCGCTAGATGACGCTTCTTCGCCAGCTGCGCCTCTTCTAGGTCAACGTGATCCGACGTGAAGTACCCGCAAGAGTACTGGCGATCAGAATCAAGAAACAGATCGTAGATCCGCCCATCAATATCGTAGTGGTGTCGAACATTGCGGGACGAGCCACCGATAGAGTTGAGTTGTTGGGCCCTGCGCAGCATCCAGCGCATACGTTCAAGCGCACGCATCCAAAGGGTAGGTTCTACCTCTCTCACATTATCCATAAGGAGAATGATAAGATCGTAGATGGTTCCCTGCTCTACGGTTAGCCCACCATCCATGTAGGCTTCACCGATCGCCAATGTAGGGTCTGCCGAGATTTTGAACTCTGTCGCAAGATCGGTGGTCCGGCAAGTAACCTGCTTTCCCGTACCATCGCCAAAAACACTTTCATGGCCGGTATGGTCTACGAAACGTAGGGCGCCATGGCGAACGGCATAACCGAACAGCTTCATCATAGGAGACGGCATACGAGTTCTCCTCGACCGGAAGATGCAACGAACAAAGAATGATTGGGGCGATCAACTGTTTCCCGCGCAAACAACCCGGGCACACCCCAATATTCTGCACACCTTCAAATCAGCACCACACATATCTCGACTTTTGCAATAATGGGTTGATATGAAAAAGGTTTCAAATCACCGAAGAAGTCGCAATGCATAATTTTCACCGCAACCTTTGAAAAAGCAAGACCGGGAAAATCCTCCTTTCCAAAAAGTTGTCACTCAGATCCGCACGACGTAACAAGGCCGACGATCCTTACCAGGATGTTTGCGACCAAATACCAAAAATCAAGCATTTCCATAGGCCATGCTCTTCACGAACACGTGCCAGAAATCACGTGTCCTCACGGTAGCTTCGCCCGATAACCCTCACAGCCCCCACAACAGACGGAACAAACCAATCCCCCGTCCCATTGACTATGAGTGGCACGATGTAAGGAGGCTAGCTATGGCGAGATGCGAAGTTTGCGGCAACGACTACGATAAATCGTTCGAAGTCCTAATGAACGGCGATCGCCACACGTTCGATAGTTTCGAATGTGCTGTTCATGCCCTTGCCCCCACCTGCAAACACTGTGGGTGCAGGATTATGGGGCACGGCTTGGAAGACGAGGGCACTTACTATTGTTGTCGCGCGTGCGCAATGCAGGAGGGCGTTCCCGGTTTCCAGGATCGATTATAGATTTCATAGGACACGCGATCATGGAACCACGTGCGGCTTGTGCGCTCGCCAAAACAATTTTGAGGAATCGCAACAGGCAAGCGCACAAAAATTAATCTCTCAGGAGTCCATCGCGATTACATCGTGGCATAGGCGAGAATAATTAACGTCAGGAGAATCAAACCTGCGGCAGTTGCTATGCCTTTTACAAAAGATCGATACGTTCGAACGTGATCTGCATAATCGGATTCTGTAAATGTTTCTGTAGTTTGAGCTGTCATATGAACCCCCTTTGCTGAAAAAAACAACTGGGCACTTCATAAACGCGTCGCACACCTCACGAGTTCCAATACCCTAGATCAATAAACTAAAAAAATATAGGAACTTATTGATTGCGATTGAAGTTATGGTAATCCCAAGGAGTGTGGCAAGTTTACTTCGAAAACAATGGAATTTTTCCCGTCATATATCGGCGTTCTATATACCGCGATAGATCGACGGCATTCCACAGCATATTCAGCTAGATCGCACTCACATCGATCCTAGTGTAAGCGTGCCCACCAAGATAATTCGCTCTTTGATCCTTAGCGCACAAAACGCTGATCGCAGGGCACACATCTTCGGCGCCCCCCAAGCCCCCGAGTAGGCGCCGATAGACCGCGTGGATGTTCCCTCACCACGCGGCAAATCCCGCCCGGGCCTAAAGTTCGGCGCGGACGCAGCATCCCCCCAGCTGCGTGAGTCCGGCGTATTCGCAAACAGCGGATACGCCGGGCCTTCAAATCACTAATTTATATCAAGCCGATCCTGATCCGAACCGGAGCATACGGGGCGTGTTAAGGAACTATACGAGCTTAACTGCGTTGCACTGCACAAATTAAAATTGAATAATGCAGGCCTAATCAGACCAAAAGTTCACATCAGACACAGGACCGACGATCTCGTCGGAGACAGTAATTGTGAGCCGTCTCGTCGTTGCATCCAATCGGGTTGCCGATTTGAGCGTCGCCAAACAAAGCGGCGGATTAGCAGTCGCCGTAGGAGAGGCCCTACGCCAACGCGGAGGTGTTTGGTTCGGCTGGAGTGGAGACGTCGTTGAAGATGGCGAACCTGACGTGCCCACAACGACCAGTCTGGACAATGTCACGACAGTCACCGTCCCACTCTCACGAAGCGAATTCGAAAACTACTATCACGGCTTCGCAAACCGAACGCTCTGGCCGGTCTGTCACTACAGGTTGGACCTCGCGGAGTTCTCCAACGAGTTTCTCGAGTCATACCGGCATACCAACGCCCGGTTTGCCGCCGAAATCGAGAAGTTATTGCTCCCTGACGACATCCTCTGGATTCACGATTTTCACCTGATACCACTCGGCAGCGAACTGCGAAAACGCGGCGTGACACAGCGCATTGGCTTTTTCCTCCACATCCCCTTTCCACCCATCGAGATTCTCACGGCCACGCCAGAACATGAATGGCTGATCGACTCGATCTTTGCCTATGATCTCGTTGGCTTCCAAACGCAGACGGATCTCAATAATTTCAAACGCTATCTGCTGCAGCTCGGGAACACGACGTTCCTGCCACTGGACCGATTGATATGCGGGGATCGGGAGCTCACTGCAGGTGTATTCCCGGTCGGCATAGACGCGGACCACTTCGCCGAGGTTGCACACTCCCCGCAATCGGATCGCATCGTTGAGTCAATGAAGGTCCGCGATCCGGGGCTCGCCCTCATCATCGGAGTCGATCGCCTAGACTATTCCAAGGGGTTGCCCGAACGCGTCCGTGCATTTGAACGGCTCCTGGAGTTGCATCCTGAATGGCGGAATGCGGCGTCATTGATGCAGGTCGCCCAGCCGACGCGCGAGGATGTCGACGCTTATGTGGACATCCGAGAAGAACTCGAACGTCTGACAGGAGCAATCAACGGCCGCTATGGAAACTTCGACTGGACGCCCGTTCGCTACATCAACCGATCAGTGGAACGCGACCGTCTCGCTGCGATTTTCCGTGCAAGTCGCATTGGTTTGGTAACCCCTGTCCGGGATGGCATGAACCTCGTCGCCAAGGAATATGTAGTCGCGCAGGATCCGGACGATCCTGGTGTGCTCGTACTATCTAAATTCGCGGGTGCCGCTGAAACACTCACCGAGGCACTGATCGTCAATCCCTTCGACACCGACGAAGTGGCCGAAGCTCTGCACGCCGCGCTCATTATGCATCAAAGCGAGCGCAAACACCGCAATTACGCATTGCGCACAAAGATCAACAACTTCGATGTCTTCAAGTGGCAAAAGGATTTCTTGACTGCCCTCGAACATAGCCGCACGAGCTACTTGATCCCGGAACGAACCGCCTAGGCGATCCTCTAGGGGCGACGCCCGGTTGCAAAGGTAAGACCATAGAGGGCCGGCTCCGGGAGCAGGATCAGACTGGTTCCCACATTTCCCATGCGCGCCGTCATTGCTCCCTTGCTTTCGAAGGTCGCACGAAAAGCGCCAATATCCGCAACGTCGCTCCACGCGCGCGCGACGCTGCCGCAAAAGAATACGCCGCCCCACGAGGCCGTCGCCAGAACGAGATCGCCGCTGACACGTGCGAGAACCCGCGTGAAAATCTCAAGTGCTTCAGCAGAAACCGTGTCTATCCCGGCCCCTCTGAAGATCGCTGCATCCTCCGGAACAGAGTGATCCTCCTCGACCGTTCCGCTCAGCTCCTTATGAAGACGGCGAATTCCACGACCGGAAAGCAAGTCCTCAACCGATCCGATGGAACCAAGCAGCTTCTCCTCGTCTGCCGTTGTTGCAGCATAAGAAATGTGTCCCGCTTCGCTCGGCACGCAAAGCCAGGCGCCGCCGATGGGCACGGCCGCCGCCGCTCCCAAACCTGTTCCAACGTTAACGGCCAGCCGCGTCGCCTTGGCATCCAGATCGGGCGGAGGCCCACCAAGCTTGCGGACGTCATCAGAAGTGAGATGAGGCAAGGCGAGTGCAACAGCTTCAAGATCGTTGAAGAGCATCACGGGCCTATCGCCCAACACACTTGCAACGTCACTAGCTGCAATACGCCATGGCGCGTTTGTCAGGACAACTTCATCCCGGTTAACCGGGCCCGCCGCGGAAATAGATCCGCCCGTGCATTGGCCGCAATCAACGCCCTCGAGATAGGCCTGGAGTGCTGAGTGGAAAGTCGGAAAATCGCTTACGTTCAGCTTCTTGACGTGCTGCAGGTCGCCGGGCCCTGCAGACCGCGCAAAGCGTGCATTGGTACCACCGACATCTGCAATCAGCTTCCAGCGTTTCACTTGGCTGACCCTCTACTGTCGTGGCCATTACACGGAAAGGCCAGAGCGTCCACTCACCTTCCCGAATACCGGCGCGTTTTCAATCGCTAAACGGCAGCCTCCCATGGGCGCGACAAGCGCACGGCACCATTTATGATCCCGACCATAGAGTACGTCTGCGGAAAGTTGCCCCACGGCGCACCGGTTTTGTAATCCGTATCTTCCGACATTAGGCCGAGAGACGTACGCGCCGCCAACAACGCCGTGAACAGCTCCCGCGCCTCATCCTTCCGTCCCATGCGTGCAAGAGTATCAATCCGCCAAAAGGCGCAGACGTTAAAGGCCGTTTCAGGGGCGCCAAAATCATCAGCCTCCTCGTAACGCATCATGAAGGGGCCACGCCCCAACACCTTTTCCATCTCCTGGATGGTCGAGACAAAACGGGGATCCAAGGGATCGATGATACCGACCTCACCCATCAGGAGAACCCCTGCATCCAGGTACTCCCCTTCAAAGCTCTCGACAAACGCCTGCCGTTTCCCAGACCAGGCACGCTCGAGAATGACCTGGCGAATGCGTGCTGCTCGCTCGGCCCAAAAACGCGCCCGATCAGTAAGGCCCATGTACAAAGCAATCTTTCCGAGACGGTCACAGGCCGCCCAGCACATGACGCTCGATGACGTGTGAACGCGTGCACGCGAGCGCAACTCCCACATGCCCGCATCTGGCTGATCGTGAAGCTCGTAGGCCTTCTCACCGACCCGTTCGAGCCGCTCAAAATCCTCATACCCAGCGCGCATAAAAAGCCGCGTGTCAAAGAAAGCTTGCGACGCACCCAGAACGAGATTGCCGTAAGTATCGTGCTGGAAATGTTCGTAGGCCTGATTGCCGATCCGCACGGGACCGATCCCCTTGAACCCATCAAGCGTGTCGACAACACGCTCGGTCAGCCGGTCCTCTAACCCGATACCGTAGACGGGTTGAATGTGTCCCCCGTTGGCATTGGAGACGACATTCATGATCCAACCGAAGTAGTTTTCCATGGTACGCACAGCCGAGAGGCTATTGAGCGCACGCACCACGAAAAAGGCGTCACGAATCCAACAGAACCGATAGTCCCAGTTGCGCTGCGTTCCCGGCGCCTCCGGAATACTTGTCGTCATGGCAGCAACAATCGCGCCGGTTGGCTCGTAGCTACATAGCTTCAACGTTATCGCCGCGCGCACGACGGCATCTTGCCAATCGAGCGGAACAGCGAGCCTATGTGTCCAGTTGCGCCAGTAGTCATGCGTCCGAGTCTCGAACATCTGCGCAGTTTCACTGGCACCGTCGCTCAGCGTCTCGTCCGGCCCGAGGATCAGGTTCAACGGCCCGTCCAGATTAAAGGCCGTTTCCGAACGCACGTAGTCGACTGGAGCATCCGTTGTGAGCCGCAACGTCGTTTCAGGACCAACGTACCGAACATGGTTCGATCCGAATGTAATAGTCGGTGTCGTCCCGCCATAGTTGAACTGTGGCCGTACTTTAATGCGAACACGCGGCGTGCCGGACAATGGACGAACTCGGCGCACCAGCATCTGCGGGCGAAACGCTCTATCTCGCCACTTAAACCGCGGCGCAAAGTCCAAAACTTCGATACTGCCCGAAGCCCCATTGAGAACTGTTCTTAGAATGGCAGTGTTGGGTAAATAGGCCTGCTCGCTACTAACGAAATCGACGACTTCGATCGCAAACATGCCCTGCCCGGATGGATTGCCGTCACCCGCCAGCAATGAATGAAACACCGGGTCACCATCAAACCGCGGCAAACAGCACCATACGATCGAAGCTTTTTTATCAATGAGAGCCCCGATACTGCAGTTTCCGATCAGGCCCAGATCAAGACCGTTCACGACCCTTCCCCTTCGAGGTGCTGCGCATAATCAACCAGCCAAGCGACGAACGCAGCGGTCGTGGGCGCCCGATAGGACGCCGCTGTGAGACCGTCACCAACCTTGATCGAGATCCCGCCAGCCGCATTGACGGCGTCAAACGCATCTTCATCCGTAACATCGTCGCCCGCAAACAGTGGCACGCGTCCTAAGAACGGAGTCTCGCGCATAAAGGCTGTAACAGCGGCTCCTTTATTCGCATCCTTCGGACGGGCTTCGACCACCATCTTGCCGCGGCTCACGCGAAAACCGCCTGCTCCATCGACAATCCGTTCCATGGTCGCAATGCACACGTCCTCAAGCTCCGGTCTTGCCCGAAAATGTAGAGCCACACTTCCGGCCTTCTCTTCCAGGAGCAGCCCTTCGTTTTCACTGCAAAGCAGCCGAAGGCCGTCTTTCAATTTGTCGAGCAGATCCCCGTCCAGCTGAGGCATTTGAACCCTGCCCACTGCATCCCGGCGCGTGAAGCCATGCACCCCAGCTATCGGAAACCGCAACGGCGCAACGAACGCATCAATGGTCGCAATATCGCGCCCGGTGACAATAGCGAGCGCCCCGTCTACATGCCGCGCAACCGTTGCCAGAGCATCCCGCGTCGCTTCCGTAAGCGCTACAGCATCCGGCCGGGCAACAATATCGACCAGAGTGCCATCGAAATCCAAAAACAATGCCGTACGGCGCGCGTGAGGATAAGGAGGTAGGGCCATGAATGCGGCTAAGTTCCGATGATCAGATCATGAAAGGAATGGGCGAGAAGCAGGCCACGACACCTGCCGGTTGCATCACCCTACTATCGCGCCAAACACAAATACGCCACCCCACCCGCCTCTCGGACTATTAAGCTTGGCATGGAGGGGAGGTACGATGGAAGAACACGAAAGTGGAGCTTCAACGGGCAGCCCACTAAGCAGCCCCTCTGCTGTATCTCAGGTCACCCGATCCAACGATCAGCCGGCCAACTTTTGCAGATGCACAGCAGTCTGTGTCCACCGTGCACGCGAGAATGCGACCCTTCGGTCACAGCAATCTCTGCGCCCGATCGGTTGGAGGGGCAGCAGCAGTGCCCCGCAAATTCTTGTGCTGGCAAAAAAAGACGGGCGGACGCCCATTTAAGGCGGCCACCCGTACATAGGGGAGGAAGTTGCAACCAGCCTGTCGTCCACTCTCAAAAGACGAAAAGGAGGTGTCAATGTGGTATGCCATATACCAACATGTGCGCCGCGTCTACCTCTGCACTAGAGCTATTCGATCACAGAATCGTTCCTATTCATTTCGCATTGCAAAATTGCATGGGTCCCATGCATTTAAGGAGCATCTCAACCTCCGCGAAAGCCTTCCACCTCGGTCAATGAACCTAAAGCGAGCCCCCCATGCTGATCAAAGCGGAAGCCTCCTGTCTCATTGTCATCGATATGCAGGAGCGTCTCGTCCCAGCAATGCAAGCCCCAGCTCGTACGCTTAAAAACACGCGGCTTCTTCTCACAACGGCTCGACGCCTCGACATCCCGGTTCTGATCACGGAGCAATACCCGAAAGGCCTGGGCCACACGGTCCGTGAGATTGCGGATGTTTCGCAAGGACTGCCTGTCCTCGAGAAAGTTCATTTCTCCTGTCTCGAAGACCCGAGATTTGCCGACGCCTTTCGGGAGTTAGGTCGTCCGCAAGCGGTTATCGCCGGCATGGAGGCACATATCTGCGTCATGCAGACGGCCGCCCAGTTGATGGAAGAAGGCTATGAGGTTTTCGTCGTGACCGACGCGACCTCTTCGCGCTCTCTAGCGAGTGAACAGGCATGCCTCGACCGGTTGCAGGCGAGTGGCGCAGGCATCGTCACGACGGAAATGGTCATATTCGAGTGGCTGGGACGCGCCGATACTCCAGCGTTTAAGGAGCTATTGCCCCTTATAAAATGACCGCGACGCGCCACATGCGATTATCCAGCACTCGCGAAAGTAACTAATCGTCATTCGCCGCCGAGTGCCCCGGCAAACGTCCGACAACGGAGACGCCACCCAAACGTCGTCCCTCATTGTCGGAGGCATCCAACGTCCCTGTAGGGACTTCCATCTTCGAAGTCTCGGGACGACCGCGAAGAGAAGTTCTGTCGGCCCCAGCCGGGTCGGCAAAATAAATAATCGCAACGAGTGCCGCCGCCGCAAAACCAAAAATTGTCGTCGTCATTGTCGTTCTCCAACCGCCTGAGGGGTGTCGGCGTTCGATATGCCGATCTAGGGGTTGGAGAATGCCTGAGTATAAGTCGGCAGGCTGTTCCCTACGGTACATGGGTCAAACCTCCCTCCAACTACCGGCGTGCGGAGCGACGCGAAACCTCGGCTTTGGAAACTTCACCAGCTGCGACGAGAGCATTGACGCACCCCCGCGACAAACGCGGTCCAGCATCGCGCATACACTGGCGAAGAGAGCTGCTTCCGACTGAATGGGCACTGCAATAAGAGAGATAATCACCGATGCAGGCCCGCTTGACGCTCAAGCTGACCGCACCTGCCTGAGAAACTGAAAACACCAGAGTGCTGGCGAAAACGACTGCCGAGACAGCGCGGCGAAAGTTTGTAGAAATCTTAGCCATCGTTCATATCCCTTGATCATGAGCCGCACCTCGGTGCCGGCATGTCGTTTGCGATGGCCTGACTATGCGTGCTCCGCCAACGGAACGCTGTTCCGGGCGTGACACCTGTCCAAATCTTTGTGAAAGCGTTTGCCGCCCTGCTTCAACGAGGCGGAAGGCGAACCGAATAAAACGATCTCAGGTCGCGGAGGGGCGACGTTCACCTGCTTGCGCCAACGGATCAGCACGTCGCTGATCAGTCGCCTCGCGCTGCTCGCGTTGTATCATCCGCCGCGTTCTAAGAACGCCGCGGTGACCGAACAGAAAGGCCAGTATAAAAACTGCTGACTGCGTAAGGACGATACAGGGCCCTGTCGCTCCGTCGATATGGAAACTAATGAGCGTACCCGTAATGCACGACCCGATGGCCACAACCGCGGCGACAACAAGCATGCGTGCAAAGCTGGTCGTCAGCAGGAACGCGATGGCGCCAGGCGCCACCAGCATCGCCACGACGAGAATGATACCAACCGCTTTAAGCGAGGTCACAATGGTCAGAGCCAGGAGGACCAGAAGCCCGTAGTGGATGACGCGCACCGGCAGACCGATAGCGCGCGCATGCTGAGGATCAAAACAATAAAGCAGCAGATCACGCCATTTCAGCGCCACGACGAGAAACGTGCCGCCTGCAATGACCGCTATCTCGATCAGGTCCGAAACGCTGACACCAAGCAGATTGCCAAATAGAATATGATCCAGATGCTGGTCCGTATGGATCTTCGTGAACAGCACGAGCCCAAACCCGAACATCCCGGAAAACACGATCCCCATCACCGTGTCTTCCTTCACGCGGCTGTTCTCTTTGAGGTAGCCGGTCAACCCGGCACATGTCAGCCCGGCAACGAACGCCCCGAACGACAAAGGCAAACCTGCGACATAGGCGAGAACGATGCCGGGCAGCACGGCATGCGAAATGGCATCGCCCATCAAGGACCATCCCTTGAGCACAAGGTAGCACGACAGCACGGAGCAAACCGCGCCGATCAGCACAGAGGCCACAAGCGCCCTTTGCATGAACCCGAAACTCAAAGGCACGGTGATGAAGTCAAACCATTCGGTCATGGCTTCACCTCAACCGCGCCGCTGATACGTCGCCGTGACGCCAGCACACCATGCTTCGGCGCCAAATAGAAGGTCGCCAGGAACAACAGCGTCTGCAAGGTGACGATCACCCCTCCAGTCGCACCATCGAGGAAATAGCTGAGGTAGGCCCCAACAAAACTCGTCGTGACACCGATCGCGACGCTCAACATCAAAAGCCGTTCGAACCTGTCACACAGCAGGTAGGCAGTGGCACCCGGTGTCACCACCATCGCGATGACAAGGCAGGATCCAACCGTTTGGAGCGCTGCAACGGTACATGCCGAGAGCAGCGTGAAGAAGACAATCTTGAGAACGCGCGGCTGCAGCCCCACCGTCCGTGCATGGGCTTCATCGAAAAAGACCACCATCAGGTCTTTCCATTTGAGGAGCAGCACTGCCGCCGAGACGAGCGAAATGATAACGACCTGCAGCGCATCCTCGTCGGAAATACCGAGGATATTGCCCAGCACGATCGTCTGGACATTGACCGAGGTCGGATAAAGCGAAACCAGCAACAAACCTGCAGCGAAGAACGTCGTGAAGACGAGGCCGATGGTCGCGTCTTCACGCAATTGCGTATGCTGCCGCACGAACGCCATACCTGCAGAAGCGAGAAAGCCTGCAATGAAGGCACCCGCCGCATACGGCCATTGCATCAGATAGGCCGCTGCGACACCTGGCACGATGGAATGGGCCAGGGCGTCCCCCATCAGCGACCATCCCTTCAACATCAGATACGCGGACAGAAACGCGCAGACACCACCCACGAGCGCGCTGACCCACATAGCCTTGACCATATAATCGTAGCTGAATGGAACCAGCAGCTCAGTGATCATGACGGCTCACCATCTTCACTGCGCCGCAGCGGGCCTTGATCCGGCCGCTTCTGTCCATAAAAGACCAGCGGCCGCTCATCATCCGTCAGCACCGTCACGCTGCGCGTGTCATCGTCTTCATGCAGAGCCGTCCCCGCCAGCTGGAAGTGCCTGAGCACGCCGCCGAAGGCACGCTCAAGATTGGCCTGCGTAAACACACGCGCCGTCGGGCCTGCCGCAAGAATCGTTCGATTAATAAGAACCACCTGATCGCAGAAGTCGGGCACACTGCCGAGATTGTGCGTCGAGACCAGCATCACGTGCCCCTGGTCGCGCAGCTCTTTCATCAATCCAATGATCTCGGTTTCGGTTTTGACATCGACGCCGGTGAACGGCTCGTCCAACAGAATGATACGCCCTTCCTGCGCCAGAGCCCGGGCAAGAAACACGCGCTTTTTCTGGCCACCGGAGAGCTCCCCGATTTGGCGTTTCCGGAAAGCGCCCATACCGACGCGCTCCAGAGCCTCCTCCACCTTCGCGTGATCCATCTTCGAAGGAAGACGCAAAAAGCCCATGTGGCCGTACCGGCCCATCATCACGACGTCTTCGACGAGCACGGGAAAGTTCCAGTCGACTTCCTCGCTCTGCGGCACATAGGCGACGAAATTGGCGCGCAGTGCCTCCTGCATCGGAAGCCCGCAGATTCGAACCGCTCCTTGACGCGGCGTCACAAATCCCATGATCGCCTTGAACAAGGTGGATTTGCCACTGCCGTTCACCCCGACCAGCGCACAGATCGTGCCGGCACGCAGCTCAAAGGACGCGTCCTGCACGGCCGTCGTCCCATTGGGATAGGTTACTGTTACGTCGCGAACCGACAAGGATGTCGCCCGAGGGGACGCGGGCGACGTCCGCTCGCCCTCTCGGTTCTGTCGGCTGTCACGGGCAACATCCATCACTGGCCAAATCCTTTTGCGATTGTATCGACCGTCACCTCAAGCAGCTTCAGATAGGATGGCACCGGTCCGTCTGCGGCGCTCAGAGAGTCAACGTAGAGAATGCCGCCATACGCAGCCCCGGTTTCCTTCGCGACCTGGCGAGCCGGCCGGTCAGAGACCGTGCTCTCGCTAAACACAACCGGAACCTCGTGCTTTCTAACAAGGTCGATCACCTTGCGAACCTGCTGCGGCGTGCCTTGCTGGTCGGCATTGATTGGCCACAAGTAGAGTTCCTTGAACCCGTAATCATGCGCCAGATAGCTGAAGGCGCCCTCCGACGTAACGAGCCAACGCTTGGCTTCCGGAATGCCCGCGAGCCGTTTCCGCAAAGGCGCGTCGAGCGCTTTGATTTTCTCTGCATAGTCCGCCGCATTGCGGTCGTAGGTTTCCGCGTTGGCCGGATCGAGTTTGACCAAGGCTGCTCGGATGTTCTCGACATAGATCAGCGCGTTTCTGGGTGACATCCAGGCGTGCGGATTGGGCTTTCCTGTGTAAGGCCCATCGTTGATCCCAATCGGCTTTATGCCGTCGCTAATTGTCAGGCTCGGCACGTTGGACAAGTTCTGAAAGAACTGCTCGAACCAGCGCTCCAGATTGAACCCGTTCCAAACCACCAGATCCGCGGATTGCGCTTTCACGATATCGCCCGGTGTGGGCTGATAGCCGTGAATTTCCGCACCCGGCTTGGTGATGGAAACGACATCCGCCGCATCTCCCGCGACATTGGCTACGATATCTTCAATCACCGTGAACGTTGTAACGATCTTAAGACGCTTACCTGGCGTCGCCGCTGCGAGCGGTGTCGCGGCCACCACGACCATCAGCGCACAAAGCAGCAAGCCGCGCATTTGATTGAACGTTCGTCCCGTGCACGTCACTGGCCGCCATCTCCCTCTATCCGCCACAGCATACATACTGAAACCATTAGCATTAGAACTGATAGTTAGTTTGTGCTAAACTTGTTGTCAATTGCGAACAGAGGTAGACAATAGGCGAGACGAGACTCGGGAGCCTGACATGACTGCTGACAAGGAAACCGTGGCCAAACTCCGGGCCGAGCGTTTCCAGCGCGTGCGCGACGCGCATCAGATGGAGTTGGCGGAAGATTACGTTGAGTTGATCGCGGAACTGATCGACCGGACCGGAGAAGCGCGCGTCGTCGACCTCGCCAGCTATCTGGGCGTCACCAATGCCACCGTCAACAACACCATCGCGCGCCTGCAGCGCGCGGGCTTCGTCACATCCAAACCCTACCGCTCCATCTTTCTGACGGAGGAAGGTCAGGCACTCGCTGAAACCTCACGTGAGCGCCACGAGCTCGTCGTCCACTTCCTGATGGCGCTCGGAGTTGACGAATTCACCGCCGAGGCCGACGCCGAAGGCATCGAGCACCACGTGAGCGAGAAAACACTGCAAGCCTTCCGGAAATTCATGGCGAAGAAGAAGGGGTAAGCCTCGCGGCACGGGATGGCTCTCAGTCCACATGTGCCACGCTGCTAGCGATGCCATTCGCCACCGCTTCCATTAAATCATGCGCAAGCTACGCGGCTGGGCAGACTATCTGGTAAAGCAGTGTCCCCAACCCGGGCGGGCACTCCTGCCACCAGAGAGCTATGACCAAACCTCCCCACATCTACGATGCGATCATCCTCGGCGCCGGTGGCGCCGGACTGATGTGTGCGGCCATCGCGGGGCAGCGGGGCCGCCGCGTCCTCTTGCTCGACCACGCCGACCAGCCGGGCAAAAAGATCCTGATCTCCGGCGGTGGACGATGCAATTTCACAAATCTGCACACCACGCCCAGCTGCTATCTGTCCGCCAATCCGCATTTCGCGAAGTCCGCGCTTGGCCGCTACCAGCCGCAGGAGTTCATTGCACTCGTCAATCGCCACGGCATCGCGTGGCACGAGAAGACGCTCGGCCAACTGTTCTGCGATGGCTCCGCGAAACAGATCGTCGCGATGCTCCTCGACGAATGCGCGAAGGGGGACGTAACCCTCCGATTAAGCCAGACGATCCGCGACGTCCGTCACGCGGACGGGCACTTCCACATCAAAACCGACGAGCAGATCGCGGCGGCCCCTGCCTTGGTCATCGCCACAGGCGGACCGTCAATTCCCAAAATGGGCGCAACGGGGTTTGCCTACGACCTCGCCCGTCAGTTTGGCCTCAAGATCGTCCAGCCCAAACCCGCCCTCGTCCCGTTGACGTTGCCCGCCGAAGAAAAGCTCTTCAGCACCTTGAGCGGCGTGTCTGCCGATGTCGTGGCGCGCTGCGGCAGGACGGCGTTTCGCGAAGCCTGTCTGTTCACGCACAAGGGCCTGTCCGGCCCCGCCATTCTCCAGATCTCGTCGTACTGGACACACGAGCAACCGATCGCGATCAACTTCCTGCCAGAAAGCCCAGCCGACTGGCTCGTGAGCTTTAAGCGGCACAAGCCGCGCGTCTCGCTGCGCACAGCGTTGGCCAGCGTACTCCCCGACCGGCTGGCAGCGGTATTGGCGGACCGGCTCGCCCTGCCTGGCGAGTTGGCCAACTGCACCGATCGCGCGTTGCGTGGTGTGGAGCAACAGCTTGCGGCGTGGCCCTTCCAGCCCAACGGCACCGAGGGCTTTGCCAAAGCGGAAGTGACGGCGGGAGGGATAAGCACGGCCGCGTTGTCGTCCCGCACCATGGAGGCAAAAGAGGTGCCGGGGCTCTACGCCATCGGCGAAGCCGTCGACGTCACCGGCTGGCTCGGCGGCTACAATTTCCAATGGGCCTGGGCCAGCGGCTACGCAGCTGGGGAGGTTTTGTGAGGGGGCAACAGGACGATCCCTCGCTTCCAGGTCCCGCGATCGGCACGCTGCAAGGACATCGCGAACCCGACGCAATTGCGCAAGACCGGAAGTGATCTCCGCGCGCACTGTAATTGGTCTAAGATCGGTCATGCCGTTCGGGAGAGAACCCATGACCAATGCCCAGGAAAAGCACGTCACCCGTATCGCCGCGAGCAAAGGCTACCTTCTGGAAAAGGTCGGAAAGGGCCCGCATCACGGGCGCTTCGCCCTCGTGAACAAGAAAGAGGGGAACCGGGCGCATTCGGGCATCCCCGACGCCGAGTTTTCCTTTACGCTCCAGGAAGCTGAAGACTGGCTGGCCAAGCATTGACGCTGAGTTTCGTGGCCGCTGCCCGCAAGCCATTTTAAGAGAGCCTGCCGCGCGCCTATTCAATAGGCGAACGCCATGAGTTCGTCCGGCCCTGATGTCGGCTAGGCATCACGCCTGACATCGAAGACAACCAAGCACCACGTCAGCAAGCAGACGCCCGAGGCGTTCCGCAGATTTGCTGCGAAACAAATCTGGCAAGTAGCACCCGGCCGCCATCTGCTTCGCAAGCCATCCCCCTACAACACCGTCATCCCGGCACGTGTTGCCGGGATCCAAGGTGCCGCGAAGATTCCCCTTCCAGCGCAACACCGGCAGCGACCACGTCGAGCGTGGAACCATTGGCCGCCTAGCCTCCTAATCCGCTCGGGCCAACTTTCCCTTAGGAATAGCTCGTGCCACGTCTTCGGCAAGCCGTCGTCTAAGTTCCGTTCCTTTGAGGTGCGACTCAATAAATATGGGACAGCTCGTTTGGGCAGAAATACCGTCAAGTTTATGCGTTGGGAGATTGCCTCCTACATGAGCCACAAACCAAATTCCGGGCATGTAAAACGAATAACGATTTACCTTGAAATTCTCGAAGATCACCTTTGCATGGGTCGGTACAGTTAGAAAAATGTCCGGGTCAGTGTCAAAGTTTACATGTACTCGGACAGATACCTTCGGTAAGCGGTTAAATTCACCGAGCAAGTAACGCCGGAACATCTCTTGATATTTTGCACCTAGGCATCCCTTCTTCACTCCGGTCGCCCCAGGCCAATCTGTAACCGAAGCTCGCCAGAGGATACTGACAAAGAAGTAATAATATGCAGTGGCTCGGAGTTCTGGAGGAAGCTCCCCTCCCAAAAATATTGACCTTCCGTTGTTGGACAATGACCGCTCAGTGCTCTTTAAAGCGTCGCGCAGCCTAAATTCTCCATTGTTACGGACAGTATTCGAGATTACATGATCTTCGCCGTTCTGACTAAAGCGCCCCTCGCAAGAGGAGCAAAGAAGGTGCTTGCTGAATTGAGCGTTGATCTGCACTGCCGAATTTTCGATGACATCAACCATCACCGGAGCTTCAGCATACGGACTACATGCCTGAATTACGGATTTGAATAGTGCGGCCGGGACGAAATGACTATTCTGAAGCTCCGCATCGCTCCTGCAAAGCGCGCACATACCAACTACAGTTCGCGGCGCGCGTATAACCATCACTGCGATCCCCTTGAAAAATCTCCAGCCCTATCAGCAGCAGATGATCGAACACCCTAGTCCGTTTGAACCCCGCCCGCAGAACGAAATTGAGAAATTAGGAGACGCTGGCCAGTTGCCCTTCTTCCTGAAGGATTAAGGCAGACGACATCTGTCAGGAATATCCGCGAACCCACAAAGGATTCAACTACAGCCCTAAACTCGCCTTCTATAGTACTGTATTGAACCTTTTCCCCGCCCGCGTATCGATTTAGATTTTTCATCGTCACTAAACCCCCAAATATTGCCAAACCCATCCTGATTATCCGACGAATATAGAGGACTACACAGTTCCAGACAGAAAGTTCAAACTACCGACCACAATTGAATTCAAAATAATTGTGGAAATACCCTGTTGGCTTCTCCTCCCATCCCTACCCCCGCGCCATGTAGACGGCGAAGGCGCGATCGCGCCGACACGACGAACATTTAACCGCCCATATAAGGTGAGTTTTAACCACTTGGCGGTGAGCGGAAAGCAGGCTTAAAATTTCGATGGCAAGGTTTCGATCACGCTAGGCGCACGAGAGGACTTCTGACGAGGATCCAATGTTGTTTTGCCGAACGACTGCTTTTGCCGCTGTGTTTTGCCTCGTACATACCGCGCACGCCGCTGAGCCACCCGCTCTCACACTGTTTGAGAACGTCCGTATCTTCGACGGCAAGAGCGACACGCTAAGCGGAACCATGAATGTTCTGATCCGCGGCAACACGATCGAGACCATCTCTAAAGACGCTATTCCGGTCGACGATAGGCCCTCGGCTCAGATCATAGCCGGAGATGGACGCACGCTCATGCCGGGTCTCATCGATGCGCATTGGCACGCGATGCTCGTTCGGCCCACACCGGCAGCGTTGCTCACGGACGACCTTGGCTATCTGAACTTGATCGCAGGGGCCGAGGCAACGGACACGTTAATGCGCGGGTTCACCACCGTTCGCGACGTAGGGGGACCGTCGTTTGGGCTCAAACGCGCCATCGACGAAAACATTGTCGTCGGGCCACGCATCTACCCGTCTGGCGCTATAATCACGGTCACCAGCGGTCACGGTGACTTCCGCCATTCACACGAAGTGCCCCGAACCCTAGGTGACCCAGCGACGCGCCAAGAGCAGACGGGAGCGTCCATGATTGCGGACAGCCCGGATGAAGTCCGCGTGCGGGTACGCGAACAACTCATGTTAGGCGCGACACAGATCAAACTCACGGCGGGTGGCGGAGTGGCATCACCCAACAGCCCCCTTGATGCCTCTACTTTCACGGAAGCCGAATTGCGCGCAGCCGTCGAAGCGGCGGAAAATTGGGGGACTTACGTGACCGTGCACGCCTACACGTCGACTTCGATCCAGCGCGCTATCGCTGCCGGTGTAAAGTGCATCGAACACGGCCACCTTATGGATGAAGCGACTGCCAAGCTGATCGCCGAGCGAGGCATTTGGCTAAGCACCCAGGCGTTTCCGGACGAGATGGCCGATGCGTTTCCACCGGGTTCGCAAGAGCGGGCCAAGGCGTTCACTGTCTTCGCGGGCACGGACAAGACCATCGCACTCGCAAAAAAGTACAATCTGAAAACAGCGTTCGGCACCGACATCCTGTTCTCCCAGAAGTTGGCGCAGCGCCAAGGCGAATTGCTGGTCAAGTTCACACGCTGGTACAGCCCCGCTGAAACGCTCATAATGGCCACTGGAACCAACGCCGAACTGTTGGCGATGTCTGGAAAGCGCAACCCGTACCCAGGCAAGCTCGGCGTGGTCGAGGAAGGTGCTTTCGCTGACCTGCTACTGGTCGACGGTGATCCCATCGCCGACATCAGGTTGCTTGCGGATCCAGCCAAGAACCTCGTCGTCATTATGAAAGACGGGAAGATCTTCAAGAACGCTCTGCAAACGAAACAATAACAAACGTTCGTCTCCGGGCGTCCACCAGATCACGTGAACTTCCGCGCAAAGGCTACGCAGAGGACGATAAGCGCGGTCGCCGCGATCATTGTCCAGGCAACAGGCTCACCCAGCAGCAAACCCGCAAGAGCAAGACCGAAGAAGGGTTGAAGCAATTGCAGCTGACCGACACCCGCGATGCCGCCAAGCGCGAGACCGCGATACCAGAAGACAAAACCGACCAGCATTGAGAGGACGGAGACATAAGCAAGGCTGAGCCATGCGGGAGCTCCAATACCTTCCCACGAGGCTGGAAGGGTCATGATCGTCAGCACCAGCATCATGGGTGCTGAGAGAACCAGCGCCCATGAGATCACCTGCCATCCGCCAAGACGCCGCGATAGTTTCCCGCCCTCGGCGTATCCAAGTCCGCAGAGGATGATTGCCGCGATCATGAGAAGATCGCCGGTCAACGAACCCGATCCGCCATTGGAAACGGCGAAGACGATCACCGTTGCGCTGCCAAGACACGAGAACAACCAGAACAGCGGCTTTGGTCGCTCCCCGCCGCGCAGCACGCCGAATATGGCGGTCGCGAGGGGCAGAAGACCGATGAAGACAATCGAATAGGCGGACGTGATGTGCTGCAGAGCGAGCGCCGTCAGCAGCGGAAATCCGATCACAACGCCAATGGAGACAATTGCGAGCGACAGAACGTCAGCGCGCCGTGGACGCGCCTGGCGCAAAAGCATAAGCAGACCGCCCCCTAGCAGCGCGGCGATGACGGCCCGTGCGGATGTCAGGAACAGTGGCGAGAAATCCGCCACCGCCACGCGCGTCGCGGGTAGGGAGCCGCTGAAAATGATGACGCCGAGCAGGCCGCTGCCCCAACCGTCCACTGATGACCTCACATCGTCCATCGCCCCTCGCTTTCTAGGCGCGGGCTTAAACGATTTCGGCTGGTGCTATCAGCTACAGATCAATACAATTATCACAAACTGTATTGATAAAGAAGGCCATACACTTGAACAGCGCACAGCACCCGATCGGCCGCAGGGGAACGCGAACCATCGATGTCATGAAGGTGATCCGCGCCAAGGTTGCCAGCCGCGCGCTCGGTCCCGGCGACCGCCTGCCATCCATCCGCGCCTTCGCCAGGACGATGGGCCTTTCCCCCTCCACGGTGGTCGAAGCCTACGACCGGCTCGTGGCCGAAGGACTGATCCGGGCCAGAGCGGGATCGGGCTTTTATGTTTCGGCGACGGCGCTGCCACCACTGACGTTGGCGCAAGACCTGCCCCAGACAGAGCGCGCGGTCGATCCGTTCTGGATCTCCCGTCAATCGCTCGATGCCGATGCTGCGTCGCTGAAACCCGGCTGCGGCTGGCTTCCACCCGACTGGATGCCGCACGAAGCGCTGCGTCGGGCACTCCGAACCGTCGCGCGAGCTGACGATGCCGTTCTGTCGGATTACGGCAGCACGCGCGGGGCTTTTCCGCTGCGTCGTATCCTGATGGGTCGCTTTGCCGAGGAAGGCATCGAGCTATCGCCGGACCAGCTCATACTGACCGCATCGGGGACACAAGCGGTCGACCTGATCTGCCGTTTCCTGCTGCGCCCCGGCGATACGGTGCTGGTGGATGATCCATGCTACTTCAACTTCCGGGCACTGCTGCGCGCCCATCAAGTCAAGATCGCCAGCGTGCCCTACACGCCATCCGGCCCGGACATCGCATCGTTTGAAGAAGTGCTCGCCGCTGAGCATCCGCGCCTCTATCTCACGAACTCCGCGCTTCATAACCCCACCGGCGCGACCCTCTCAGCGCAGACCGCGCACCGCCTGCTGAATACGGCAGCCGCGCATGACCTGACGATCGTGGAAGACGACATCTTCGCCGATTTCGAGCCGGAACCTTCCGTTCGGTTGGCGGCCCTGGACGGGCTCAATCGAGTGATCCGCGTCGGAAGTTTTTCCAAGACACTCTCCGCCTCGGTGCGCTGCGGCTACATCGCCGCGCGCCCGGACTGGGTCGCAGACCTCGTGGACCTACAGATCGCGACCAGCTTCGGCGGACCGAGTCCAATGGCAACGGAACTCATCACCAGCATCCTGGCTAGCGGCAGTTATCGCAAGCACATGGAGGGACTGCGCCGCCGCCTTGCGCGGGCATGCCGCAAGACCTCTGAGAAGCTACAGCGCATCGATATCGAGCCCTGGCTGATGCCGCGCGGAGGATTCTACCTCTGGTGCCGCCTGCCAAACGGCTGCGACTCCGCCGATGTGGCACGTGCCGCGCTTTCCGGGAATGTCGTGCTCGCGCCCGGCAACGTGTTCAGCGTGGCCCAATCCGCGGCGTCCTTCATGCGCTTCAACGTCGCTCAATGCGACGATCCGAACGCGATGGCGATCCTTCAACGAGCGATGAACGGGTAGGCACCGTCCCCTCACCGTTCTGCTTTATTCTGAAACACAACCGTCAGATTGTTCGCGGGCATATAGCCCGTGGAGGATAAGCACTCCGTCAGCCCTCAACAGCTTCCCGCCGGTCCCAATTTAGTTGTTGGAAGGAGACGATGGGTAAGACACTGATGATAGAGATGTTGCCTCAGCCATCAATCACGGAATAGTACAGGCGTGGAACGCGCCAGCATATGCCAACGGCCCCAAGGCACGCATATGTCCACATGCAGCAGCGCGTGATCAAACGCTGTTTGGAATAACGAATGACATGGCGCGAGTGGCTTCCAGTTATAGTTATCGCTCTTTTGGCGAGCACCTTGATTGATTGGCGGTCGTTGAGACGCGGTCGTATTAGTCAACGCAAAGACGTGCCTGCCTTCGAAGTTGAATCACAGGCTGATCGCGGGATCGTCAATAGACCCGCCGAGTTTAGTTATTGCGTTTACACTGATAAGTATGACCGGATAATTGAGGCGGTAGAGCTTCCTTCACGGTTCGGAGCTTGGAAACGCAGGCGACTACTCGAACACATTGTCCACGCAAACACGGCAGCAACAATTGAGCTCGCCGAGATTTTGAAAAAAGGTGGCATTGATAGCACGTTGTCTGCATCGATACTCGTGGACCATTCGGGATCAATGAACCGGAAAGCCGGAACCGGTCCTGAGCACAAATCAAATCGCGGATTTGTTGTCGCAGCTGACAGTGGCGCCGTTATCGCGGCGGGAGTGGCGATCTCTGTTGCCGTCGCGCTTGAAAATTGCGGCGCAACGGTCGAAATCCTTGGCTTCACCACAGGCGAATGGTGCGGTGGAAAATCGCGCCAAGATTGGCTGAAGGCGGGTAAGCCCTCGCGTCCTGGACGATTGAACGACCTTCTACATATCATCTACAAGCGTGCGGACGAGACTTCTGTTGCTGCGTGCAGCCAACGTTTGGAATGGCTGCTGTATCCTCACATTTTAAAGGAAAACATCGACGGCGAAGCAATCGCGTGGGCGCGCGCCCGTTTGCTGGCTCGTCCCGCGTCGGATCGTTTGCTGATTGTCGTATCTGACGGCGCACCGGTCGACGATTCTACGCTCCACGAGAACGGACCAAGATACTTGGATCACCACCTAACGCACGTCATCGAAGAACTGGAGCGTCACAACGATCCGAGGATAGTGGGAATTGGAATTGGGTACGACGTCTCGCGCTACATATCGAAGTCGGTGACAATAAAAGGTGATGGGTCGAGCCTTGAGCAACAACTGCCTACGATTGCAAATCTGATCGCCGGCTCAATCGAAAAGCAATCACCATCCGAAATTAACCTGCTCGGAAATACCGACGACCTTTAAGAAGCTGCCACCCGCTGAAACACAACCGTCAGATTGTTTGCGGGCATTTCAAAAATCAACTGTCTGACAAGGCCCGCCTCTTGTGCCGCCGCCGTGACGTCTAACAGATCGCGCACGCCCCATTCGGGATCACGCGCCCTCAGTGTCTGATCAAATGTCGCGTTACTAAGCGCCGTATGCTGACCGTCGCGGGCATAGGGCCCATAGAGGATAAGAACGCCGTCAGGCCGCAACAGCTGTCCCGCTGACGCCAGCACGGCGAGCGCCACATCCCAAGGCGCAATATGAATGACGTTGAAGCAGAGGATCGCCGTCAGGCTTCCCGGCGCCACCGGCTTATCGCCCAACACCCAGGGCTGCCGCACATCAAGCTGTGTTGCCGGCATGACGTTGGTGATTTGCGCATGCCGACGCCACGCATCGACGCTCGCAACATGTCCTGTATTGGGATCGCTCGGCCAGAACACGAGGTCCGGCAAAGACGCGCCAAGGAACACGATATGCTGGCCGGTGCCACTGCCGATCTCGACGACGTCTCCCGTCCGCCCGGCAAGAACTTCCGTCAAAACACCTCGCAACGGCTCGGCATTGCGGTGAAACGCCGGCGCATCAAGCCGTCCATCGCTTTCGGCGGGACCAATATCCTTGCTGAAATCAGAAACTGTCTTCAACGCGCTCTCCGCTCGTTTTCACTTTTGCGCCAAACCTATAGAAGCCGCGCCGCCCCGGCCAGTCACTCCAGAACACAAAAAGCCGACCGCTCCGACAGGAACGACCGGCTGGAAACACTGAGCGGGGCAGATCGGGGGAGGCCCGCCCCAATCAGGCCTCGTCAGTACTGCGGACTTGTCGCTTCGGCGTTGTAGGCCACCGTCATCTCGGGACGCTGCTCTGACCGATGCTCCGCACGTTGATCGTACCCATGACCGGGATCGTTGGCCGAGATCGGCTTCGGCGCAGCGTGCGCGGGGTCGAAATGACCGCGACCTGCCTGCTGCTCCGTAACCTCCCACTTGAGGCGGCCATCGTAATGCGTGCCCATCTCGATGCCGATGCCCTGATGCAGGATGTCGCCTTCGACATGGGCCGTTTTGTAGAGCATCACGCTCTTGCTATGGATCGAACCGAGCACACGCCCGTGCACTTCCACTTCGTTGGCGACGATGCTGCCCGTCACCGCCCCGGCTTTTCCGACGATGACCTGATCGCCCCGCAAGTCACCTTCTACGGTGCCTTCAAGGCATATCGGCCGCTTCGCTGAGATGTTGCCGTTGATCACGATGTCTTCGGAAATGATCGTAACCGCTTCTTTGTTCGACCAGTCGGCCGAACCGTACTGCGACGGCGGCGGTTCTGACTGGGAACCGGAATACGCTGAAGCGCCACTCTGAGATGCGCCGGTCTGGGGCGTACCTTGATATGACGACTTGGCATCGTTAGCCGCACCGCTCTGCTGGCGGTCCGCCTTTAGTCCAAACATTTGCATCTTCCCCTACGCAACTGACTTGCCAAATGAACCAAAGTAAAGGCACCACCCTCCGGCATTCAGCACACCCGCAAATGGCGGCAGCATTTGGACCGATTGCGACGACTTAGGGGTCAAGCACACATATTTAAACGACGCGCGCCAGTCGCGATGGCGCATCAATAGGCATCAGTTCGACAGCAAGCCGGAAATGAGATCAGCTACAGTCTCGGGACTGCCGCTATAACCGCCGCCACCTTGCGCAACGGCAGGCGCTGACCGCCGAGACGGCGCACTCTGGGGAATTCTCTCACCCTCAAACACGCTTCCGTTGCCACCCATCGCACGCGCCGTGCGGCTGTCAAAACCATAAAGGTCCGGGAAGTAACGCACCTCCCCATTCTCTGACGCATAGGCCGTGAAGTAGGCTGTATGAACGGGGATCTTTTTCTCAAGTTCGACATAACCGTTCGCCGCCCCTGACCAACGCCGCCCGACTTCGTCCTCGGACCAGCCCTTGTCCTCGGCGAGTAGAACCTCCGCGAGACGCCGCGGATTGCGCACGCGCACGCAACCATGGCTCAGCGCGCGGGACGATTGCGCGAACAGCTCGCGCTCCGGCGTGTCGTGCATGTAGACATCATGACGGTTCGGGAAACGGAATTTGACGCGTCCAAGAACGTTTGTCGGGCCGGGCGGCTGAATAAAGTCGTAGTTGACAATGTTAGCGCTGGTCCAATTGATCTGGCTCGCATCTACGGGGCGCCCCTGATAGCTCACGCTCAGATTATGCGCTGTGAGAATGCGCGTATCCGAGCCCCCAAAGCCGAATAATCCTGTCTTCTGCCTCAGATAGGGAAGGATCTCTGTACGCTTGATCCCGTTCGGCACGCCCCACGAAGGATGAAAGATGACGTACTTCATATCAGCGGAGAAAACCGGTGTTCGTGTATCGGTTTTGCCGACGATGATACGCTCGGAGAAAATCTCCGAACCGTTCTTGAAGACACGTGTCTGAAATTCCGGAACATTGTTGAGAACATGAAAGGCGCCGAGGTTGCGCGGCATCCACCGCCACCGCTCCATATTGACGATCAGGCGCTCCTCGGCCCGCGCCTTCGCCCGACCGGAGCGGTCGCTTTTATTCCCATTGAGCACCGCACGCGTTCCGCGGCCGACAAGGCCATCGGTACTCAGGTCATGCGCGCGCTGGAAGGCACGCACAGCCTCTTCCAACGGCTCATCGAATTTCTCTTCAGCACCCGGTTCCGCGGTAACCTCAAGTCGGCGACGCAACAGCGCGACATGCGGATGCTCCAGGCCCGGTCTCAGCAGCGGGCCATCCGGAAGCTTCACCTTTTTCGCTTCCGACAACTCCTTTTCAGCATCATCTTGCTCACCACGCAGCTTCAGAAGCGCCTGCCGCAGCATTTCAAACTGTGGATGCGGTGGATGCTGCTCGCGCAAGTAGCGCGCACCATCTGATGCAGCCGCAATTTCGGACAAGACAACTGCGGGTTCCTTGAGTTCCGGATCTTGATCGATCTGCGAACTGACCCGCGACGGCGTTACGCGACCGCCCCGTGCATAGTTCACATATTTCAGAACTGCCAATCCAAGTTTGATCTCCGCTTCGGCCTGTCCCCCGACACCAGATTGAACAAGGTTGGAGGGCGGCAGCGAGAAATCTTCAGCCTCAAGCCCCCAGTCGGCGGCGTGCGCGATCTCGGCCATCACGGCCTTCGCCTTTGATGTGAAGCCAGACCCGTCCACCCAAAGTGCGCGCCCATCCCGGGCAGCATAAAATGCAACGAGAGCAGCTATATCCTCTCGGTTCTTTGCTCCGCCATCACTATCGTCCGAAAGAAACTGGCGCACTGCCGCAACCAACGGATCAACCGGAACATTCTCCGGTGCGGCCCCAGCAGCTGACCTTTGAGCATCAGCGTCTTCCGTCGGCTTTTCCGCCTGCGTTGTTTCAGTGGCGGGAGCCTCAGAACCCTTAACGGCAGCGTTCGCGTTTTCCGGAGCTGAAGCACCCTTCGCTTCGGCGGTGTGAGCCGACGTTTCTTTCGCAACGGTATCTTCGGTCTGTGAAGAAGGAGCGGGCCGAGCCGCCTCAGTGGACGTTGCGCCCTTTTTTTCATCCTGAGAGGCTGCGTCGGTGGCAGTTTCAGACGACGTCGCGTCCGTCACCTTTTCGCTTGGCTGGGGATTATTCTCGACTTGTGCAGATCGCTCAGCCGTATCTTCGGACGCCCCCTTTTCGGCATCCGCTTTCGCAGCAGGCACGCTCTCGTTCGCTGTAGAAGGCGCTGCGATCTCACTTCTTTCCTGCGCTGAGACGGACGGCACTCCTGGGAGCACAAGGGCCAACCCGATAGCCCCCGACAATGCCCAAGGTTTCAAGATCGACATTCCTGTAACCCTCCAGGCGCAAATACCTTTGCACCATGCACGCCACCCCTTTGGATGAGAGAGGCTACATCCCTTGGCGTGCGATAATAGGGCGAACGGAAATTTTCGCGCCCCGACCCGAAGCGTCAGACAAACATCTTTACAGATCACGGAAAAGAAGCGAGCCGATCACATCTCAGCTAGGAGAGCCTTGCAAAGGTCTGCGCATAAACGGCCGCGCCCAGCGCAACGTCCGATGGCAAAAGGAACAATGCCATAAAATACGGACCAGAGTAGACGCATGGAGACTGAGCAGCGAGATCCGTGGAAAACCCGAACCGCCGATAAAACGCTGGCTCACCCAATACGAAAACCAAGCCATATGAATCTTGCGCGCGGATAAACGCCGACCCTACGCCACGCGCTTGCGTACTCAGACAAAACCACGATTGGTCCAAGTTCAAGAGCGCCGAACGGCGACCGTGCGTGTATCAGCGCAACAATCCCGGCTTCATCCGAACGAACGAAAAAGCAGAAGAGTGTCTAGTCGATACCGAGGCGCTTCTTGAGAATCTCGTTGACCGCTTGAGGGTTGGCTTTGCCACCAGAAGCTTTCATCACCTGACCGACAAACCATCCGATCATCGTCGGCTTGGCTTTGACTTTCTCTACCTGGTCTGGGTTAGCCGCAATCACCTCATCCACCGCCTTCTCGATAGCGCTGGTGTCGGTCACCTGCTTCATGCCGCGTGCTTCAACGATCTCCGCCGGATCACCACCCTCGCTCCAGACAATTTCGAACAAATCCTTCGCGATCTTGCCCGAGATGGCCTGCGATCCGATGAGCTTCGCAATCCCGGCGAGCTGAGCCGCCGAAATCGGCGAATCCTCGATCGCAGTTCCTTCCTTGTTCAAGCGGCCGAAGAGTTCGTTGATAACCCAGTTGGCAGCAAGCTTGCCGTCACGTGCGGGATCATCCAGAGCAGCGATGACAGCCTCGAAATAGTCCGCCGATGACCGCTCCGCGACGAGCACGCCGGCATCGTAGGCCGACAGCCCGTATTCCTTTATGAAACGTGCGCGCTTTTCGTCCGGTAGTTCCGGCAGTCCCTTCGCCAACTCATCGACATAAGCCTGATCGAACTCAAGCGGGAGCAAATCGGGATCAGGAAAATAGCGATAATCGTGCGCTTCTTCTTTCGAGCGCATCGATCGCGTTTGCCCGGACTTAGGGTCGAACAGGCGCGTTTCCTGATCGATCGTGCCGCCGTCTTCAATGATGTCAATCTGACGTCGGGCTTCAACCTCGATGGCTTGCCCGATGAAACGAATGGAATTCACGTTCTTAATCTCGCAGCGCGTGCCAAGCTCGCCACCCGGCTTGCGTACCGAAACGTTCACGTCCGCGCGCAGATTGCCCTTTTCCATATCTCCGTCACAGGTACCGAGATAGCGCAGGATCGTGCGCAGCTTAGTGACATAAGCCTGCGCCTCTTTCGACGAACGCATATCCGGCCGCGAGACAATCTCCATCAACGCCACGCCAGACCGATTGAGATCGACATAGGAATATTCGGGATGCTGGTCGTGGATGGATTTTCCCGCATCCTGCTCCAGGTGAAGCCGTTCGATACCGATGCGCTTCGGACCACCATCCGTATCGATTTCAATCTCACCTTCACCGACGATTGGCGATTTGAACTGGGAGATCTGATAGCCTTGCGGCAAATCTGGATAAAAGTAGTTCTTCCGGTCAAAAACTGACCTCAGGTTGATTTGGGCCTTCAACCCCAGTCCCGTTCGGATCGCCTGCGCGACGCATTCCTCATTGATCACCGGCAGCATTCCAGGCATCGCGGCATCGACGAGCGACACATGCGCGTTTGGCGCGCCGCCAAACTCAGTCGAGGCGCCTGAAAACAACTTGGCGTGCGAGTTCACCTGCGCGTGCACTTCCAGACCGATGATGACTTCCCAATCGCCGGTCGCTCCCTGGATCAGATTAGGGTTCGCAGCCTCAGCGGCCTTCGCTTCCACGTTCATCCTCGCCTTGTCCTTCATATGCACTTAAAGCTCGCGCGCACGGCCAGGACTAAAATAATGTCCGAGCCACTGGGCCGTCGCACTCAAGTCGCGTGATTGTCATGCTTTCGCAGCCACCGATACCCAATCCAGGCCCAGACGAGCCCCAGTATAAATTGAGTAACGAAAACACCGGCTTCACCACCAATCCCGCGCGCAGGAAGCAAACCGACAAACGCCAACACCCATACAAATAGGGAGCCCGCACACGCCGATGCAAACGCCGCAACGACAAGCTTCTGCCACTGATCCGCAGCACGCCCCATCAAGACCGCTACCGCGATAGCAACAGGGTTGAGCAGCCCAATGAGAACGACAGAAACAGGGTCAAAAGGTTGAAGTTCGATCATCCCGCTACTTGCTCTTGTCCGCATCATTGCAATTGCCGGATTGGCGCAACTGTTCTTCCTCGTATTGTATGAACCAGCCGATCATCTGCCGCCACAGCGCTTCCGCCAACTCCGGCGGCAAATGGCGCTCGTCAGCGCGCGCTTTGACCTTGTCGATAACCTGCTGAATACGCCACGGAACCGTTGCTTCCGACGGGTTTTTCTTGAGCTGCCACGCTCGGTCGACATAACCGAACCGCTCCGCAATGAGATCGACGAGCGCACGATCTATCCGGTCTATTTCGTCCCGCACATGAGACATGTCGGTACAGTCGGCCGGAGATCTCGGACTCATTATTTACCTCCTTGCGACGCGCGGCCGCTCTTCGCGCCGTGAGCGCCTTAGCCTCGCCACCAGTGCGAGGGAACCACAATTCGCCCGGCCGCGTCCTCGATCACCTGACCGGTGCGGAGAAGCGTTTCCTCATCAAAAGGCTTCCCGATCAACTGCAGGCCCAACGGAGGACCTTCCGTGGAAAGCCCCGCTGGGACCGACAGTCCCGGCAGGCCCGCCATATTGACCGTAACAGTGAATATGTCCTCAAGGTACATGGCAAGCGGATCACCCGACTTCTCGCCGAAAGCAAAAGCGGGAGACGGTGTCGTCGGCGTCAGAACAACATCGACCTTATCCCACGCCTCGTCGAAATCCCGCTTTATCAGCGTGCGCACTTTCTGTGCCTTCAAGTAGTAGGCATCATAATAGCCCGCCGAAAGCACATACGTTCCAATGAGAACGCGCCGCTTCACTTCCCGGCCGAAGCCGGCCGCGCGCGTTTGCTCGTAGGTATCGATGAGATCGCTGCCCGTCTGCCGCATGCCGTAGCGGACACCATCATAACGCGCGAGGTTCGAAGACGCTTCGGCTGGCGCAACAATGTAATAGGCTGGCAACGCATATTTCGTATGCGGGAGTGAAATCTCATGGACCGAAGCGCCGGCATCCTTGAGCCAAGTGATGCCCTGCTCCCAGAGCTTATCGATTTCGGCCGACATCCCGGCGACGCGATATTCCTTCGGCACGCCGACGCGCAAGCCCTTGATGCCGTTACGCAGTGATGCCCGGTAGTCCGGAACGGGCGCATCGACGCTGGTCGAATCCTTAGGATCCTGCCCCGCCATCACTTGCAGCATGAGCGCAGCATCTTCCACCGACTTCGTGATGGGACCAGCCTGATCGAGTGAGGAAGCAAACGCCACAATCCCCCAGCGCGAACAGCGTCCGTACGTTGGCTTCAAACCAACTGTGCCCGTTAAAGCGGCGGGTTGCCGGATCGAGCCCCCGGTATCTGTCGCCGTCGCGGCAAGGCAAAGATCGGCTGCGACCGCCGCTGATGAACCGCCCGATGAACCACCCGGCACCAACTTGGCATCGGAACCGGTCCGCCGCCATGGATTGACGACGGGTCCAAACGCGCTGGTCTCGTTCGACGAGCCCATAGCGAATTCGTCATTGTTCAGCTTACCAAGCATGACGGCACCCGCATCCCAAAGGTTCTGCGTGACCGTCGATTCATAGGTTGGCTTGAAATCATCGAGGATTTTCGAGCAGGCCGTCGTCCGCACGCCCTTTGTGCAGAACAGATCCTTGATGCCGAGCGGCAAACCTTCCAGCGTCCGGGCTTCGCCTTTCGCGATGCGCGCATCTGCTGCGCGCGCTTGCTCAAGAGCAATCTCTGGCGTCGGCAACACGTAGGCGTTGATCGCACCGTTGCCGGCGTCAATCTCTTCACAGAATGCTTTCGTGAGTTCCTCGGCTGAGAACTCTTTCTTCTGCAGCCCCTCGCGTGCAGCTGCCAACGTCAATTTAGTCAGGTCGCTCACGAACTCTCCCCGCGCCGCCTGTCTTGGCGCGCCTCATGTTATTCCGGCCCCGACATCGCCGGACCGCAGATCAATAGGGTTGCACAGACGACAGCCGGGACACGGTGCGCCTGCGCGCCTTGATTACTCCACCACTTTCGGAACGACGAAATAATCGTCCTCACTGAGCGGCGCATTAGCAACGATCTCATCGGCTTTTTCGCCATCCGTTACGACGTCCGAACGCTTCTTCAACGATATCGGCACAACGCGGGTCATCGGCTCGACGCCATCCGTATTGACCTCGGAAAGCTGCTCGACCCAGTCGAGAATCCCGCTGAGCTCGGCTTCGAGACCCTTGGCCTCTTCGGCCGTAATCTTGATGCGCGCGAGCCGCGCGATGCGTCGCACAGTCGCCTCGTCGACTTGCATCATCCCTCACTTCTGCTAACCGAAAGACCGTAAGAATTGCGTTTGAATAGCCGCGAAGACAGTTCCACGCAACTGCGTCCCGACGCACCAATACAGCACTGGCAGCCCCACTGGTGAATTGAGGCCCTTAGGAACCCGTTCCCCTCAACTTCGAAAGGAGCGGCATAAATACGTCAGAACTGTCGTCTGTCCAGGGCGCTAACCCCGCGCCTTTGGGGTCACGAGCCCCAGGGAGAGTACGAAAGGTATCCAGCCGATATTGGTTCTTAGCGAAAACCGCAACCGTCGAATTCGTCTGATCATACGTGCCGTTTGCATCAAAATCTTCGATGATAAGAGCTTTGAGCTCCGGCACCCTGGCCATCGTCGCGGCAATCACCCCCTCAAGATCAAGATAACGGTTCGAAATATGAAGCAAGGCAACGCCATCGGGCGCGATCTTGTCTGCATAAAGTTTTAACGCCTCGGCCGTCATCAGATGCACCGGGACCGCGTCCGACGTGAACGCGTCAATGATTAGCAGGTCGAAATAAGCGGCATTCTCCCGCGAAAGTGTCAATCGGGCATCCCCGAGCACAAAATCAGGCTGCGGCTGACAATTCCCGATGTAGGTGAAATAGCCTGAGTAAGCGGCGATCTTGACCATCAACGGATCGATTTCGAAGAACCGCCAACGTTCCCCTGGCTTGGACAGACACGCGAGAGACCCTGCGCCGAGCCCTACAACGCCATAACGCCCGCGTCGCACCTGCTGAAACAGCGTTGTCCGGACACTAGCGACAACACGCGCCATCGGGCTTTCAGGATAATAATATGTCCCGGGCACCGTGACGTCGATCTTAGGCTCATCAGCTTTCTGCAGACGCTGCGCCCCGTGCAGCGTCGTTCCGTGCGTCAGGACGTTGTGACCGCCATCGGTCGATTGCGACACCCGGTAAACGCCAAAGTAACTGCGTTGCGCATTCCCGCTCATCACACCGGAAGGCAATAAGGAGACGGCCGCCCATATTACGAGAGCGCTCGCCAGTTGAGCCAACGGCATCCGCCAAGTCGCGACCACAACCACCACAAATATGGCAACGATAAGCGGCGTAAGCCCCCACCCCCAAGCCGGAACCCCGAACTGGTTCAAGAGCGGCCCCCAGAAAATCGCGGCGGCCCCAGCCGTCACAATGAGAAGTGCGAGCGCCAGATCGTTGCGCGAGAACCGCCACCCGACAAACACAGGCCGACACGCAACAGAAAGCGCCAGCAACAGCGGATACTCGAAAACCTCGGAAAAGATCGTCGGGGCGATGAGGGCTGCAAACAATCCTCCGAGCGCGCCACCCAGAGACATCAGAAGATAGAACTCGGTCAGAAAGCGCGTTGCAGGCCGGCTTTCATAAAGCGCGCGATGCGCCATCAGCCCGGTCATCACAAACGCCGCAAAACCGAACGAACTGGAGACGAACCAGTTGTCGTGCTCGCTCTGGGACAATTGAAGCAGCGCGAGAACCACGGCCGCCAAATGCAGCACGGCTATTCCGCGGACCACAGTTGCGGGCAATCTGCGAAAAACAACGACAAAAGTGAGCAGGTAAAGTGCCAGCGGCACCACCCACAACAAAGGAGCCGAAGCAATGTCGGTCGACAGATGCGTCGTAAACGCAGTTAGCAGCCCGGCGGGAACGAAGGCGAGTGCGATCCATCCAAACCGTTGCCGCCATGTCGGTCGCCCAAGCACATCCCCAAAGTCATCGTTTGCGATGCCAACAGGCGGAACAATCACTGTGGTTTTGAACCACCCCGCCGATGCCATACAGCCGAGGAGCAAAAATCCTAGAAGACCAAAACCAATCGACCAATAAACGCTAAGCGCACTGACACCCGCGACCGGTTCAAACAAAAACGGGTACCCCATCAGCGCAAGAAAGCTGCCGAAGTTCGACGCCGCATAAAGAAAATAAGGGTCTGCGCTTCGCGCATGACCTGTGCCGGCAAACCAAGCCTGGAGCAGCGGTGCGTTCGCGGCAACAGTTAGAAACGGAACGCCTATTGCAACAGCATAAAGTCCCAACTGCCAAAGATAGGGCCAATCCAGCGGCGGCTCCTGCCAGCTTTCCGGCACAGCAATCGGCAAAAAGAATACAGCAACAACCAAGACGCCAACATGCACGAAACTACCCGTACGCAACGGGAAGAGCCGGGTGAGAAGGTGAGCGTACGCGTAGCCCGCAAGCAATGCAGACTGGAAAAACACCAGAGCAACGGCCCAGACGGACGGTGAACCGCCGAGGATCGGCAGCACCATCTTCGTGAACATTGGCTGGATCAGGAACAGAAGAAACGCTGACACGAAGGATGTCAGCGTAAAGAGCACGAGCAGGCTCCTCCCCCCGGCCTCATCTCGCGTTGGCGTGACCGTGGGTTCAATTCTGTTCATACGCAATGAAACACCTTGCCAAACGTACGTAGGGGGATAGTTCGGTTCATCCACTCAGCGTTTGCAACGCTGAGCCATCCCCTCACACGTCCATGACTTCACCAACCTTGGGAACGACGACTTCTTCCTTGTCCATTTCGTCAACGAACGCGTCAGCCGTCTGGTCGATGATGGGGAACGTCCCGTAATGGCAAGGCACGACGAGATCAAAATCGAAGAAGCGCTTACACGCCATAGACGCCGTTCTGGCACCCATCGTGAAACGATCGCCGATCGGAACCAAGCCGACTTCTGGTTCATAGATATCGTCGAGCAGCTCCATGTCAGAAAAGATGTCGGTATCACCCATGTGAAGAATGACGGGGTCTTCAGGCGGCGTGATAACAAAACCGTTCGCCGAACCCAGCGGGAAATTCACGTCCAGCTCAACAAGCCCGGCGGAGTGATCCGCGCGCACAAGGCTGGCCTTGAAGTCTCCAAGATCAATCGTCCCGCCGGTATTCATAGGCTCGAACTTGTCGAGACCCTGCTTGGTGAGCCACATGCACAAATCATAATTCGTAACAACAGTCGCGCCCGTCGCCTTCGCAATGGCCACCGTATCGCCGACGTGATCGCCGTGCCCGTGTGTCACCAAGATATGCGTGACACCATCCTGCACTGCGTCCTGCGAAATGCCGCTCGCTTCAAAAGTCGCGTTCCCGGTTAGGAACGGGTCCAGAAGGATAACGCTGGACCCGGTTTCGACGCGGAAACAGGAGTGGCCGTACCAGATGATCTTCATGGTGGTCCCTTATATGATTTGTCCGCACGCGTGCGACACGTAAGCCTTATGCGCGACGAGGAGTGAAATAAAGCCCCGCTCTGCGGCGCGCCGGAGTATAGCCACCTGCCACAACACAACAATGGGCGAACCAAACACAATGCCGGATCCTGTTGAGATGCCCGCAACTTCCCCTGATCGGGGAGCAACGCTTGATGACCCGGATCGTTTCAAGGCCCTGTTGCCCGCGGCCGCCCGACTTATCGGGATTGACGCCGGTACCAAAACGCTGGGATTGGCGCTGTCTGATCTGACGCGCATGATCGCTTCGCCCCTCGAAACCATCCGTCGAACCAAATTCAAACAGGATGCTGCCCGGCTACTCGCGCTCATAAACGAGCACAAAGTCGCCGGACTGGTCCTGGGCCTGCCAGCGAACCTCGACGGAAGCGAAGGCCCGAGGGCCCAATCGACACGGCAGTTAGCGAAAAACCTGAATGCTCTATCACCCCTACCCATCCTGCTATGGGATGAGCGGCTCACGACTGCAGCGGCAGAACGCATGCTGATCGGAGCCGACACAAGCCGTAAACGCCGTGCTGAGGTCATCGATAAGCTGGCAGCAACACTTATTCTCCAAGGCGCCCTCGACCGCATGCGTTAAGCCGCCTGACTTTCGGGCTCAGCCGGGAAAAACTGCTCACCTTTTGTTCAAGACGGACAATACCACCGTTCCGCCTCTCACAAGTCGCATCGCCGCCAAAATACGTGCGGAAACTCTTCATGCCGACATGGAAATCAGACAACTGCACCGCCATGTTGTTATGATAGCCTTGCAACCTCCGGCACGAAGAAGTCGATGGGACAAAGCTCCAAGGTTTCACCTGGCACTCCTCCCCAGGAGCGCCGCCCAAAGGTTAGCCTCTCGAAGCAGGACGAGCGGCTCATCTGTCGCTTTGAACTATCCGCGCGACGCGAACTTCGTCGCCTCATCCGTACATCACCGCGCTTTACCGAGTTGGCCGAAGTTTTTCCCGGTGCGGCATATGTGTTAGCCACCCGCCAAGGTGAAAAAGATCAGCGACGGAAAGCCGCCAAGCTCGTGCGGGATGGCGCCAAACTAAAGACGATCGCCCACACGCTAGAACTTCCTCTATGGCTTCGCCGCCTCCCTCCATCAGCCTTTAATGGCCCACTGCCGCCGCTTCCTGACAGCGAAACCTTTGCCCGCCGAGTAGCGGCACGCTTGCCTGCCGAAAGCGCGGATGCGACCTTCTGGCTAGCGAGTGTTGCCTTCGCCGCGGCAGCGGTTCACGAGGATTTTGCGCTCTGGCTGGTCGAGCAATCTATCTGCTCGCAAGACGCTAAGCCCGAACGCCTCTTCGCCGTTCTCGCCGCATATGCATGGTATTCTGGCGCGCTGCTGACACCCGCCCACGATTTGATCGTCGTGCCTTGGCGGCCCGAAATTGCGTTTGATACTGCTCTTTGCGCCGCCAAGAGTTGGCTGAACCGGCTTCGTCTCGTCATGCAGCTTGAGCCGGGAACGATTGCCGATAGCTGGCTCCGGCCGGGCGAAGCGATGGGCCTAACCTTTGTCCCCCTCATCGAACAATCTGAGATCCTGGAGGAAGCCCAAGCGATGCAGAACTGCGCTGATCAATATGCCGATCGGTTGGCGCGGGAAAAATGTCGCTTATTCTCCATCCGCCGAGGAGCGTCTCGCCTTGCGACCCTGGAAATCGGCCCACATCCGCGCGAAACCGGTGTCCTGGCCATCACGCAGCTGAAGGCGCGGCACAATATGCCGGCTTCCGTCGAAATCTGGCAGGCAGCCCACGCGTGGCTGGCAACTCAGCCGGGCCTAAAACGGTTGCCACCCATGGTCGCACCAGAACGCGCACTCAATTCCAAAGTCTGGACTGATCTGATGGAGCCTTACAGACAGCGGAAAAACGGCGCTGACTGGCTACCGTCCATACCGACGCAAGTGGCCTTCGCACGGCTGGATTCCGACATGACGGACCTCGCTCGTCGCGCAGGTGTAACATCTTGGTTATTCACATAAACTGTGTGTTACTGGGGAACACAACGACAACTTTCAAGCTCATGACGAAGATTTGTTGTCGCAGCCACTTTAATTTCCGAGGCATACGGCCAATTTATGCTGATCGGACGGGCGCATGCAGCCTAACCAATGGTTAGCTCTCAGCATCGCGAACAAGAGCGATCCGCGCACCGAAAGAAGGGTTGGAGCCATTGGCATCGAGCAACCCTGGTAGAGAACCCAAGATCTCTTAATCGGAACTTTGGCACATGAAAGCACGCACCAATATCGAAGGTGGCAACTCTTCGGCACTTCATCTCCTGCATCGCGCGGGCCAATGCGCCGACGAGTTATTCGCTCTGAACATCGGCGAAAGCGAACTTACGCCTCGCCAGTTCGAAGTCCTACGCGCTGTGGCATCCCACGCGGAGCCAAGCCAGACGGTACTTGTCGAACATACGGGTATCGATCGTTCGACACTGGCTGACATCGTTAGACGGCTCGTCGCACGCGGCCTGCTTGTGCGGAAACGCACCCGCCACGATGCACGGATGTACGCCGTTCGCCTCACTCCTGCTGGCGAAAATGCCCTGAAGAACGCGCAGCCAGCCGTTCATTCGACGAACGATGCGATCCTGCAGGCACTCCCCAATGCTGAGCGCAAGGAGTTCTTGAACGCGCTCAACAGGATCATCGAGCTGGTGAGCGGAGCAACACACCCTCGACCGGCGAAATAAATACGCCTCGTGGCTGCAGACGACTTATCGCCCTCGCAACACTTTGGCGTTCCTGCGGGAACGCCTTAGCTGGTGGGGGATGCGCGTCGCAGGATAGCTGCCGTATCAGCCCAATCCAGCTCCTGCCCATAGGTCTGGCGTGTCACGCTGCCCATGCGCGTTGCAATAAATCCATCAGAAACGGCCGCCGGTGTATGGGCCCGCAGAATGGTGCCGGCGGCGAGCACCGCGAGTCCTTCAACAAGGCTGCGCGCACGCAAATCCAATCGCCGCGGTTCGCAAAGGATCGCAGCAATACGAGCGTGAGCAGCCTCAAGGTACGCGTCATCCCCGACCGCCTTACCCAACTCCTCCATGACAATTTCAGCAGCCTCAGGCTCCCGCTGCAGAATGTGGAGAACTTCGAGTGCAAGTTCGTTTCCGGTCCCTTCCCAAAGAGAAAGAGCCACCACATCCCGGTAGATGCGCGCCAACGGCAATTCCTCGACGTAGGCGTTACCTCCAACGCATTCGATCGTTTCGGCAAGAATGGCGGGGGCTATTTTACAGACCCAATATTTGGTCACCGGCGTCATAAGCCGCCGCCAGGCAGCCGCTCGCGAATCCTCCGCACGGTCAAATGAGCGCGCCAACCGAAGTGCCAGTGCCAGCGCGGCTTCGACATCGAGAGCCAGATCAGCAAGCACCTGGCTCATCAACGGATGCTCGATCAGAAGCTTGCCCGAAACAACGCGATTTTCAGCATGATGAATGGCCTGAGCGAGAGCGCGGCGCATAGCGCCCGCAGACACAACCGAGAGATCAAGACGCAACTGCATTTGCGTCTCCGAAAGCACTGTTTCCCCCTCACCTTCCTCGCCTATCAGCCACCCATCACTTTCGATGAGCTCCACTTCAGCGCAGGCTGACGCGCGAACACCAAGCGTGTCCTTGAGCCGCTGCAGATGGATGCCATTGGCTTCCCCATCATCTCGAAAACGTGGAACCAGGAAACAACTCAATCCTCCTGGGGCCTGGGCCAGCATCAGGAAGGCGTCGGACATCGGAGCCGACAAGAACCATTTATGGCCGTTGAGGATATAGCGACGCCCATCAGGCTCTCCCGCCGGCTCCGCACGCGTTACCGTTGCCGAACGATCGGCTCCGGCATTTTTCTCCTGATTGCTGACGCCAATCAGAACGGCGCGCTTATCCACCAAGGCGGCAGCGCGCGCGTCGTACCCGTGGGAAACAAGCTTTGATAGCCATGGCGCCAATTCTGGCTGCATGGCTATCGTTGGCGCCGCTGCATGGGTCATGCAGAGGGGCAGGCAATGGCCCACATTCACTTGGCTAGCAAGGTAAAGCCCTGCCGCACGCGCCACCTGCCGCCCCTGAGCAGAAGCGGTATCACCCCCCTCTGCCCAAACCTCGCATTGGAGCCGCTCGCCGCAGCTCATCTCCAGCAGCTCATGATACGCGGGATGATGCTCGACCCGGTCGATCCGACGACCCTGAGCGTCAAAGATGCGCAGCCTCGGCGGATAATCTTCCGCCGTGCGTGCACGCTCCATCACGTCAGCACTGCCGCACACAAGACCGAATGCCACAAGGGACTTTTGCGCGTGGCCGCCACCCTCGCGGGTAAGCGCCTCCTGCAACGCAGCATCGCTTGAAAACAGATTGATATCCTCAAAGGGAGGCACTAAGCCGCCCCCCTCAACGCTCACCGGAGATTTTGTCATGGAACCCACAGTCTCGCGTGATTCGTCTTGAGCTTCTTGCCTATTTGTGTCAACGCGACGGGAACTTGAGCCAAACCGGTGAGATTGACCACAGCCAATTGACCATACTGGCAAGACGCCAGTTGCCGAGGCGTGGGACTCCACCTATTAGAACGACTTTGATGACCGATACCGCGCTCCAACAGTCTTTTGAATTTAAGCACCGCAATCTCCTCTCCTGTGAGGAGTTGTCGGCACCTGAAATAAATTTCCTGCTCGATCTGGCTGATGATGCCGCCGATCGCAACCGGAAGATTAATAAAAAGCGCGATGTCCTTAGCGGACGCACACTTATCAACCTCTTCTTTGAGGCCTCCACCCGCACGCAAGCGTCTTTCGAATTAGCCGCCAAGCGCCTGAGCGCGGACGTCATGAACATGACTGTCTCATCGTCCTCAGTGCAAAAGGGTGAGACGCTCATCGACACGGCGGTGACACTCAATGCCATGCGCCCCGACATCATTGTCGTGCGCCACCATGCTGCAGGCGCAGTCGAACTTCTATCACAAAAGGTAGACTGCTCGGTCATCAATGCTGGCGACGGCGCCCATCAGCATCCGACGCAAGCCCTCCTCGACGCCCTGACCATTCGCCGGGCCAAAGGACGCATAAGCGGACTGACCGTCGCGATTTGCGGAGATATCCTGCATTCGCGCGTCGCACGCTCCAACATCAACGTTCTGAATGCTCTTGGCGCCAACGTCCGCGTCATCGCGCCATCCACCTTGCTGCCGTCCGCACCAGAGCGGTTCGGTGCGGAAGTTTACACAGACATGTGGAAGGGCATCACGGACGCTGATGTCGTCATGATGTTGCGTCTGCAGATCGAACGCATGCAAGGCTCCCACATCCCTTCGACCCGCGAATTCTTCCACTTCTTCGGCCTCGATCAGGAAAAGCTCGCACGAGCCAAGCCCGACGCCCTTGTCATGCATCCTGGTCCGATGAACCGCGGTGTCGAGATTGCTTCAACGGTCGCCGACCACTCCCGAAGCGTCATCCGCGAACAAGTGGAGATGGGTGTCGCAGTACGCATGGCGGTTTTGGAAGCTTTGGCGCGCAACTTGCCGCAGGCCTGAGCCCATTTAAGAAGGCAGGCAGTGAAATGAGCCTGATCGCAATGAACACAAAGACTGAGCAGTCCAAAACATCCACCGGCAAGCGGCAGGTCTTTATCAACGCCCGTATCATCGACCCGGCATCGGGTCGCGACGAACCCGGTGGCCTACTCGTCGAAGGCACCACAATCGCCGATCTGGGGCCTCATCTGCGGCGCAACGCACCAGAAGGCGCTACCGTCATTGACTGTCAGGGCAACATCCTTTGCCCCGGCCTCATCGACTGCCAGGTTTTCACCGGAGAACCCGGAGCCGAACATCGCGAAACCCTCAAAACCGCAAGCCTCGCTGCGGCTGCCGGTGGCGTGACGACAATCGTCGTGATGCCGGACACTAGCCCGGTCATCGATCAGGTCGCACTTGTTGACTTTATTCAAAGGCGAGCGCGCGATAACGCCAAGGTACACGTTCACACCATGGCCGCGATGACCAGAGGTCTCGCCGGCACCGAAATGACTGAAATCGGCTTACTAAAGCGAGCTGGTGCCATCGCATTCACCAACGGCAAATCGACCATCGCGAATACCGCCGTGATGCGGAACGTCCTGAATTATTCGAAGGACTTTGGCGCTCTTATTGTCCACCACTGCGAAGACCCGCACCTATCAAATGATGGCGCGATGAACTCCGGCGAAGTTGCAGCACGGTTGGGCCTTCCAGGCGTATCCAGCGTAGCTGAGACAATCGTCATTGACCGCGATGTACGGCTCGTTGAGCTGACGGGCGGGCGCTACCACGCCGCCACGATCTCCTGCGAGGCGAGCCTCAACGTCATTCGCGCCGCCAAAACACGAAACCTGCCCGTGACCTGTGGCGTCTCCATCAACCATCTAACGCTCAACGAAAACGATATCGGCCCCTATCGAACGTTCTTTAAGGTGCGCCCACCGCTGCGTCGTGAGGAAGATCGCGTCGCCATGGTCCGCGGGATCAACAACGGTGACATCGATATCATCGTTTCAAGCCATGACCCGCAGGACGCGGACGTGAAGCGACGCCCGTTCGCCGAAGCCGCCGATGGCGCTGTCGGACTTGAGACGATGCTTCCGGCTGCACTGCGCTTATATCACTCGGGTGATCTGTCGCTGCTCACGCTCCTGCGCGCTATGACGATCAATCCCGCGAAGTTGCTGGGCATCGGAGCCGGACGTCTTCAGAAAGGCGCCGTCGCCGACCTCATCGTATTCGATCCATCCGAGCCATGGGTTGTAAATAAAGACGTGCTCAGATCACGCTCCAAAAACTCCCCCTTCGACGAAGCCCGCCTGCAGGGCCGTGTGCTGCGAACGATGGTTGCGGGCGAGACGGTCTATCAAGTACCTTAAAAGCCAAATACGATGTACGCGGCATTTTTTGCCGCGCCTGGCCCTGAATTAGTCACAACGGACCCACTCACATGGAAGCTGCCCTCCTTGGCGCAATCCTGTGCTGCCTTGCCCTTGGCTATGCGCTCGGGTCTATCCCGTTCGGCCTATTGCTCACGCGCGCCGCCGGCCTCGGTGATGTCCGCGCCATCGGCTCTGGAAACATCGGTGCGACCAACGTTCTCCGCACCGGCAACAAGGGCCTCGCCGCGGCAACGCTAATCCTGGATGTACTCAAAGGCACCGCAGCAACCTTGCTCGGTGCCTACCTCCTTCCGGCTCTCGTGCCGGCCAGTCCGATAACCGGAGCCCTCGCAGCAGGGATCGGCGCGTTCCTCGGTCACCTCTTTCCGGTCTGGCTTGGTTTCAAGGGCGGCAAGGGCGTCGCAACCTATATCGGTATTCTTGCAGGCATAGCGTGGAAGGCCGCCCTAGGCTTTTGCGCGTTATGGCTCATCGTCGCATTCGTTACGCGCTACTCATCGCTGTCCGCTCTGATCGCCGCGTGCGGAGCACCGTTGTTGATCTGGTGGCTTCTCGGCCCCATTCCTGCAATCGTATTCGCAGGCCTTTCAGCGTTGCTTATCGGAATGCATCACGCAAATATCCGTCGTCTGCTCGCGGGGGAGGAGCATAAGATCGGTGCCAGCAACAAAGCCCGATAGCAAGGCGGACCTTTTCACCGCCGCACCGTTGCCGGTCGCGCCGCTCGATGATCAGCAACGTCTCGCCTGCTTGCGCCTGATCCGTTCGGAGAACGTCGGCCCCGTTACGTTTCGCGAACTCATAAATCGCTATGGCGGCGCCACTCAGGCGTTGGACGCACTTCCCGAATTAGGCCGCCGAGGCGGCCGAGGTCGCGCAATTCGCCTCTGCGACAGCGCGACGGCCCAGCGTGAATTGGAACAGGCCCAAAAGGCAGGAGCCACCCCGATCTTTACGATCGAACCAGGCTACCCCCGCAATCTCGCCGCGCTCGATGTCCCGCCACCGCTCATTTACGTGAAGGGTCGAACGTCTCTCTTGCAGGAACCGTCCGTTGCCGTCGTTGGCCCGCGCCAAGCCTCGGCAGCCGGACGCAAGCTGGCACGCCTATTCGCAGCCGCACTCGGCGAAGCTGGTCTCGTCGTCGTATCCGGATTGGCACGCGGCATCGACGGCGTAGCGCACGAGACGGCACTCCCCACGGGCACCATCGCTGTCCTGGCCGGTGGCGTCGACAAGATCTATCCCCCTGAACACGACGAGCTTTACGCGCGGATCAGTGACACAGGCTGCATCGTGTCGGAGATGCCCTGCGGCTTCACACCGCGCGGCAGCGACTTCCCGCGCCGCAACCGGATCATCTCCGGCATGTCACTGGGCGTCCTTGTCGTCGAGGCCGCAAAACGATCTGGCACGCTACATACGGCACGCCGGGCCGCCGAACAGGGAAGAGAAGTATTTGCCATTCCCGGCCATCCGCTTGACCCGCGCGCCGAAGGCACCAACTACCTCTTGAAGGAAGGGGCAACTCTCGTAACCGAGCCGGCCGACATCATTTCCGCCCTTAAACCCCTCACGGCACAAGGCGATCGCACCTTTCGAGAGGTCGCCCCCGACACCACGACGCTCGAAGCGTTTGCTCCTGAACCACTACCCGAAATCGCAGAAAGCGATCGGGACCGTGTTCTTGCCGTACTGGGGCCCCACCCGGTCGAACTAGACGAAATCGCCCGCGCCACCCATCTATCGATACGCGCTATTCGAGCCATTCTGATTGAACTGGATCTGGCCGGTCGTATCGAACGACATGGGGCAGCACTGGTATCACGGATCAATGACTAAACATTCGCTGTGCATAAGGGGCACGCCAGCAGTAACGAAAGCGCAGCCCTCGTCGTGACCGTCTGCGCGTCCCGCGAGGAACCAAAGGTTCAACCACGGCGTGCAGCCTGACGCGAGTGACGCAATCTCTCTGCCAGCTCCCGGTGCCCTTCGCGCATAGCCATCTCTTCAAGAGCCAACAGAAGGTCCGCCATATATTCCAGGTAATACGGCGCGCTCGGCGTCCGTCTTCCAGTTTCCTGACCCGCAAATCTCTTATTATGAATTCGCAATCTACGTCTTGGCACCATACGGCCCCACATAAATTCCCTCAAAAATTGCACAAATAATACATCATGTAATCTTAGGTTGCAACAAGGGCAAGCGGACGGTGTTTGACACAACCAGTCTGATCCACCATGTTCCCGCCGCCTGTGCGATGAGCCGCGCAATGGTCACCGGCCCAATTGGTAGCAGTGCCAGGCGCTATTCTTGATTGCAGAAGACGCCTTAGAATTATACGCGCACCGTTATTCTCGCGTATTTCCAGCCCGGAACGGGAAACCCGAAAGTCGCCTATGAACGTCGTCATCGTCGAATCCGCCGCCAAGGCGAAGACCATCAACAAGTACCTTGGGCCCAAGTTCAAGGTAATCGCCTCGTTTGGCCACGTGCGCGACCTGCCCTCGAAAGATGGATCTGTCGACCCCGACGCTGACTTTGCGATGAACTGGGATATCGTCGACCCCAAGTCCAACAAGATCCTCAAAGAAATTACAGACGCCGTTAAGGGTGCCGACAAGCTGATCCTCGCAACCGACCCTGATCGCGAAGGCGAAGCGATCTCGTGGCACATCCTGCAAGTTCTCGAAAAGCGCCGCGCCTTGAAAAAGGACATGCATGTCGAGCGCGTGGCGTTCAACGCGGTCACGAAACAAGCCATCCAGCAAGCACTCGCGCAGCCGCGACAGATCGACGAGCCGCTTGTCTCAGCTTACCTCGCCCGCCGCGCCCTCGACTACCTGGTCGGCTTTACACTGTCTCCCGTGTTGTGGCGAAAACTCCCGGGCGCTCGCTCCGCCGGACGCGTTCAGTCCGTAGCATTGCGCCTGGTCTGCAACCGGGAAGCCGAGATCGAAGCCTTTCGCAGCGACGAATATTGGACGATTGAAGCTGATCTTCTGACCGGCAAAAAGGAAGAATTCAGCGCACGTCTTGCGGCGATAAGCGGTACGACCCTTAAGAAACTCGACATCAAAGAAGAAGCGCAAGCTACAGCCATCAAGGCGGCCATCGAAGGTGGTCGCTTCAAGGTCGTATCCGTAGAAAAGAAGGCCACTCGCCGGAACCCCTACGCGCCCTTCACAACCTCAACACTGCAGATGGATGCGTCGCGTAAGCTCGGCTTTTCCGCCAAGCAAACAATGCAAATCGCGCAGCGCCTCTATGAAGGGGTCGATCTTGGCGAAGCTGGCCCCGTCGGCCTCATTACTTATATGCGAACCGATGGCGTCCAGATCGTCCCCGAAGCCGTCGCAACCATCCGGCGCGAAGTCGAGGGTGATTTCGGCAAGCGTTATCTCCCCCCATTTATTCGTGAATATAAATCCAAAGCGAAGAACGCCCAGGAAGCTCACGAAGCAATCCGTCCCACGGATGTCTCCCGCAAACCTGCGCGGGTCTCCCGCTATTTGGATAAGGACCAGGCACGCCTTTACGATCTTATCTGGAAGCGCGCCGTTGCCAGTCAGATGGCTTCAGCAGAACTGGAACAGACGGCCGCCCAGATCGAAGTAGCTGGCCGCGACGGCAAAACCTACACGCTTCGCGCCACGGGTTCTGTGATCGTCTTCGACGGCTTCCTCAAGCTCTATGAGGAAGGTCGGGACGAACGCCAGCATGCGACCAAGGGCAAAGATGATACGAGTGAGGAAGACGATACGGCCCGCTTGCCGGCTCTTGCCGAAGGCGATCCGCTGACCGACCGCAAGATCGACGCCAATCAGCACTTCACTCAGCCGCCACCGCGCTTCACCGAAGCAACGCTCGTCAAGCGCATGGAAGAACTCGGCATCGGCCGCCCCTCGACCTATGCCTCGACCCTCGCCGTCCTGCAGGAACGCGACTACGTCACCACGGACAAGAAACGCCTCATCCCGCAAGACAAGGGCCGTCTCGTCACCGCGTTTCTTGAGAGCTTCTTCAAGCGTTACGTCGAGTATGATTTCACGGCCGACCTGGAAGAGAAGCTCGATCTCATTTCCGACGACAAGCTCGAATGGAAAGACGTCTTGCGCGATTTCTGGAAGGATTTTACTGGCGCCGTCAACGACATCAAGGACCTGCGCGTCTCCGAAGTCCTCGATGCGCTGAACGAAATTCTCGGCCCCCACGTGTTCCCGCCTCGTGAGGACGGCAGCGACCCACGTCAGTGTCCTGCGTGCGGCACTGGCCAATTGAGTCTCAAGATCTCCGGCAAGTATGGTGCCTTCATCGGTTGCGGCAACTATCCGGAATGCCGTTACACGCGGCAGCTGTCCCAGACAGACGATGGCGCTGGAGAAATGGCTCTGCCAGACGGCAAAGTCCTCGGTTTCGATCCGGAATCCGGTGACTCGATTTCTTTGCGCACGGGCCGTTTCGGACCCTACCTCCAGCTTGGCGAAGGCGCGGACGGTGAGAAACCCAAGCGGTCCAGCATCCCCAAAGGGGTCGACGCCGGCTCGATCGACCTTGAGCGTGCGATCCAGCTTCTATCTTTGCCACGTGAAGTTGGGCTCCATCCGGAAACCGGCAACCCGATTACGGCTGGGCTCGGACGCTATGGGCCGTTCGTGCTGCACGATGGAACCTACGCAAACCTGGAATCTATGGAGGACGTATTCTCCATCGGGCTCAACCGCGCCGTAACTTTGATCGCCGAAAAGCTTGCGGGAGGCGGAAAGGGTCGCTTCCAGCGCGCAAAACCTGCAGTCCTGAAAGAGCTCGGCGAACACCCGAGCGAAGGCGGCAAGGTCGAAGTGCTGTCGGGTCGCTACGGCCCTTACGTCAGCCACAACAAAATCAACGCCACCTTGCCCAAGGGCAAAGAACCTGAAAGCATTACGCTTGAAGAGGCTGTAACCCTACTAGCGGAAAAAGCCGCCAAGGGAGGCAAAGCCAAAAAGCCTGCCAAAGCGAAAGCCGCAAAGAAAACGGCAGACGCCCCGAAGAAAGCCGCAGCCAAAAAGCCCGCCGTCACGAAGAAACCAGCAACCGCAGCAAAGACCAAAGCCGCTGCGAAAAAGTCGAAGGCGCCGGCTAAAGCCAAATCTAAGAAAGCCGCGTCGACGGCAAGCGGCGACGCCTGAGCACTTGAGGAAACTGGGTGGCGCGCAAATCGCAGAAGTCTGACAAGAAGGCCTCACGCGGCAAGCCCGTGCGCCGTGGCTCCACCTTACCCGCGGGCCAGCTCCCCACGCGCGAAGAGATTTTGAAGTTCATCTCGGAAGCGCCTCAGAAAGTCGGCAAGCGCGAGATTTCGCGCGCCTTCGGGGTAAAGGGCGGCGCGCGTATTGAACTAAAACGGCTGCTTGAAGAAATGGCTCAGGAGGGGCTCATCTCAGGCAATCGTAAGGAACTCCGTCGTAAAGGCGGCCTGCCCCCCGTCACTGTTCTGGAAGTGACCGGTCGTGACGACGCCGGCGATCTCATCGCCCGTCCCACCGTCTGGAACGACGAAGACGGCCCGCGCCCCGATGTCTTGATCCTCACGCATGTCGAACGGGACAAGCAAACCGCCACGGAGCTTTCGATCGGCGACCGCGTCTTGGCGCGCATCAACCAATTGGAAGAAGAAGACGTCGAAGGCTTCCGCTTCGAGGCCGTGCCTCTCAAGCGACTGGCCCGTGAAAAGCGACGATTGCTCGGCATTTTCCGAACCACCCATCGCGGCGGCACCATCCAACCGATCGACCGCAAAGCATTGCGCGAATGGCCGGTACAGCAGAGTGACATCGGAGACGCGTCCGATGGCGACCTGGTCCGGTTCGATCTCATCCGCAAAAACCGCTTTGCCAATCCTCAGGCCACAGTTCTTGAGAGCCTCGGCAATCCCGATGACCAACGACAGATCAGCTTGATCGCGGTTCACGCTCACGGATTGCCCGATGACTTTCCTGAAGGCGTACTGACGGAAGCGGAAGACCTCGCGCCTCCCGATCTCAACGGCCGCGTCGACCTGACGGACATTCCTCTGCTGACGATCGATCCGCCAGACGCGCGTGATCACGATGATGCCGTCCACGCGGTTCCGGATACCGATCCAAAGAATCCAGATGGATTCGTCGTCACCGTCGCTATCGCGGACGTGGCCCACTACATCCGTCCCGGCTCAAAACTCGATCGCGAAGCTCTCCTGCGCGGCAATTCGGTCTACTTCCCGGACCGCGTCGTACCGATGCTTCCGGAAAAAATCTCAAACGATCTATGCTCATTGCGCGAAGGCGAGGACCGTCCCTGTCTCGCCATACGCATGGTCTTCGACGCTCGTGGCGAAAAGAAAAGCCACACATTCATGCGTGCCATGATGCGGTCGGCAGCCAAGCTCTCATACCAGGAAGCTCAAGCGGCAATCGACGGCAAGCCTAGCGAAAAATGCGAGCCGTTGATGGAGACGGCGTTGAGACCCTTATGGGCAGCCTATGCCAAACTCTCAGCCGCAAGAGACCGCCGTGGTCCGCTCGAACTCGATTTGCCGGAACGAAAAATCCTCCTCGACCAACAGGGGCGAGTTGATCGCGTTGTTATACCGGAACGCCTGACCGCACACCGCCTCATCGAAGAGTTCATGATCCAGGCAAACGTAGCCGCGGCCCAAGCGCTGGAAGAAAAGCGCTCGCCCGTCGTCTACCGAATTCACGAACCACCCTCAAAGGAGAAACTCAAAGCGCTGCGCGATTTCCTCAACAGCCTCGATCTGAAGTTGCCGCCTGAATCAGGATTAAAGCCGGCAGCTTTCAATCGCATCCTTGAAAGCGCCAAAGAGCTTCCGGTCCCGGATCTCGTGAACGAAGTCATTCTGAGGTCCCAGTCTCAAGCTGAATACAATCCGCTCAATGCTGGACACTTTGGCCTGAATCTGGCGCGCTACGCACACTTCACGTCACCCATCCGCCGCTATGCGGACCTTCTCGTACACCGCGCGCTGATCACCGCATATCGGTTAGGGGCCGGCGGTTTCCCGGACGAAGAGCCCACCAAACTCGCGGCGATAGCGAAACAGATATCCGAGGCAGAGCGCCGCGCAATGGCCGCCGAGCGCGAAACGATCGACCGATTGATCGCAGCTCATCTCGCCGACCGCATCGGCGCGACATTTCAAGCGCGCATCTCGGGTGTCACCCGATCCGGCCTGTTCGTGCGCTTGCGCGATACCGGAGCCGACGGCTTCGTTCCAGCGTCCAGCCTCGATGGAGAGTTCTTCCACCACGTCGAGGAAGTTCACGCGATGATAGGCCAGAGGTCGGGCCGCTCCTATAGCCTCGGCGATAATGTCGAAGTGAAGCTCGTCGAAGCGATTCCATCCGCCGGCGCATTACGCTTTGATATGATTTCCGAACCCAAAGAAACCCGTATTCGCCTCCCGAAGGGGTTCAAAGTTCGCCGCCAGCCGGGTCGCAACCGCCGATCACCCCGCCCGCGACGCTAAACACCACCTGGAAGCCCTTGTACCAGCCGCGTTAGCGTCCAAATGCGCATTGACCGGGCGGCTCTTCCTTGCCTACCCTATCGCAAAGAAATCAACCTGCCGCACTAGGCTAGCCATGAGAGCAATGCCCAAATGACCGTGCACATCGCATCTAACGACATCGCACCGCTCCCAGAACGATCGGTCGTCCAGGCCATGCGCCGCGGTTTCTCGCAGGCATGCCCCGCCTGCGGCACGGGACGACAGTTCAAAAGCTATCTAAAAGTCGTGGATCAGTGCGACGCGTGTGGTGAGGAACTACACCATCAACGGGCGGATGATGCCCCGCCTTACTTCACGATGATCATCGTGGGCCACATCATAGGTGCCGCGGTGTTGATGGTTGAAGATCTCTATGCTCCGCCCGTCTGGGTGCATACAGTTCTCTGGGGCCCGTTGATCCTCGGAATGAGCCTATGGATGCTTCCGCGTATCAAGGGTGCTCTTATTGGCCTGCAATGGGCCTTCCGTATGCACGGCTTTGGTGGCACATCAGATGAGCCAGAGCCCGATCCAGCCGATGCAGTACACGCGCGTCAAAGCGTAGAGTGACATCGAATCCGTCTACAGTTCGCGTCAGTAGATACCCTGTCGGTTAAACCACGACCGGCCGTCAGGCTCTACACTGTAGGTGGCCGACGAGAACGCTCCGGCGCCAATCGGCGCCCCGGGGAACGCGCACCATGACGAATCCGTCAATCAATAACCCTGCACCGAGCAGTATGAGGCCCCGGGACGCGGCCACATTGATTGTCGTCGACCATACTGCTTCCCAGCCCCGCATTCTGATGGGGCGGCGTCACCCCAATCAGATCTTTCTGCCCGACAAATATGTTTTTCCCGGTGGTCGCAGCGAAATAGCGGATCGCGCCATCCCCAGCGCAAGCGAACTGCACGAACGTGAGATCGCCAAGCTGCTCTACGACATGAAAGGCAACCCGAGCCCTCACAGAGCACGCGCCCTGGCGATGGCAGCTCTGCGGGAAACCTATGAAGAAACGGGACTCCTAATCGGAACCAATGAAACGTCCACTGAAGACATTGCGCTCCCCTCAACGGCAGATCCCATATGGCAAGCATTCTTCGCCGAAGGTGTTCAGCCAAGCTTATCGGCATTAACCTTTCTAGCCCGAGCGATTACGCCTCCCGGACGTCCCCGGCGTTACGACACTCGTTTTTTCTGGGTTGACGCCGCTCGCATCGCCAAACAGTCCAGCCCGAAAGATGACGAATTGCGAGACCTCGGCTGGTTCACATTTGATGAACTCAGACAGCTCGACATACCCAACATAACCCGCGCCGTAGTCGAGGACCTCGCGGAACACCTAAGCGAAAACAACGACGCACGTGCGAATTGGGCGGTCCCCTACTACTACTTCAAATCCGGAACATTCGAGCGCATCCTCGTGCGCGGATCATCTTGATCCCGTCCAACAGACTACACGCCACCTTGACAGCACGTAACGCCCGAGTATGGTGCCGGGCTCATTCCAACACTCGCGAACCGCTTGGCAGACGCAGCCCGGCGTCGACGCGCCCAAGCATCAGGCTCCCCGATTATGGCAAAACCCGTCGTTCAAAAAATTAAGCTTCTGTCGACCGCGGGAACCGGCTTCTTCTACGTAACCAAGAAGAACCCGCGTAACCTCACCGAAAAAATGGTCTTCAAGAAGTATGACCCCGTCGTGCGTAAGCATGTCGAGTTCAGAGAAACAAAGATCAAGTAAGCGTCGTTTGAGCCGGTAACTCAAACGTGAGCTGAAACCCTGCCCTAGCGCCGAACAGACCTTACCCTAGCGCTAAGAAGTCGTTTCCAGCGAGTAGATTTAGGATTAGGCTGGACGCCCGGTCTGCAAAGATCGGTTGAGAGCACCGGTCGTCACTGGCTACCAAAAAGCGATTTGTTAGGGGCTGAAGCCCGATATCAAATCGGCTGGGATCAGCGAGAGACGGTAGGAGCCAGGGTCCGCGACTGCTCGGCAGCGGGGTAAGATCCCGAGTTGATCACGAACCCTGGCCTGCTAACCAAGCTGGCGCCAAAGAGGGCGTCGGCACCTGCTTGGTATCGTAGTCGCCGGCCGCGGCCAACGAGGAGGCCACTCCAGCCGTGACGACGACCACTTTTCCCTCGCGTCACGGGAGATGCGGCGGCCCCGATACCGCGAGAGCTCAAATCACCGCTCGATATCGAGGCAGATGTTCAGACATCCCCACTTCGATGTTCAAAAAACGGTGAAAAAATATTGCTTCCCTAAGTCCCACGGCAATCTGACAGAACATTGTATACATTGCAAGTTAATGCTTGACAGTGGCCGTGTGCAGCTCCCCCTATCTGGCCAACCAATTCCGTCGGCATTTGGGCGACATCGGAAAATCCACCACGCAAAAATTCATCTGTCATCTGCCAAAACTTGGCAGAAACTATCTAGCACCGTTCCTAACGACATTATTGGAGATAGGAGAAAAGGGTTAAGCCGCTGTAGATGCTATACGATTTCGGCCCCGGCGCTTGGCGGCATACAAGGCGTTATCGGCCCGTTTCAGAATACTTTCCGGAGTATCATTTTCCCCTTCCAGGGTCGCAATTCCGACGCTGGAGGTAACCCGAATTCGCGTCCCCTGCGGCGTTTGAAAGGCTTCAGAGGCGATTCGCGTACGTATACGCTCCCCGATCTGATAAGCGCCGGAAAGGGGAGTATCTGGCATAATAAGTAGAAATTCTTCCCCACCCATCCGGCAAGCGAGGTCCGCGCCTCGCGTATTACGCCGTAGTCGCTCAGCGACGCTTTTCAGAACGAAATCGCCAACGTCATGCCCATAGGTGTCGTTTACGGCCTTGAAGTGATCGATATCGGTAATGAGAACCGAAAGTTCACGTCCCGTCCGCACGGCATCACACACCAGCGTAGCGAGATGGATTTCCATATAGCGCCGGTTATGCAATCCGGTCAGACCATCGGTGACAGCGAGCTCAAAGCTCTCCTCAATCTGGTCGCGCAAAAAATCACTATGCCGCTTGCGCTTAATTTGCGTCATCACGCGCGCAAGCAGCTCATGCTCTTCAACTGGGCGCATCAGATAATCATTGACGCCCATATCGAGCCCACGAAGTAGCCTGGCGTCACCACCATCTTCCAGTAGAATAATTATGGGCACGTGCCGTGTGCGCTCGAATGAACGAAGCTGCGAACAAAGCCGCAACCCATCCGAACCTTGCAGGCTAAGACTGACCACCACGACGTCGAAGTCTTCGGCCCCAAGCCGAAGCAAAGCCGATTGCGGAAAGCGCTCCGTGGTGACCTCATGCAGTGGTTGCAGCGCCTCTGTCATGCGATGCCCCGAGCGCTCATGATCCTCCACCAAGAGGATACGGCCGCCGTCGTTTGAAAGAACACGCTGAAGGGCGGCGTGCTCAGTTGCGCCAAGCCGTCGCCCCGTCGTAACGCGCATCATCATTTCATCGTTGAGGGTCTTAAGCCGTGCTAGGTTCTTGACACGGGTAATCAGCGCGATGTCATCGACTGGCTTGGTCAGAAAATCATCCGCGCCACACTCAAGCCCGATCAATCGGTCTGACGGCTGGTCAAGAGCCGTTACCATGACAACCGGAATATGATGCGTCTTGGGATCAGTTTTAAGACGGCGACAAACCTCGAACCCATCGAGACCTGGCATCATGACGTCGAGCAATATGACGTCGATCCGCTCACGCTCGCACAAGTCTAGGGCCTCTTGGCCGCTCGTCGCCGTGAGCACTTCAAAATACTCGGCACTTAGCCGCGCTTCGAGCAGCTTAACATTGGTAGCGATGTCATCTACGACCAGGACACGAGCTGTCATTGCGATATCCGCCTAGCGGCCGAACGCACGCACCGGCCCCATCAAGCGGCTCCGGCAAATTGGCGCACAGTATCGAGAAAACTCATCACGGAAATCGGCTTCGAAATATAAGCCTCACATCCTCCCGAACGAATCCGCTCTTCATCCCCCTTCATCGCAAACGCAGTAACGGCGACAACGGGAATGGAGTTGAGTTGCTCATCATCCTTGAGCCACCGCGTAACCTCAAGGCCGGACACTTCCGGGAGCTGAATGTCCATCAAAATCAAATCTGGCCGATGCTCGCGCGCCAACGCTAACGCATCGAGGCCGTTGCGCGTTTGAATCGTCAAATAGCCATGCGCATCAAGCAAATCGTGGAAGAGCTTCATATTCAGCTCATTGTCTTCCACGATAAGTACTTTCTTCGCCATTGGGAGCCCCTTCTGAGTCCGTTGGTCGCCCTCGACGTACATCAGCGTTTCCTGATAAGCCATAACCCAATGTTTGGCGAATGAGCCCCGTTTTGCACCGATTCGACGGAGCTGATCGGCTGGTCAGAGTGCCCCACCAGCAGTAACCAACAGTTTAAGAGAGCTAGCGCTCCATAAAATGAGTTAAGGCAAGGTAACCCGCCATGGCGAAATCCCCTCAACCACCCTCGCATGAGGAAGCTGAGACCTTAGCAATCAACGCCTTACGCTTCTTGGCTGACGATCCCACACGCCTCGGCCGGTTTCTGGCGCTCACTGGCCTCGGCCCGGCCGACCTGAAAGCAACCGCCGGGCAACCTCATTTGCTTGCCGCAGTTTTAGACCATCTGATGCGTGACGAATCGCTCTTATTGGTCTTTGCCGCTGACAACCGCATCCCCCCTGAACGCATCGCTGAAGCCCATCGCCATCTCGCCGACCACTGAAAGGCGCGAGGCCATGCCGCCCGTTGCCCCAGCCCAGAACATGCGGATTGGAATCGATCTTGGCGGCACCAAGATCGAAGGGCTGCTATTGGATTGCAAGGGTGTGGAGCTAGCCCGCCGACGCATTGCGGCCCCCAACCATAACTATCAGGCAACATTAGATACTGTAGCGGATCTCGTAGACCTGTTGCGCTCCAACGTCACGCAGGCGACCGAAACCGTTACCGTTGGCGTCGGAATGCCCGGGTCAATCTCGCCAACCACGGACGTTGTCCAGAATGCAAATTCGACATGGCTCAATGGGCAGCCCTTCCACAAAGATCTCGCCGCAACTCTGGATCTGCCGCTCCGAACAGCGAATGACGCCAATTGCTTCGCCCTTTCCGAGGCGATTGACGGAGCAGCCACGAATGCAGCGTGCGTATTCGGCGTCATCCTGGGCACTGGGGTCGGCGGTGGGTTGATCCACCGCGGCTCGATCCTCGACGGCCCACGCGCCACCGGCGGTGAATGGGGACACAATCCCCTCCCCTGGCCCAACGCCAGCGAGTATCCCGGACCTGAATGCTGGTGCGGCCGTCGCGGTTGTCTGGAAACTTGGGCTTCCGGACCAGGCATGGCTGCCGATCATCAACGCGTAACGGGCGAAAGTTTAACGGCTAAAGAAATCGCAACGCGCGCCGGCGTCGGTGAACTGGCGGCGACCGCGACGTTAGAGCGTCACGCGTCACGGCTCGCGCGCGGCCTTGCCCACGTCGCAAACATTATCGACCCTGATGTCGTCGTCTTAGGCGGCGGCCTATCCCAAATGAAGCACCTATACGACGTTCTACCTAACCTGATAGCAGGACATCTCTTCGCCGATACCACCACCATCGAGATCCGGCCGCCGAAATGGGGCGACGCGAGCGGAGCCCGCGGCGCAGCATGGCTATGGGATTTAGAAAAAGAGAAGAACCGCTAACGTCAACGCCCCTTTTGGCCCTCGCACTTCGTCTTCTCGAGCAACGTCACGTCCGTGAGCGCACCCTCTACAGCGAAATCACCGTAGTCGATAAACAATTTTGTCGAGATTCCATTGTCGTACAGTCGAAACGACAGCTCATAGCTCGGCACCGAATCCTGCTGCGTTTCCTGCGGGTCGAAATAACTGATCGCCATAGGCCATACCGGACGACCTTTGAGGTCGACCTTAGCTTGAACTCCTAAAGGCACCCCTTCGAGGCGCTCGGCCGTCGCAACCTCATGGCCAATGAAAGCATTGGTGAGATAAACTTTCTCGCCCTTCTCCGAACCATCATAGAGTTCGGCCATCAATACATCTTCCCCACGTTTTGCTGCCGCAATGAGGGCCAGAGAATGCTGCATGGGAAACATCACGTCGCCGCTGATCTCAAGGCCCTTGTGCCCCGGCTTCGTCAATTGAACCTTAACCGTGTCACCTGACTTCCCACGGTCCGCATTCCCCTGCGTCGTTTCCTCAAGGTGATCGTTCCGGTACTGGCTCGTGGTGAAGCGTAGCTTCTTGCCTTCCGCCTGCTCCCAGCTCGACGTTCTAAGATCGTTGATCTGCGCTTCCCCGTCACGGCCGGTTATCCGCGTAACGAAACGCATTTTCTGCGTGTAACCGGCGCAATCACTTCCGACCAGTTCGTAAACCATTCGCCCCGACATCTCGCTGATACCGGACCCCGGCGACGCACGCGCAAGCGAAATGTCATAAACGGCGCGATGCGGCACGAACTGCACAGCACCCGCGACCGCCGCAATCGGCATAGAACCGGAAAATGCAAAGGTGAGGACGCCAATCATCAGACCCGAATATCGGAGCGCTGCCATCCATCCTCCTGACAAGTGGAGCCAAACCAGTCTCTAGCCCCCACATGACACTACTCACGCTTTCCACGCTTGCAAAGAGCCCCTCGCCGTAACCTTATTGTCCGTGTTACAGAAATTCCGAAATTTCATAGAACCCGGATCGGTGGCAGGAACTTGTCGCCGAAAGGTAGATTTACGTTTTGAAAGGATCAGCAGCTATGAGCGATGATGTTAAATCCCGCCTCAAGGCAAAGGGTCTCACCCTCCCGTCCGCTCCTGCAGCCGTCGCCAATTACGTCCCTTATTGTGTGGTCGGCGACTTGTTGTACATCTCAGGGCAGATTTCCAAAGCCGCAGACGGGTCGCTCATCGCAGGCAAACTTGGCGCTGATCTCACCGTTGAACAGGGTATGGAAGCCGCGGCTGCTTGCGCTCTCAATATTCTGGCGCAAACCAATGCCGCAGTTCGCGACCTAAACCGTATTGCTCAACTCGTACGGATCACCGGTTACGTCAACGCAACACCGGATTTCACTGACCACCCACGCGTCGTAAATGGTGCCTCGGACCTTTTTGTGGAATTGCTCGGCGATGCCGGCCGCCACACGCGCGCCGCCGTAGGTGTCTCCAGCCTGCCGGCAAACTGCGCTGTCGAAATCGACGCAATTGTTCGCATCAAGGACTGATACACGGACAAATTGGATCTGTATCGGTGTCGCGGTGCGAAAGGCAGAAACGCATATGAGCAGCTTCGACCGCGAGAAATTTCTTATCCCAATCGCGCATCGCGGCTTGCATGACGAGCGCCAGGGCCGCATCGAGAATACGGCGCCGTCGTTTCTAGCGGCGATCCAACATGGCTTCGGTATCGAATGCGATATTCGTCCAGCCGCCCTAAGCCGACCGGTGGTATTTCACGATCCGACCACAGAACGACTTCTGGACGAAACGCGCACCGTCGCAGATCTCACCCAAGACGATCTTGCAAGGCTGCGCTACCGAGACGGGAAGTCTGCGATACTCACCTTCGACGAATTTCTCCAACTCGTCGAAGGGCGCGTTCCGCTTCTTGTTGAGATCAAATCCGAATGGAGTGCGCCTGACGCGGTGTTTCTCAAGGAGGTCATCCGCCTCATACGGGCTTATTCTGGCCCTTTAGCGCTTATGTCTTTTGACCCAGCCATTCTAAGCTTTGTCCGAGCTCTTGAGCCCACCATTCCCCGCGGCATGATTGCCGCCGCGACAGGCCCGGAAGATCCCCTGGCGCGAATAGTCGGCGCAGAACGCGCATCGGACCTTTCCAACCTCTTGGAATCTGGCCCGCCCGCACCCGACTGTTACGCCTACCGCGTGTGCGATCTCCCCACCCCCGTGACACGTTATGCAAGAGAGGTTCACGGCCGCCCGTTCTTTGCCTGGACGGTCCGTTCCCCCGAAGATTTCAGGACTGCAGCGCGTTGGGCTGACGCCCCAATTTTTGAAGGGCTTTTGCCTCCGGAAAGAACGCCTTAGTAAACTCCGCGCGCCCGTCTTGCCTGACGGATCGAGTTGGCCATCGAGCGATTGCGCCGCTGCTGATAGCTGCGCGCGCTTTTGCGCTCGGGCGTCTTATGTGTTGACACACGCCCCCGTGAAGTCGCCGGACGATCCGCAACAGAAAGTTTTGCGTCCACATCCTGCCCGCCCTTTTCCGTCCGCAAACTGATCTGGACGAGCTCAGGCGAAGCCGCACGGATCACGAACTCTGAAGTCGGATCCCGCAACCTTGTTGCAGATCCGATAGGCTGAAGCTTTAGGAGAGCATTCGAACCCGCCCTGATCGGAAGAAGTTCGGGCAATTCGGCCTGCATCAGCGGCTGCTTCTTTTCGTAGTTCTTCACAACCGCCACCGGCTCGATCTCTATGGGGCGAGGACCACCCAACGCCTGACGGCCCTCAAAGTCAGGACGTCGCGCGATCGAACCCGTCACAAGGTCCATCATAGGCCGCGATGCCGTCTGTCTTACGGCCTCCTGCACAATAACGACCACTGGCCCGGCTATGGACGCGGTTTTGACATCGCGAACAATATCCACACCCGTCGTACGGGCGCTCTCAGCAACCCGCGCAGCCGGAAGATCCGGATCAGGACGCCTAACAGGCAACCATTGGGCTGTCAGGATATCTTGTGACCGCAGCACTCTTTCCGGAAGCGGCACGGATGCCAAGAGTCTGACACCGCGCTCTGGCAGCGGAATTATCTTACGCGATATACTGCGCACGATTTTCGGAGACGACGTCAATGCTACAGCCGTCTGAGGCGACGCGACTTCAAGCGCCGTAGGCGGGCGGCCATCGATAAAACCAACGGGCGTTTCAAGCGTCCCATCGGGATTAGACCGGCGGCTATCAACCCAGGTAAAAGGCAGCAAGGGCGTGAAGACCCGGCCGCTGACCGACCCTGCAGATACCGCAAACGTTGCGAGATATCCCCATGTGCTGAGCGCGACCATCGCACACGAAATCAGCACCAGCCCCACTTGCATAACTCACACTCCCTAGATGCTAGGGCCGCCTCCATCTCGTGACTACCGCCCAGCCGCACGAAAAGATGACCATCACGAAAGCTTGCCCGAACCCCGGCGCATGCGCAATGATGTTGGTCGGCCTTTCCCCGGCAATGAAGCATTTGCCCCCAGGCGGCTTTCACGCCCTTGAAAATCTAGGCCTGCGAGAAACCAGAAAATCCTCGATCATGGACCAATCTCCGACAGTCAAGATCGTCGTCCACCCGTCGATCGCTGAAATCAGCCCAGACGATTGGGACGCTTGCGCCAATCCCATCGCTGATCGCTTCAATCCGTTTGTCAGCCACGCCTTTCTCCATATTCTGGAAGAAGCCGGATGCGTTGGACGGGCAGCGGGTTGGATACCGCAGCATCTCGTTCTCACGGGAAGCGAAGGAACTGTCGACGGCGTCATGCCCTGCTATGTCAAAACCAATAGCCGTGGCGAATACGTTTTCGATTATGCATTCGCTGACGCCTATCAACGCGCTGGTGGAGCGTACTACCCGAAGCTTCAGTGCGCAGTCCCCTTTACACCGGTCCCTGGCCCACGCGTCATGGCGCGTCCCGGACCAGATGCCGAAGACAATGAGCGGATACTGACCCGAGCGGCGATGCAGCTGGCCCAGCGTCTGGAGCTCTCCTCACTTCACATCACCTTCCTGGAGGCCGATGCATGGAAACGGCTTGGAGACGCAGGGCTGCTGCAGCGAACCGACCAGCAATTCCATTTCGCCAATGACGGCTACGAAACGTTCGACGATTTTCTAGCATGCCTGGCATCCCGCAAACGCAAGGCAATCCGCAAAGAACGGGCGACCGCACTCGAGAGTGGCATCACCATTGAACATCTCAGTGGCGGCGACATTAGCGAAGCCCACTGGGATGCCTTCTACGCGTTCTACACAGACACCGGCGATCGCAAATGGGGAAACCCGTACCTCAATCGGCGCTTCTTCTCTCTTCTCGGAGAACGCCTCGGTGATCATTGTTTGCTGGTCATGGCCAAACGAAACGACCGCTATATCGCCGGCGCGCTCAACCTTATCGGCGGGGACTGCCTCTACGGCCGCTACTGGGGCACGATTGAACATCACCCCTTTCTGCATTTCGAAGTCTGCTACTATCAGGCCATCGAATACGCGATTACGCACAGCCTTAAGCGTGTTGAAGCCGGCGCACAAGGCGACCACAAGTTGGCGCGCGGTTACCTTCCAACCACCACATACTCATTGCACTGGTTCGCTGATCCTGGGCTCTCCGCAGCAGTTGAGCGCTATCTGATTAGCGAACGCCGCGAAGTTGCAAAGATCGGTACGGCTCTATCCAAATACGCACCCTTCAAGAAAACGGCGTGCGAAGACGAACCCCATTGACCGGGGCGGCCCTGCGCCTTAGCTCTGCAAGGAAATATTGAGGAGGAAGCGCATGAGCAACGGTGCTTACGACGACAACAACATTTTCGCGAAGATCCTGCGCGGCGAAATCCCATCTCATAAGGTCTTCGAAGATGAAGTCGCCGTGGCCTTCATGGACGTCATGCCTCAGGGCACCGGACATACGCTCGTCCTACCCAAAGCCGCCTCACGCAACCTTCTCGACGCCGACGAAGAAACCCTCACGGCTTTAATGCCGCGCGTCCAGAAAATCGCGCGTGCCGTGCAGAAAGCCTTCAATGCCGAAGGCGTCACCATCATGCAGTTCAACGAAGGTGCCGGTGGCCAGACCGTGTTTCACCTCCACGTTCACGTCATCCCGCGCTTTGAAGGCGTTGCGCTCGCGCGGCATTCGGATCAAATGGAAAAGCCAGAAGTTCTCGCAGAAAACGCCGAAAAAATTCGGGTGGCACTGCAAGGCCAATAGCTTTTGCGCAGGCCAGGCGAACGCGAAGGCTAATGCGCTATAAGAAGGACCCAATGCGCCATGGCCAGTCTGCTCATTATCGGGGCCAGCCGCGGCATCGGCCTTGAAACGGCCAAAGCGGCTCTTGCTGCCGGGCACCGCGTGCGCGCGTTCGCCCGCTCGGCATCGAATATTCCTCTCAGCGATAAAAATCTCGAAAAGTTTCCAGGCGACGCGCTCTCTGCCAACGATGTAGCACGCGCACTCGACGACGTGGACGTAGTCGTCCAGGTGCTCGGAGCCGACATCGGCCCGGGCACGATCCTTGGCGGAACGACCCTCTTTTCCGACTCCACACGCATCCTTGTCGACGCCATGCAGAAAAGCGACGTGAAGCGGCTGATCTGTGTCACAGGCTTTGGTGCGGGCGATAGCCGCGACGCGTTGGGTCCTCTCTACCGCCTCGCGTTCACATTCACACTTCGCCGCATCTACGACGACAAAGATGTGCAGGAGCAGATCATCAAGGCATCGGACCTCGACTGGACCATCGTCCGGCCGGGATTGCTCCGTGACGGCCGGGCAACGGGCCTCTACCGCGCTCTAACCGATCCCAAGGACTGGCAGCTGACCACCATCCGTCGCACGGACGTCGCACGCTTCTTGATTGATGAAGTGGAACAGAACGCGTTCTCGCACAAAACTCCGGTTCTCATTTCATAAAGAAGTCAGCGAGAACCAGCAGGACAGCGGCCCCACCAACGCCAGCGGCAAGATTGCGGCGCGCGGCAAAGTAAACAGCTATACCGCCCAGGACAGAACCTATCCGAATTTCAAGGCCGATATGCGCCAGCTCGCCTGCCGGAAATAACAGAAGCCGCATGACAAGTGCCGCAACGAGTGCGGTCGCCACCGCACGCACCCAAACGAAAATCTCGCTGTCAGCAGCAACCCGTCGTCCGAGATAAAGACCCATCCAGCGCAAGGGTTCGTGAGCCAACATCGCCACGACCAGAAGGACCAGCGCGGCCTGATAAGTCGAAAGGAAGTCGTTCATTCCTTACCAGGCTCCCACAGCTTCTTCTGATATCTACCCGCCACGAATGCCAGTGTGCCGCCAACAAGCCCGCCAAGGAGCAAATCGAAGCCAGGAACAAGCACGTAGAAGACCGGCCCAAGCATCGTCCCGAAGGTGAGAGCGAGAAAATCCACGCTGGACCGTGCCGTCGCGACCAACGACAGAAAAAAGTAAATCGGCGTGAGAAACAGAAGCGCGGCAGACAGTATGGGCGGCACTGAACCGGCAATGAGAAAACCGAGAGCAGCTCCCACCAGTGTGGCAAGAACAAACCCCGTTCCAAGCCCGATGAAATAGCTGAGCCTCAAAGCAGCAGGCCGCGAGGGCAACCGCCGCATCCCCTCAATCCACGCGGTGACCGCTATGAAATGCACCGCCACCACCTGCCGCCAATTGGTCCTTTCCTCTTTGATGAGAGGCATCAATGCGACGGTCATCGGCAACAGCCTGATAGCGGTCAGTGCCACTGCAAACGTACCCGCCATAATAGACCCGCCGCGGGCCAACTGATCCATCATGACCACTTGCGCAGGCAGCGCGAAAAAAATTCCCATCATGAATACGGTATTGAAGAGCGACATGCCGGCGTCGCGCGCCAACGCCCCAAAACCAGCAGCGCTTGCAAACAAGATGAGACCGGGAATGCTGAATGTCCCCAGCAGCCCGCTGCCAAATGCAGCGAGCTGGTGGCTGCGTCGATTTTCTCTCACGCGTCAGTGCCCAAAGAAGATTCGGCCATCCGCGTCAGGCACCGTATGGAACATGACATCAAACTGCGCGACATGGGCCTTGACCTCTTCATCGTGGAGCGACCCGCTCGTAGCGAAAATCGCCTTGACCTTACGCCGCGCCAGCTGATCCAACGCATCAGCAAAAGAGAAATACGAGTCACTCACTACCGCAGCCCCTTTCAGCATATTGGAGCGTTTGGCTGCACGGGCCTGGATAATCGCAAGATCACTCGCTGCTGCTCGCTCCGGTTGACCCGACGCGTTCGCAACGAGCAACCCCTCGTTAGCAATCGTAATGCAGTTGCTTGCGCTCGCCGCGCAGATCCCCCAGGCTAAGCACATGTCGCGCTTGAGCTGATCGTCCCAATCCTCTGGGAACTTGGGAACAAACGGATTGGGTTCCTGTGACAGCGTAGCTCCGCGGACCGTCCGAGAGACCGGTTCCAACTGAACATTATCGCGATGAAGCGACGCCAAGGCGGGATTGGCGAGAAGATGTGTCTTGCCCTTCTTCCGGACAAAATACGGAATGACGTCAGGGTCGACAGAGGGTGCAGCAATCCCCTCAAATGGTCGATCCGGTCCCATCCACTGCCGAACCTTGTAAGCGACAGGCTCACTCAGCGCGACATTGGTAACGAGAAACGAGCCGAATGCAGCGCGGAAGTTACTCTGTATCGCCTTGTTAATGACCTGATCTGAACTCCCGACAGCTGCCGAAAACGGACAGCTGTGCGTGACCAGAACAGCAATCGTCGGCACTGAGCCGACATTCACATCAAACGCGGCCGCAATCCGCGTAATTGCCTCGATGCCCGCATCCAGATCCCGAATGCTCGACCAGCTCATGTCCCGCGCGCCGGTAAAAGCGGGCTGACCATGAGGATCGGTAAACTTGCCGATTGCGAGAAGATCCTGGCTCCCGTCATCGGAAGCAATCCACGCCTGCTGTTGTGGATTCTCACCGTACTTGAGTGCCTGCCTGCTCATCTCTGATTTGCTCCTCTAGCGAACGGAGCGCTATCACACCGCGCAGTGGCAGCAAAGGCAATGCCTCAGCTCGAAAGTCTTATCCCGGCATGGGAGCTATGCATCCGTGGAAGAGGCAAATAAAGAAGACGGCCCGTTTCCGAGCCGCCTCTTCGCACACCACGATATGCAATTCGTAAAGCTTAAAGGTTATTCACCTTTCTTACGAGGGACACTCGGGACAGCACCGGTGCCGCCACCGCGCGAGGATTTCTCCTTGCGCCCGCCTTTGGGACCAGGAAGCGCTTTGCGCGGCGAAGCCTCAACAAGCACCGCCTGTGGTTCCTCGTCGCCCTCGTCCTCTTCTTCCTCGTCATACGCCGTACCCTTGGACCTCTTTTCCGAAGGGTCTGCGGCAAGGAATTCGAAGCCAAGCTTCCGATCAGGGCCTTCGCCTTCGACGACCACCTTGACGGTACCGCCATTCTCGAGCTTACCGAACAACAACTCGTCCGCGAGTGGCCTCTTGATGTTCTCCTGGATCACACGAGCCAGAGGCCGCGCGCCGAATTTCTCATCGTAGCCCTTTTCACCGAGCCACTTCGATGCGTCTTCGCTGAGTTCGATCGTGACACCGCGATCAGCAAGCTGTGCCTCAAGCTGGAAGACGAACTTCTCGACGACCTTCGCTATCACCTCAGGGGACAGTCCCGAGAATGGAATCACAGCATCGAGCCGGTTTCTGAATTCCGGCGTAAACAGCTTATTGATCGCTTCGGTATCTTCACCCTCGCGCTTACTGCGATTGAAGCCCATCGGCGGCTTGGCCAGATCACTGGCCCCAGCGTTCGATGTCATGATCAGGATCACATTGCGGAAATCGACAGACTTACCGTTGTGGTCCGTCAACCTACCGTGGTCCATGACCTGCAGCAGGATGTTGAACAGATCCGGATGAGCTTTCTCGATTTCGTCGAGCAGAAGCACACAATGGGGATGCTGGTCCACACCGTCTGTAAGCAGGCCACCCTGATCGAAGCCGACATAGCCCGGAGGTGCGCCGATTAGCCGAGAAACTGTGTGCTTCTCCATGTATTCCGACATATCGAAGCGCAGCAGTTCAACACCCATCAGACTAGCGAGTTGCTTGGCCACCTCGGTCTTACCGACACCGGTAGGACCGGAGAACAGATAGCTACCGATCGGCTTTTCAGGCTCGCGCAGTCCGGCTCGCGCAAGCTTGATTGCACTGGCCAGCAATTCAATCGCCTTATCCTGCCCGAAGACGAGCCGCTTCATATCGCGATCAAGCGCGATAAGAACCTCGGCATCAGACTTCGTAACCGTCTTGGGCGGAATACGCGCCATCGTCGCGACCGTCGCTTCGACTTCTTTGACGGTCACACGTTTCTTGCGCTTCTCCTCCGGCAACAACATCTGTGAAGCGCCAGTCTCGTCGATCACGTCGATTGCCTTGTCCGGCAACTTTCGATCGTTGATGTAACGCGCCGACAGCTCAACCGCCGCCCGCACGGCCGGCAGCGTGTATTTGATCTTGTGGAACTCCTCGAAATAAGGCTTCAGACCTTTCAGGATCTCCACCGAGTCTTCAATCGTCGGCTCCTTCACGTCGATCTTCTGGAAGCGACGGACGAGCGCACGATCTTTCTCGAAGTGCTGGCGATATTCCTTGTAGGTCGTTGAACCGATGCAGCGTACCGTGCCGGACTGCAGCGCAGGCTTGAGCAGATTGGATGCATCCATCGCGCCACCCGACGTAGCCCCCGCACCAATCACGGTGTGGATTTCGTCAATGAAGAGGATCGCACCCGGGTAGTTTTCGATCTCCTTCATCACCGCCTTCAGGCGTTCCTCGAAGTCGCCGCGATACCGTGTGCCGGCCAACAGCGAACCCATATCGAGAGAGAAGATCGTAGCACCGCGAAGAACCTCGGGAACTTCGCCGCGAATTATCTTGCGAGCAAGACCTTCCGCGATCGCCGTCTTACCGACACCCGGATCACCGACAAACAACGGGTTGTTCTTCTGCCGGCGGCACAGAACCTGGATGGTACGCAGAACCTCCTGTTCACGGCCGATAAGCGGATCGATCTTGCCGTCGCGCGCCTTTTTATTGAGGTTCACACAATAGCTGTTGAGCGCGTCCTGGCCGGGCTTTTTCTCCTCGGCGGCTTCGCTCTCCTCATCGACGCCGCGCACGGACCGAGGCTCAGACATCCCAGCACGTTTAGCAATACCGTGGCTGATGTACTGAACCGCGTCGAACCGCGTCATCTCCTGCTCCTGCAGGAAGAACGCCGCATGGCTCTCGCGCTCAGCAAAGATGGCGACCAAAACATTGGCGCCCGTCACCTCTTCACGCCCGGAGGACTGTACATGCACGACAGCACGGTGAATGACACGTTGAAAGCCGTTCGTCGGCTGAGCCTCGTCCAATGTTTCAGAGACGAGCGCACCTAATTCTGAATCGAGATATTCGCTGACGCGTCCGCGTAGTGTGTCTAAATCGACGTTGCAAGCACGCATAACACCCGCCGCATCGCGATCATCTACGAGCGCCAAGAGCAGATGCTCTAACGTTGCAAACTCATGTTTACGCTCGTTTGCATATTCGAGCGCGCGATGCAGGGCTGCTTCAAGACTTTTCGAGAACGATGGCACGAGAACCTACTCTTTCTCCATTGTGCATTGCAGGGGATGCTGGTGCTGGCGGGAAAAGTCGGTCACTTGCGTCACCTTCGTTTCCGCGACTTCGTATGTATAGACGCCGCAAATGCCCACCCCCTTGTGGTGCACGTGCAGCATAATGCGGGTGGCGTCCTCCCTCCCTTTGTTAAAAAACCGTTCCAGGACATGAACTACGAACTCCATGGGAGTATAATCGTCATTCAGCAATAAAACCTTATATAGGCTCGGTTTCTTCGTTTTGGGGCGCGTCTTGGTGACGAGGCCGGTCCGACCTTCATTGTCGTCACCTCCCTCACCACCTTCGGACCCGTTGGGTCCGGCCATTTGAATCGGGCTCTTAAGTTCGATCATCGCCGCCTCGAACGGCACGCCGGATACGACGTGCATCGTCTCAAATCATCTGTTCGCGTCGGGAACCCCCGAGCATCTCATCTTCTTACCGGCTTGCTAGCGCCGCACTCAACACTATTGCCGCTTTAAACACTGCCATCTCGCGAAGGGCAGCCGGTATGTAATTCGTTGTCCCGCCTGCTAAGATGGGTACACATGTCGACACAAAAAAGGCCCGGCTCGAGCCGGGCCGTCGCGTAGATTATAAAGCGCTCGCGAACCCGGCTCAACGGCCGCCTGATAAGATCTTATCCATTGGGGAATAGGCCTGCTTGGCCAAACTCGCATACATTTCACCAACCTTGGTCATCTGATGCATATATTCGTCGCAAGCACGCTTGGCGTAGTTCGACTGAATCTCGACAGCCTGCTCAAATGACTTCGCAGTCATCAGCTTACCAAACGTCGCCGTACCGTCTTCCAACGAGCGCTTTGTAAAATCCGTCATTTCAGCGCCAATGGCCTGCCAGCCCCTGGTCCAGTCGTCCATCAGCTTCGTCACCGAATCCATGTTCTGCTCGCCGAGCTTTTGGAAAGCCTCGAAGTTCTTTGCCGCATTAACATCCATGTTCCACTCCGTATTCGGAAGAGATTTCTCGGAAAATAAGGGGTGGACGACCGCACCCCTGGCAGCTCGAAACCTGATATTTGCAACGCACAACCGCAGATTCAAACATTTTTTTTGCACTGCACAAGGAGCAAGCGAGCACGGCAGGCCGATGTTAACGAAAACTTGGGCACCTCGAGTCTATGCAATTGACAGGCTGGGATTCGGACCAGCGAGGGACTTAACGCGCCGCAAAGACGTCAAAAAACCGTGGTCTGCCAGTCTGTGGAATGATGGGAGATTCGGAGCAAACGCAGGCGAAGACGCACTCTGGCGTGAGGCCATTTGGTGCGCATCAGAAGAAGTTGGCAAGGAAACCTTAGCGGTCGATGGCCAGAAATTTCACACGTCATACCGGCAAAAAAGCCTCAGACAGGACGTCACTTTATAGTGCCGTTCTGACCGTTTTGACGTTGGCTTGTGCAATCCTGGTTTCGGATGTGCAGGCAGCCAACGCCGAAAAGCATGCCGCGATGGCCATGGACGCCAACACCGGCAAAGTGCTGCACAACAGCTCTGGGGACGAATTGCGTCACCCTGCTTCGCTTACGAAAATGATGACGCTGTATATGGCCTTCGAACTCATTGAAGCAGGAAAGCTCAGCTACGGTACAAAAATCCGGTTCAGCGCGCAGGCCGCCAGCCAACCCCCTTCGAAACTCGGCCTAGACGTCGGGGAAAGCATCCGCCTGATCGATGCCATCAAGGCTCTCATTACAAAGAGCGCGAACGATGTGGCGTGCGCGGTCGCAGAACATATCGGGGGCTCTGAAACCCGCTTCGCCCGCCTTATGACGGAAAAGGCACGCGCGCTTGGCATGAAACGGACCGTCTTTAAGAACGCATCTGGCCTGCCGAATGAGGATCAGGTGACGACCGCACGCGATATGCTCACACTGGCGATGCGGCTTCAGGACGATTTTCCAAAGCACTACGAGCTTTTCAAAACGCAGACGTTCTCATACCGGGGCAAGACCTACCGCAACCACAATAGGCTCTTGGGCAAGATCCGTGGCGTCGACGGCATTAAGACTGGTTACATCCGCGCTTCCGGTTTCAATCTCGTTTCGTCGGTAAAGCGGGACGGTAAATACGTCGTCGCAGCAGTATTCGGCGGGCGCACATCCAAGACGCGCAACGCCGAAATGACGAGCCTGCTTTACAAGTCCCTCAAGCGAGCTTCTACGCACCAGACGCGTAAGCCGATGTTGGTCGCTACACCTAAGCCTATGATGCGCCCATCAATTCCGCCACGCCGTCCTGTTCTTGCTGAACCCATTGAGGTCGGACGCGCCGAACCTCAGATCGCGATCGCGCGCGTGCGTCCGAACGATGTTGTGCAGGGCCGCCCCACGCCATCGCCCGCCTATGCGAATCGCCCTTCACAGCATCAACCCACCAACGAACCACCCGGACGCGCCCCAGGCACGCTGCAGGATCAATTGGCTCTATTGCTCGCCCGTAGCGGCGTCGTGGACGATACAAGCGGCGAAGGGTCACGAGAAGAACCAGAGCAAAATGTGCGAGGCCAGGTGCAAGGTCGGGTACCGAACGGCCCTTATCAGGTTCAGGTGGGCGCCTTTGGATCACGTCAAGAAGCCGAACAGAGCCTGGAAGCCGTAATCCGACGGACCAACAGACTACTCGCCGACTACGTTCCCATTACAGAACCCGTAAACAATGGTTCACGAACCCTCTATCGCGCACGCTTCGCAGGCTTTGGGCAAGCGGCGGCAACGTCAACGTGCCACGAACTACGAAGCCTTCAAATCGACTGCTTCGTCACGAGCCAGCGCTAGACAAATGCGTTGGCTCCTGTGAGGCGACTATTGCGAAATATTCGCCAAGAGCACTTCCTTGGCTTCGTTAATTTTTGACGCAAGATAGGTGGAACCACCGCGATCGGGGTGAAGCTTGACGATAAGCTCGCGATGCGCGCGCCGAACCTCGTCACGACTGGCACCATGGCGAAGCCCGAGAATTTCGTAAGCCTCTGCCACAGTCATGCGGCCATCCGGCCCATTCATTTCTCTTTCTCCGCGCGCCATGTCTTCGCGCCACTTCGGATACGCCCGATCAAGATAAGCTTCGATCAATTGGGCGGAGCGAGGATCATCCGCCCGTGCATCCTGCCACAGCAGAGCAAGCTCTGCTGCCTCCAGCGTCTCGATGCGCCGCCCCTCAAAGAGACCGCGGATCACGCGCCCACGAATTTCACCGGTATCATGATCAAGCTCCATCTCGAGAAAATCGGTGGTGACCTGCGATGTCTGCCCGCCCGATTTACGTGTTCTTGGCAGCGAACCGCTGCCGAACAGCAGCCAGATCCCAAATAATCCTACGGGCGCCGCGTATCCGATGCCTCCGCGCAAAGCCAGCAGACCAGCGACAGCGAGCGCAATGACCCCGGCCGCCCGCTTGAGCTGCACAGCCAGCTTCCCCGGGTTTGCCCCAGTAAAGCCGTGCACAGCGATAAGCACCAAAGCAAGTAGCGCTAAACCTAGAAGAAGGAATTGCATCAGCGCATTAACAGGGTCCCGCGCCCTTTCAAGTTGAAACGGAATATCGGAAAGCACACGCGTGTAAGGCGATCACAAAACAGGTTGGCAAGGCCTACACCAAAGCGCAATGCGGCAACACCCTCAGCGTTACGACGCCGCCGGTTTCATTTGTTGTAACAACGCACGAGCTCCACTTCCCGACCGTTCCGAGCTAAGTCGTTGCAACGCTTCGCGGCCACCCGCAGCATACACAGCAACCGCCGCCAGCAACTCACGTAGCTGCACTGCCGAACCGGCATCAAACCGGCACCAGGCACCACCCGTCAATCGGCAAATCTCCTTGAACGCACGTTCCGCTACCGGATCATAGCCCTCCTGAAACAGGAACACCGGCATCCCAAGCAACCCGAGCTCGCCGGCACGCGCACAAAGCTCATCAACGCTTTCTTCCATGCTGTCGCCGACATACACCAACGCATTAACCTGTTTTTTGTCGGTTTCCCGCCTCGCGTGGGTCAAAACCTTACCGATCTGCGTGCGTCCCCCCTGGCAACCAACCTGCGTCATCAGGCGCTGCAAAGCCATGGGATCACTCACCCACTTTGAAGCCCTGCATTCGCCAAACCCGCGAAAATAAACTAACTGCACGTCAAGACCGCCGATCTGATCGACGGCGGCAAACATCTCCGACTGCAACTGCATGGCCATGTCCCAGGTGGGCTGGCGGCTCATCGTTGCGTCCATGGCGAATATCAGACGCCCCCGCCCGGTATTTTGGGTGCGCGGTGCCACCTTCATCTTTGCGAGAAAATCCGCCACCTCTTGATCCGAGGATCTCTCGGTATCCGGCAGTCGATCAGACGCGCGATCAGCGGGTACACTCGCCCCCGTAACATCCTCGGGAATGATCTTCGTATCGCGCTTATCCTTGGTGGTCATGAAGCTCTATCCTTCGCAAAGCGAAAGGCCGCAGAATGGGCAACCTCCTGCTAAGGTGGCCACACCCCATCAGGTTGGCAAGTCACGGGGCTGCCATCAAGATTTAGGCTTCTCCGTTTCCAGCGCGTAAAAGGTCGAGATTACCCCCAGTCGCGGTGATATCTGTGGAGCGAACTCTTTCAGTCGCAAACCGTTGCACGTAATTTGGACCACCAGCCTTCGGCCCCGTCCCTGACAAGCCCTCACCACCAAACGGCTGAGCACCGACGAGCGCGCCAATCTGGTTGCGGTTAACGTAGAGATTCCCGACCTTCGCCCGCCGGGCAACATGGTCAGCGACGGAATTGATCCGGCTGTGTAACCCCAACGTCAGGCCGTACCCAGTGACATTGATCGCGTCGATCACCTTATCCAGCATGCCGCCCTGATAACGGCCGACATAAAGAATGGGCCCAAAAACTTCGCTCTTGAGAATGTCAATCCGCTCGATCTCATAAGCTGCCGGGCTGACGTACGTCCCCGCCCTGCAGTCCTCCGGCATACCTCCATCGGCAATCAACTGAGCCTCACGGCCCAAATGCAGCTTATGCGCGTCCAGCGTATCTTGAGCCTGCTCGTCAATAACCGGTCCGATATCCGTCGCATAGTCCATCGGGTCCCCTAAACTAAGTTCCTCGATGGCCCCCGCGAGCATGCTGAGTGTGCGCGGCGCAATGTCTTCGTGAACGAACAACATGCGGGCCGCAGAACAACGCTGTCCGGCACTGTCAAACGCCGATCGCATAACATCCCGAACAACCTGTTCGGGTAACGCGCTAGAGTCAGCGATCATTGCGTTCAGCCCGCCGGTTTCCGCAATCAGCGGAACAATCGCCGCACGCCTGTCAGCAAGTCCCTTCTGAATGGCCCAGGCTGCCGCATTGGACCCCGTAAAGGCGATACCCTGAACACGCGGATCACGGACCAATGCCGCACCGGTCGTGCCATACCCTGGCAGCAGATGCAGCACACCGGCAGGCACACCGGCTTGATGCAACAACCGTGTTGCCAGAAACGCCGTCAGAGGAGTTTGTTCTGCCGGTTTTGCAAGAACAGGATTTCCTGCCGCCAGCGCCGCCGCGATTTGCCCCGTAAAGATTGCGATCGGGAAGTTCCAGGGACTGATACAGGCAAAGGGACCCCGCGCCCGATACGTCATTTCATTGCGCTCGCCGGTAGGTCCGGGAAGCGAAATCGGTCCGCTGAAAAGTCGTCTCGCCTCGTTGGCGTAGTACCGCAGGAAATCAACGGCTTCGCGGACGTCATCATGCGCTGCAGTGACTGTTTTTCCAGCCTCGCGGACAATGACCGCCATCAACTGCGTACGCTGGCTTTCGAACAAGTTGGCCGCACGCTCTAGAATGCGCGCGCGCTCGTCCACAGGTGTAAGGTCCCATGCCTCCGCATTCCGGCAGGCACTCGAAATAGCCGCTTCGATATGGTGAGCATCACTCCAGTGAACCTGGCCGATATCCTGGCGGTGATCATGCGGGCAAACCATACGATGAGGTCTGGCATCACCAAGTGTCAGCTCACCGTCGATCAACGGTCCAACTTCGAAAGGCGAGAGAAGAGCACTCGCCATGCCCGAAAGCAGTTCACTTCGTACCGTGCGATCAGCCAGGGCGAGCCCGGCACTTGCACGGCGATGCGGTTCGAAAATGTCGCGCGGACGCGGAATGGGGTTAGGCTGAGCAGGTCCCGTTCCATCGCGCTCACTTTGCAAAACCGCAACCGGATCACGAACGATCTCAGCGATTGGTGCATCTTCGTCCGCTAAACGGTTGACGAACGACGTATTAGCCCCGTTTTCGAGAAGCCGGCGTACAAGATACGGCAACAAATCTTCATGGCCGCCAACAGGCGCATAGATCCGGCAGACCGAGCCAAGCCGACTATCGCCCACCACTTCCTCATAAAGCGCCTCTCCCATGCCATGCAGCCGCTGAAATTCAAACGGCGTGTTCGCCGCCGCCACGTAAACGGCGGCAAGGGATTGCGCGTTATGCGTCGCAAACTGCGGGTAGAACGCCTTGCGATCAGACAGGAGGAAGCGGACGCCGGAGATAAACGAAAGGTCGGTATGCAGCTTGCGAGTGAATACCGGGTAGTCCCGCAAGCCCAACTCCTGAGCCCGCTTGATTTCGCTGTCCCAATAAGCCCCTTTCACCAGCCGCACCGGAATGCGCTGACCGCCCCGTTCAGTAAGACGTCTCAGCCATCGCAACTGAGGCATCATGCGCTTAGAATACGCCTGAACGGCAAGACCAAGACCATGCCACCCATGCAGCGCCGGGTCCTCATAGGCGCGACCAAACATGCGCAGCTGAAGTTCGAGACGATCTTGCTCCTCAGCGTCAATCGTCACGGAAATGCCCTGCTTACGCGCCTCCGTGAACAACCTCATCAGCTTCGGTAACAACTCATCGTCAAGGCGCGCCTCTTTGCCGGGCTCATAACGCGGATGCAGCGCAGACAGCTTCACCGATAAGCTCGGGCGGCGCATCAACGTGTCAGGATGCTGCGTCATCACTGGCCCGGTTGTCGCCGCGATCGCATCCAGAGCGGACATATATCTGTCGAAATAGCGGTCTGCGTCGGCCTGCGTGCGCGCGGCTTCCCCCAGCATATCGTAGGAGAACATGTAGCCACGCTCTTGCAGCGGCTGAGCACGCGCTAGGGCATCTTTAATAGTCCGCCCAAGCACGAACTGATCTCCAAGGATGGAGACAGAACGCCGGATTGCCTGTCGGATAACGGGCTCGCCAGAACGCCCGACCAGCCGCTTCAACACACTGATCGGGCTCGCGCCCTTAGCATCGCGCAATTTTACGACACGGCCCGTGAGCATCAGCCCCCAGGTGGAAGCGTTGACAAACATGCTGTCGGAATGACCGAGATGTTTGTCCCAAGCGCCTTCACCAATTTTTTCGGCGATCAATTGATCCTGCGTCTCATGGTCGGGAATACGCAACAGCGACTCCGCCACGCACATCAGGATCGCGCCTTCCTCGCTGGAAAGCCCGTATTCCCTCATAAACGCGTCGACGCCGCCAAATTTATGCCGATTGGCGCGCGCGCAATGCACGAGTTGACGCGCAACCTCACTCACGCGCCGACGCTCGCCGTCGTGCAGTTCGCTTTCCGCTAGCAATTCCGCGACAAGCCGCTGCTCGTCAGCTAAATGTGCAGCTGCAAGATCCTTATCGGGCGTTGTAAGATCGAGAGCCGAAATCGTCGGCCCGCCGATAGCAAGCGGACTATCCATAACCGCCACCCTGCCGTCCCTTCGTTCGATTTTGTTGAGAACGCAAGACGACTCACCGTGTAAATTTTCGTTAGCATATCAGATAACTATTGGTGCGCCGAACATCGAAAGGTGGATGAAACGTGGCACAACCCCCAAAAAAGACTGCGCGCAAACGCACCGCGAAGCTCTCGGGCACCGGCCTGAAGGCCGAAAAGAAGAAAGCGGCAGCGGATGTCGTCGAGAAACCCGCAAAATCTCACACGGCCAAGGGCACTCAGTCCGCCCCCCGAACATCCGATAAGAAAAAAACGTCAAACGTAGAAATCATACGAACCGTCGCCGATCTGCGCCAGGCGACAGCGCCTTGGCGCAGAAAAGCTGAGCCGATCGCCCTCGTGCCGACGATGGGCGCGTTACACGCGGGCCACATTTCGCTGGTCCAGGCGGCCAAGAGAGCCGCGAAACACACGATTGTATCTATCTTCGTCAACCCAACTCAGTTCGCGCCGAATGAAGATCTCGACCGTTACCCGCGAGATGAAGACGGTGATGTTGGCCGTTTGCGCGAGAACGAAGTCGATATGGTCTGGGCCCCGCCAGCCGAAGAAATGTACCCGGAAGGATACTCGACCTATGTATCCGCAGGTTCGACCGCGAACGGACTGGAAACCGATTTCCGCCCCCACTTCTTCCAGGGCGTCGCCACCATCGTGCTGAAATTGTTGAATCAAGTCGCTCCCGACTACGTGACGTTCGGCGAGAAGGACTATCAACAGCTCTGCGTGGTTCGGCAGATGGTCCGCGATCTCAATGTTCCAACGGAAATCATTGCGGTTCCGACCGTGCGTGAAAAAGACGGCTTGGCGCTTTCTTCGCGTAACGCCTATCTCGCGCCGCGCGAACGCGAAGTCGCCCCCCACCTTCATCGCACGATCTACGAAGTGGCCGATGCCGCAAAGACGGGAAATCTCGGCGTTCTACGCGCAGATGCAGCAATGAAATTACTCTCGCTCGGCTTCAACAAAGTGGACTACGTCGAAATACGTGATGCTGAAACATTAGGCACGTTTGATCCCTCATCCGGCCGCCCGGGACGGGTTCTCGCCGCCGCCTGGCTTGGCCGTACTAGGCTCATCGACAATGTCTCCATATCGCCATAAGCCATTGCAATATGGTCACACGTAATATCAGGGACAGGGGATATTTCGCGACGTCACCGTGACTTGATGGCGCTTGCCAAGCCGCCCTCCCCCGTGCCAACTCTGCCGCAACCATACCAGCCGACGGATTCGTGCCGCGCTTTTTAGTGACGCGTCAGCAACGGCGCCCCTTTTCGTCGACCGGACGAACAATGCGGACGATACGCGATGGCCAAACCACAAACGATCGACCTCTTTTCGAGCTCCGAGACCGAATTGAAAGAAAAACAGCCGCGCGGCCGCAAATCGACGGACGCCTCCGATAATTACACCGCAGCTGACATCGAGGTCCTTGAGGGCCTAGAGCCCGTACGCCGTCGCCCCGGTATGTATATCGGCGGCACGGACGAGAAGGCGCTGCATCACCTGTTCGCCGAGATCATCGATAACTCGATGGACGAAGCGGTGGCCGGTCACGCCAGCTACATCGAGGTCAATCTCGGCGCCGACGGCTATCTTACCGTTGCGGACAATGGGCGCGGCATTCCCGTCGACGCGCACCCCAAATTCAAATCGAAGTCGGCGCTCGAAGTCATCATGACGACCTTGCACGCTGGCGGTAAATTCGACGGCAAGGCGTATCAGACCTCCGGTGGTCTACACGGCGTCGGCGTCTCCGTCGTGAATGCACTTTCCGAAATCCTCGAGGTCGAGGTCGCACGCGGCCAGCAGCTTTACCGGATGGTATTTTCTCGCGGCAAGCCGCAGTCAAAACTGGAAAAACTTGGCGCGATCAAAAACCGCCGCGGCACCAGGGTTCGCTTCAAACCCGACGAGCAAATCTTCGGTAAAGGCACAGCTTTCAAACCCGCGCGCCTCTTCAAGATGGCCCGTTCCAAAGCCTATCTGTTCGGCGGGGTCGAAATCCGCTGGTCATGCGATCCGGAACTCATCAAGGATGACACACCGGCCCAGGCCGTCTTCCACTTCCCCGGCGGCCTGCGCGATTATCTCCAAGAGACCATCAACGGCCTTACGCTGGTTACCAACGAGCTGTTCGCAGGCCGCATTGAAAAACCCGGCGGACACGGATCGGTCGAATGGGCTCTGGCCTGGATCGGCAACGCTGACGGCTTCATGAATTCCTATTGTAATACGATCCCAACGGGTGAGGGTGGCACACATGAAGCCGGTCTCCGCGCTGCCCTGATGAAAGGCCTGCGTGCCTACGGCGATCGCGTCGGCAACAAGAAAGCCGCTCAAATCACCGCCGACGACGTCATGGTCACGGCCGGATGCATGCTCTCGGTGTTCATCCGCGAACCCGAATTCCAAGGCCAGACCAAGGATAAACTGGCAACACAGGAAGCCTCTCGCATCGTCGAAACGACGGTTCGCGATTCATTCGATCATTGGCTCGTCGATCGCCCACAACAAGCTAACAAGCTGCTCGAATGGGTCATAGAACAAGCCGAAGAGCGCTTGAAGCGCCGCCGCGATAAGGAAGTCAGCCGCCAATCCGCCACACGCAAATTGCGCCTGCCCGGCAAACTGGCGGACTGCACGATACGGTCCGCCGAAGGCACAGAAATTTTCATCGTCGAAGGCGACTCGGCCGGCGGCTCTGCCAAGAGTGCGCGCAACCGCGAAACCCAGGCGATCCTGCCGCTGCGCGGCAAGATCTTGAACGTCGCCAACGCGTCCGCAGCTAAGCTGGCCCAAAACCAGCTTCTATCGGATCTGATACAGGCCCTCGGCGTCGGCTTGGGCAAACACTACCGGGACGATGATCTGCGCTACGAGCGCGTGATTATCATGACCGATGCCGACGTTGACGGCGCCCACATTGCATCCCTGCTGATCACGTTCTTCTTTCAGCAGATGCCCGAACTCATCACCAAGGGACACCTGTTCCTGGCGGTGCCGCCGCTCTTCAAGTTGACCCATGGAGCCAAGTCCGTCTACGCACGCGACGAAGACCACAAGAATGCGCTTTTGAAGTCCGAGTTCAAAGCTGGCGCCAAGGTTGAAATCAGCCGGTTCAAAGGTCTCGGCGAGATGAATTCGGGCCAGCTCAAAGAAACGACGATGGACCCGAAGGTCCGCACGCTCCTGCGCGTGGTCATCGACGACGAAAGCAATGAAATCGTTTCTGAAGCGGTGAACGCTTTGATGGGCTCCAAGCCCGAAGCACGGTTCAGGTTCATCCAGGATCGGGCAGCATTTGTAACGGACTTGGACGTTTAGTCCGTCATGCGGGAGGGTGAAGCGTCCCTCTCGCCTTTAGCGTTCTGCAGCTAACGCGTCACGCGCGAACTCGTAACCCGCCCAGCGCAATTCGCTATGACGTGACCAGTCGAGCAAACTGGCATCAGTAGGCACCGCAAACGACAAGAGCCGATCCCCCGGCAGCAGATCAGCCGCAATATCCTGCGTCTCACGCATCAGGCTGCGCATCAAAACCGCTTGAGGCCCCGGAGCCTTCGGCCATGACTTCGCCAAGCCAGGCCAGAGCATGCCCCCAATGAGACCAAGCCGCGACGGCAATGCAACATCGCCATTGTACCGCGTGCCCACATTCGGGACCTGAAGATCGAGCACCACATTCGGTCCTGTTTTGATTTTGCGCATAGCGGCAAGCGGCACATTCTCGATAAGGCAGCCGTCAACCAGCATCTCGCCTTCCGGCGTGTACATCGGCGGCAAAAGCGCAGGAATTGCCGACGAAGCCCGGACCGCGGCCCACAAAGGCCCGGAGCGAATGATCTCGACCGTATTGCGTGAAAGGTTGGTCGCCACTGCGAAATAGGGTGTCCACAAATCTCGGACATCCTCGCACGAGAAATGCTCCACCAGCGCGGCTTCAAACACCTCCTGGTCGAGCAGGCTGTAACGTGGCCACGTCCACCGCCCCATCGCCTTGCGCTTCACGAAGATGTCGTGCGTCAGCTGATCGATATCGGCCGGACTGACACCAAGCGCAAACGCCGCCGTCATCGCCGCGCCGCCACTGGTGCCCCCCATGATGTCGAAGGTATAGCCAGCTTCCAGCAACGCTTGATACATGCCGATGTGCGCAGCAGTGAGCGCCCCACCACCACACGCGACAAGACCTAGCGCCTCACCATCAATGAAGCGCATCAGCCGGCCGAAGTCGCTCTTGTCCCCCAACACCAAATGATGATGCGCGTCGATCCATCGCCTCGGATCGAGCCACAACGGCGTCCCCGCCACCGCGTCGCGCTTGGAGTGAAGAAGAACAAGGCGAACATTGCACGAGTCATGCAGCGAAGTGACGACACGCTCCAACGCGTTGGGAGTACGCGCAGCAGACTCAGTAACAGCCGCCTCGCCAATCAGAAGCACATGATCGGCTTGTCGAAGCGCTTTCTCCGACCAGGCCGTGAGCTCGTGGTCGCAGACGTAGAAAATGCGGCGATACCGCCGCTCGAGATCATTGAACCACCCGGTCTCTGCCGAAGTGGCAAATGTCTCATCTGCCTTGATTGCATCGACGGCTCGGCCGTGATCGAGGATCAGGGTATCGCGAGCGCCCGCAAAGTACTCACGCAAACCAGCGATGAACTGAGGTGAAACAGGGCCAGCTCCAGCGCGACAAACAGCGATTGTCTGAGGCGCCGCATAACGATCGACACACCGCCCAATGGTCGTGCGCGCCAGCCGCGTCGCAAGGGCTTTGGCAACACTCTGCCAGATCGATGGCAATTGCCCCGCAAGTTCGGCAAAGTCGGCGCGCGTCAGAACCAATACGATGCTGTCACGCTGAGCGCGCACGTTAGCGGTTCGGCGTCCGCCTCCGAAAAAAGCGATCTCCCCGATCGGTTGCCCCACACCGATCTCGGCGATAATGGACGCCTCACCATCGCGAATAACCGCGAACCGGCCTGAAACGACGATATACAGCGCATCCGCCTCTTCACCCTCACGTATAAGGAGGGTCCCGCGCGGCACGGTCATGGAACTTAGTCGGTGTTCCAGTTGCATACGCTCGGCAGCGGAAAGTTCCTCGAAAACCTCAATCTGAGAAAGGTCTGGCTCGGAAGGCATGGCCATACCGCACTCCCTCTAAGCCCGATTGAGTAGACGACACGCACCACTCAGACACGGCTCCAACGAGCCCACGGATGAGCGGATTTTCAGGCATTCTCAATAATCAAGAAAGCAAAAACAGCGCTCAGGCATTCCTCGTTAGGAATAATTTTAGTTCAAACGGACAGAGTAAGCGCGCGGGACGCCCAGGTGTTGCGAACCGCGAGTGAGTTTGGAGTATTGCGTACCAATGGCTGCTTTTGCCCACGGGTCTATGGCCCTTGCGCCATCAAACGTGAATTGCAACGAGAGCAGCAGCGACGCTCCGGCGCCAACGGAGCGGACATGCGTGGAAGCTCCAATCACGCCGAGCCCCAGCAAAACAGTATCTAAAGACTTTTTTCACCTGATCGGTGACGCGGACTTCGAGCCGCCGGCGAACGTCATTCTGAGCTCCTATGCCGATAATGATGACGCGAACGCTGCGCACCTTTTGAACGCCGGAGAGACAAAAGAATTCCCCCTTTCGGGGTCAACGACCGCCGCTGGGTCTCTCATGGCGGGATCTGACTTCACGGCGACCACATGTGTCAGCGAGGTCTCATTCGAAGGCATGTCGTTTGCCGTTCCTGAAACCCGGCCCGTCCAAATCCCCGGGAACTTTGGCACACTCACAATTCGCGCAGATGGCACGTTTATTTATAGCCGGACCATTCATGACGAAGACTTTGCGGACGCCTTCACGTGCACGACAAAAGATGGCACGGAACGCCTGCGCGTCACTCTGCGAATTACGACAGAGCAAGAAAGTAAGACCAACCACGCGCGAACAGCTTGATTCCCCTTGCAACGCAATGCGTCAACCATCAGTTGCTGTTGCGCGATCACAACTCAGAGAAAGTTTGAGCTACAAGAGAATTGTCAAATACCCAGGCTACGGATATGCCGTTGACGGATTGAAACGGGCTTGGAGTTTTTCCCTATGAAGTTGGTTTTAAAGGCTGCCGCAAGCGCAGCGCTTATCGCCGGACTTGCCGTTTCGGCATCCGCACCCGCAGCTGCCGGTAACTGCTACAAATTCACGGGCAAGGGCTACGGTGTTGAAAAGACGATCGCCTGCTCGTTCGCAGACACTGCTCTTAAGCGTTCCATCGCTCGCTGGGCGCGCGAAAAGGGCGTGAAGCCTCACGTCGGACCGACCCATCACAAAACGAAATCAGACCGTGACCTCCTGGTTAAGTGCAAAGCCTGGGCACGCGTCTGTAAGTAAACTCAACGCAAGAGCACGAAAACAATTAGAGGGCTCGCAACCGATTCAATCTGGTTGCGAGCCCTCAGCTTATTTCCGGTCGCGAGCATTGCGGCCAATCTCAGTGATTGTTCAGAGATTCCTGCTTTTGAGCCGCAATCGCGTCCTTGTCGTTGACGCTGGCATATTCCAGCGTCGCGTCATCGACATATGCCGTATTGCCGGAGGGCGCGAAATCAGGCCCGAGGACATCGACAATCGTTGGGTTATCCTGCGTTCCCTTGTGAAGCGACCAGCCTTCGACAACCTGCGCACGCGATGAGTATTGCGCGTCCTTCTCAAGAAGCAGTTCGTGCAAACCCTTGAGCTTATAGTGGGGAACAGCCGCCATGAGATGGTGTGGCAAATGGTAATCCATGCCAAACGGGAACACGGCATAACGCACGAACGGATTAACAAGGAAAATGCGCGAATTCGTATAACGACCCCGATCGGCATTGCCATGCTGGACCCACTCCCGCAGAATCATGAATAACGGAAACGTCGAGAACAAGGGCAGGATCCAGAAAAGCCCGAAGTAGCCCCACATAGGCATACCGCCGCTGTAGTATTCCCCGAGGGTCAAACCGCTGTACAAAATAGCCATGAAGGACAAACGGCTGATAGCGGTCGCGCGATGCGAAATGATCGGGTCAAGCCGGCTCTTCGCGAAGGCGTCGTCAGGGATCACAGCGTAGTAGACGACGAGCACAGCTGTAGCGACGACGATGATGCCCATCGCCCAAGTCGTCATGGAAGCTGAATCTGCGTATCCGAGCTCTCCCGCAGACAACAAAGCGATCACGGCGAAGGGCACCATTACGGCATAGAGCACACCCCAACGGATCGCCCAGGGCGAACCTGGAGACTTAGGATCTGCATAGGGATTGGTGTCTACGCCCAAAGCGCTGTAGCGCGCGCGCGCCGCAATATAGCTAACCAAGAGAACGGGATTGAGCTGCCGGATAATCCCCCAAACGAGATCGATGTGCGCAACAGGGAAATCCAACCAGTGACCGGAATCTTTGGCTTGCGAGAAATTCGGATCACGCTCCGGATCATTGACGAATTGATGATGCGCAAGATGATGCAGCCGAAACGCATACGTAGACGTGTAAATCGGAAAGGCACCGAACCAATCCGAGGCCAGTTCGTTCAATTTGCGATTCTCAAAGAGAATAAAGTGCGTGCCTTCGTGCACAATTCCCCCGAGTTGGTGCTGGGAAGCCCCAATGACGAAAACCGCTACAACGACCATTGGAATATTCCACCACCATCCGAGTCCCTCCCACGCAACAACGGAGAAACTCCAGACTGTAAGAACAATAGTACCAATGATGATGGCCCATACCTGCGCGATGTACGCAAAGTTGGTGTAATTGTCGCGCTCTTTGAGCGACCGGATCACAGCACGATAATCGCGCTTCGTGTCCATATCTACGTCAGCATCAATACCGTTTTGGACGGCCGTGCTCTGAGATCCCATGACAGTACCCCGAGATCGTTTCTTCACTTCATTAGGCGCCGGGATTTGTGTCCCCGATCAGCGCCCTGGTCTAGCCCCATTACATCAACGTCTTAAAACAAAATATTAAACCTGCATCTCATTAAATCACATGCTTGGCTTAACGTGCGGGCTCTTGCCGCATCAAAAACTCGTGTAGCTGCGCGTTCTAGCCTTCGGCATCTGCCGAAAGTTCCCAGATCAACAAAGTTGTACGCAGCACTAGCCCCTCGCATCGGGTAAAACCGCGTGTAAATGGTGTTTGTTCCATCGCGGACAGACCATTCCAGACTTGGATTAAATGGCCCTTGCCATATTGAACCGCCATCCGCGGTTTTAAAACTTCTGCGACTCCGGCAAACGCAGTGCGAGAAAAAATCCTCTAGCGCGCATTCAAAACCGGCAATTAAAATGGGGGGCGGTAACGCATGAATCTCAGGTCCATTTCAGCAGAACTTATCGGCTCGTTCAGTTGTGTTGCGGCGCTTTTCGCCGCCATCTTATTCGCGGAACCCGCTGGCGGCGGCCTCGTCGCGACGGCGCTGGCACCCGGTCTTGCATTTATCGCCATGTCCTATGCCGTTGGCCACGTGTCCGGCGGCCACTTCAATCCCGCCGTAACACTGGGCCTCGTGGCGGGAGGGCGCTTTGCGCCCGCCCAGGCCCTTGGGTACATCGCAGCGCAACTGGTCGGCGCAATCGCAGCCGCAAGCTTGATCTATGTCATCCGGGCTGGAGCAAGCAGCGGCGACTGGCCGACGTTATCCGCAGCCGCGAGTACTTTTGGCGGTAAGAGCCAGTTTTCGTTGATGAGTGTGATGCTTATCGAATGGCTAACGACAGCACTGCTCGTCATCGTCTTCATGGGGGCCACATCCAGCACCGCGCCCTCAGGCGTCGCGCCCTTGGCGATCGGCTTTTCCATCACCATGTTCCACATAATGGCGTTGGCGGTGTCTAACGCTGCGCTTAATCCAGCGCGCGCTACGGCAGCGGCAATTTTCACTGACGCACATGCTCTGGCTCAGCTTTGGGTGTTTTGGGTTGCCCCAATTCTCGGAGCTGTGACGGGCGGCCTTATCGCCCGATGGCTTAACGAAGAATAGCCACTCTAAAGAGCTTTATGGCTGCATGATTGATCCAGCATATGAAGCTGGGAAGCGATTGATGACAATTCCGCAACGAAAATCCCGTGGCAAATAAGCATAAGATACGGGTTTTTCTTGCGTTGTTGAGGCCCATGTGCAATTGCCATTAACAACTCGGGCGCAGAGGGTAGACCAACATTTTCCCTTACCGAGACCTCAGCCTTCATATCGAATGCTCGCTTGTCTCAAAAAATTTCTGCGCTCCCGACGGCAGGTCCGTGTCGATTGTCCAGGCGTGCCACGTCCGAAATTGGAGTAAATGACTTTTGACGACACTGACATTTGCTGAGCTCGGCCTGAGCCCAAAGGTCCAGGCGGCGGTCGATAGCTCAGGTTATACAACGCCGACACCCATTCAGGCGGCCGCTATTCCCGTTGCTATTCAAGGCCGCGATATACTCGGTATCGCACAAACCGGTACCGGCAAAACCGCATCTTTCACTTTGCCGATGATTTGCCGTCTTGAGACCGGACGAGCGCGTGCACGTATGCCGCGATCCCTGATCCTCGCGCCAACCCGTGAACTTGCCGCACAGGTCGCACAAAGCTTCGAAAAATACGGCGCCAACAACAAGCTCAACTTGGCGCTGTTGATCGGCGGCGTCTCCATGGACGAGCAGACCAAAAAGCTAGATCGCGGCGTAGATGTCCTCATTGCCACGCCCGGCCGCCTGATAGACCATTTTCAGCGCGGCCGCGTCATGCTGATGGGTGTAGAAATACTCGTCATCGACGAAGCGGACCGCATGCTGGATATGGGCTTCATTCCCGATATCGAGAAAATCTGCAAACTCCTTCCGCCGCGCCGTCAGACGCTGTTCTTCTCTGCGACGATGCCACCAGAGATCACGCGCCTCGTGGATCAGTTCATGAATGATCCTATGCGCATCGAAGTGGCCAAGCCGGCAACCACCGCGACAACCATCACGCAGCTGTTCCGGTATTGCCCCGATGGCGAAGACTGGGCCAAACGCGAAGTCTTGCGCGAATTGATGCGCTCTGACGACGTGAAGAACGCCATTGTCTTTTGCAACCGAAAACGCGATGTCGCCATTCTGCACAAGTCACTGCTGAAGCACGGTTTCAATGCCGGAGCGCTGCATGGTGACATGGACCAGAAGAGCCGCACCGAAACACTCGATAAATTCCGCTCTGGCGAAATCACAATTCTCGCAGCGAGCGATGTGGCTGCACGCGGGTTGGATATCCCGGCCGTTAGCCACGTTTTCAATTTTGATCTGCCCTGGCAATCCGACGATTACGTTCACCGCATTGGCCGAACGGGCCGGGCAGGCCGCGAAGGCAACTCAACGTCCCTCGTGACGTTCGAGGACCTGAAGCTCGTGAGCGACATTGAAAAGATCACCGGAACAACGGCGAATTGGATCGGCGAACCTCCCTCCGAGGAGGACATGGCCGACAGCTCTTCAAAGAAGCGCCGCCGCGCACGCGGTCAACGTTCCCCCGAGCGTGGACGTGGGAGCGGCAGAGGAGCTCCAAGACCGTCGCGCAGGAGTTCAAAAGACGAGCAAGCCGTGACCGAACAACCGGTCATGCTAGAAGAAACCGACGCCAAACAAAAGGTCTCAAAACCGAAGCGTGCGCGCAAGCCCGATGCCCCGCCTAAGGCTGCCGCCAAAACCGAAGAGACCGCGTCAGAACCCATCAAAAAGACCGACAGCACCCAAAAGCGCCAACGCGCTATCGCGAAATCCAGCGACGGGAGCGATTTGGTAGCCCCTGCGCAGGGCTTCGCGGACAACATTCCGGCTTTCCTCCGTCGCCCGGTACGTCGGCCAAGCCGCACAGCGACCCCGAAGACCGACCCGGCCCGTGCAAAGGTGCCGAGCGAATAACGCGAAAGAGGAGCAAAACCGATTTCGCTAGAATGAGCTTCCCGGCTGCAGCAGGAATTCCGCTTCCTGCTCAGTAGAATCGCGCGCAAGAATCTTGTTGCGATGAGGAAACCGCCCGAAGCGGGCAATGACGTCCCGATGGGCGACGGCATATTGCGTATAAACATCGTTCCCGAGCGCCCTGATTAGGGTAACGGCCTGCTCCTGATCGGCGATAGATTCACTGTGTTCAAAGGGCAAATACATAAAAACGCGTTGGTCGGTGCTTAAGCCATCGTCACGATCAAACCCGCGCGCAACGACGGCCTTGGCCAACCCGAGCGCACGTTCGTCATACGCAAAGGCACGCTCCGTACCCCGATATAAATTGCGCGGAAACTGATCGAGAGCGACAATCGCAGCAAGAGCAACATATGGGCTCGTCAGCAACACCGCATCAGGTTTACCGAAAATCTCGTCTGGAAGGTCTGAGAACTGCGAGACTATCTCCGCATCAACCTCAGTTGGAGGTTGGAACCAGTCTTTGGGACTGAGCGTATCGAACCAGAATTTGACGACCCTCTGTGCCCAGGAATCCTCGGCAATCTCCGAACCCATTGTACGTGCTCCACGCCAAAGACCAGCAGGTCAGGAAACCTTCAAAGCCGCTAATTTGTCCGCGGCCGCAGGTGCCAGATTGACGCTTTCACCGCAGCCGCAGGCGCTTTGCTGATTGGGGTTGTTGAATACGAAACCGAATGAAAGCTTGTCCTGGACATAGTCCATCTCTGTGCCAAGCAAATACATAATGGCCATCGGCTCGATAAGCAGCTTCACGCCCTTGTCTTCCACAACCTCATCGAACTTGTCCTGAGATTCCGCCCAGGTCATCGTATATTCCATGCCTGCGCAGCCGCCCTTTTTTACGCCGAGCCGCAAGCCGACGATATTGGGCTTCTGAGCCATGATCTCGCTAACGCGCTTCGCGGCGGCATCAGTCAAGGTCATCACCTGAGGACGGGGTCTAGAACTCGTCATGATAGGTAAAATTCCAGTGCTAAATCCTGTATCGGCTACCTCTAATATAGGGGCCACAACCGGATTCTAAAACATGTTCAGTGCCAACCGCGCTTCGTCCGACATCCGGCTCATGTCCCAGGGCGGATCAAAGACGAGATTAACCTTCACATCACCGACACCAGCCACAGCGCGCACGGCATTATCAACCCACTGAGGCATCTCGCCAGCCACGGGACATCCCGGTGCTGTGAGCGTCATATCAATCTCCACGTCACGATTGTCGGCAATATCAACCCGATAGATCAGCCCAAGTTCGTAGATATCCGCTGGAATTTCCGGATCGTACACCGTCTTGAGCGCGGCCACCACGTTGGCCGTCATCTCGTCCAGTTCTTCCTGAGACAAAGACGACCCGGCAACCGGCGTTCCGCCATCCGCAACACTCGGCACAGAAGACTTCACACCCGTTTCAGACACATCGCCCGGCTGCATTTCAGTCGCTTCCACGGATGGCGAAACCACGTCATCGGTGATTGACGTATCGTCCGTCATGTTCCTCACCTCCAATTCAAGCGAACAAGGCCCGGGCACGCTCAAGCGCTTCAGCAAGCGCATCGATTTCTGCCTTCGTGTTGTACATCGCAAAAGAGGCTCGACACGTTGCCGTCACCCCAATGCGCTCCATAAGCGGCTGTGCACAATGGTGCCCTGCACGCACCGCAATGCCCGACCGGTCAATAACCGTCGAAACATCATGCGGATGCAGCCCCTCGACGCTGAAGGAGACGATCGCACCCTTGCCCGGTGCCGTACCATGGATCGTCAGCCAGTTGAACGGCGCCAACCGTTCCTTGGCGTAAGCCGCAAGCTCCGCTTCATGCGCAGCGATGCGATCGCGCCCCACATCCATCATGTAATTAAGCGCCGTACCGAGACCAATAGCCTCCACGATCATCGGCGTTCCCGCCTCGAACTTGTGCGGGCTCTGAGCATAGGTAACCTTGTCACGCGTCACGATCTCGATCATCTCGCCGCCGCCCTCGTAAGGCGGCATCCGATCGAGGTGTTCCGCCTTCGCGTAGAGTACTCCGATACCTGTAGGGCCGTATGTTTTGTGCCCCGTAAACGCGTAGAAGTCGCAGTCTAGATCCTGCACGTCCACCGGCATGTGAACAGCCGCTTGACTGCCATCAACCAGCACCGGGATGCCACGGGCGTGCGCAATCTCGATCACCTGCTTGATTGGCACGATGGTCCCAAGCACGTTCGACATGTGCGTAATGGCGACCATCTTCGTCTTAGGCCCCAGAAGGGCTTCGAACTCATCAATTAGGAATGAACCGTCGTCTGCAATCGGCGCCCACTTCAGCACCGCGCCCCGGCGTTCCCGATGGTAGTTCCAGGGGACAATATTGGAGTGGTGCTCCATGATCGAGAGGACGATCTCATCGCCCTCGCCGACCACCATGCCACCGAACGACTGAGCGACAAGATTGATCGCCCCGGTCGCATTTCGCGTAAAGATAATCTCGTCTGAACTCGGCGCGTTTAGGAATTTCCGAACCGTCTCACGCGCTTCCTCAAATTTGGCTGTCGCCGTGTTCGAGAGGTAATGCAGACCGCGATGCACATTCGCATATTCGAAGCGATAGGTGTGGTCCATCACCTCGATAACCTGACGGGGTTTCTGCGCCGAAGCCCCGTTATCAAGATAAACGAGCGGCTTGCCGTAAACATCACGACTCAGGATCGGAAAGTCGGCGCGAATTTTTTCGACGTCGTAACGGTGATCCTCTGCCGCTCCAACCGCTGCTGCTGTCGATTCACCGCTCATTCTGACCTCTCTGCTTTAGCGTTGTATAAAAGCTGCGCTTGAATAGGGATTGCCATCAGTCAGCTTGCAACCAACCGCGCGCAAACATCTTCAACGCTTCTGCAACGGGCTCGTCTTCCACCGTTTCAATTGCTTCGGCGATAAACGACTCCGTCAGCAACACACGCGCTTTCTCCTCGGGAATACCGCGGGATCGGCAGTAAAACAGCATCTCTTCATCGATTTCTGCAACCGTCGAACCGTGCCCACAAGCCACATCGTCGGCGAAGATCTCAAGCTCCGGCTTGGAATCGAATTCCGCATCCGGGGACAGCATCATGGCCTGTGCCATCTGCTTGCCGTCGGTCTTCTGAGCAGCCTGCTGCACGACGATCTTGCCCTGGAAGATGCCCCGGGCGTGCCCATCGAGAATACCCTTGAAAAGCTCCCGGCTTTCACATCCCGGCACAACGTGATCGACAACAAGCGTCGTATCGATGTGATCGCCACCGCGGCCCAGAAATGCGCCGGACAGATTGAGCTTGGCGTCCTCGCCATCGAAAGTCGCGAAGATCTGGTTCCGCGCCAACGCGATGCCCTGCGTCTGCTGGAAACCGCGATACTCGGCCTCTTTCCCGACCCGCACCATCCAATTCGAAAGATGCGTCACCGCACCCTTGTCGACCGCGCACTTCACGTGCGTCACGTAAGCCTTGTCGCCAACAACGATCTCGCTGGCCGTATTGATCTGTCCTTCGTCCGTAACGCCAGGCAACGAAACGAAAGCTTCGACGATCGTCACTTTGGCGCCTGCACCGACATCAATCACATGCCGGACGGTCGCGGAGAACGCTTCCTTCCCGGCACGTACGTGCACGATGAGCACTGGCTTGGCGAGCTCTGCGCCATCGTGAATACGGACAACAGCTCCGTCACTCATGAACGCGGTATTGAGCGCAAGAGTGGCATCGTCCTTGGGACCCGACGTGCGCGTCAGTCCGGTCTTGCTTTCGCCATTCACCAACGCTGAGGACAAGGGCGAAAACTCCAAGCCCTCGAGGTCCATTGGCGTCGAAAGTTTTGGCCGGTATGCGCCGTTGACGAATACGATCTTGTGCGCGTCGAGCGAGGCCAGCGATCCGAGCGCAACGATAACGTCCGCGATCGTCAACTCCGTGGAATCGCCGATACTCGGCGGAAGTGCTTCCTTCAGCACCTGCCGCAGATCGGTATACTTCCACTCCTCGATACGCCGGTGCGGCAGTCCGAGATTTTCAAATCTATCCGCGGCTTCGCGACGCGCCTTCTGCACGTCTGCACCACCCGGCAAAGTGTCGGCGACAGACTGAAATGCCTCAAGCAAGCCTTGTTCGGCCTTCGTTTTCATCACTGCTAAATTCATTCCGCGCCTCCCGCGCGCACCCGATTAGTAAATCCCGAACTCGGCTCACGCACGATGGTCGCTCCAACAGTCGCGCCCATTAGGCAGCCTGGTATTCGGCGTAACCTGACTTCTCCAGTTCAAGAGCCAGCTCTTTACCGCCCGAACGCTGGATCTTGCCATCCGATAGAACGTGCACCTTGTCAGGCACAATGTGATTCAACAGACGCTGATAGTGCGTGATCACCAGCATCGAACGCTCAGGCGAACGCAGCGCATTCACACCATCGGAAACGACCCGCAGTGCGTCGATGTCGAGACCGGAATCCGTCTCGTCGAGTACGCATAGCGTCGGCTCCAGCAAAGCCATCTGCAGAATTTCGGAACGCTTCTTCTCACCACCGGAGAACCCGACGTTCACCGGCCTCTTCAGCATTTCCACATCGATATTGAGCTCAGCGCCCTTCTCCCGGACGAGCTTCATAAATTCCGGTGTCGTCAGCTCGGGTTGACCGCGCTTCGTGCGAACCGAATTAAGTGCTGTGCGCAGGAACGTAAGACCCGCGACTCCCGGGATCTCCATAGGGTATTGGAACGCTAAAAACACACCTTCAGCCGCGCGCTCATCCGGCGACATATCCAGAATAGACTTGCCGTTCCAGAGGATATCACCTTCGGTGACTTCGTAATCATCACGGCCCGCGAGGATGTATGCCAGAGTGGACTTACCCGACCCGTTGGGCCCCATGATCGCGTGGACTTCACCCGTTGGAACCGTCAGGTTGATCCCCTTCAGGATCGGCTTGTCCTCTTCGATGATCTTCGCATGCAAATTCTTGATCTCAAGCATTTTACAGTCTGTCTCCGTATCTAAGTCCTGAGTGGCGCGCTTCCATCGCGTCCGCACCAAATCCTTGCGCCGCACCAAGACGGCGGTTCATTTTTCTTCGTCAAACATCGAGCGGTAAGGCTTGCCGTTCCAGCGCCACTCCCAGGTCCCTTCGGTCTTGGACTTGGCAAAGGCCGTGAATGCCCAGACGCATGCCAGCACCACAGCAGCCCAAGCCAGCAATCCCACCGTGCGAGTTGCGTCCGTCAGCGACAGTAAAAACGGCAAAGAAGCTAGAGGTAACGCCAGGGAGAAGGCCAGCGTGACAAGCCAGCCTTTCCAGTTCGTCGGCGTGGCGCCATAGCCATGCCTCTTAGGCTTAAACCAATACTCGCCCATGCGATGCCTCAGCCAACGCTTCCTTCCAGCGAGATCCCGATCAGCTTTTGCGTTTCCGCCATGAACTCCATGGGCAACTGCTGCAGCACATCCCGCACGAAGCCGTTGACGATCAACGTCACTGCTTCTTCTTCTGAGAGCCCGCGCTGCATGCAGTAAAACAGCTTGTCGTCCGAGATCTTCGAGGTGGTCGCCTCGTGCTCGAAGTGCGCAGACGAGTTCTTCGCCTCGATGTATGGCACCGTGTGCGCACCACACCGATCGCCGATCAGCAGCGAGTCGCACTGCGTGTAGTTTCGCGAATTGGTCGCCTTGCGATGCGCCGAAACGAGACCGCGGTACGTGTTCTGCGAAACGCCGGCTGCGATACCCTTCGAGATAATACGGCTCGACGTATTCTTGCCGAGGTGGATCATCTTCGTGCCGCTATCGATCTGCTGATGCCCGTTGGAAATCGCGATCGAATAAAACTCGCCGCGTGAGTTATCGCCACGCAGAATACACGAGGGATATTTCCACGTGATCGCCGAACCGGTCTCGACCTGGGTCCAGGAGATCTTCGAGTTCTTGCCGCGACAGTCGCCGCGCTTCGTCACAAAGTTATAGATGCCACCCTGACCGTTGGCATCGCCCGGATACCAGTTCTGCACCGTCGAGTACTTGATCTCCGCGTCATCGAGCGCAATGAGTTCGACGACGGCCGCGTGCAGCTGGTTTTCGTCGCGCATCGGCGCCGTGCAGCCTTCGAGGTACGAAACGTATGACCCCTTCTCGGCGATAATGAGAGTCCGCTCGAACTGTCCGGTTTGCTTCTCATTGATACGGAAGTACGTCGACAATTCCATCGGGCAGCGCACGCCCTCCGGAATGTAGACGAACGAACCATCCGAAAAGACTGCCGAGTTGAGCGCCGCATAGAAGTTATCAGACTTCGGCACCACCGAACCCAGATACTTCTTCACCAGATCAGGATGATTACGCAGAGCTTCCGAGATCGAGCAGAAGATTACGCCCGCTTTCGCCAGCTCTTCCTTAAACGTGGTCACAACCGAAACCGAGTCGAACACGGCATCGACCGCCACGCGTGAATTCTGCACGCCCGCCAGGATCTCCTGCTCTTTCAGAGGAATACCAAGCTTTTCATAGGTCGCGAGCAACTCAGGATCCACCTCTTCGAGGCTTCTGGGACCCTCCGCGTTCTTCGGTGCAGAATAATAATAGAGGTCCTGAAAATCGATCTTTGGATAGCTAACTCGAGCCCATGTCGGCTCCTTCATCGCTTGCCAGCGCTCGAACGCATCCAGTCGCCAGTCCAGCATCCACTGCGGCTCGTTCTTCTTCTCCGAAATGTAGCGGATCGTATTCTCGTCGAGCCCCTTCGGCGCCTTGATCGATTCGATCTGCGTCTCGAAGCCGTACTTATACTGGTCGACGTCGATCTGCTTGACCTGTTCGATGGTCTCGACCGTTGCCATTGCCTTCTCCTCACTTCACTTCTTTTAGGGCGAGCCCCCGGCCCACCACGTTGTTGTCCGTTCCGTTACGCGACCCTTCGCGCAACGCTCGCGCGCCCGGCGACATCCGCCCAGGCGATTAGAAATCGTTCGACATCCTCTGCCGTATTCGTCCACCCAAGACTGATCCGGATCGCGGACTGCGCTGTCTCGGGCTCCAATCCCATCGCTTCAAGCACGTGACTTCGGCCGACCTTGCCTGACGAACATGCGGCCCCCGAACTCACGGCGATTCCGGCCAGATCAAAGCCGATCACGAGGGTCTCCGCGCGACACCCCGGCAGAACAACCGTGCTCGTATTGGCGAGCCTGTCGACGTTCTGGCCAATCACCGACGCATTGGGGGTCTGCGCAGTAACGCCTTCTTCCAATCGGTCACGCAACGCGCTCAACTGCTCGAAAGCAGCAAAGTCTTCGCTCGCCGCACGTGCCGCGGCACCAAAGCCCGCAATCCCAGCGACATTTTCCGTACCGGCACGCCGGTTCTGTTCCTGTCCGCCCCCGGTGAGCAGCGGCACAAAACGTGCACCATCGCGAATGACCAGTGCACCAGTCCCCTTCGGCGCACCGATTTTGTGCCCCGACACAACCAGGTAATCGGCGCCGAATTCCGCAAGATTGATCGGCATGCGTCCCGCTGTTTGGACAGCGTCACACAAAACCGCGACACCCTGCGCGCGCGCCATTTGAAACAGCACTCGACACGGTTGAAGAACGCCCGTTTCATTATTCGCCATCTGCAATGCGAAGAGAGTCCGTCCGCCAGACGCGGCTGCAGTCTCCAACACCCGCGCGCAGGCCTCGGCATCAATCACACCATCGGGGCCAACACCAACCTCGATGACTTGCACACCCCGGTCGGCCGCGCGCCGTGCAGCGGCCAATACTGAGGAATGCTCAACCTGGGACACGATGATCGTATCCCAGCCCATCGCCAGAACAGCACCGGCACCCTCAGTCCCGCTCGCCGTGAAGACCACTTCGCCAGGCACCGCCCCAACGAGCGCGGCCACATCCCGGCGCGCTGCGTCTACGAGCGAACGCGCACGACGCCCTTCGACATGAACCGAGGACGGATTACCGAAATCCTCCAAAGCCGCGATCACAGCCATCTTGGCTTCCTCGCGCAGGGGCGCCGTCGCGTTGAAATCAAGATATGTCCGCGAGACTGTCATTCTGCTGCCGCCACACTTTTCGCCAGAACGGGCTGTGCCAATTTTTCTTCTGGAATCCCGTCCACAACCTCCTGAAGCGTCACCACAGAGAGGAAAGCTGCGATATGCGCGCCCATCGCGTGCCAAAGCTCGTGGGTCAGGCAACGCGCTTCACCCAAACAGCCGCCATCAGGTCCATCCGTGCAGCGGGTCATCCGCGTGCCTTCGTCAACCGCTCGGAGAATCTCGATGACGGTAATCTCGTTTGCGGGACGCATGAGACAGTACCCGCCAGCCCGTCCCCGCACGCTATCCACGAGACCAGCCCTGCGCAGGCGCCCAAAGATTTGCTCCAGGTACGCGATCGAAAGCTGTTGGCGCTCGGCAACAGCCGACAGCGGAATTGCGTCCGCGCCGCCATACTTTGCCAAGTCGGCCAATGCCATGACCGCGTATCGTCCCTTAGTGCTCAGTTCCATTAAACCGTCTCGGAATAATCGCCCTTCGCGCGCACCCCACTCCGTCCGCAAGGTCGGTAGGGCAGCCTCTTGCGCATAAGGCTCATCCATGTGCTAAGAACGCTCGCTCGGAGCTGCCAAAACGAGGCTGGTACTTTCGAACAGTTCTAAACTTGGTTTGAATATGAAAATTCCGAGCCACGAAGTCAAGTATTGGCAGATCAGTGCTACGCCTAAGGTTGCATCGAGGCTCGTAGCAGCCCATTCAGTGTCTGGAGAGTCTTCGCGGGATGCGCTGTCGCTACGGCTACTTGGACCGCGTCGCACACAGTCCCGATAACAGAATTTGGCTACGGAGCCGGTACAACGGCAGCAAAATGCGCCGTTCGAGCGCAATAAGGTTACGTAGCATTCACACAGGATACGCGATCACACATGCCCGAATTGATCATTAACGGACCCGCAGGCCGCCTGGAGGCGCGCTACCACCACGAGTCGGCCAGCGATAGCCCAATCGCCCTGATCCTGCATCCGCACCCGCAGTTCGGCGGAACGATGAACAATCAGGTTGTCTACAGCCTTTACCACACGTTCGTAGAACGTGGCTTTTCGGTGCTTCGCTTCAACTTCCGCGGAGTTGGCCGTAGCCAGGGCTTCTGGGATGGTGGCCCAGGCGAACTCGCCGATGCCGCATGCGCACTCGACTGGCTTCAGCTTGTAAAGCCCGACGCACGCAGTTGCTGGATCGCCGGCGTTTCATTCGGCACCTGGATTGCCATGCAGTTGCTGATGCGCCGCCCCGAGGTCGAAGGCTTCATCTGTGTCGCACCGCCATCCAACTTGTATGACTTCTCATTCCTCGCCCCCTGCCCCTCATCTGGCCTCATGATCAATGGCGACATCGACAGGGTTGTGCCATCCAGCTCCATCGCGGAATTGACCGGTAAGCTCAAAACCCAGCGGGGCATTAAGATCGACCATGAGATCGTGCCCGGCGCCAACCACTTCTTTGAGGGCAAGATGGACGAACTGACCGACATCGTCGGTCGCTACGTCGACATGCGGATGACGCAGATCCCGAAAGAGAAAGAAAAAGCGAAGGCGAGCAAAGAACCTCCGCCGCCTGCCCCCGCGGAAGTTGAGCCGGGCGACGAAGAAGAATAAAAAATCCGCACAACGACGAATAGAGCAAATCCCGGCCCAAATGGCCGGGATTTTTTCTTAGCTCAAATGCTCGCAGGATCTACGAGCACCCCACCAGACGCAGGAAAGCGCACGCCCGTCGTCCCGGGAAACGTAATGGGCAAGCCCTTCAGAGATCTTACCGCCATAAATGCCCACGCCTCGGCTTCAACGCTGTCCCCGTTTAAGCCGGCCACCTCCGCACTGAGGACTTCTCCAGGCAAACGCTCCTGAAGCATGGCCATGAGCGTTGGGTTTTTCCGGCCACCGCCCGAGATGATCCACGCCAGCGGCGCCTCCGGCATAAGCGATCGTGCGCGTGCGATTGTTTCAGCCGTAATGGCCGTCAAAGTTGCTGCGCCATCCTCGATAGACATCCCCGCGACCACATCGAGCGAGAATGTATTGCGATCTAGCGATTTCGGGGCGGACAGCTCCAAATAGGGATACATACAAAATTGCGCGACAGCCGCTTCATCGACGCGTCCCTGCGCGGCTAATGCGCCGCCGATATCACAAGCGCGACCAGCCTTCGCGCGCACCCAATCGTCGATAAGCGCATTCCCAGGCCCCGTATCGAAAGCAATAAGATCGCCTTGGGCGCTGATCCACGTCACATTGCCCACGCCGCCAATATTCACGACGACCGCTGGCCGCGGGGCAAGTTCCGCCAACAGTGCCCGATGATAAACAGGCGCTAAGGGAGCGCCCTGGCCACCTAGCTCCATGTCCCGTGCACGCAAATCATAAACAACCGGGCGGTGCGTCAATTTCGCCAACAAGGCCCCATCGCCAATTTGCACCGTCAAATGATCTTCTGGCCGGTGAAGCACCGTTTGTCCGTGAAAGCCAATGACATCAATATCTGAACGGACAAGGCATGACTTTCGCAGGAAGGCCGACACCGCGCTCGCATGGAGTTCCGTCAGCTCCCGCTCGATATCGGCCAACAGCCCCGGGCGTTCGCAACGCCCGTTGATTGAACGGGCTTGGTCGATGCCTGTCGCCAAACGCTCTCGCATCTCCGGACTGTAGTCAAACGTCATGGAAGCTCCGCTGCGCACAACGCGCTCCCCGTCCGTTTCGATCATGGCCACGTCGATGCCATCCATCGACGTCCCGCTCATAAGCCCCAGCGCCCGTATCATCTCGCGCATATCACCTTGCCCAATCGCGCCTTCCTGTGCATGGTCCCGCACGATCTCTAGATCCAGTCACCAACTCGCCCCTCAAACGGGACCCCAAAAAACAGCGACACCGAAGTAATGTCACAGCCAAAATCGGAATTCCTAAAGATCCTCACCGAACGCGGGTTCATTCACCAGTGTTCCGACAATGAGGCCCTTGATGATCTGGCCAGCCGCAACGAAGTGATCGCTTATGTCGGCTACGATTGCACAGCACCGTCGCTGCACGTCGGCCATCTGATTTCGATCATGATGTTGCACTGGCTTCAGCATACCGGCAATAAGCCCATCGCGCTGATGGGCGGCGGAACTACGCGCGTCGGAGATCCCTCGGGTAAGGACGAAACGCGCGTTATGCGCCCGGTCGAGGAAATCGAAGCCAACAAGAACACGATCAAAGGCGTCTTCGAGCGCTTCCTTAAATTCGGCGATGGCCCTGGCGATGCGATCATGATCGATAACGCCGAATGGCTTGCGCCGCTCAACTACATCGATTTCTTGCGCGATGTCGGCCGCCACTTCTCGGTCAACCGCATGATGAGCATGGACTCTGTCCGTTTGCGTCTGGAACGCGAGCAGGAGCTCTCGTTCATCGAATTCAACTACATGCTGCTTCAAGCCTACGATTTCGTGGAATTGGCCCGGCGCTACCGCTGCAACCTGCAGATGGGCGGATCCGATCAATGGGGCAACATCGTCACCGGCATCGACCTTGGTCGCCGCATGGGCACCCACCAACTCTTCGGCCTGACCTGCCCGCTGCTCACGACAGCGTCCGGCGCAAAGATGGGCAAAACGGCTTCCGGAGCTGTGTGGCTCAATGCCGAACAGCTCTCGCCCTACGACTACTGGCAGTTCTGGCGCAATACCGAAGACGCTGATGTTGGCCGCTTCCTGAAGCTCTTCACATTGTTGCCGATGGATAAAATCGCACGCCTCGGCGCTCTTGCCGGCAGCGAGGTAAACGAAGCCAAAAAGATCCTGGCAACGGAAGCAACAGCGCTCATCCATGGCCGCGACGCCGCAACGAAGGCCGCTGAAACAGCGCGGATCACCTTCGAAACTGGTGCTCTCGCCGAAGACCTCCCCACCGTGGATATTGCAAGGCAGGATTTGGATGTTGGACTGGGAGTACTTGCCGCATTCGTCTCCGCCGGGCTCGTCAAATCCAACGGTGAGGCCAGGCGTCAGATCAAAGGTGGTGGCCTAAGGGTCAACGACACCGCCGTTGCTGACGAGTCTGCAACACTGACGTCAGCAGACCTCTCAAATGAGGGCGTTATCAAATTGTCGCTTGGCAAGAAGAGACACGTCCTGCTGCGTCCAAACTGAACACAGCACATAGCGACGGCGGAGTGCGCTAGTTCTTCGCCGGAGAGGTCTCCGAAGACCAACCATCCACACCCGATTTCGTGGGGGAGTTTCCTCCCCCACGACCGGCATCAGCCGGACTGCTGGAGGAGCGCACCGCTGCTCCGTAATCGCCGCCGCCAGTACGCCCTTGCCGAGGCTGGACGCTCGGAGCCTGAGGCGTCAGCTGGAACATTTCACGGAAAATACCTGGCGCAATCATCGACAACGGATGCACCACGACTTGTGGATTGTCCATCGAGCCCTGAATTGCGTAGGTCACGCCGAAGATACCTTCCTGACGCGGACCTGACAGCAACTCGCCAAGAACAGGAATGGCGCCAAACGCATTGTTGAGCCCCTGTAGCGGCACATAGGTTCCCCCAAGCTCCAACATCTGCCGGCTGTAATCGACCTTGCCGCGAACTGTGGCGCCCTGGAGGGGGCCGCGTAAATACGCGTCCTCAAGCACGAACTGGCCATAACCCACCGAAAACGGTGCGCGCATCCGGTCAAACTGAAAGACCTGCCGCACCATTCGCCGTTTCGCGGTACGCCCCCCATCAATCGATGGTCCGGTAGCATCCGCGCTGCCAGCAACCTCCGAAATAACCGGGTCCCCAAGAACCTGGAAATTATCGACCCACAAAATTCCCGTTTTCTGAGCAGGTCCACGTCCATCGAGATTAACCTCGAGACGCATCGAACCTTGAGTCATGTTGGGATAGAAGCCAACGAGCTTGAACGCTTCACCGGCATCACGCGATGTCGCCAAAAGTTGCCGCCCGTTCGAGCGGTCATTGCGCAACGCGACATCTAACGCCTGCCCGCCGCTGAGCTTCCCCTTAATGTCAAGTGCCGAGAGCTGACCGTTCCGTTCTGAGAGCTTAAGTTTCACCCCCCGCAAATTGACGTCACCGTAGCCCAGAACATTGTCAATTTCGGCGGTTAGGTCGACCCCGGCTTGCTTCTTCTGACGCTCACCCTGCGTCCGCGCACCCGGAATGGAATAGAGTGTGCGGAAGAACGCTCGCCCGTCATATGTCGGACCTTTCGCACGTATCTGCCATACGTTCTTCGAGTCGAGCTTTCCGCTGACTTCTAGCCGCGTAACGAGGTTGAGCCAGAACTTCGGAAACGAAAAACTGACAACCTGCTTCTTCTGCCCAAGCCCGATCACCCCTTCGATGCTCAGATCGTCGCCTTCAAGCCGGAAGTTCTTAAGCTCGCTACGGCCTGACGCATCCTTGACCACATCAAATTCAAGAAACGCACTACGCCCGGTCGGCTTGCGCCACGCAATTTCTTCTATCGCGACGTCGGTGTTGGTCAGATCAGCGCGGAGCCGCACATCGGACTGCGTATTTGAGTGCGGCTGAACAGTTACTTCAACTGCCACGTCACCATGCAATCCATCCCCGAGATCCAACCCGAGTTGTCTGCGATCCGCTTCATCGAGCGTAGCCGTAACGCGAATAGGCGGCTGTTGGGCGTCGGTCGCCCCAAAAATACGTTGCCAATTGAGCTTCGCTAACACGCCCTCGATAAGAACCTCGCCTTGCGCATCGACAGCAGTCTCGCTCAGATCAAAATTGATCGTCGCACCCTTGAGGTCGTATTCGCCGAGCAGATCTTCCGCGCGCCCATCGGTCAAGCGCGCCTTGGCTTTGATTCTGACGTCCTCCGCCTGGAGGTCCTTCAACAGAGGAAAGCTCAGAGTGACGGTACTCGCCACTTCACCGGAGATATTATCAGGTAACGCTTCAGGTTTTCTGAGGTGGTCAAACGCCGGCAATTCAAGCAACGCCAGCATGGCCCCTACTTTGCCGCCCGTTGCAAATGCGACTTCGCCAACCGGTGGCGTTCCATACACATCAGCAATCGTGAAGCGTCCCGATTTGAGACCTAACACGTGGTCAGAACTCACGGGCATCGAGCCATCGGGCACAATCACTTCCAGAGCTTGATTCTCAAGCTTAACTAAAGTGCGCGACAAGGTGATCGGCGCCGTGCCCTCAACGGGCATCATAACGACGTTTTCCAGCGTCGACGCCAAGCTCATCCGATACGTGTCTTGGCTGTCAGGATCCGCTTGTGCGAGATATCGCCCATTGAGGTATCGATATGTCCCCGATTGCAGCACACCATCATGGATCCTGCGGCCAACCCACTGCCGAGCATCCTCCGCCATACCGCGGGGCCAAAGCACTTTCATCGTCGCGATCGGCATCGCGCCAATTTCAGCCTCGAAGTGAGACCCCGCACTCGAGCCCGTGGTAGCAAGTTCGCCCATTAAAGAGACATGCCCACCGCCGGCAGCAATTTCGAACCGATCGAATTTCAGAAGCCCTCGCTCAGGCGCAACCGTTCCCTGAGCATGCCACTTATCAACCGGAAGAGGTGGGATACCAAATTCGGTCGCGCCCAAAACACCTTGCTCGGCAGCAATATCAAAACGCCATCCGCTTTCTTCACCGCTACCCTCACTTTGAGCGACATGCGCCAGCGTCCCCCCGAGCGTTAGGCTGCTGTCGCCCCAACGCAAGTTGGAGGATGCAAGGATTACGCGTTCTGTGGTTGCGTCATACTTGAACGTGAACAATCCTGAATCGACTGTAAAAGGGACCTCCGAGAAACCCGCCAAATCAACACGGCCTTCTCCGATTTCGACCGTTGCTTCACCACCCGCTACGCTACCCTTCTGGTTGAAATCAATCCGGCCGTCGCTCGCAATCGGAATATCAAAATGCTTAAGCACCGCCAATTGCGGCAACGCATCGCCAAGCCATCTCGGAACAAGTCCACGGATCGACGTGGTGAGTGAAATTCCCTTGTCGTCCTGAACGTCCTCCGCTCTGAACGACAACGTCCAAATTTGTCCCTGCGAAGAAATGCGCGCCGAACCCGAAATGATGCTCCGGGTATCGTGATGATCCATATCAACGCTGAACCGTGGCACGCGCCAAACACTCGCCTGTCCGCCCGTATCCAGGACGACCGTCGCATCTCGAAGGCCAATCTCCCGAAGGTAAGATGTGGCTCCGCCTCCGCGTCGCGCGCGTTCCGAAGCCAATTCGACAATACTCGTAAAATCTACGGTCTGCCCGGACGGCTGCGCGCCAGCAGCAACCGTATCCGCGCCCGGCCACGACCGACGCGCGGGAACCGGGGATGGCGCGATGATGCTATCGGAAAGGTCACTTGGAAGGCCAGCCGAGCCACCCGGTGAAAACTTGAGCGATAGACCAGCTTCTTCCGAGTAGAACAGAAACAAGCGCGGTTCGATCAGTTCGACACGAGACGGCGTCGCCTGCAGGCGCCAAAGCGCCGCATAGTTCAACTCCATCGCGGCTTGCGGAGCAGCCACGACGAGATCGCCGTCACGTTCAGAGAATTGCAGGTTCTCTAGCCTGAACTCCAGCGCACCATTGTCCGTTAATGTCACGACAATATCGTCGATCGCTGCATCAAGTCCGGTGAGCTCGGCATTGATGCCCTGCTCCACAGATTTGACGAGAAAGTTCAGAGACACCGGCCCCTGCAGAAGGCGGAAATACAAGAGGCCAACCGAGAGCAGAACGAGCAGAACGACCGGGATGAGGCTCAGACCGCAAAACTTCGCGGTTCCCCGAAGCCACCCCGAGCGCTCTCCATCCGGAAGTTCGCGTGGGCGAACGGGGCCACGAACCGGCTTACGTCGTGGCGCACGCTGCTGTGGCGAATTGTATTGTCGAGGATACCCCTGTCGACGATCCACCCGTCACCTGCTCCGACTATTCACACTGGCACGACTACGGCACCAACAGGTCGCAAATCCGATTCTTCAGGAGCATCACGCACTGAACCTGAAGTAAGCGCGCAATACCCTTCCAAACCGAAGCCGACTATGATGTTTCCGATGCCAACCCACAGGCGCTCTGTCTCGCGCCATCCCCGAAACGGTTCCTTACATAAGAAACCATCCGCACCAGCCTTCGATTAGACCAGATGTGTTGGTCAAAAAACGACGAAAGAAAGGCACTTATCCATGGCTCAAGAAGGTGATCGCGCACCGGACTTCGAACTTTCCGACAGCGACGGCAACACCGTCACTCTGTCAGACCTGAAGGGCCAGCAGGTTGTCCTCTATTTTTACCCGAAAGACGACACACCAGGATGCACCACCGAAGCGCTGGACTTTACTGCCCTGAGCGAGAAATTCGCCAACACCGGCACAATAGTGCTCGGCATTTCACCCGACAGCCCCAGCAGCCACTGCAAATTCCGCGACAAACACGGGCTCACCGTGCGCTTGATCTCCGATCCCGAACAAACAGCGGCAAACGCCTATGGCGTCTGGGTCGAGAAAAATATGTACGGCCGCAAGTTCATGGGTATCGAGCGAAGCACGTTCTTGATCAATAAAAACGGCAAGATCGCCCGCATATGGCGCAAAGTTAAGGTGAAGGAGCACGCCGCCGAAGTCTTGGCTGCTGCCCAAGAGTTGGCACAATAGTTCGGCCTTCTACGCTAGCCTTCCGAAGTCCAGGCGATCCCCCATTTCCACAACTTGTCGCGCTGAAGCCCGCGTGACCTGCTAGGGGAAACATGCTAGAGGCTGAACAAGGGAAAACCGCTTCGGGTTGAAATAAATTTGGAGACGCGTAACCCCTTACGCGCCATTGCACGCGTTCCTGTTGCGTTGAGGTGGAGATCTTTGACGTCATGCTGCCGAATTTTAAAAAGAATGAGACCGAACCACCCAAGCCACCCGCCACACCGAGTGCCGGCGCCCCTTCCCAACCAGCTATACCCCGTTCTGCTACTGCAGGCGCACCCACCAACGGTGACCGTCTCCCGCCATCCATTATCGGCCCGGATTTGACAATCCATGGCAACCTGAGTTCCAAGGGTCAGGTCCAGATCGACGGCGACGTTGAAGGCGACATCCACGGGACCCACATCATCGTCGGCGAACGTGCCCGCATCACCGGCGGCATTCTCGCAGACGAAGTAGTTGTGCGGGGACATGTGATGGGCTCAATCCGCGGCCGTCGCGTTATGTTGCAGGCTCAAAGCCACGTCGAAGGTGACATTTATCACCAAGCCCTCGCCATCGAGCAGGGCGCCTTCTTCGAAGGCAAGTCGCGGCGAAGCGAAGACCCCATGGCGAACGTGACGGAAAGCGAAATGCCCCCGATGCTCGCACCCACTCCGAATTCAGTCGGCTAAAGCCGGCACTGGCACCAATCATGACAAGGGACTTGCCGATAACGCGGCAGGTCCTTTTTTGTTAAGCTGTAGGAGAACAATTTCGGATCTAACCGGAGCCCCGAAACGCTACAGGATCACCGGCAATGTCCGCAGATATCGAAACCGTTGTTATCGGCGCAGGTGTGATCGGCTTAGCGATCGCACGCGCGTTCACGGACGACGGTGGCGAAGTCATGGTCCTTGAACGGCACAAGCTGATCGGCGCCGAAACCTCTTCACGCAACTCCGAAGTCATCCATGCCGGGATTTACTATCCACGCGACAGCATGCGCGCCCGCTTTTGCGTAAGGGGCAAGGACCAGCTTTATAATTTTGCGCAGCAGGCCGGTATTCCCGTCAAGCGCTGCGGAAAAATTCTCGTCGCAACGTCTCCGGACGAAACTCCGCAACTTGATCGGATCTCGGCGGCTGGAAAAGCCAACGGCGTCTCGGATTTGTGCAGCTTGAGTCCTAAGGAAGTGCGGGAGCTTGAGCCCGACATTGCCTGCGTCGCAGCCCTCCATTCCCCATCCACGGGGATAATCGATGCCCACGCCCTGATGCTAGCGCTGGAAGGATTGATCGAAGCTGGAAACGGTCAAGTTGTACTGAATGTCTCCGTCGAGAATTTGTCACAAAACGCGCAGGGTAATTTCGTCGTCACTACGCAAAGTTCAGACGGCGAAACGACGACGCTCACGGCACACAATCTGATTATTGCAGCCGGCCTCGAAGCCCAACATCTGGCCGCTTTCATTCACGGAAAAACGAATGGCAGCTACATGCCCCCGAAGCGGTATCTCGCCAAGGCACACTACTACACGCTGTCGACCCGCGTGCCGTTTAAGCACCTGATCTATCCCGTCCCTCCCCAAGCAGGGCTCGGCATTCATCTCACGCTCGATATGGCGGGTCAGGCGCGCTTCGGCCCCGATCTTACTTGGATCGACCAGGTGGATTACACTTTTGATGACGCGGACGGACGACGCCAAGCCGATTTCGAAACCGCGATCCGCCGATACTGGCCCTCGCTGCCTCAAGCCTCTCTACAGCCAGGGTACACAGGAATACGGCCCAAAATTCATCCTCCCGGAACCTCAACGGCGGACTTTGCAATTCACGGCCCCGAGATACACGGCATCCCGAGACTTATCGGACTCTACGGAATTGAAAGCCCAGGCCTGACCTGCTGCCTATCAATCGCTGACCATGTCAGAAAATTGATCGGCTAAACGTTTAACTGCGATGCCCCGTCGCGAGCCGCCGCTCGAGCCACGCTGAATAGCGGCTCATCCCGAAACAAAAAATCCAGAACACAAAGCCGGCGAAGACATATCCCGTCGCCGCCGTTTGGGGCGAGAACCACTTGGCATCGGACGCAACCGCTTGCTGGACGATCCCCAAAAGATCGAACAACCCGATAATCAATACGAGACTGGTATCCTTGAAGAGCGCAATGAACGAGTTGACGATACCCGGAATGACGAGCTTCAGCGCCTGAGGCAGGATGACGAACCCCATCGTCTTCCAATAAGAGAGGCCTAAAGCCTCCGCAGCCTCGTACTGCCCGCGCGGAATGGCTTGCAATCCACCGCGCACCACCTCCGCCAGATACGCCGCCGAAAACAAAGCAACGCCGATCAAAGCCCGCAGCAACTTGTTGATCGTAAGATCCTCGGGCAGGAATAGTGGCAGCATCACCGACGCGAAAAAGAGCACCATTACCAGCGGAACGCCGCGTACAAACTCAATGAAAAAAATCGCGGGCCACTTGATCAGCGGCAAATCCGAACGCCGCGCTAAAGCCAGAATGATACCGAGCGGAAACGATATCGCGATGCTCACACAGGCGACGACTAAGGTGACAAGCAGCCCACCCCAACGTGAGGTTGGCACAACCGGCAAGCCAAGTGGTTCGGCGCCAGTCAGCAGGAAAAACGCGACGACCGGAAAAACGAGGAGCATATAGGCCGTCAGCCAGATTTTGCCCGGCACCCCCGGCAACATCAGGGGAACAAGCCCGACCAGAGCAAGAACATAGGTGAGATTAACTCGCCAGAGTTCTTCCGTAGGGTAGCGCCCGTACATGAAGATCTGGAGCTTCGCGCTGATAAACGGCCAGCACGCCCCGGCTCCAACCACGTCGCACGCAGATCCGTCAGTACCGGTATACACCGCGTGCCAGACAGCCCAGTCGAGAAACCCCGCGATCACCCAATAGGCCAGAGCGCCGCCTAAGAGGGTCAAGCACGTGTTGCCCCAACTCGAAAACAAGTTTTGATGAAGCCACTGCGTGATTGCGTTCAAGCCTGACGGGCCAACGGGCCTGGATCGGTTAACGGCGGCGCTGCGTACGGGATTCGTTGCCATTTCGCGCTCCTACCGCTCCACCAGCGCCATGCGCTGGTTAAACCAATTCATGAAGAGCGACGTCAGCAAGCTGAGCACGAGATAAACCGACATCGTAATCAAAATGACTTCGACCGCTTGGTTCGTTTGGTTGAGAACCGTCCCAGCAAAAACGGACACAAGGTCAGGGTAGCCGATCGCAACGGCCAAGGACGAGTTCTTAGTCAGATTGAGATACTGATTAGTCAGCGGAGGTATGATGATGCGCATCGCCTGCGGAAAAACGACAAGCCAAAGAATTTGACCTGGTTTGAGCCCAAGAGCGGCAGCCGCTTCCCGTTGTCCCGTAGGGACGCCCATAATTCCAGCGCGAACGATCTCAGCAATGAAAGCACTCGTATAAAGCGACAGCCCCACCAGCAGCGCGATCAGCTCGGGCAACAACGCAATGCCACCAGTAAGGTTGAAGCGGCCCTGAACCGGTGGGTCGAACGACAGCGGCATACCCATGAGCAAAAAGGCAAGGAGAGGAATGCCGACGATGACACCGAGGCTAGGCAGTAGGATCGGCATTTGCCGGCCCGTCTGAGTATGTCGCCAGCGTGCCCAAACCCAATAAGCGATGACACACATCGCCGCTACAAACAAAGAAGCGACAACGACACCGAAGCCCGGCTCCCAATGGACTGCGGGAACATAGAGACCGCGCGAATTGAGGTAGCTCGAAAACGGCAGCGCGAGACTTTCACGCGGTGACGGGAGCGTTTTCAGAACCCCAAAATAGACAGCAAACAACATGAGCAGCGGAGGCAGATTCCGCAGGATCTCGACGTAGGCCGTCGCGAGCTGCGCAATAAGCCAGTTCTGCGAAAGACGTGCTGCGCCGATCATAAAGCCGACGGTCGTCGCGAAAACGATCCCGAGCACCGCAACGAGCAGTGTATTGAGAAGCCCGACCCAAAAGGCCCGGGCGTAGGTCATCGTATTTTCGTAAGGGATTAGGGACTGAGAAATATCGAAGCCGGCAGTACGGTCCAGAAACCCAAAGCCGGACGCAATCCCCTGAGCCTCCAGATTGTTGACCGTGTTAAGAACAGCGCCGTAAACGAGCCATGAGATCAAAGCGACGACGATGACCTGAAAAAGGATGCCCCGCACCTTGGGGTCATAGAAATAGTCAGTGAGTTGCCGTGTTTGCTTCACAGCTCCGTCGCGCCTAGCTAGTTTCGCCACCGTGGCCGCCCCTAACGCCCTTGGTGGGATGCACGCAGATGCCTCCCACCCCTTACACCCAATAAAGCCACCACAATTTCGAGTGGCCCGGCGTTACCGGATCGGCGGTGCATACTGCAATCCGCCGTCCTTCCAGAGTGCGTTCTGACCGCGCGCGATCCCAAGTGGGGATTGCGCACCGACATTGCGAGCGAAGCTATCGCCGTAGTTTCCAACAAGCTTGATGATTTGAAACGCCCAATCGTTATCGAGTCCGATCGCAGCTCCGAATGTGTCTTCTTTCCCAAGCAGACGCCTGATCGACGGGTTGTCCGAGTTCAGCATTGAATCCACGTTCGATTGGTTCACGCCGAGTTCCTCGGCATTGAGCATCGCATTGAGAGTCCATCGAACGATATTCAACCACTGCGGATCGCCCTGTCGCACAACCGGACCAAGCGGTTCCTTCGAAATGATCTCCGGCAAAACAACATGGTCATCGGCTTTGCCCAACGTCAGCCGGATCGCATACAGCTGCGAGACATCCGTCGTGAAGGAATCACAGCGCCCTGCGTTGTAGGCTGCGATCGTCTCCGGCAGCTTCTCGAACACGACCAGTTTGTATTCCATCTTGTTGGAGCGGAAATAGTCGGCGAGATTCTTCTCTGTCGTCGTGCCGGCCTGCACGCAGATGCTTGCCCCCGACAATTCCTTGGCGGATACGACACCAAGCGACCGTTTCACCATGAACCCTTGGCCGTCGTAGTAGTTGATGCCGGCAAAGCTCAAGCCAAACGATGTATCCCGGCTCATGGTCCAGGTCGTGTTACGTGAAAGAACGTCGATCTCACCCGATTGAAGCGCCGTAAACCGCTCCTTCGCCGTGAGCGGTACGAATTTGACCTTGTTCGGATCCTTGAAGATCGCGGCCGAGATCGCTCTGCAAAGATCGACGTCGAGTCCCTTCCAATTGCCCTTGTCGTCGGGCGCGCCAAATCCGGCAAGCCCCGTGTTGACACCACAAAAAAGCTGACCGCGAGATTTCACGGTTTCCAGCACCGATGATTGTTGAGCCGCTGCTGGCGTTGCGCAAAAGAGCACGCCTGCCGTCAGCGCCGCTGCCACTCTCACCAATTGCTTCATCCGATCTCTCCTCCCGCGTTCACAACTGAACAATTCAAAATGGCCTGTGATTTAGAGCCCAGACTGTATGGCCTTGGTGCTGAACCTCCGTGGCGAGCTTAAGGCCGGAGTTTACTTAGTGCTCGAGTATCTGGGACAAAAAAGTACGTGTACGGTCCGACTTTGGCGATGCGAAAAACTCCGCTGGCGGCGCAACTTCAACGATCTCTCCAAAGTCCATGAAGATGACCCGGTCGGCGACCGCCTTCGCAAACCCCATTTCATGAGTGACGCAAAGCATCGTCATGCCTTGTTCGGCCAATTCGATCATGACGTCGAGCACCTCCTTGACCATTTCCGGATCGAGTGCAGACGTCGGCTCATCAAAAAGCATGATGCGCGGATTCATGCATAGGGCCCTGGCGATCGCGACCCGCTGCTGCTGTCCCCCCGAAAGCTGACCGGGAAATTTATGCGCCTGTTCCGGGATCTTGACCCGCTCGAGATAGGTCATCGCGACCTCCTCGGCCTTAGCGCGCGGCATCTTGCGTACCCATTGCGGAGCCAAGCACAAGTTATCCAACACACTTAAATGCGGGAACAAGTTGAAGTTCTGAAACACCATCCCGACTTCGGATCGGATCTTGTCGATCTGCCGAAGATCGTCGGTAAGCTGATGACCATCGACAATGATCTGCCCCTCCTCATGGGGCTCAAGTCGATTGATACACCGGATCAACGTCGATTTGCCGGACCCGGAAGGCCCGCAAATGACGATGCGTTCGCCTTCTTCAACCTCCAGGTTGATATCCTTGAGGACGTGAAAGTCACCAAACCATTTATTGACCCCGACCATTAAAACAGCCGGTAACCCCGCGTCGGCAGTGGATGCATCAAGCCGGCGTGATGGCACTATAAAACTCCCATTTTCAATCGGACCGCCAGGACGCCGAAGAAGCTATCCGCCGTACCCGGCCAGGTTCGCGCTGAACTATGCCGAACCCAGCCCCAAGAGGCAAACAAACACGCAGCAAAATCAACTGCACTCCGTTTGGACAGAGAGCCGGCGACCAAGAAAGACGAGGGCGGGATCAACATCGGGCAGCTCCCGAAGCACCTCAAATCCATTACGCAGATAGAAGGTGCGATTGCGGGATCGATATCCAGTGACGACATGAATTCCTGCGACGCCTGCTGCCTCCGCATCGGCTACAAATAAATCGATCAAACGCCCTCCCAGCCCTGCATTACGATAACTCGCATCCAAATTGATATGCAGGTGAGCTGGATAAGCAGGCGTGAGATCCGCAAACGTCTCAAAAAATGCAATGTCAGAAAATCGGGGAGATAAAGCCGGGTCTTCAAGACAACCCGCAAGGTAGCCAACGGCCTGCCCCGAACTAACGGCCACATAAAACCACTCGGGATAGTGCTCCAGATAGCGGCCAAGCCACCGGTCACGGAAAGCCTCCCGCACAGATGCACTCTCGAAGTGCTGAGTGGCGCTCGCCGCGAAAAAGATAGCATCGATGTCTGCGACAAGGTCCTCCGGTCGCATCACCTCCAACCATCGCTTAAGTTCTATTGGTCCCGTCCCAGACATCCAATCACCAGCCGTGCCCGACGTGCGCCACCGGAAGCAACGCGATTAAATCTCCTATGGCTTGAGCAAAACGAAAAGTTGCAGAGCCTTCTAACGCTTTGCTCCCACCCGCATCACCACCTTGGAGTTCGCTAGCGCAGCATTCGACCACGCACGCGCAACAACCAAACCACAGCTCGAAGCCATGCAAATCCGGCATATCAGCCGTGCAACAGCACCAATAACCTTGCGCCGCAACATTGGCATACCATATACCAATCACAAGAGATGATCGAGCAGCTACCCAGGGGGGTAGCCCAACTGGTCACCAAATTCGCAAAGGAAAAGGCCATGTTGAATTCTGCCACACATCAGAGCCACCTAGCGTTGGGCCGGGTAAAGCACACTGTTCCTCAGCCCCAGAAAAGCTGGGTCTCTGCAGCAATTGAGGGCTTGAAGTCGGGCCGCGCCGCGCAGCATGCTTATTCGCACTTGCGCGCTCGAGGTGTACCGACCCAGGAAGCCGGACGGCTCGTCGTAGATAAGTATTTCGGCCACAAAGCCTAATTGCGACGGCGAGGCCCGACGCTTGGTTTCACTGAAAAAACCGAAAATGTACGGGCTTGTCGGACAGGCCCGTTTTTTTATCCAACGTAAGATTTCCCGAAAGGGCTCCGCCCTCCAACTGCTCTACGCATCAGTTCGCGGTCGCGTAGACCAGCTTTTCGCGAAAATCAGCCGGAAGATCAGCTGGAATCGGTATTGCTTCGACTGGACTTGTAGCATCCGTACGATAAACCTGAACGCGCCCGTAGTTAGGGCTGAAAGGCTCTGACGGGTCATCCGGCTCATTGGCCTGACGGCTCAACGGAAGCGCTTGGCTTTCCATGCCGTCTGCTTCCATCCGCACGCGGCGGTGAGCCGTCGGCTTGCCTTCAGCCGTATAACCGGCAAGGCGCGTTGGTCCCTCGCCAGGCCAAGAATCCGACAGCTGAGCAGTATTAGCCGCACACGCCGCCAACGGAATGGTAAGCGCCAGCACCGCACCGCGCAGCATCCGGCGCTTACGACGCAACGGCATAATGCCGGAACACAACAAACACATACAATTACGCCCTTAGATACGCACAGGCCTCCCCAACAAGGAAACGCGGCCCGCGAAACAAACTCGTGACCATCAGGCACACCGCCGCTCTAACCTTCGGCGAACGGCAAGACAGACCTGAATGCTCCCTATGCAATCACGAACGTAGTTAATGCCCGCCTAAAAGCCGTGCGTATCTGACCCAAATTTCCTGAGGCGGAGTGGGCGCGGATGAAGAAGTTAGCGGGAGTGGGCGGTTAGCCGGCTCCACCGAGCAAACCACTGGCGCGAATACCATCGAACATCGCTTGAACGGCAATGCCTGAGAGGAGCAACCCGACGACCCGCATGAGAACACGCTGCGCTGTGACACCCAGCGCAGCTGAGACCTCCGGTGCTAGGAGCAACAGCACGAGCGTGATCGCCATCACCGCCAAAAGTCCCAGGAGAACCCCAATAATTAAGAGAGTGTTTCCCCCGGCATTGGCCGCGAGCAAAATGCCCCCACTCATTGCGCCAGGACCGGCGAGCAACGGCGTCGCCATTGGAAAAACCGCAAGGTCGTGCTTTTCAAGCGCCTCCTCGCCTTCCGGGACGGTGAGCTTAAAGCCAGTCCCCAACGGGCTGAAAATCATATCCAGCGCGATCAAGGCCAGAACGGCTCCGCCGGCTGTTTGAAGCGCGGCTATAGAAACCCCTAAACGGGCTAGCAACGGCTGCCCTAGAAGCGTGAACACAAACAGGATAAGTGTCGCCAGAAATGCCGCGCGAAGGGCCATGATATTACGCTGGGATCTCGGCAAATTCGCCGTGAACGTAGCGAAAAGTACAGCCGCCTCGACCGGCCCGACGGTCGCAAAGAACGTAGCGAAACTGGCGAGCATGATCTCGAACACGAGGAAGCTCCATCGTCTGACAGCTGCTCTGAAGGGATCTCTACACTTAAGTGGGCACAGAGGACAGAACTGCTAGCAATCTGCCGCGAATGCTGCCAAGCTATTGAAATTTAATAATTTTATTATCAAGAGCGACCAAATCGGTCTACCATCTACTCTGTATCTGACAACGAGCCAACAGACACAAAAGGAGTGATGCATGTCCGATACGGATTTCAGCCGCATGCTAACGGGCTATACACTGACGACAGCCGAAATTCTTTATCGCCTACCCGATCATCCCTCGCTTCTGCAAACCTATCTCTGGCAGGATTACGATCTCCATCCCAAGTTTCCAAAACTGAAGAGCTTTCTGGACTTTTGGGAAGCAAACTTGGACGGCAAGTTATACAAAGTATCCGTCAATCACCGCCACCTCGTTAGCCCAGCGGAGTTGAAGCTGGTAGGCAACGAATTCAAGCTTCACTAACCGCGAACATTTTCGGGCTGACGGCACAGCTATGCGTCGATGGCAAAAAACTCGCCACCGCTCCACACACCCAGCGTGCCGTCCCTCGCGTCAAAGGCTTCGGCCAACGCGAGCAAATCATAAGTAACGGCGCGCGAAACCAAGGCTTCGAGCCGCCCGCGCACGGTCACGTAGGGCTTGCACCCACCATTTTGCACATCATAGCCGAACCGAAGTGGCCGGTCGGGTCCACAAGCAACAATATCGTCAACGTTTGTCCGGAATAGCAGAGTTTGGTCCGCGCCCGCGCCCCTACATTCCATTTCGACAGCCAGAAATGGCGCGTCCTCTACGACGACATCAACCTTCTCAACCGGAGTCACGAGATAGTGGCGGCCGTCCTCGTCTCGCCGCAAAACGCGGGCAAAAAGCTTGACGAGCGGCATGCGACGAATTGGACTATCCTGATAATACCAAGTTCCGTCGCCACCGATCTTCAGCCCGATATCCCCACAATATGGTGGATTCCAAAGCTCAACCGGAGCCGCGACGTTAGCACCAGATCGCGTCAACAGCTCTGCCAAGCCATTGATCCTATTGCCGCCGCCGTTCTGCTGCATCGAACCTATAAACCTTTTCCTTTGTGCAACATCACAGCCCTTACGTAACATTCACTTGACCCGAACTTTACAGGGCTTGATCGTGTTTAACTTAGTCTGACCGGAATCTTTGCGTTATCCAGATGAGCCACCGGATCCCCGACTGGCACCGATACGAGCAATCTAGGCAGCGTTAAATGACAAATATCATTCAGACCGAAGAAGCGATCGTTCCCAAGCTCGAAGCTGCGGCCGAGCGCGTACAAAAAGCTCACCGTGCCGCGGGCAGCGTGATCTTTGGTCAAGAGATGGTCATCGAACGCGCGCTGATCACCATTCTATCAGGCGGTCACGCTCTGCTGATTGGTGTGCCCGGCCTCGCCAAAACGTTGCTGGTCGAGACACTCGGCCGTGTCCTGGGCCTGGACGCCACGCGTGTGCAGTTTACGCCTGACCTCATGCCGTCCGACATTATCGGCTCGGAAGTTCTAGACGAAGTCCCCGGCCAACAACGCTCGTTCCGCTTCATCAAGGGGCCGATCTTCACGCAGTTGCTGATGGCCGACGAAATTAACCGCGCTTCGCCTAAAACACAGTCTGCATTGCTGCAGGCCATGCAGGAACATCACGTCACCGTAGCAGGTGTCCGCCATGATGTCCCCACCCCCTTCCACGTGCTCGCAACCCAAAACCCGCTGGAGCAGGAAGGCACCTATCCGCTCCCCGAAGCACAGCTCGACCGCTTCTTGCTGCAGATCGACGTCGGCTACCCCGACCTCGCTGCGGAGCGTCGCATGCTGTACGCCACCACCGGTCTCGATGACAGTCCCGTTCAGTCTGTGCTCTCCGCCAACGATCTTCTGTCTATTCAGCGGTTAGTTCGACAGATGCCGGTTCCCGACCGCGTCGTTGAAGCCATTTTACGATTGGTGCGCTCCGCGCGCCCTGGAACGGGGGCCAACGAGGAAACCGACCAGTTCATCGCGTGGGGCCCGGGGCCCCGTGCAAGTCAAGCATTCATGCTCGCAATCCGCGCCAAGGCGCTTATCGATGGTCGGCTCGCCCCCTCCGTCGAGGACGTCGTCGCGCTCGCTGACCCAATCTTGAAGCACCGTATGGCCTTGTCGTTCTCTGCACGCGCTGAGGGCAAGGATATCAGTGGCATTATCGCCCGTCTGGCCGAGGCGGCTGCGGAGTAAGCGGATGATCCGGTTCACGAGGCAGACGGCCGCAACCGCCGGAAGCCCAACATTTACCGCTCTGGAAGCGGCATCTCATGAACTGGCAGATCGGTTGCCCGACCTCATGATCGAAGCCCAGCGCATCGCGCACACGGTGGCCCACGGCATTCATGGCCGTCGCCGTGCCGGCCCGGGGGAGACCTTCTGGCAATTCCGGCAGTACCAGCCCAACGATTCCACGACGCTGATTGACTGGCGGCGCACCGCAAGCGCGACACATGTCTATGTGCGTGAACGCGAGTGGGAAGCGGCACATACCGTCTGGCTTTGGCCCGATCTCTCTCCGTCGATGAACTATTCCAGTGCGCTTGCGCCGATGACCAAGCGAGATCGCGCCGTCATTCTCACACTCGCGATCGCTGAATTGCTAGTACGCGGTGGCGAACGGGCCGGTCTGTTGGGCGTGATGCCGCCAACGGCCAGCCGGCGTGCCAGCCGCCGCATCGCTGAAGCCATCGCCGTCCACGGTCACGAAGCGGCTCTTGCTGGCGGTTTACCGCCCAGCGCGCGCCTCTCGAATTTCTCCGGCCTCATCCTGATCAGCGATTTCCTCGACCCCTTGGACGTTATCGCCGAACGCCTCAAGAAACTCGGTTCGAGCCATGTTACCGGCCACCTTATTCAGGTGCTCGATCCCTCCGAAGAGAGTTTACCTTTCACCGGCCGAATGGAATTCGTGGATCCGGAAGACGGTGAACACTGGATCGCCGACCGTGCCGAGAGCCTGCGGGAGCGTTATCAAGCCAAACTAAATGCTCATCGTGATGGCCTGCGCGAAATTACGCGCAGACTTGGCTGGTCGATGATGGTGCACCACACCGACCGTCCGGCTTCCGAACCACTGCTCAATCTCATCATGCAACTGCAGCAGGGAGCGGCAAGCTACCGCTGGCAAACAGCCGGTGTTGGAGGCGCCCCATGACGCTCGGCGCTCTGGCCTTCCTCAATCCATGGCTGTTGCTTGCCCTCGGTACATTGCCCATCATCTATTGGCTGCTGCGCACCGTTCCCCCGCGCCCGCAGCAACTCACATTTCCCCCGACGCGTATTCTCGTCGGGCTTGAAAACCGTGAAAAGACACCCGCGAAGAGCCCCTGGTGGCTGCTGCTGATCCGTTTATTGGCAGCCGCTCTTGTCATCCTTGCGTTGGCTGAACCCATCCTAAATCCGGAACGCAACGCACCACTCGCTGGCGATGGACCTGTCGCAATCGTCGTTGACAATGGTTGGGCCTCAGCACCGGATTGGACCGCGCGACAAGCAATGGTCGACCGGATGATCTCCACGGCAGAGTCGCAATCGCGTCCTGTGGTGATCGTTCCAACCGCGTTTCCAGCGCAGACCTTCGAGGCCAAGATCGAAGCGCCGGCGCAAGCGCGTGCGACGGCACGGGCGATGATGCCCCAACCCTTCGCACCAACGCGCAACGCCGCGGCAGAAGCGCTGTCTAAAACTCTGACGGCTGCCGACGCCAAGGGCGTCAGCGTCATATGGCTCAGCGATGGCGTGGATCATAAGGGCGAGACAACAACCTTCGCCGAGATGATGAACGGCTTGGCAACAAGCGGAACGTTCACGGTCGTCGATGACCCGACCGGGTCCGCGCCGCGCGCGCTCGTAGGCAACGTCGGCACCGGTGGCAAACTCGAGGCTCGGGTTCTTCGTACTGGAACCAACGGGCCTGCGAACGGAATTCTTCATGCCTATTCGACACGCGGTGCCCAACTCGGCTCCGCTCAATTTACCTTCAACAGCGGCGCTTCCGAAACGAAGGCGACCTTCGAGCTTCCCTTAGAACTGCGCAATCAGATCACGCGCATAGCAATTGCCGACTCGCGATCAGCCGGTGCCGTTAGCCTCTTGGATGCGCGATCCCAATGGCAACGCGTCGGCCTCATCTCAAGCGAAACGAGCGAGCAAGCACAGCCGCTTCTGGCGCCGTTCTATTACATCGAGAAGGCGTTGGCCCCGACCGCCGAGATCGTGAAACCTCGCGACGCCAACCTAGCAGCTGGCATCGATCAGGCCCTCGCGCAAAACGTCAGCATCTTGATCTTCGCCGACATCGGTACGTTGACACCGGAGGCGGAAGATCAAGTGAGGACATGGATCGAAAAGGGGGGCGTCCTCGTGCGCTTCGCTGGCCCGCGCCTTGAAAAGGGCGGCGACGATTTGCTTCCGGTTCCCTTGCGCATTGGTGGTCGCACACTCGGAGGCGCGCTCTCGTGGTCCACACCGCAGAAGCTGGCCCCCTTCGACGAGAACAGTCTCTTCGCGGGCCTGACCATCCCCAATGACGTTGTCGTAAATCGCCAGGTTTTGGCCGACCCCGCGCGCCTGACACCTGAGACGCAAGTCTGGGCTCGCCTCGCAGACGGCACACCGTTGGTCACCGCAGACCGGCGCGGCGATGGCATGATCGTACTGTTCCACGTCACCGGAAACTCGGACTGGTCGAACCTGCCGATATCAGGTCTATTCGTTGAACTCTTAAAGCGCGTATCGACGTTGGGCCGACTTGGCGGCAGCTCGGAAACAACGGACGCCCAAACGTCTGCCAACGGGGAAGAGGTCGCATCCGACACGAGCACGTTGGCGCCTCTACAAACACTCGATGGTTTTGGCGTTCTCACACCACCGCCTCCCGCATCGCGCGGCGTGGAAGTTGCAAAGTTCGCCGACACCACCGCGAGTTTGGAACACCCACCCGGCTATTACGGCTCGCGCGGCAGTCCCCGTGCCATCAACATCATTCGCAGCAACGACACGCTTGCACCAATTACGTCTCTGCCCACAGGGGCCGCACACCGCAGCTACGAGAATGCAGAGGCGGAACCCTTGAAACCCTGGCTCCTTGCTGCGGCTTTCGCTCTGATACTCGCCGACATGATCGCAGTGCTTCTCCTGCAATCAGGGGGACGCCTGTTCGGACGCTCCGGTCCCGCCGTCGCGAGATCCGTTGTGGCGATGGCTGTAATCGCAACGAGCCTTGCCGCGACGTTCCATGCCGCTCCTGCATTTGCTCAAGCAGGAGTGCAAGCGCCTCGGCAAAATTCCGCGACCGACGATGCCAAAGCGATGGCTGCCACGAGCAAGGTGACGTTAGGTTATGTCGTCACCGGCGATGCCCAAACTGACGATACGAGCCGCATTGGTCTTGCTGGTCTCTGCCGGGTTCTCGCCTTGCGCACCGCTGTGACTCCAGGCGATCCCATGCCGGTCGATGTCGTGAAGGACGAACTCGCTTTCTATCCTGTCCTCTACTGGCCCGTTTTGGATTCAACCCCCACCCTCCCGGAAGAAACGCTTGCCAAGATCGACGCATACATGAAGCAAGGCGGGATGATCGTCTTCGACACGCGCGACCAAGGCCGCGGAATGCCCGCCGGACTGGGATTTCCCGGCAGCGAATCCTCAGCTCTCCAGAGAATATTGGGCAAGCTTGATATCCCGCGCCTCGAACCGGTGCCGCAGAACCACGTCCTTACCAAGTCGTTCTATCTGCTGCGCTCCTTCCCCGGGCGTTGGGATAGCGGGCAGCTTTGGGTTGAAGCCGGTGGCGTCGCGTCTGCCGAAAGCAATCGTGAGGCACGCCGCGCTGATGGCGTTTCAACGATCCTCATAACGTCCAACGATTTTGCTGCCGCCTGGGCTCTCGATGCGAACGGACGCCCGCTGTACCCCACCGTTCCCGGTGGCGAAGGTCAGCGCGAGATGGCCTTCCGGACCGGCATCAATATCGTCATGCACGCGCTGACAGGCAACTACAAAGCCGATCAGGTGCACGTGCCCGCGCTGCTTGAGCGTCTCGGTCAGTAAGGAAGCTAATGAACTGGTCAGTAGATTTCGCTCCCTTCCTTCCACCGGAGTTCTTCTGGATCGGTGGCGCTCTTGCGCTTGCACTCATCGCCTTGATGCTTATCCGCAAGACGCGCGGCGCACCCCTTCGCGCGCTCGCCGTCCTCGCCATACTTGCCGCACTTGCAAATCCGACGTTACGCGAAGAGCAACGCGACAGCCTCGCGAACGTCGCAATTGTGGTCATGGACGAGAGCACTAGCCAGGCGCTCGAAACACGGCCCGAACAGACCCGCGCCATCCGCCAGGACCTCGAAACCAAACTCGGCAAACTGCCGAACCTCGATGTCAAATGGATCACCGTGAAGTCGCGCTCCGATGGAAAATCGGATGGGACGCGATTATTCCAGGAACTGAATGCGGCACTCGCTGACACACCTCCGGATCGCATCGCCGGCGTGATCATGGTCACTGACGGTCAGGTGCACGACGTTCCTGAGAACGCAGCAGCACTCGGCTTCGAAGCGCCAGTACACGCATTACTCACTGGCCGCCCCGATGAATTCGATCGCCGCATAGAGATCATAACCGCACCACGCTACGGCATCGTCGGCCAGTCTCGGCCGATTGAATTGCGTGTGGTCCAAGCCGGCAAAACTGACGATAAGGACAAGACCGTCACGCTCAAAGTACGTCGCGAAGGCCAACCCGACGAGACACGCCGCACGGTGATTGGCCGCACGGAAACCTTCGACCTCGCCTTCCCGCATGCCGGTACGAACATTCTCGAAGTCGAACTCGAACCGGCACCAGGAGAATTGACTCAGGCAAACAATCGCGCAGTCGTCGCGGCTGAGGGCGTGCGCGAAAATCTACGCGTATTGCTCGTCTCCGGCGAACCACATGCCGGCGAACGGACATGGCGCAACTTGCTCAAGTCGGATGCCGCCGTCGATCTCGTCCACTTCACCATTCTGCGTCCGCCTGAGAAGCAGGACGGCACGCCGATCAACCAATTGTCATTGATCGCCTTCCCGACGCGCGAACTATTCTCGGAAAAGATCAACGACTTCGATCTGATAATCTTTGACCGCTACCAACATCGCGGCATTCTGCAGCTCGGCTACTACGACAACATCGCCCGTTACGTCACCGAACATGGCGGCGCTGTTTTGATCGCGGCAGGCGACGATTACGCAGGCAACGTTAGCCTCTACAGGACGCCGCTCTCACCGATCATCCCGGCGCGGCCAACGGGCCGCGTTGTCGAGGAACCCTTCAAGGCCAGCACCACTGACGATGGCATCAAGCATCCCGTGACCCGAGACCTGCCGGGCCTAAAGGGTAAAGATGGCCAGCCGTCGTGGGGCCGCTGGCTGCGCCAGGTCGAGGTTCAACCCACCAGCGGCAATGTGATCATGAAGGGCGCTGGTAACGAACCGCTTCTGATCCTAGACCGCAAGGGCGAGGGACGCGTGGCCTTGCTAGCCTCCGATCAAGCATGGCTTTGGGCCAGAGGTTACGAGGGCGGCGGACCACATACGGACCTACTCCGCCGTCTGTCGCATTGGCTGATGAAGGAGCCTGACCTTGAAGACGAGCGTCTGATCGCCACTGCAACCGGCCTCAACCTGTCGCTGGAGCGCCGCTCCATGGGCGAGAATATTGCCCCGGTTGAATTGAAAACGCCGGGCGGAGAAACCCGCGAGGTGACGCTCGAACCCGCCGGTCCGGGAGTCTGGCGCACAACGCTCGAAGTGAAGATGCCCGGTCTTTACAAGGCCGAAACGGAAGCCGCACCACCTGCCGGCAAGCTTACCGCCGTCGCCCATGCGGGTGCGGAAGACGTTCGCGAAATGAGCGAGGTCACCGCGACCGACAAAAAGCTGGCCCCGATCATTGAGGCCACAGGGGGCGGTGCGTTTTGGACCAAGTCGTCCGGCCTTTTGGCCTCAGCCGAACCTGACGCCGTCAACCTGCCCCGTATCTCCATGATGAGCAACGCACGCGTGCTGGCAGGCTCCGGCTGGTTGGGGCTCAAGGATCGCGAAGCCTACGTCACGCATGGCGTGAAACTCACGCCGATGTTCACCGGCCTGATCGCATTGGCTGCACTTCTGGCCCTACTTTCCCTCGCCTGGTGGCGCGAAGGCCGTTAGCCGCTTTTTTCGAGCACTATTGTCATCCCGGCATTTATTGCCGGGATCCAACCTACGTCAGAGTGTCTGCGGAAGACGTGGGGCAAAACGCGATAGTTGGCACTTGCTGAACCTTGGATCCCGCGAACAAGTCGCGGGATGACGAATCCAGAAACCAAAGCCGGTTCCAGCAAATTACTCCGGCATGAACGGAATGTCCGTCGCCTCTGGTGTACACCCGAGCTGCGTGAGCAAACAATGTACCTGCCCGCGATGATGCGTTTGGTGATTGAACAAATGCACGACGCAGACCCAACGCGGCTTCGTTAACTCACGCCCTATCGATCCCGAATACCACGTCAGGTCGCCCGAAAGCATCTCTGGCGTCATCGCCTTCGTCCAATCACTAATAATCTGATCGAAAGCCACGCGCTCACCGCAAAGCCCATCCCAATCGTCGAACTGAGCAAGGGAGTCCGGGATCGAAGCAGCCGTCGGCTTCGGCGTCCCCGCCAAACGGCTCATCCAAATCTGATCCCCCCAAAGCAGATGATTGAGGGTGGCGTGTATTGAACCAAAGAATGCGCCTCGCTTCGCCTTTCGCTCATCATCCGAAAGCGCACTTGCTGCATCATACAGGCTCTTGTTTTGCCAACAGTTGTAGCGCGCAAACAAGCGGGCGTATTCGGGCGTGATCATCCATCGTTCCCTTATCTTCTGTTCGCTTTCATCCGATTGCCCTTTGCAAAACAGGGCAATGTCTATAACAATTTGGCTTATTCCGAGGGGCGCCGGACAACTGGCTGAGATCGCGCTAAAGGCTTATTGCTTCATAGCAGCCGTGCGAGCACCCTTTGAACCTGATCCGGGTCATGCCGGCGAAGGGACGGACACGACTGTACCTCCTTTTTCGCCTGACTCGCATTTGTCATCACCGCGCCGTCAGCCCGTTTGGCGACGGCGCCAGCGCGGATTTCACCGGCCCAACAGCGGGCCTGAAGCCGCAAGGCGAATGGAGAGCTAGTATGAATAAAATCACGCGCACTGCCGATCTAATGGTCCCGAAGGTGACGACCGGACCCATCGCAGGCTCGCGCAAGGTCTATTCCTCACCGGAAGGCCATTCTGACGTCCGCGTCCCACTCCGCGAAATCGCTTTGACCGATCCCGCCGAGCCAACCTTCCGCGTTTACGACACCTCCGGCCCTTACACTGAATCCGACGCGGCAATCGACGTGGAGCAGGGCTTGCCCCGCATTCGGACCTCCTGGATTGAGGAGCGCGGTGGCGTTGAGTCTTATGAAGGCCGCGAAATCAAGCCGGAAGACAACGGCAATGTCGCCGGTGCCGCGTTGGCGCGCGACTTCCCCAACAAGCAAAAACCTCTTCGCGGGGCGAACGGAGCTCCCGTTACGCAATTGGAGTTCGCACGCGCAGGCATCATCACGAAAGAGATGATCTACGTCGCCCACCGCGAAAACCTGGGCCGTGAGAAGGCCCTGGAACGTGCCGCCAGTGCGCTTGCCAACGGTGAAAGCTTTGGTGCCGCAATCCCCGAATTCATCACGCCCGAGTTCGTACGGGACGAAGTTGCGCGCGGCCGCGCCATCATCCCCGCCAACATCAATCACCCTGAACTCGAGCCGATGGCAATCGGCCGTAACTTCCTCGTCAAGGTGAACGCCAACATCGGCAACTCCGCCGTCACCTCCTCCGTCGAGGAAGAGGTCGAGAAAATGGTGTGGTCGATCCGTTGGGGTGGCGACACGGTCATGGACCTGTCCACAGGACGCAACATCCACAACACGCGCGAATGGATTCTCCGCAACTCGCCCGTCCCGATCGGCACAGTGCCGATCTATCAGGCTCTCGAAAAATGCGGCGGCGACCCCATCAAGCTCACCTGGGAACTTTACCGCGACACGCTGATCGAGCAGTGCGAACAAGGCGTCGATTACTTCACGATCCACGCGGGCGTCCGCCTTGCCTACATCCATCTGACCGCCGAGCGCGTCACCGGCATCGTCTCGCGTGGCGGCTCGATTATGGCCAAGTGGTGCCTTGCGCATCACAAGGAAAGCTTCCTGTACGAGCACTTCGACGAGATTTGCGACATCATGCGCGCCTACGACGTGTCGTTCTCGCTCGGAGACGGCCTCCGCCCCGGTTCGATCGCCGACGCCAACGACCGTGCACAGTTCGCCGAACTCGAAACCCTGGGTGAACTGACCAAGATTGCCTGGGACAAGGGCTGTCAGGTCATGATCGAAGGCCCTGGGCACGTGCCCATGAACAAGATCAAGATCAACATGGACAAGCAGCTCGCCGAATGTGGCGAGGCGCCGTTCTACACCCTCGGCCCACTAACGACCGACATAGCACCCGGCTACGACCACATCACATCCGGCATCGGCGCCGCCATGATCGGTTGGTTCGGCACAGCAATGCTGTGCTACGTCACGCCAAAGGAGCATTTGGGTCTCCCGAACCGTGATGACGTCAAGACCGGCGTGGTGACATATCGGATCGCGGCACATGCCGCCGACCTCGCCAAGGGACATCCAGCGGCTCAGCTCCGGGACGATGCACTTTCCCGGGCCCGTTTCGATTTCCGTTGGCAGGATCAGTTCAACCTCGGCCTCGATCCCGATACGGCACGGGCATTCCATGACGAAACGCTGCCCAAGGAAGCCCACAAGGTCGCGCACTTCTGCTCAATGTGCGGACCAAAATTCTGCTCGATGAAAATCACGCAGGACGTCCGCGACTACGCCGCAACCTTGAACAGCAAGGAAGCGGGCATGACAGAAATGAGCGAAAAGTTCCGGGAAATGGGCGGCAACGTCTACGTCGATGCGGAACAGGCTGACGCCGAAGCGATCAAACAGAGCAATCGATCGCTAGGTTAAGGCACACGCCCATAGCCGGCACGGCATTCCACACCCAACGAATGCCGTGCTCGGCAGATACAAAAAAGTATGTAAGATTAACATCAGGGCGGCACCTTTTTCGGTCCCACCACTCAAAAAGAATACGAAAAATCAATTTTAAACGGCTAAGTACGGCAGGCGTGTCGTCCCTCCTGCCGTAAACGCCGATCCGGCTATGCAAGTGCATGCCCGGCGGTTAAAACGGAGGAAACACATGCGTTTCAAAGTCTTTTCTGCGTGCGCGGCCTTGGCCACCGTCATGGCGACCAGCCCAGCTTTGGCGAACTGCGACGATGGCGAAATCGTCATTAAGTTCAGCCACGTCGTAAAAGCGACAGGCCACCCCAAAGGCGACGCCGCCACGCTCTTCGCTGAACGCGTGAACAAAGAGATGAACGGTAAGGCCTGCATGGAGGTCTTCCCGAATTCTCAGCTGTTCGACGACGACAAGGTGATGGAAGCCCTTCTCTTGGGCGACGTCCAACTCGCAGCACCCTCGCTTTCCAAATTCGAAGCCTACACGAAGAAATACCGCCTCTTCGATCTCCCGTTCCTCTTTGCTGACCTCTCGGCCGTTGATCGCTTCACAAACAGCAAGTCAGGCAAAGACCTTCTCAACGTCGTAGCGGATAAAGGCTTTATCGGCTTGGGATATTGGAGTTCTGGGCTGAAGCAGTTTTCTGCCAGCAAACCGCTCATCGAACCCACCGATGCAAAGGGTTTGAAGTTCCGCGTGCAAACATCGGACGTGGCCGTCGCCATGATCGAAGCGCTTGGAGCCAACGCGCAAAAGCTGGCATTCAAAGAAGTCTACGGCGCGCTGCAGACCGGCGTCGTTGACGGCCAGGAAAACACTTGGTCGAACATCTACACGCAAAAGTTCTTTGAGGTTCAGGACGGCATCACCGAAACGAACCATCAACTGCTCGCGTACTTGCTCGTCACGTCAAAGGAATGGCTGGACGGACTTGATCCGGATGTTCGCGAACAGTTCCTGAAAATTGCTCAGGAAGTGACGCAAACGGCCAACGACAACGTCGTCAAACAAGAAGCCAAGAACCGCCAAAACATTCTTGATGCAGGCAGCAAGATCCGTACGCTAAGCCCAGAACAACGCAAAGCCTGGGTCGATACGATGAAACCGGTCTGGTCCAAATTCGAAAATGACATCGGCAAAGATGTGATTGATGCCGCTGTGGCGGCCAACAACAGCTAACGCGACAACAAGTGAGAGGCGCCCCGACGGGGCGCTTTTTCGCTATGCCAACAGGCCACCAATTCGGCCTTGAGGGGGAGAAACGCATGCAGACGCTGTCGCGATTTATCACGCGGCTCGAGGAAAACATTCTCGCTCTGCTCTTGGCGTCCATTACGCTGATTTCCTTTACCCAGGTCATCATGCGTTATGTCTTCAATTCGGGTTGGAACGGAGCTCTGGAACTCACCCGCATCCTGTTCGCCTGGATGATTTTGTTCGGGATGAGCTATGGCATCAAAGCCGGAACACACCTTGGCATTGATGCCGTCGTCCGCCTGTTTCCCAAACCCATTTACCGCATCACGGCCTTGTTCGCCGCGCTGGCTTGCATCCTGTACGCGGTCATTTTGTTCAGTGCGGACTGGATGCAGGTGCTCGGCGCGAACACGCGCGGCGGCGCCATGGATTACTGGACGAAGATGTACAAGATCGGGATCGGCCTGGATGATCTGCGCTATCCGGAATGGGTGCAGCAAACCTTTGGCCTTCAGGATCGCGTTCACCGTTGGGTTTCCTACCTGATCTTACCCGTCGGCCTGGCATTGCTCGCCTTTCGTTCCCTCCAAGCCTTCATCGACATCGCGCGTGGCAAACGTGAAACGATTATTGCCAGCCACGAAGCGGAAGATCTCGTGGCATCGACCAAACAATCCATTCGCGAATAAAAGCGCATCGGGGTGAGGCAATGGAAGCAGGGATCTTATTTGCACTCGTTCTCGGTATGCTGTTGTTCGGTGTGCCGATCGCCGTTGCCCTCGGTCTTTCCAGCGTTCTGATCATCGCATTTTTCTCTCGCGACTCGATGTCGTCCGTCGCATTGCAACTGTTCACCAGCTCACAGAACTATACGCTGCTTGCAATTCCCTTCTTCATTCTCGCGTCTACCTTCATGTCCACGGGCGGTGTGGCGCGCCGCATCATCCGTTTCGCGATAGCTGCGGTCGGGCATATACGCGGTGGCCTCGCCATCGCGAGCGTATTTGCCTGTATGATGTTTGCGGCTCTATCGGGATCGTCACCGGCAACTGTCGTCGCAATCGGCACCATCGCCATCGCCGGCATGCGTCAGGTCGGATACACGAAGGAGTTCGCCGCAGGCGTTATCTGCAATGCCGGCACGCTCGGCATCCTCATTCCGCCTTCAATCGTTATGGTGGTCTACGCGGCCGCAACTGACGTGTCGGTCGGTCGAATGTTTCTGGCTGGCGTCCTCCCTGGCATTCTCGCTGGACTGATGCTGATGATCGCCATCTACATTATGGCGCGCGTCAAAAACTTTCCCGCGGAAGAATGGAAGGGATTTCACGAACTCATCTCAGCAGGCAAGGACGCCGCCTGGGGCCTGTTCCTCATCGTTATAATAATCGGAGGCATTTACGGAGGTGCTTTCACACCGACAGAAGCCGCAGCCGTCGCAGCAGTCTACGCTGGCTTCGTCGCTCTCTTCATTTACCGGGATATCGGCCCACTCAAAAACGTCCCTTGGCTTCTGGAAGGAACCGACCATCGCACGCGTGTCGGCTTCTTTGCCTCTGTCTACGCAGGATCTTTTTTTCTCGTTTTCCTAATCTTGTCGTTCTTTTTCCTGCCCGGCGCCGGGCTCGATAATCGAGCGCTCATTGGGGGTAGCGGTGCAATAATTATACTCTTCGCTTACCCTATGCTCCGCGATCCGGAAAGCAGCATAAGCGGCATCCCGCTCACGCTACTAAAAGGCCTCCCGCCCTGGGGGCGCAACACGTGGCTCATCGTGAAAGTCTTCTTCCCGGCGCTCTTTCATGCTGACACGCGCGCATCTATGGTCGACTCATCGAAAACCATCGTCATGCTGATGTTCATCATCGTGAACGCGCTGCTTTTCGCACACGTATTGACCTCGGAGCGTATCCCTCAGGCAATCACGGAATGGATGATAGGAGCCGGCTTCAACTGGTTCACGTTCCTGATTGCAGTGAACCTCTTGCTGCTTGTGGGCGGCCAGTTCATGGAGCCCTCAGGGCTTCTCCTGATCGTTGCCCCAGTCGTCTTTCCCATCGCAATGGAGCTTGGGGTGGACCCGATCCACCTCGGTATCATCATGGTCGTGAACATGGAAATCGGCATGATCACACCACCCATCGGCCTGAACCTGTTCGTTACCTCCGGAATAACCGGAATGAACTTGATTCAGGTCGTCCGAGCCGCTTTGCCGTTCGTTGCAGTCCTCGTGGTGTTCCTGATTATAATCACCTACATACCGATCATCTCAACGTTCCTGCCAACGCTTTTGATGGGGCCGGAGATCATCGTCCGCTAGCTTCCCGTTTCCAGCGCTTCTTGCACTTCCTTCGCCTTGGACCTCTTGAGCTTAGGCTGGAGAACAATGGCAAGGAACGCGATGCCGACAAGAGCGGCAATGATGCCGAGCGTCGTAATCGACGCCCCGGAGCCCATAAAGCGAACGGCGTAGTCGACAATAAGCTGGTACTTGGTCACAGCCAGCGCGGAACCGACGACACCGGCGATGCGTGCAACCGTCTCAATATCCTTGTCGACATCGCGGAAGAAGAAGAACAGCAACAACAGCGCCCAACCGCCGAAGGTCAACATCAACGGCCAAGAGATCGACCGATAGACGGAGTCGAGAGCCGTTCCATAAAGCAAGCCCGACGACTGCAGAAATGCCAAGTTCATGATTGGGAAGAACAACATCGCCACCGCCCCGACCAAAACACCGCGTTCGATCTTAATGATCCAGGGCCCATAGTTTTCGGCAATGCCGCGACGGCGGATCGCCAGCAGCGGGGCAATAAGAAATACCACCAAAAGGAAGAAAATCTTGAACGGCAGCAGCGCCTTGTGAACCTTCACCATCAACGAACGGTTGGCCTCAGGCTCGAACATATTCCGGATAGCCAATCCGAACTGCTTCTGAGCTTGGCAACACGTCGCCGCGTCGACCAACGTCTGAGTTGCAAAGCAATATCGTCGCGACAGTTGCTCAGGGGGCGTCTCGATTAAGGGATCGGGTTCGCAATTGCGCACAAACTGCGACATGCCAGCGCGCGCTTTGCTGCGCGCCACCACATCGCTCAACGCCGTCATCACAGGAACCCGCAGACACGATTGCTGCGCCGAATTGCAGCCCGGCGGATCGCCCGGATCTTCAGCCAGAACTTCTGGTTTTACTTCCCAAATGGAACGAAGTTGCCCACCGCCAAGGCCCCAGCCCGCGCCGACGGATATGGCGGCGACGAGGAGCAGGCCTAATGTAAAGCGCAGCTTGCCCCAGGAGACATGCCGCCAATACATGTCTACGAAGACGCACGATGGCACATAGAACGCCACCAGCGCCAACACACCAAACAGCGGGAAAAAAATAAACAAGTGGCTGTAGAACGTCGCGAGCGAAATCCACGCATCGCTTTTCGCCTGATAGCCAAACTCATAGTAAAGGGCACCGGTCGTGGCGATAAAGGTTGCCCCGAGTATTGTAAAAGCGACTGCAACAAAGATACGCGCGCCTAAAAGCATGGCGGTTTCCCGTGTCCCTGAACTCCCGCAACAGTCATTGTTTGAAGCGGGTTGCTATCCCCGTGACAAGGGCCCGGCAAACATTCCGTGTCCCCCTGAAGCCCCGAAGCCACAACTTTCGACAAATATGCCCAGCCCTAGGGCCAATTGAGGACCACCGAGTTAGTTTTCATAGATCTCGCGACGTGGCGAAGGCCAAACGTATCCACGCGCCCCGCAAATGCTTCTGGACTGGGGTTTGATTAATGTCTCACGCTACATTTCTGAAGGGCTTTATCTCTACTGCCGCCTTCGGAGCGGCGCTGGCATTGGTCCTGTACCTACTCAATACGCGATGGTTTGGCTTTTACGGGCCCGCCACAACGACTCTGGCAATAATCATTCCGCTGATATGGATACTGACGGCCCGCTACCACAGCCTAGGTCTGCGGCGGTGGCCGCTATGGGTCTTTGCTGCCGCCGTCGCAATCCCTGCCATTGTACAGATAGCATACTGGACTGTTTTCTTTTCAAACAAAGACGCCGCAATCCTCCTCGCAATCGGGCGCACCATGATCCTTGAGAAAACGGAAGCGTTTCTAATCTGGCCCGCATTGGCAATCGCAGCCTTTGGCATTTGGCTGGTGTCGCGTGCCCTCGTACACGACTGATATTTCAAACCCTTAGCTATCCCCGCCGCGCAGACCAGCCAAACAATTTCAGCCATGGAACCGCCAGGGCTCAACACGGGTTGTCGTCACACAGTCTACGCTGTGGGATGGGCAAAGGAGAGATGTTATGTCCGCATTGATCCCGGGTAGCCGCGTGTTGGGAGGCATCGCCGCTTTAGTAATGTTAGGCCTTGCCTCAACTTCCGTCAGCGCGCTCCCTCTCAATCCAGCGGTCTCGTCGACCAAGAGTACAGCTGAGAATGATAGCCTTCTACTGAAGGTCGGCCGGCGTTATTACTATGGCGACGGAGATTACTACGCCTATCGGCCGTATCGCTATTATCGGTATCGTCCCTACAGGCGGTATGGGTACGTATACAGCGCCACGCCCTATTACTATGACGACGATTACTACTATCGCCCCTATGTGAGGCGACGCTATCGGGGCGGTCTTTATATTCGGGCTCCCTTCGTGGACCTCTACATTCCCTGAGGGTCGAGCTCAGTGACGTATTTCAGACGCGCAAGCCACAAAAGTTCGCGCGTAACCTCCATGTCGCCCCAAAATCAGCACCAAAACCTCAAATTGTAGGCCACGGTCATCATAGCGCCGAAAAGACGTGATGCTGCTCGACAGGTATCACGCTCACAGGCATGCTGCCCGTGATTCGATGGGAAGAGTCCGTGTCGAGGGTTATCCCTCCTGGACTTAGGGTAATATGGAGGTTGAACGTGTTTGGTCGTAGCGCGAATCAAGATCAGAAGCCCCATGAACAGCCGCTACCTTCAACGTCACACGCAACCCCACCTCAACCGCCCAGTCCCCCGGCTTTTCCATTACCTTCTCAACAACAACAGCCTGCTGGAAACCAACAATCACCGACATCCACGTCGATCATTGGTGACGATCTCGCTATCGTCGGCCAGAAGATCACAATTGTTTCCCAGAGCCGCGTGCACATCAACGGCAACATCCAAGGCGACATTAATGGCAAGGAAGTCGTCGTGGGCCGTAGTGGTAAGGTCACCGGGGTCGTGACCGCACATTCTGTCTCAGTGGAGGGTGAAGTCGACGGTGCCATTCGCGGCAGCAGCGTTACACTCACCTCAACGGCGCGGGTCGAGGGCGACATCCATCACCGTACGCTATCGATCGCCGAAGGCGCACATTTCGATGGCCGAGTGCGCCGTCCAAAAGACGACGCGGAACTCAGCCCGAACTTGGACGTCGCTTCGCTCACTGCTGCTTCAACCAGCAACTAAAAAACAACGATCGAGCCAACACACATCCAAATCAGCCGCGGCAACTAGAGGCCGCGGCCGCGTAACTGTGGCAAAACCGTCTGGCAAGCCATATCAACGCGTATGTCCTGGCCGATAAGCCGGCAGACCTCTTTCTTCACGTTCGGGTTCTTACGAATAGCGTCTGCCGAAACCCGCATTCCATATTCCGCCGCCACCTCAGCGACCCGCTGATCTTCGCAGTACGGCGTTGAGATCCAATTCCCGCCAACCAGTTGGCTGCCGTTACGGCATTCGATACGCGCGTCAGCTGTCGCGCCGAAGCACGTTATTCCCACCAGGCCCAACGCAAACACCAGCATTGGGGTCCTAATTCGTTTTTGCCATGGTTTCATAACTTTCGCCTCCATCTGACGGTGAGCCGACAGAAATTCAGAGCGGAGCTCTGTGCACGTCCAATTGCAAATTCAGCCACTCGGAAAGGTTAAAGTTGCTGCGGCACTGCGGCGTGCAGTCGCGGCTACATCCAAAGTTAAAATTTAAAACGCTGTCTTTTCAAAGATATGCACCCATCAGTTAAATTTAATGGGATTATTTCAGCGTTGACGGCCACATTTCGCGGTGGTCACGTTCGCCCCGTCAGAACAGGTACACATGTTTACAGGTGGGTACGCTCTAATAAGGGCCACGGCAGCAAAGAGTTCTGACGAGTAGCTAAGGGTACATGTGAGGTCATCACTCCGCACCTGCACTGAGGGTACTTTCTAAATTGCTTGATCCTTGGTTTTGGCAACCGGGCCGATCCCCGGTTGGGGGAGATTTTGTGCGCCTGAGCTCTGCCGTGTTTGAGAAAAGGAACGTAACATGCGCAAGCTGATTACAGGGCTGTTCGTCGCTGCTATGTCTTTCGGGGTTGTGGAAGCTCAAGCCTCACAGCAAACCTGGAAATGCGTCGGCGCTTCTTACGTCTGCGGTGGGGCTTCTAAGTCGAAGCTCGGAACGAGCGCCCCCAAGCAGCCGTCCGCAAGCTACAGCACGAAAAAGAAGACCAAAAAGTACAGTGCTAAGAGCTCCGGTAAGAAGACCTATTCCAAGGCAGCCAAGAAATCAGGTTCGTCTAAAACCGCCTATCGCAGCACCGGTCACAAGGCATCCGGCAAGGCGTCCTATTACTGGCAGCCGCAGCGCGTCGCATCCGGTGGCTGGTTTAACCCCAACGCCATGACCGCTGCTCACAAAACGCTGCCCTTCGGTACGCGTGTACGTGTGACCAACCATCACAATGGTCGCTCCGTCGTCGTGAAGATCAATGATCGTGGTCCCTACGTGAAGGGCCGCATCATCGACCTGTCCAAAGCCGCTGCTCACTCGATCGGCATGCAGAACGCAGGCGTTGTACCGGTCAGCATCGAGGTTCTCGGCAAGAGCTGAGCCTAAACAATAAAAAAATCACGAAGACTCTGGGGCGGTGGAACGACGAGTTCCCCGCCTTTTCTTATGAACTTTGCGCCGGACGTAGCATCGTTTCACGCCCACCACATTGACGGCACATAAATCGCTCATCGTGCTGACAATCGAACTCACGATTAAAAATTGCGAGATATTCCGTGCTTGGCGTTTGCCAAGGGCCCGCAAGTAACGGTATTTTCCCGCAAGAAGACAATTCCATTCCGGCTTTTCGCCGGCACCGATCTTGCGCCTCCAGCCCGGCACGTTAATGAGCGATATTCCTCGGCCTTCCCATCGCGACACGGCAATTGCCATACTTCGCACAGCAATGGTCGAGAAGAAGCTGACACAGTCCGAACTCGCTGACGCTGCCGACTGTCATGAAAAAACGGTCCAGAACCTGCTCGCGGGCCGCTCAGTCAGGGACCAGACTCTCTTTGACGTCTGCATGGTGCTGGGCCTTGAGTACGCTGACATAAAAGCCGCTTGGACCGGCTCTGTAGTCTCCGGTCCCATGGAACTTCGTGGTGACGGTGGGCTCGCAGCTCCCGTTTACATGGGCGCTTACACACGGGCAGCGGTCGACCACTACATCGGGTCTTACCTCACTATCCGTCCGGCGTTTTCCAAGCCCGATCTCATTATCGCCTACCGGACACAGATCGTTTGGGACCCAGACTGGCCCAGCCTCTTGTTCGAAGAATTCGATCGGCCGGATGTGAACTTCCAGCATCGGGGAAGGATCTACGTCCCCGCATCCTCGATGTTCATTCATCTCGTGTCATTGACCAAAGGCGCGATGCGTATGGTGATGGTCTCGCAGCTCGATCAAACCGACTATATGCGCGGCATCATCTCCACGCTGAACCGGCAGGGCGCCATGCTCGTGCCCGTTGCGTCACCGATCGTCTATGTGAAAACGGAAACGATAAGCCCTGATCAGCTTGGCGAGATTACATCGGCATCAAAGCACTACGCCAAGTACGCGGAAATTCTGGCCGAGACGGTTCATCAAGGCTACGCCCGTCTCGTCGCCGGCCCCTAAGCGATTGCTGGAACTCAGCCGGCGATCCGATCCCGGGGCTGAGCCTCTCCGGCTTCGCCGCCCTGCGTAGCCGCTTCATCACGGGCATCGAGAAAACGCGCCTTGAGGTCGACAGTCGATTTTACGCCGACATCCGCACGATGCCGGTCTAGCCATTTACTGGCTTCCAGCCTGCCGGCCCGCTGCAAATACATAAAGGTTTCCCAATCCGGTTTGATCTTGGACTCCGGGCTAAGAGAGCTTGTGTAGCGGCCAGCCTCGATGTGGTGGAACCGATGCTTGACCAAACGCGCAAGCCGGCCGCGAAGCCCGAAACGTCCAAAGTGGCCAACCGCCTCACGCGCTGTCTCGATAATCTCGACATCGCGGATCAACGGCGCATTAAACGTCAGCCTGTTGGCATGATCCGCAATTTCTCGCACGCCCGTTGGCAACCCTGATTTCGCCGTAGGATTGAGCTGAACGATCAACGTATCGTTCACAGGGCTCTCACCGGCTAACGTTACGATATCGGGGTTGGCTGAAAAGCCGCCATCCCAATATGCTTTGCCATCGATCTCAACGGCATGATGGATCGTAGGCAAGCACGCTGAAGCCAGCACACTTTCGATTGTGAGTTCGTGATTGCGAAACAAACGCGCACGCCCCGTCGCAATCTCAGTCGCTGCAATCAACAATTGGATGGGTGATCCATCTCGCAAGGCATCGAAGTCGATCGCATCGGTCAGAATCCGGCGCAACGGATCGAAGCCCAACGGATTAAAGTCATAGGGTGACCACAAACTGGCAACCTGCGTGAGTGCAGGTGAACGGCTGAGACTGTAGAGAAATGGATTCATCCGCAGGAGATCAGGTACCCCTGATTTGTAAACGGACTCCCAAACTTCATGCAGTTTAGCGCGTGCCGCCACGCGACCGCCGTTGACCAATCCGCCTGCGAGAGCAACCGCATTCACTGCTCCGGCACTGGTCGCGCTAACCCAACCAATCTCGATATTTTCTTCTTCGAGAAGCCGGTCCAGCACGCCCCACGTAAAAGCACCGTGGGCTCCCCCACCCTGCAAAGCCAGATTAATGGTCAACTGATTTTTAAAAATGCGCACGATTGCGGAGCACCCCCTTCATAAGGCCTTCAACGGCAATGACTAGTGAAGACTACGGACGAACAATAATGCCCATCCAGACCCAGACATGGACGCAGATCGGCCCGTGAGGGCTTGCCCTTAGTGAACTGAAATACGGTTTCCAACCGCCACGCGTCTCTCACCATAGATCAAGAATGGCGCACTGTGCGATCAACTCCACTGCGACACACTAGGTCTTCACAATCACGTTGCCGAGAGACCATAGCTATCAAGATCTGCGCTAGGCATATCCACGCACTATTCCGCCGAACAAAGGCAAATCCTGCTGGAGTGACAAATGGTCTTCGAAGTCATCGACAGTATCTCCCTCGCGTCAGGTGAGGCGAACGAGGATCGCTACGGACATTGCGGCGGACTAATGGCATGGGTCATCGATGGCGCCACTGACGTCTTAGAAACACCACTGATCGGCAGTGGGACCGACGCCGCTTGGTTTGCGGAAGCAGTTCACCGCACTATCTCAACCGCCGCACTAATGCCGCCGGAGCACCTCGACGACTTTCCGGCGCGGATATGCGAAACCGTCGCTGCTGCATTCGATCGCGCAATCACGCGCCAACCTGCCGGCCGGCATGAATATCCGTCTGCGACAACAATGATCATTCGCGCCAATGGTGATCGCGTCGACTATGTCGCGGTTGGTGACTGCGCGTTGATCGCACAAGCCGATGGGAACACGCACACCGTCGGGCTAGGAGGCGCGGAGGCCGGTGATCGGTCGACGGCAAAAGTCGTTGTTAGCCTTCAAGAGCAGAATGCAACTGCCTCACACGACGAGGTGAAAGCGCTCATATGGCCGAAGATTCGAAAACGCCGCGCAAAAATCAATTTGCCGGACGGATACGGTGCTCTGTCCATAACACCACCGCCGCCGAAGTTTGTCGCAACCGGTAGCCTCGATGTCACGCCAGGTGATCATATCTTGATTGCAAGCGATGGCCTCACGCGCTTGAGCGAACTTTACCAACGTTACAAGCCAAACGAATTGATCGACGCCGCAATCACACGTGGCCTAGAGGCGATCGTAAGAGAACTACGCGAAATCGAAATTGCGGATGCGTCTTGCAAAAGCCATCCACGTGTCAAAGCAACGGACGACGCCACCGGAATACTCCTGAAGATCATTTGATCTCGGCGCAATCAAAAATAAGATAACTTTTATTCCGCAGCTTCTTTGATGATTGACTCCAGAAGTTTGTCGACATTCTCCAGCGCTTTGCTGGAAGCTTCCCCTTTCCCTGCTCCCGGTCGGCGATACCCGACATGAACGACACCGGGTTCGGCGGCCGTTTCGTAGACAAACACAATGAACGGGCAAAAGCCGACGTTGGTAGGATCCGCCTCCATCATCTCCCGCGACAGCTTCGCCGAGCAGAATAAAAAGAATTTGGAACCGGTATAAATCGTCTTTGTCGAACCGACATCTCCACCGGTTCGCTCAAGCATTTTGTTCACCTCGCCGCTGTAGTCGATCGTCAATCCCTGATTGATGATCGCACTCTCGACATAAGCGGCAACATCAGCGAACGACTCCTGCGTTGAAACGCTGTTGAACTCTGACGCGCGTACAGCCTGAGGCAGAAAAAACGTTGCCATGAGAATGAGGTGAAACAGCCGTTTCATTTTCTTGTTCTCCGCATTGTCCTGCCCTCGCAACAACCGGCCCGCGGGCACTCACTGTTCGATACCGAGATCCGCAAATTTAAATCGTAGAGACTCCAACGTCTCACCGTTGACACCTTTAATTGTCAGCGCCACCTGCGCGCGCTCCCAGTCAATATCAACGAGACCAAAATTCGCCTCGCTGAATAACGCCGTAAGCAGCTCATCGGTTCTCCCGTCGCGTGACGGCCCATAGGGCCGGTTAAGCGAACTCGCTGTAAGTTCGGGCACGACCTGGCTGCCATTCACTGTCGTATAATAAATCGCCGACGCATGCCGGTCTCCCGAAAGCAGGATCGTACCCCTGGCGCCGACATCTCCCAAGAGCTGCAAAAGACGTGCGCGTTCCTTCGCCAGATTGCCCCAGCGTTCAAAGCCATGACCTTCCGACAAAACCTGTATCGATGAGATCAGGAGACGTATCTTGGCTGGCTTCTTGAGTTCTGCCTCGAGCCACTGCCATTGCGCTTCTCCGAGCATCGTCTGGTCCGGGTCGAAGGACGGTTCATAACGCCCCCAGAACGGGAATAGGTCGCCTTTGACCTTGAGAGCACTCCGAAAGGAACGCGTGTCGAGCATGATAATCTGCACGCGCGCATCATCGGGCCCAAAATATCGCGAATAATAAATCCCACCTGCAGGCTGAGGCGGTGCCATTTTCCAGAAATCGAGAAAGAGCTCAGTCGATAGCTCCCGATGCTGGAAATCCGCGCCTCCGTCATTAAGACCGTAATCGTGATCATCCCATGTGGCGAGAAACGGCAACGCGGCACGCGCTGTTGCGAATTCGGGTTGAACGGCCTGCATGCGATAGGCCTCGATCAGCTCATCCCCACCTGGGCTTTTGATATCCCCATAAACATTGTCGCCGAGCATGAGAAAAAGCTCTGGCCTTTGCTTGAGCCCAAGAACACCTTCCCAAATGGGCTGCGGGTGCAATTGGCTGAGACACGATCCAACCCCGATGCGAGTGAGCCGAGTTTGAGCATCCAATTCGAGCCAGGGCGTTTGCAGCGCAACAGATGTTTCTCGTACAGCTTCGGGAAAATCGGCTTGAGAAGCGGAAACTTCGGGCGTCCGCACCTCGATCTCCGCCGGCATCGATACTGAGCGCGTTGCCGTATCGCCGTCTGAAACGGCCGAGACAATTAGCAGGACCCCGACAACAAGCATCACCAACGGAATGCCAACAGCAAACCAAATCATATTCGAGGAACGAGACTTAGCTACTTGCAGTGTATTTCCCGAATTCGGAGAGGAGTGTGGAGAAGAGGTGTCGGGATCGTCACGCACAAATCGGTCCTCAACTCAGGTCATGCAGCGCCACTCGCGGTTCTAAAATCGCGAGGCGATATCGCAACAAAGTAGGTGCTCAACCGCAAATCAGTGTGACAAGGGCGGAGAGATCCGCCAGCAGAGCGTCCCCACGCACCGCTATGAGATAAAGGCCCCCGGCGATCACCAGTCCGACGACAGCGAAGACCACGCGCCGAACCCACGATGGCATAGCGAGATCGCCGGAAGTCACGATCCGATCGTCAGCATGGTTGTTCATGGCTCTGCCACTCCACGTAGGGGCGATGCACCCGCTGTCGCCATCTGCGGATTCAACCGCGCCACTGGCCGCTCTACGATAGGCCAGTGAACGATCGCAGCAAATAGCCCAAGCGCGATCGAGATCCACCACATCGCATCATAGGACTGGAAGCGATCATAAATCGCGCCGCCAAGCCACACACCCAGAAACGATCCGATCTGATGCGAAAAAAAGACAACGCCGTAAAGCATGGTCAACCATTTCGCCCCGAAAAACGTTGCGATCAGCCCACTGGTTAGCGGAATGGTCGACAACCATAGGACGCCGAGGAGACCACTGAGAATGATAATCGTCGGCCCATTCATAGGCAGATACAGGAAGCCGAAGAAGATGAAGACGCGGCAAATGTAAATGAGGCTGAGCCCGTAGCGCTTTGGCAGTCTGCGGCCCCATTGACCTGCGAGATAGGTCCCCAAAAGGTTACCCACACCGACAGCCGTCAGCCCCCATACACCGATCTCAGGACCCAGCCCCTGATCCGCAACGAACGGCGGCAAATGCGTTGCGTAAAAGATGACGTGAAATCCGCAAACAAAAAATCCGAGATTGAGGAGCCAGAAACTCGGCAGCCGCATCGCTTCCCGGAAAGCCTCGCCTGCCGATTGAGCCGAACTCTGCGTCGCCTCGTAAGTCGCACCTCCGCACAGCGGCCATACGAGCAACAGAATAATCATCGCTGTGCCCGCAAGCACGATGAGGCTTGTCTGCCAGCCCAGCGCCTCCATCAGCAGATGAGAATACGGCAACGCCAGAAGCAGCCCGATGCCTGCACCAATGCCAACCGTCGCGATTGCAGCCGTCCGCTCTTCCGGCGGAGCTGCCCGGCCGACGGCTCCAACGGTCGCGTTGATGCCCGCTCCGGCGACCCCAAGCCCCAAGGCAACGCCAGACCAGATCAGATCCATTTCTGTCTTGGCCCAACACATCAGCAGCATGCCAACCGCCGTCGACACCGCACCGAACACAATGACGCGCCCCGCACCATACTTGTCAGATATGATCCCGAGAAATGGGGCGGCCATGCCCCATACAAGATTAGCCAGCGCAATCGCCAGCGCGAAAGCTTCGCGGCCCAAAGACAACGCCTCGGAAACCGGAACGACATAAAGTCCCATAACCTGCCTGAGACCCATGCCAATCGCGGCAATACTTGCCGCAGACAGAACGAGCAGCCAAAGCGGGCGCGCGTGGAATGGTTTACGCGCCTCAAGGACGGTCATTTTGATGCTCCGGTTTCAATTTGGTGCGACGAGAGTTCAGTCCGTTCGAGTTCGACGATTGGGCCGTTGTTTTTCTTGAGCCCCCGGCCGACAAGATCAATCCGGTCTACGTCCTCTCGGCGCGTAAACCTCAGCAAATTATATCGCGCAAGCACGCCAACGTCCTTTGCAATCGCATAGGAACCCGACGCAATTCCTATAACGGGTATTTTCCCACGTTTACCATCCGCATAAGTCCGCATATTGCGGTGATTATGCCCATGCAAAACGAGCTCGGCGCCATGCTGTTCTAATACCTCTCGAAACTCGTGTGCATCAACGAGTGCACGCCTCGGCGAAGCCTGCCCAGGCAACGGTGGATGGTGTATCAAAACAACACGGACGAGACCGTCTGCACGTAATTTATCGAGAATTCGTCCAAGCGCCGAGCGCTGCTTTTGGCCAACACGACCCGCCGCTACGAACACCGGAGTGGGAATTGCCGAATTGACCCCAACCAACGCGACATGACCAATTCGCCGCACATAAGGAAAGCCACTGTCACCCACTGAAAAAGCGGCACCGTAGCTGTCCGGCGACATGTAGTCGGCCCAACGCTGCACCCCCTCGTCACGGCGCATCGGCACATAGATGTCGTGGTTTCCGGGAATGACACTGACAGCGTCGGGTGAGCCCAGATTTTCTAGCCAGAGACGCGCAGCGGCCAGTTCTTGCGGCAACCCAACGTTCACGAGATCTCCGGTCACGGCGATATGATCCGGCGTCTGCGCCTTCATATCGGCAACGATATCTGCGACGACATCGGCCCGGCACACCCGTTTGCGCGAGCGATGCCAATTGATATAGCCAAGTGCGCGCTTCACATTCCAATGACGCGGTCCGAATCCCGCAATGGGCGAAAGGTGGACATCTGAGATGTGCGCGATCGTTACAGTGTTTTCTCGTACCACCAGCCTGCTCCAGACGGCCCAAATTCATTGCCAGCGAACGGATCTACGTAAAAGGATTAGCCCGTGCCAATATCCTGGATTTTGAAACGCGCGCGCCAATCTTACTGGCGCATGACCCGCCCCCTCACCATCGGTGCTCAAGGGTGTGTCATAGCACCGGACCGCCGAATTCTTTTGATCCGCCATACCTACAGGCCGGGTTGGCACTTTCCGGGAGGCGGCGTTGAAAAGAACGAGACCATCGAGACGGCACTAGCCCGAGAACTGAAAGAGGAAGCCGGCATTCAAATGACGGGGCGCCCCCAACTCTTCGGCATATATGCGAATTTTCGCTACTTTCCCAGTGATCACATTGCACTCTTCGTAGTTCGGGAATGGCAGCAACCCGTCGCCCCGAAGCCAAATTTTGAGATCGCCGAACACGGCTTTTTCTCGATAGACGCCCTGCCAGAACAAATCCACGCCTCAACACGCGCCAGAATTGACGAAATCAAAGGATCTGTATCCGTGGCAGAACTCTGGTAGACAATCCACCTCTACCCACCCGCCAATCGAGCGAAAGAAGCGACAAGAAAAAACCACCCTGAGGACCACACGCTCGTGAATAACCAGCTTAAAGTTGAAGCAGCTCCCGTCATCACCCGACCGGCAGAGCTTTCTGATTTGCCGGAAATTTCGCGCTTACACGCACGCGCATTCGGCCCCGGACGGTTTGCCCGTACGGCTTATCGCGTCCGCGAAGGCCGCACGCCGGTTTCTCCCTATTGTCGTGTTGCCGTTGCAAACGGAGCCATCATCGCGGCCCTCCGTTTCACGGAGATCTCGATTGGCGGAACCACGAGAGCACTACTTCTCGGCCCACTCGCCGTTGATCCGGCTTTTGCCAATAGGGGCTATGGGCGTCAGTTGATCGCTGAAGGCTTAGATTTGGCCCGTGCGAACGACATAGCCCTCGTCATCCTTGTCGGCGATGAGCCCTATTACGCGCGGTTCGGGTTTAAGCCGCTTCCGCCAGGAAGCATCACATTCCCGGGCCCCGTCAATCCGGCACGCATCCTCGGCCTGGAACTTCAAACCGGCGCAGCAGCCAGTTTCCACGGGTTGATCCAAGCCGCCTAAGCTGAAGAACAGCGGCTGGGATCACCGGATCGTCTAACCTCAATCCTCGAACGGATCACGCATGAGGATCGTGTCGTCGCGTTCTGGCGAAGTCGAGAGTAACGTCACGGGGCACTCAATGAGTTCCTCGATATGACGCACGTACTTGACGGCCTGCGCCGGCAAATCCGCCCACGTTCGTGCACCACGTGTGGAAGCTGACCAACCTTCGAACGTTTCCCAAATAGGACGCACGCGCGCTTGCGAGTTTTGTCCTGCCGGCAGACGTTCGATGCGCTCACCGTCGATCTCGTAACCGACGCAAACCCTAACCTCGTCAAAGCCATCGAGAACATCGAGCTTCGTCAACGCGATGCCATCGATCCCACCGACCTTGATCGCTTGTCGCGCGAGCACGGCATCGAACCAGCCACAACGACGTGCCCGTCCCGTGACGGTGCCAAACTCGTGGCCCCGCTCACCCAACGTCCGACCAATCTCATCCGTAAGTTCGGATGGAAATGGTCCAGAACCCACACGCGTCGTGTAGGCCTTGGCAATGCCGAGAACGTATCCAAGATTACGAGGACCAATGCCCGATCCCGTCGCCGCCTGCGCCGCCACCGTGTTCGAAGAGGTGACGAACGGATACGTGCCGTGATCGATATCAAGCAGAGTGCCCTGAGCACCCTCGAACAGAATGCGCTTACCTGCGCGGCGAGCGCTATCCAACAACTCCCACGTGACGTCCATGAAGGGCAGGATCTTCGTCCGCACTTCAGAGAGCTCCGCCATTAGCGCGTCTGCGCCCACCTCAGGCTTGCCCAGCCCGCGCCGCAAAGCATTATGGTGAACGAGAATGCGTTCAACCTTTGGACCGAGGGTGTCGAGGTTTTTCAAATCGTTGATGCGGATGGCACGGCGGCCAACCTTGTCTTCGTACGCAGGTCCAATCCCGCGTCCGGTCGTGCCGATCCGACCGCCTCCCGCAGCTTCCTCGCGCATTTGGTCCAGCTCTCGGTGAAGCGGAAGGATGAGGGTCGCATTCTCTGCAACGCGCAGGTTATCTGCCGAAACGTTCACACCCTGCGCCCGCAGCCGTTCGATTTCGTCGCACAGCGCCCACGGATCGATCACCACGCCGTTGCCGATGATCCCCATCTTTCCTCCGCGCACGACGCTGGAAGGCAACAGCGACAGCTTGTACGTCTGCCCGCCGATAACCAGAGTATGGCCGGCGTTATGACCTCCCTGAAATCGAACGACGATGTCGGCGCGTTCCGACAGCCAATCAACAATTTTGCCCTTACCTTCGTCACCCCATTGGGCGCCAACAACCACGACGTTCGACATCTCGACCCTTCGTAAAAACACCGAAAGCCCCGGCACATGCCGGGGCTTTGAGATACTATAGTGCGTTCTGCCCCGTCTGAAAACGTTTATGAGTGCGACAGACGCTCTACAAGCCGTACAGAGAAAAAAACGCTTTTATAATCAGAATTTAAGAACGCGCTTCCCGTCGCATGCGCATGCCACTGATGGCAAGAACTATGCCGATAAGCCCGACCAGCACGTTGGCTATATCCAGTCCGAGTTCCAACAACTTCATATTGTTGAGCTTTTCCTGGCGCGTTCCACCGCCCTCAACACGCCGGGCCTGCGCGAAACTATCGGCGCCTGGTGAAGCCTGCGGTCGGGACGCCGAACGCTCCTGCTCCGGTGCCGCATTCTCTTCGCCAACGATCCACGAATAGCGCGCCAGCGCATCGCCTTCATGCATCAGTCTGTAGCCAAGCACGCCCGCCGCGACGGCAAACAGGATGAGCCCCAGGAAAATGTATCCGCGCCTGCCCATTCGAGCCTCCCCGATTTACGTAGTCTTGTTACTGGCCGTACATAATCTCGCGTGGCGACGGCCAAGCGACCTTATATCCGAAGTCAATGACCTTCTCTTCATCGACGTCAATCTGACTGTCCCAACTTATGATGCCGCGCTTGTCTTCGAGATTCTGCCGTGTCGGCTTATTCGCTCCGATGAACTCGACCGTAATTCCTTGCTGCTTAGACACTGGCAATTGATCGAGAACAGACAGAGTGATGGCGCGCTCGTGAAGGTTTTTCACACTGATTTTGAATTCACGCCGATCATTACGGGACGAGGAAATCAGACCACTCTCGCCTTGAACCTCTCCTGCAACCGCATAGCGGACACGCACGAGGTCGTCGGTCCCAAAACCAAGTTCCACCTCTTCGTTACCGCTCACCAGCGGCAACCGTCCCGTTCCGACGAACGTTTGATCGCGGAACAGCGAGACCTGTCCCGGCAACAGCGCCTCACGATCGGGTAGCTTAAATTTCGCGTAGAGATAGGCCGTAGGGTCAAGCTTGGGTACGGTCTTCACAACGAGCTGCGGCGCAACGGTATTTTGCGTGAGCTGCACGCGTTTGGTTTCACCCGTATCGGGAACTGAAGTTCGCTCCGAGACGCGATAAAGCGCCTGGAAGGGCGCGTTCTCAACGGTTGCCAGTCGCTGCTGCACTGCAACTTTGCGCGCGACCGCACCCATACGTTCGCGCGAATCCGCAATAACGGCTTCTTCTTGGGGACGGTTTCCGGCATCACCACGACGCTCCATCATCACTTGCGGAGCAGGAGAAGGGGGTGGAAGCGGCTTCGGCTCGACTCTGAAGTCAACAGTAATAGGCGTGAGCTCGGGAGCTGAAGATCCGGCCTTGGGTCGCGTCGTCGAGAGCGTCAACGATACGTCCTCCCAAGCCTCCCCGGTGCGTTGGGTAATGGTAGCACGCCGGACGAGATCCAGGCTTGGCTCAACGGTCTTCGAGCCTGTCGAAAGCCGTGCGTCGTACGACGGCTGCCAGGATGCGCCGCGCACCTGATAACGAACGATCATCTCGGCATCGAGCGCCGTTTGCGCCGCAACCGAGACCTTGATCTCTGTTCGCTCCTCCCTTTTGGGGGCCAGCAGAGCAAGCTCCTTTTGCAGATCTGCGATACGCCGGTCGAGATCTCGAATTTTGACGTTGGCCTCAAGGCGACCGCTCTGTGCGTCGTTCATGCTCGTGCCGATCAGCGCAAAAAGCGCTGACCAATCTTCGCGCGGAACCAAGGCGGACGCACCGGGCTGCGCAGGCTGGTTTGGCAGAGCCGCGAGGTTTTCAATGAGCCTGACTTGAGTGTCATATGCGGAGATCTGACCCTCGATAAGGGTCCTTTGATCCTTGAGCTTCTCGATTTCATCATCGATACGACGACGGGTCGAAGCCGCCGCTTGCGCATCGTCACGAGAGATGAAGATGCGACGGCTGTCGACCGCACCAATTTCCAAGACGCCGCTGGCCTTGCCTTCAACGCGTATTGAACTTGTATCAGCCTGTGCAGGCAGATCCTCGAATACGAGTGTCTGCGCACCGCTGTCCAACTTCACTTTGGCAACGCGCGTCACTTCCGCACCGGAGGGAAAGACCAGCACGCTATCGATCCGCGAGGGAACCTTTATGTCTTCCGCCACCGCTCCCGCGACGGTAACGACGGCAAAAAGGCAGGTGAAAGCAGCGCGCAGCATTGAGTGCCCCTCGTAGTGCTAAGTTTGTTCGGATCGGCCCGAGAAAATATCCCCTCGTGCGGCCTCAAGGCGACCGCATTATGACGACCGGTCCGAAAGGAGCATCAAAATCTTAGTCGGCGCGCCCGCACAACGTGTTTGAGCTGGGAAACCTGCTTCAATACCTCATCAGAAACGGCATCATCGAGCGCGACAACGGTAACGGCTTCGCCGCCAGGGGTCTCGCGCCCCAGGTTAAACGTCGCAATGTTGACCCCGTTTTCTCCCATCAGCGTCCCAAAGTTGCCGATGAAGCCGGGTTTATCCTGGTTGCGCACAAACAGCATATGCTCGCTAAGAGCGAAATCCATATCGATATCACGCACCTGGATAAACCTTGGCCGTCCATCGACGGAGATCGTTCCCGCTACGGACCGCTCATAGCTATCCGTCTTCACCGTCAATTTGACGAAACTCTCATAAACATCGTGCTGAGAACACGTCATCTCTTCAACGGCGATCCCGCGTTGAGCTGCGTTGTGGGCGGCAGACACCATATTCACGTCCGGCATGGACGGACGCAGCAATCCACCCAGCGCCGCAGCGGTCAGCGGCTTCACATTAAGCCCGGCAGCCTCACCGCAATATTCAAGCCGAACACCCTTGATCGCCACGTCCGTTAACTGCCCGGCAAACGAGCCGAGCTGCTCTGCGAGCGTAACGTACGGCATCAATCGCGGCGCTTCTTCCGGCGTAATCGAAGGGAAGTTGATGGCGTTGGTAATCGCTCCCTTCAAAAGGTGGTCTGACATCTGCTCTGCGATCTGCAGTGCGACCTTCTCTTGGGCCTCGCCGGTCGACGCACCGAGGTGAGGCGTACAAATGACGTTGTCGAAGAGGAATAGCGGATGATCTGTTGCCGGCTCATGTTCAAAGACGTCTAGGGCCGCTCCCGCAATGTGTCCGGCACGCAATGCGCTTGCGAGAGCCCCCTCATCAATCAAACCTCCGCGCGCACAATTGATGATGCGAACGCTCGACTTCGTCTTCGCAAGAGCCTCCGCTGACAGGATGTTGCGTGTCTTATCTGTAAGCGGCACATGAAGAGAAATGAAATCCGCGCGCGCCAACAACGCGTCGAGTTCGACCTTCTCGACTCCGAGAGCCACCGCACGTTCTTCCGTTAGAAACGGATCGTAAGCGATCACGCGCATCTTGAGACCGATGGCCCGGTCGGCAACGATTGCACCGATGTTTCCGCACCCGATCACACCAAGTGTCTTGTTGAACAACTCAACACCCAGGAATTTCGACTTTTCCCATTTGCCGGCATGCGTTGAAGCATTCGCCTGCGGGATCTGGCGCGCAAGAGCCATCATCATCGAAAGGGCATGCTCCGCCGTCGTGACCGAATTACCCGAAGGCGTATTCATCACGATGATGCCTTTAGCCGTCGCAGCCTTGACGTCGATATTGTCGACGCCAATTCCCGCGCGCCCGATCACCTTGAGGCGATCCGCAGCCGCGATGACTTTCGATGTCACCTTGGTGGCCGAACGCACGGCAAGTCCGTCGTACGCGCCAATCACTTCCAGGAGACGCTCCGGATCTTTTCCAAGCGACGGGTCAAACGTCACGTCAAGGCCGCGATCCTTGAAGATCTGAACGGCGGTTTCAGAAAGCTTGTCCGTAATGAGGACCTTGGCAGTAGTCATGGATGTTCATCCTAAGAAACGAAACAAAAGGGGAGACACTCAGGGGCCATCCGCGGCCACACGCTGCGTTCAGCTTTCGCGGATGAGATCGGCTATACACCGCTCAAAAGCCCAGTCGAGCCACGGCAGCAGCGCCGCCACATCGGCCGTTTCGACCGTGGCTCCAGTCCAGATGCGCAAACCTGGAGGCGCATCCCGATAAAACGAGATGTCCTTCGCAGCATCTTCAGCATCAAGCAGCGACGCGATGCCTTTGGCGAACTTCGCCTGCCCATCACGATCCAGAGACATCACGCGAGGATCAACGATCTTCAAGCAAACCGAAGTGTTGGAATAAGTTGCCGGATCGTCAGCAAGATTGGCGACCCAATCCGTTGCGTTGACCCAATCGATGAGCACGCGAGCATTCGCATCCGCCCGGGCCATCAAGCCCTTGAGACCGCCTTGATCCAGGGCCCACGCCAAAGCATCGAGATAATCTTCAACGGCCAGCATCGACGGGGTGTTGATCGTCTCGCCAACGAAAATGCCGTCGATGAGCCGGCCATCCTTCGTGAGGCGAAAGATCTTCGGCAACGGCCAGCGAGGGTTATAGGACTCGAGTCTTTCGACTGCGCGAGGGCTGAGGATAAGCATGCCATGCGCCCCCTCGCTCCCCAGCACCTTCTGCCAAGAAAACGTAAGCGCATCGACCTTGCCCCAGTCGATGGGCTGCGCGAAGGCACCCGACGTCGCATCAACCAGGGTTAACCCCGAACGATCCGCCGCGACCCACTCAAAATTGGGAATACGCACACCTGACGTGGTGCCGTTCATCGTGAAAACGACATCGCGCGAGAAGTCTACTGCACTGAGGTCCGGCAACCGGCCGTAATCAGCTTCCAGGCGACGTACATCATCCAGCTTGAGCTGATTGACGATGTCGCTGACCCAGCCTTTGCCGAAGCTCTCCCAGGCTAGGACATCGACACCGCGCTCACCGAGAAGCGTCCACATTGCCGCTTCGAAGGCACCGGTGTCCGAAGCAGGCATGATGCCGATCCGGAAATCGTCCGGCACTTCAAGAACAGCCCTGGTCCGATCGATAGCGAGCTGAAGGCGCGCCTTACCTTCGCGCGCACGGTGGGATCTGCCGAGAAATGCGTCCTTGAGAACCGCGGGGCTCCAGCCTGGACGCTTGGCGCAGGGGCCCGAAGAAAAATGCGGATTAGCCGGCCGAACGGCAGGCTTAGCAAGTGTCGTCATTGTACACTACCCTTCCAAGTAGCAGCCTCCCGTTGGGGGGAGGTGTCCCACTGACGACAATGACAGATCTGATCCGGGTCCGGCAATCTCAACGTTAGGATCATACGACCGACGGGCGACCAGCGCTTTACACCCGTTTAAACATCAAAGCGGGGCAACCGGTCATCCGGTTACCCCGCTCGCATCAGGCCCGTCCGCATATGACCTGACGTCAAAAACCTATTTAGCGATAACAACCGCTGTCAGCGTAGACCATGACAGGCAAGCTTTAAGGTTTATTTAAGCCTCGCCCATCACGCAGCCTCTTGCGAGGCCGCAACACGAACCGCTTCACAAATGTCACCGACGACCGTACCCACGAGCTGTTCGTCATCGCCCTCGGCCATAACCCGGATAACCGGCTCAGTTCCAGAAGGCCGAATAACCAACCGGCCAGTGTTCCCCAGCCGCGTCTGCGCCTTCTCGATCGCCGTTTTCACCCGCTCATCCTCAAGCGGCTTCCCGCTGGCAAATCGAACGTTCTGCAGAACCTGAGGGACAGGTTCAAAGCGCTGGCACACATCGGACACGGGCCGATCGGCAGCCACAGCCACCGCAAGTATCTGCAGCGCTGAAACCAAGCCATCGCCCGTCGTTGTAAAGTCCGACAACACAATGTGGCCGGACTGCTCCCCACCGACATTGAAGCCATGCTTGCGCATGTGCTCCACGACGTAACGGTCACCGACAGGTGTGCGCTGCAGCCCGAGCCCCAGCTCACGCAAATGCCGCTCTAATCCGAGATTGCTCATGACCGTCGCAACGATGCCGCCCGCAGCCAGACGGCCGCGTCGATGCCAGCTCTCCGCAATCACCGCCATGAGCTGATCGCCGTCGACGATACGTCCCGTCTCGTCCACGATCACGACACGGTCGGCATCCCCATCCAGAGCAATGCCGATATCTGCACGCACCTCGTGAACCTTTTCAATCAACGCTTCCGGCGCCGTCGATCCACACTTCAGATTGATGTTACGGCCATTGGGCTCAACGCCAATCTTGATAACCTCAGCTCCGAGCTCCCACAGCACTTCCGGAGCCACCTTGTACCCGGCGCCATGAGCGCAATCGATGACGATCCGAAGTCCGTCGAGCCGCAGGTTTCGCGGCAGCGTCCGCTTAGCGTATTCGATATAGCGCTCTTGCGCACTCTCCACCCGCGTAGCACGGCCGATGTCGTCGGCGGCAGCAAGAAGCTCTGCAGAATCTTCATCAATCAGCTGTTCAATACGCAGTTCCGTCTCATCAGATAGCTTATAGCCATCCGGATCGAACAACTTGATGCCGTTGTCATCGAACCTGTTGTGTGAGGCTGAGATCATCACACCAAGGTCGGCACGCAGCGACCGTGTCAACATAGCGACCGCCGGCGTCGGCATCGGCCCAAGTAGAAAAACGTCCATGCCAACAGACGTAAAGCCAGACATCAACGCCGCTTCCAACATATAGCCGGACAGTCGCGTGTCCTTACCGATCACGACCCGCGGACGATGGGAGTGAGTGCCGTTCTGAAAAACCTTACCGGCCGCCATCCCGACCTTCAGCGCAACTTCCGACGTCATCGGGTGCCGGTTGGCCAAACCGCGAATACCGTCTGTACCGAAATATCGTCGTGACATGGTTCCTACCTGTTCCTGCCGCGCTGAAAAGCGACCATCACGCGTAAGCAATATAGCCGTGCACTAAAGCGCATCATTACGTTGGACGAATGACAACGAAATATCATCCATGTGTTGGATGTCATACGACGTTTAAACAGGATCTCATAACCATCCCCTGCTTTAGAGCGCCGGACTACCCACGGATTAGTTGCAGCAGCAAAGCCTTAAGATATCCATCCCGTCTCGGATCTGGATTTCAATTGTCCAACACGCTTAATAGCCGAAATCCATGAAGAAAAGTTGGCCAACGGCCCTGGCGAGCCCTCAGGGGCTGACCACCGCGATGGAATCGTAGATACCTCAACAAAAGATCCAGCAATCGTCGCGGCTCGCTCCATCACGATCCGCGATGCGCCCAGCCGGCTCCGGATTTCACCAAGAGCCAGATAGGGAGTGAAAGTAGGATGGGATATTTCCTCGCTGTCGCGAACCGCAAGGGTGGTGTGGGCAAATCCACCGTCTCTGTCATGCTGGCGCACGCATTCGCCGTGTGGGGCGGTAAGCGGGTTTTGCTTATCGACCTTGACGCACAGTCCAACTCGTCTTTGATCCTGACCGGAAACGCCCAATGGATTGAGGCCCAAAGGACCTCAAAGAATGTCGCCGCCTACATCGAAGACAAGATGTACGGACAAAACCCAATCTCGGACTACATCCAACGCGGCGTGGGCGATATCGAAACCGATGACGGCAAAGCCCCACCGATCGATCTGCTCGCCGGTTCTCTGCGTTTTGAGGATATGCAGGACGAGCTCATCTCGCATTACTCTCTCAGTGCCCGCTCCTTCCGCATCGCCAAGGAACGCTGCGCCGAGCACTTCAAACGCGCGCTAACCTCCTCAGGGAGGCTGGCTGACATCATTATTCTTGACTGCGCGCCAGGCATCTCCAACGCAACCGCTGCGGCGTTGCGACTAGCGAACAAAGTCATTGTCCCCTTCCGCCCCGACTCCGTCTCGGAATTTGCGGTCGACAAGATTTCGACGATCATCGAGGGCAAGAATGCGCAAGGCGTCGCTGAAATCCCACCAACCGAGCGTCGGTATCGCTGTCTGGCAAATTATGTGCGCCCAGGCGGGCAGGACCAGATTTACATCGAAACGATTTCAGCCGACCATCCCACGCTGAATACTCAGTTACCCATGCTGCCGGATCTGGCGAACGCCTTCTATTGGGCTGAAGAACGTCAGACACTGACAGAAAAGTACGCGTCAGCGCTTTCGCCAATGAACGCGCTTTACAAAGAATTGTCCGCGTCGCTTCCCCTCTGACATCGCGGAAACGGAAACAATGAACGAAACCAAGAAACTCTCCGGCCCCGCCAAGGATCGCTTTTTCAAGCGCTTTTTCACGGAAGCGGGTGGATTAGATGAGCCGACGGCAGACCGCCTGACGGAATGCTCGAAGCAGGTCTTTTCATCAGTGCGCGTGCGCAAGAACGTAGAAGCGCTCAACACCGACAGCACAGCGACCGCGCCCAAGAAGCCATCAACTGACACCCAGGGCACGAGTGGCAAACAAAGCGAACCAGCCTCACGGTCTCGCAAAACAAAGACGCCTCAACCCGTCGCCTCCGAGCCGGCCGTCACCGAACCGGTAAAGACCGAGGTTTCTCTGGCTGAGCAACTTCAAGCACCGCCTCCCGAAACCACCGGGGAAGCAGACCCCTTCGTCTTCGGCCTCGTGCCGGTTTACAAGCGCGAAGGGGCCGAAGGCCTTCTCGTTAAGCTGGCTGAAATCAGATCTGTTGCGCACCTGCGGGCCATGGCGAAGGCCCAGCAGATCGTTTTAGCTCGCGAATTGCGGACGGGTGATATCGACGTCGTCACGCTGCGCGCGGCAATCCTTGAAGCCGTCGAAAAGCGTGTCGCTGACCGCCGCGCTGTTTAACGCCTCACGCTACCGGATTGGCTCAGCCAAGGCGCGCTCATCCCCGAAGAGCGCCGCCATCCAGACTGCGATCGCTTGGCGAGTCGCCGCCACATCATGCACGCGAACGATCTGCACCCCCTGCGCGACGGACGAGAGCGCCGCCGCAATGGATCCCGGCACCCGCTCGCGCGCGACATCCACATTGCAAAGCTGACCAATCAGCTTCTTGCGTGACGCCCCTAACAGCACCGGCACACCCAACGCGTGATAAAGGCTCATCGCCGAGAGCACCGCAACGTTGTGATGCAACAGCTTTGCAAACCCAATCCCGGGGTCAACGATCAATTTGCTGCGGGGAATACCTACAGCTTCACAGGCATGAATTCGCCGCTCAAGAAAGTCGAAAACGTCTATGACAACGTCGTCATAGACAGGGTTGTCGTTCATCGTCTTCGGATCACCGATCGCGTGCATCAGCATGACGGGCAATCCTGTTTCCGCCGCCGTACGTAAGGCATCCGGATCGTACGTCAGAGCCGAAACATCATTGAGAATGTCCGCACCCGCCTCGGCCGCCAGCCGCATGACCTTGGCCTTACGAGTATCGACAGAAATCAGCTTGTCCGTTTTGTCTCGCAACGCTTCCAGCACGGGCAGAACGCGCTTGAGTTCATCGTCGACCGCCACAGCATCGGAGCCGGGACGCGTGGACTCGCCGCCAATGTCGAGGATGTCGGCCCCCTCGTCCGCCAGCTTAAGCGCGTGATCAACGGCAGCCTGTACGGTGTCGTGCTGCCCTCCATCCGAAAAGCTATCTGGCGTCACGTTCACGATCCCCATGATACGGGGACGGTCCATGGAAAGCCCGCCGATACGGGAACGCGGTGTGCCCAGGGCTTCGAATAAATCCGAAGCCGGCAAGGTATGTCGCCCCCAATCACGCTCGAAGAATTCAGATAAGCCGGTCATACGCCGCTCAACGCGCGCACCGTTGCGTTCGATAATCTCCAAAGCTGTGAAGGCCAACGGCCCACCGGCCAATGGCATGCCGCCCCACACCTCCTCCTCGGAGGCCTTCCCACCGTTGGGAATAAACCCGATCGGACGCAGATAAATGGATCGTTGCATACTTCCAGCCTCGTTGTGGTCCTGGACGTAGATCCCGCGACCAGTCGTCAATTGCAAGCCGCCCATCCACGCTTTGGCAAAAAAGAAGCGGCCGCGAGAGACAATCTCGCGGCCGCTTTGATACCAACTCATGGCGGATTTAGATACTTAACCCGGCTGTGGCTCCATGCCGCCCGTATCGGGGTCGGGTTCCTGCCGCGGCCGTACTGCCCGACCGGCTGTCGGTACAGCTGAGCCAGCCGAACCGCCTTCCGAGCCTTCATCATCGGTCCGTCGTACGATCTTCTCGCCACGCAGAAGTGCGTCCACCTCGGCTCCGGAGATGGTTTCATATTCCATCAACGCTTGAGTGATCGCTTCGAGCTTGTCACGGTTGGCCGACAAGACTTCCCAAGCCTTGTTGTAGCCTTCCATGATGATCCGCCGGGTTTCCTCATCGATAACCTTCGCGGTCTCCTCGCTCATGTTCTGCTGTTGCGTGATGGAATGGCCGAGAAACACCTCTTGCTGATTTTCATTGTAGAGCAGCGGCCCGAGCTTCTCGCTCATGCCCCATTCCGTGACCATCCGTTTGGCAATGTTGGTTGCCTGGGTGATATCGCTGGAAGCACCCGTATTAAGGTGATCCTTGCCATAAACGAGCTGCTCCGCGACACGACCACCGAACGCCATGGCGATCTTGCCCTCGCACCATTCCTTCGAGTAGCTGAGCTTGTCGCGTTCCGGCAAGCTCATGGTCACACCGAGCGCACGTCCACGCGGGATGATCGTAACCTTGTGGAGCGGATCATTGCCCGGCACGAGCAGGTTGACGAGCGCATGCCCCGCCTCGTGATACGCGGTCGCGAGTTTCTCTTCCTCGGTCATAGCCATAGAACGGCGCTCAGCACCCATCATGACCTTGTCCTTGGAATCCTCGAACTCGGATTGCGTAACGAGACGTTTGTTGCGTCGTGCCGCCAGAAGCGCGGCTTCGTTCACGAGATTGGCGAGGTCGGCGCCAGAGAAACCTGGCGTTCCACGCGCAATAACGCGAGCGTCGACGTCCGGAGCAATCGGCACCTTGCGCATGTGAACGCGGAGGATCTTTTCGCGTCCCAACACATCGGGATTCGGCACAATGATCTGACGGTCGAAACGGCCTGGACGCAGAAGCGCAGGGTCAAGCACGTCAGGACGGTTGGTTGCTGCGATGATGATGACGCCTTCGTTCGCTTCAAAGCCGTCCATCTCGACGAGCAACTGGTTCAGCGTTTGCTCACGCTCGTCGTTACCACCACCAAGGCCCGCACCACGATGCCGACCGACCGCATCGATTTCATCGATGAAGATGATGCAGGGTGCGTTCTTCTTCGCCTGCTCAAACATGTCGCGGACGCGGCTCGCACCGACACCCACGAACATCTCAACGAAGTCCGAACCCGAAATAGTGAAGAACGGCACGTTGGCTTCACCAGCGACCGCACGTGCGATAAGCGTCTTACCGGTGCCCGGAGGGCCGACGAGCAGACAGCCGCGCGGAATACGACCGCCCAGCCTCTGGAACTTCTGCGGGTCGCGCAGGAACTCGACGATTTCCTGAAGATCAGTTTTTGCCTCGTCAACACCAGCGACGTCATCGAACGTCACGCGTCCATGCCGCTCCGTAAGAAGTTTGGCGCGCGACTTTCCAAAGCCCATCGCACGGCCGGAACCTGACTGCATCTGACGCATGAAGAAAATCCACACCGCAATCAACAGCAGCATGGGGAACCAGTTGAGCAGCACGCTCATGATGGAAGGGACGTCCTCGTCGCGCGGGGCAACCTTAAAATTAACGTCCTTCGCACGCAGGCGCTCAACGAGGCCGGGATCTTCAGGCGCGTAGGTCTGGAACGCACCACCGGCATCTTTCATGGTGCCGGAAATCCGGTTACCTGCGATTGTCGCATCCGCCACCTTGCCCGCCTCAACTGCGGTCAGGAACTCCGAATACGTAATCTCGTCACCGCGCCGGCTCTGCGCAGGATTATTGAACAGATTAAATAACGCCGCCAACAGAACCAGGATTGCTACCCAAATGGCGAGCTTCTGGAAATTTGAGTTCATTTCTGTTCCTTTTGAGCCCGGCGACGGGGGCGTTGCCTGGGCTGTCACATCGGCAGCACGCCTGAGCGAATGCCGACGACCCTCTCGATTACTGCGTAAAGATAGGAGTTTGCCAGGCTATTGCCAAGTTAGACATCAAACACCTTGCCTTGGCCAAAGTGATGATGGGTTACAGGCGGAAAACCCCGCCGAGACAAGACTTGTGCTCCAATATGGGCAAGAAACAGGCCAAAACAATGCGGGCCGACACCCTAGAGTGCCAATGATTTTGGACGATCCTCGCTTAACAGCCCCTTTCACGTAGCTACTCGAGGCTTCCCGCCAGACACCTCCACACCAAGAAATGCAGCCTCGGTTAACCGGCCCTCGCCAGATAAGTTCACGTCCAACGCCCCAAGATACGGCACCGCAACGAGCCGTGCCTCCAACCATAGGGCAGGTAAAGTCGCGGCTGCGCGTGCCGGCAAACCAAAGTCTGCCAAATCTGGCCTCTCACGCTTCAACTGAGCCCATCCGTCAGCTCCAAGAGCCGCAACATAGATAGGATCAGACAGATCAGGGCTAGCGGTGAGCCGGAATCTGCGGTCCCAAATCTCACTCTCACCTGCGTGCAGATAGCGTATCGGCAAACCATAGCTACCCGCTTCGCGGAAAATCCGCACAACAGGCTCGTTCGCTCCGCGTTGCCTCGCCACCTCGATAATGCAACCGCCCAAGGTTGTTGAGGCCATCTCGGCGTTCGCGGCCGCAGTGTCAGCCAAGCTGTCGACAAGCGTCTCGATTTGCGACAACTCCGGATCCGACGCGTCTCCGCCCATTCTGCTCAAAATGGCCTGAAGTCCGCGCACCGCGACCTCGCCCGCATCGCTGAATGCTGCGAGTTTAACGGTGGCATACGCGCCCTCGTTGAAGTTCGCGTTGGCCTCAATCCATTGTCCGGCCGCCTCCGCCACCAGCGCCTGCACACGTTGAAGACGCCGCGCGCTCCGGCCGAGCGCACGGGAGGTAAGTCCCAGCGATGCCAACATCTCGCGGGCTTCGCGCAACCGAACCCGCTCAAAGCGCACATCATCATTGCTGGGATCTTCGATCCACGTTTGTCCATCAGCCTCAAGCGTTGCCTTCAGGCGCGCCTTAGGAACCTCCAAAAGCGGCCTCACGAGCCAGATGCCATCATCCCGCTCGGTCATAGGCATAATACCAGAAAGCCCCTGGATACCGCTCCCGCGTGCCAGCCGCATAAGCAGCGTTTCAGCCTGATCGTCCTGCGTATGAGCTGTAACAAGTGCTGCCCGCGCCCCTTCGCCTTCGGCGCGATGTCGCATCTGTAATCGGGAACGCTCCGCAAGGAGTCCCATCAAGAGCCTGTAACGCTCTTCGCGTGCTGCAGCTTGCACCCCGCTCACAGGCTTCTTACCATCCCAGGTCAGAATGACATGCCCGAAACCGAGCTGAGCGCTGACTTGTCCCACCACCTCAGCCTCATGGCGGGACTCAGGCCGCAATCCATGATCGACGGTGGCAACGAGGACCTCGGGCCTTTGTCCTTCCTCTAATGTTCCGCGCCAGCGCGAAACCAAGTGCATCAGCGCCATGCTGTCGGAACCACCGGAAACGGCAAGCACGAGAAGAGAAAACCCCGTCAACGACGCCAGCAAGAGTGCAATTTCCCGATCAGAGATCGGCGCGTCATCGTTGCCGTTCGCCGTCATGGCATAACCTGCTAGCACCCGGAGCGGCTGCGCTCCGCTGCAGCACGTTCCCGGATATGTTGCGGGGCATTGGGGAACTGAGACGTCAACTCGGAATACGACGAGCAGGCTGCATCCCGCTGCCCAAGCCTATCGAGGCTCATAGCAAGCTTTAACAGACTGTCGGGCGCTTTGGAGCTTTGGCGATAATTCTCGTAGCCTTTCAGGAACGCCGAAGCGGCCGCCTTATACTGCGAGCGTACAAAGTGCGTTTCCCCGAGCCAGTACTGAGCATTTCCAGACAGCGGATCGCTAGGATACCTATTCAAGAAATCTTCGAACGAGGCTTCCGCCGCACCGTAGTCCTGCTGCAGGAGATAGCCATAAGCCGTCTCGTAAAGCTGCTTGGGGTCACCCCCACCCATCGGAGCAGCTGCGACCTGCTGCGCACCAAATCCGCCGTGATTGCCATTGACGTTGGGATTGGTATTGGCAGAGACATTGGCATCCTGACTTAAAAGTCCCCCAATGGGATCTTCCGGAGCAACGTCACTGGTAATCGTCGTCGAGCCAAAGCCACCAAAGTCCTGAAGTCCCGAATCCGACGTATTGGCTGCCACCGCGGGCTGAGAACCCGCTCCACCCATGCCCCGCGGTGGCGCGATGGCTTGGGTGCTGAACCCACCCGAGGACTGCATTTGCCGGGAAAGCTGTTCCATCTGCGCCGTCAGCGCACGAATTTGAGTTTCCATCCCATCGAGACGCGCCGCGTCACTGCCGGACAAGCCGCCGCCCATCCCCGCGCCGGGCACCGTCCCACCACCGGATCGTGACATGCTCTCCAAAGTGCCGATCACAACCCGCATATCCACGAGCTGTTCTTCGAGCTGCTCGACACGCTTCGTAAGCGCCGCGACACTGTCGCCCTGTTGCGCGCCAGCTCCTGAAGAGAAGCTTGCGGCGAGCGCGCCACCAACAAGTGCGATGGCAAATGGCGCGCGGCGGCAATATCGAAGCATTGTAGAAACCATAACTGACCCGCTCATCCCCTAAAGATCTACGAAGTGTTCGTTGTAGCCCTTGGCGCGCGACAGAAGAGCATACCCTCCAGGCCTATCCGCTGCACCGCAGGCCCCATCCGGTCGCCGTCAATAGCACCCCACAATAGCTCGGAAAAGCCAATCAACGCGAGGCGCTTATAGCCTTACCAACTTGCGGGCCCATCACGTTCTTTGGGCCTGTAGTAGCTTTGCCCAATTAAAGGTTGGGAATGGTCTACGCGGCGCTCCAGCACAATCGTAACTGCGCGGCGATTCTGAGCAGCACATTGCGCACTGGAGCAATCCGCGACCCGTTCGCTACGTCCCATGGCAACGACCCTGACGCGATCAGGCGCTATGCCTTCCTCAATCAGCCTGGCGCGCACAGCTTCCGCACGCCGTGCGGAGAGGATCCTGTTGCCGTCTTCGTCCAATGGCTCGTCCGCATGTCCGGCCACGAGAGCACGAACGCTTGTATCCTGCCGCTTGAGCCAGCTCGCTTGTCCGCGCAGCACATTCCGCGCGTGCGCACCAAGATCCGTGCTCCCTTTGGGGAAGAATACACGATCACCAACTGAGCTACGCAAAAGGGTGCTGAGCCGTTCACTGGGAACAAGTTCGACATCTGCATGCGCGGAAGCTTGCGACTGAGAAGAGTTGGCTCCAGGAAGCCGTTGCGGCTGAGAAGAGTTGGCTCCAGGAAGCCGTTGCGGCTCCGTGACTTGTGGGCTCTCCGGGCGGCCATCGCCCATCTGAGAATAGATACGAGCCAGATATTGCCTCGCCGATTCAGCCTCTACCGACTGTGGAAACCGACCAACGAGGCTCTCAAAAGTCATCTGCGCTTCAAGGTGACTGCCGGCCCGATAGGCAGCGATACCCTTGTCCAGCAAAGGCGTCGGATCCGAAATGTGGGAGGACAGCCCACCGCCAACGCCAGTAGAGCCTGTAACTGTAGGTTGTTCGTCCGCGCGAAGAGGCCCTCCTGTTGCGAGCACCAAAGCCGCTAACAGAATCGCTGCACCCTTCACCTTGATTGCTGGAACAGACCGCCACATTTTCTTCGCCCGCTAACGATTGTTGCTCCTGCCCCAACCATCATCACCTGCTGACAAAGTGCGTTGAGTTTGCGGCCAAAGTATGCGGTCATCCGTATGCTCACAGCTTGCTTTTCAACTGCCGCAACACTGTAGCCTAAACGCATCGCACCGGCGGCGAGCACAATCGCACTCGCAAAAACGCCGGTGCAATTACTGTGCGCTGACTTAGCCCGCAACCCGCGAATTCAGCACCGTCTGTGCGCGCCGGTTCTGAGACCAGCACGAAATGTCATTACAAACGGCAACCGGGCGTTCCTTACCGTACGAAATCTTCCTGATCCGCGACGCGTTGATGCCAGCCCGTGCGAGATAGTTACGTACGGTCGTGGCGCGACGCGCACCAAGCGCGATGTTGTATTCGCGCGTACCACGTTCGTCGGCGTGGCCTTCGATCGTAATCGTGTACTGCGGATACTGCTGCAGCCACTGTGCCTGCTTCCGTAAAATCTGCTCAGCCTCGGGCGTCAAATCTGAGCTGTCTGTCGTGAAATAGACGATGTCGCCGACGTTGACACTGAAGTCACGCTGCGAGCCTGGCACCGCGGCACTACCGGGCCCCAATTGAGCTCCGTCCGGCTGCATTTCATTGCTTGCACAGGCCTGCAGCAAGCCGACGGTCAGCACGATGGCTAGCCCACGTGTCAAAGCACGTAAAAAATGCATGCTGGCCATAGAATTTCCTTCTCTGTTCCCGGATCGCCCGAATGGCTCTGAGCCGGCATAGCTTGCGATCTCGCCCTCGGGAATTCCCCAAGCGTTACCGCACTTAATCGTTTCATTGTACGAAATTGTGACCGATTCCAGCGCCGGCTGAAGACAGAGTTGCGTTTTGCGCACAGACGAATTGTCATCTTGAGTAGCTTTTCGTCACCGCCAGTTCTCAGGGTACGTGATCTCTAAGGTCAGAAAAATGAGCGCGATCTGGCGATCAACCCGGATGTGGAAAAGTCTTTTTCCTTAGGGGGGATATAAATACGGCCGGCCAAAGCCAGCCTCTCCAATGAGTCATTGGCGTCCATAAAACGGACGACCCTAGTTCTTGTAGAAACAGACGCTCCCTAAAACGCGAAGAAGGCCGAACTACCACCGCATCTCGCGAGGGCAATTCAGCCTTCTAACTCTTCGCTTACTCCCGAGAAGGGAGCAAACGCCAAGTGCTCTTAGCGAGCAACCTGGGTCTGTGCTGGAACCTCAGCACCGAGCTTCATCGGCGTGTGAGGAACTTCGCGACGGCATGCGCCGAGAGCGACAGCAGCAACAACAGCAGCGATTACGAGAGCGCCCTTCATTGTCATATTCTCCTAGTTTAATCCCTTGGCAAATGCCAAACCTAGCGAGCCACGTGCGCGGTTGCCGGAACATCGGCACCGAGCTTCATCGGCGTATGGGGAACTTCTCGACGGCAAGCCCCCAGCGCGACAGCGCCGACAACCGCCGAAAGGATGATCAGCCCCTTAACACCCTGCATGGCCTTCTCTCCTGATGCATGATCGGCACTAGCCGAATACTGGGGTACCGGTGGAGCGAGTTTCGATCAAGAAGCGAGGCAGTATGTGCACTGTTTTCCCCCCTGCTTGATGCGAAAATACCACTCCGTGTTCAAGGTTCACCAGTGTGCCCACAACGCGCTCACATGACAGTGGATAGCACTGAGGATACGGGATTTTCCCACCTCTGATGCTCCCGGAGCCCAGGCCTCAATTTGAGGTAGATAAGTTAAATTCAGGTTAAGCGGTGTCCCGGTCTGCGTCAGTTCAAAAGAGGCGACCACGCCGGGTCTGACGCAAAGGAAGGCGTTTGTACGATTCGCTCATTGTAGCCGGTGATGTCGACTGAGATGAGCCGCGGACCACCATTCTGCCCCTGCGATTCTCGAAAGAACATGAGCACACGTCCGTTCGGCGCCCAGGTCGGCCCCTCATTGTGGAAGCCTTCGCTCAAGATGCGTTCCCCCGATCCATCTGGGTGCATGACACCGATCAGGAAGCGTCCCATAAGTTGCTTAGTAAACGCGATGTAATCCCCACGCGGCGACCACACGGGCGTCGAGTATCGGCCTGAGCCAAGGCTAACCCGATGAGCGCCACTGCCGTCTGCGTTCATGACGTAGAGTTGCTGATTCCCCTCCCGATCCGACTCGAAAACGATGCGATCACCGTTCGGAGAATAGCTCGGACCTGTATCGATGGCATCGGACGCTGGCGTGAGCCGACGATTCTGCCGTGTCCGCAGATCCATCTCAAAGATGCTCGACCCGCCTCCTTCTTGCAGGCTCATGATGATGCGTTGACCATCGGGTGAGAACCGTGGTGCGAACGTCATGTTGGGAAAATCACCCACCGACTGACGTTGCCCGGACTGAAGGTTCATCAGATAAACGCGGGGGTTCCCACCACCGTAGGACATGAATGCAATCTCTTGCCCGGAAGGAGAAAAACGTGGTGTGAGCACAAGCTCATTACCGCTGCTAAGCCGACGCACGTTGTGCCCATCCTGATCCATGATCGCCAAACGTTTGACGCGTTGCTGCTTCGGCCCGGTCTCATCGATGAACACGACCCGGGTATCGAAGTAACCGGTTTCACCGGTGAGCTTCTGGTAGATCTGGTCCGCAATAATGTGCCCCAGCCGGCGCCAATTTTGACCGGAAGTCGAAAAGCGCTGCCCAGCGAGCTGGCGCCCCGTCGAAACATCCCACAGGCGGAATTCCGCTGTAATCCGTTGCTCGGAGGCTTCGACGACCCGGCCGACGACAAGCGCGTCGGCACGAATAGCCCGCCAATCAGGGAAACGTGGTGCTTGATTGATGTCGCTCACTTGCTCCAGATAAGAAGCAGGCGCCAGGGTCTGGAACAGGCCTGAACTGTTGAGGTCACCCGCAATGACCCCAGCGAGATCGGATCCAAGCTGATTGTCTCCTCCTAGAAAGGCCGGAATCGCAATTGGGATCGGCGCGATCGTCGCCTGCCGCTGCGTACCGCGCAAGCCACCCTCATCCTGCGCCCACGCAGAACCACCAACGAGGGCCAATCCGACCAACACCGTAAGCCCAAGCGCCATAAAACGACCCATGGCAGAGGATCTGCGTTGGGATGCAATTGCAGCGCGATCTGCACATCGGGCTGACGTCATTACGAAAATCCTTCTTGTGTTCTGGCACCTGGCAACGGGTCCCACGAGTGGGACCTTAATGTGGCCGCTCAAAGCATGTGTCTCGGATCGAAGTCCCAAATGATTGTCCGCCACGCGGTATAACGGTCTCGCGGAAGATTAAAGGGCGCGCATTCAGTAACAGCAGCAAGAGCCGCGCGCGCGGCAGCCTGAAAGACCGGATCTGAGCGTCCGTTTTCAACCGTTGGCGGGCCATCCAACGACCCGTCCTCGCGCAACCGCCATCGGACCGTTACCACAATAGCCTCGATACCACCGCCGCCACCTGGCAGCCGCCAGCAATTGCGCAACTGGGCACTGATCTGCCCTTTCAGCAAATCAGCCTCCCGCGCGGTCAACTCATTGCCACGGCCTTCGCGCTCGCCGGCAGTCGGTCCCTCATAATCGGTTGGCTTGCTGGGCGCTTGACCAGAACGCGGAGAACCCCGCTTTTCCGGCGTCTTGTCGATGAGCGCCGCCATGCGATCGGTGAAGGATTCCTTGTTCTTAGCCTCTTGACGTCGCTTTTCCTCAGCGAGCTTCTTTTTACGCTCTTCCTCCCGCTTCTTCCGGGCAGCTTCCTTCTTTTTCTGCTCCGCCTCTTTCTTTTTGCGTTCAGCCTCTTTTTTCTTACGCTCCTGTTCCGCCTTTGCCTTCCGCTCCGCCTCCAATTTCGCAGCTTCTTCAGGAGTGGGCTGTTGCGGTGGCAAAGCCGCAATCTGTTCGGCGATCGGATCCGGCTTTTCCAGCGGAGACGGCTTATCGGGCTTTTCCGCCTTTTCCGGCTCAGTCTTTTCAGGTTCAGGTGGAGGTGCGGCCGCCGGTGGCGGTTCAGCCATTTCAGGCTTCGGTTTGGGCGCTTCTTTCTTGGAAATCTGAGGCTCGGGCTTTTCCTGCTCTTTCGCTTCCAATTCCTTGGCTTGCGGATCGCCCTGCTTCAGCCGCGTGAATTCCGAAACCGTAACCAATTCCGCTTCAATCGTCGGCGATTCCGGCATGGGAAGTTCGGACGTTGAATGAAAGTTCGCGACCGCCCAGGCCAAAAGACCCGCGTGAAGCAAGAGGGAGATAGCGAGTCCGAAGTACACCGCTCCTCAGCCCCCCTCCTCAACCTCAGTTACGAGGGAGATCTTTTTGAAACCACCGGCGCTGATGCGCCCCATAACCCGTGCGACAAGACCATAGTTGGCCCCCTTATCCCCGCGCACAAAGATGGTTTCGTCGTAACCGTTGGCCGCAATCGCTTCGAGCTTGGGCTTAATTTCGTCGAGTTCAACCTTGGACTCGCCGATGAAGACATCCCCCGTTGCCTTCACCGAAACCGCCAAAGGCTCTTTGCTCGACTGAAGCTGCTTCCCCCGGGCCTGCGGCAATTCAAGAGGAACGCCGACCTGCAGCAAAGGGGCTGCCACCATGAAGATGATCAGCAGCACCAGCATCACGTCCACGAATGGCGTAACGTTGATCTCGGCCATCGGTGCACTGCGCCGCGAGCGGCGTCGCCGCCCGGTATTCTGATGGACTGATTTGATACTCGCGCCCATTCTCGAATTCCCTCACTGGCCAACGCCCCAGCCAAAAAACCAGATTAACTGCGCACGTCGATCTGACGAGACACGATGGCCGCAAACTCGTCGGCGAACGCTTCCAGACGATGCGACACCCGCGTCGAATCAGCTGAAAACTTATTGTAGAAGATCACGGCAGGAATAGCGGCGAGAAGCCCCAGCGCGGTCGCGAACAACGCTTCGGCGATACCTGGAGCAACGACCGCCAGATTCGTATTCTTGGAAATAGCAATCGCTTGGAAAGCGGTCATGATACCCCAAACCGTACCGAAAAGACCGACGAACGGAGCCGTCGCGCCAACGGTGGCCAGGAAGAGAAGACGGCTTTCTAAACGTTCCATCTCACGGCTGATGGTGACATCCATCACCTTTTCGACGCGCAATTGAATCCCCCCGAGCGCGCGCGCATTGCCCTCGACCGAACGCTTCCACTCGCGCATTGCCGCGACGAACAGAGCCGCCATGGCGATTGTGTGTCCGCGCGCCAGCGCGTTGTAGAGCTCATCTAGCGATTGGCCTGACCAGAACAGTTGCTCGAACTTGTCTGTTTCCCGCTGCGCCCGTCGAAAGGCGAAGAACTTCTCGACAACGATGGCCCACGACCAAACCGAAGCCAGAACCAATCCGACCATAACGATCTGCACGACGATATGCGCCTGCAGGAACAGCTCGAGAAACGAGAAACCTGCTGCCGGAGCAGCGTGTAAGTTCTGCGTCGTCAGCTCGGTCGGATTCATATTTTCAATTGCTCGCTGTTGAAATCTCTGGGAAGCACACCGGGAAGGGCAGGCAGATGCGCGCTAGGCACCCACCTTGATCCAGCTTTCGATGTGCTCATCGCCTGAGTAAGGCTCCCCGTATTAGGCACCGCTTCTTGCTGGCCAATATGACAAAACAAGGGCTTTAACCGGTACGATGGCCCCAATATAGCGGGTCATTCACCTTGGACGCATCATCGAGCAACCGCCTTACCCGATACGAATTGCCGCGCATCCACGCCTTTTTCCGCGATTTAGCAACTTAGTGCTTATCAGCGCGCTATGAGAGACCGGCCCGGACGAGTTCCCCCAGCCGGAGGGGCTTTCCCGACATCGCTACGAGAACCACGGTCACTACAGCTTCGAAAATCGTCACACCGTCCCGAGTAATTCGCTGGTCCAGCGTTACAGACGCTCCCCCCAGCTCGCGAACACTCGTTTCCACCTGCAGCAAATCATCCATCCGAGCTGGCCTGCGAAAATCAAGCGTCATACGGCGAACGACAAAAGCAGCAGGCTCACTGCTTTGCGATCCGTCAATCAAACCACGCGCATCAATACCGCTAAGGCGGAGGAAGTCTGTGCGACCGCGCTCACAATAGCGCACGTAAGAGGCATGATAGACCACCCCGCCTGCATCCGTATCCTCAAAATAGACCCGGACGGGCAGCACGTGGCGACGTCCATTTTCATCATCGATGATACGCCCGGCAACGTCGGGCCACGGCGTTTCGCCCATCTCTAAGCTCCCATGATATCGAGCGCGACAATTTCTGGCGGCACGCCGAAACGGATCGGCAATCCGCTACAGCCAAGCCCACCAGAAACGACCAAATTCCTATCGCCATCGACGATATGACCGTAAAGGAATCGGCGCCCATAACGTGATGGCACAACCGGCGCATATCCGAACAGACGGACCTGCCCGCCATGAGTGTGCCCCGATATCGTCACCGCCACACGATCCGCCAAATCTCCCATTTCTGCAAAGATATCCGGCTCATGCGCCATCAAAACAACCGGCGCGTCATCCGTCACCTGAGCAAGTGTCGCGGGCAGGTCATGAAGGCCTTCGTACGGAATGGGCGGGTATTGTCCATCGGCACGCCAGGGAGGAAACAACGCCCATTGATCTGCCAAGCCGGCAAGCCAAAACGCTCCATTCTCTGTTTCAAGACGCACGCTATCGTTTTGATAAACAGCAATTCCGACATCCTGAAGTGCAGTACCAACGACCGTCGGACCTGACCTTCTGGTCTGCGCTTCTTCATCCGCCCACCAGTCATGGTTGCCTAGAACCGCATGCACACCGAGCGGAGCCTCTAATCCTTTGAGGACATTGGCCCAATCGCCATTTAAGATCGGTTGCGCATAAGGTATGAGGTCTGAGATCCGTGACATGCGACGGCTGGCGATAAAATCGCCAAGCAGGAGCACTACGTCCGGCTTGAGCGCATTCGTCCGCGCCACAATCTGATGAACGCGAGCAAGGCCCATCCAAGGATCGCAAACGTGCAGATCTGCAATAACAGCCGCGCGCAATCGCAGGCCTTGCGGCCAGGACTTGGGGCGCAACTCGTAGCGACTGACGCGCAGGCGAAACGGCTCGGCCAGCGCATAACCGCCAAACAGCGTTCCGCCGGCGGCCAACGCCAAGCCGCCTTTCAAGAATGTTCGTCGCGTAAGCAGCTTAAAGCCCCGTTCGTCATGTGCTTATGCCCGATAAAACCGTCCCCGGCATGGGGCGTCATCTAACGTAAAAGTTAAGCAAGAACCGTGCCCCTACCGCGCCGACAGAACCCTTTTCCGGCCGAGAAGAGAATTCCCGACAAGTATGGAAAACAATTTGTTAAGAGCCGGATCACGGTCGCGTTCTAACGTCCATCAAAGCGCGCCGCTTTGATCGTCCTCGCCGCCCCCGGCGTCATCATCGAACAAGGGCAAGTCTGGAACGGACTGGCGCTTCGGGCCCGAAAGACCGAGATGGCGGTACGCCTTAAGCGTCAACACACGCCCGCGTGGGGTGCGGCCAATGAAGCCCTGCTGCAACAAATAAGGCTCCACAATCTCTTCAAGCGCGTCGCGAGGCTCAGAGAGAGCCGCGGCCAGCGTCTCGATCCCGACGGGTCCCCCATCGTAATTGTGTACAATGCACGCCAGATAGCGATGGTCGAGTGCATCGAGCCCCTCGTTATCGACTTCCAGCATCCGCAACGCCTTGTCGGCAACTTCCGCATCAATTGCCGGGCTTCCTGCCACATCGCTGAAATCGCGCACGCGCCGCAAAAGGCGCCCTGCGATACGCGGCGTCCCACGCGCCCGGCGGGCAATTTCTCTCGCTCCCTCGGGCAACATTGGCGCTCCAAGAACACGCGCTCCGCGCTCTATAACCCGCTGCAACTCTTCCACAGAATAGAAGTTCAACCGGATGGGAATCCCAAAGCGGTCACGCAACGGATTGGTCAGAAGCCCAGCGCGGGTCGTGGCTCCGACGAGAGTGAATTTAGCCAGATCAATCCGCACAGACCTCGCCGCCGGTCCTTCACCAATCATCAGATCGAGCTGGAAATCCTCCATAGCAGGATAAAGGATTTCCTCAACCGCCGGATTGAGCCGGTGGATCTCGTCGATAAACAAAACATCGCGATCTTCCAGGTTCGTCAAAAGCGCTGCAAGATCGCCAGCCTTCGAAATCACCGGCCCGGACGTCGCGCGAAAACCAACTCCCAATTCTCGCGACATAATTTGCGCAAGCGTTGTCTTGCCCAACCCTGGAGGCCCAGCAAACAACACGTGATCAAGGGCATCCCCGCGCGATCGGGCCGCCTGTATGAAGATCCGCAAGTTGGCGCGCGCCTGCTCCTGCCCGATAAACTCGTCGAGCGACTGCGGGCGGACGCTAGCTTCGAATTCATCCGCACCTTGCTTCGCCGATGTCACCAAGCGTTCAGTCATGTCCAGGTCTCGAAATTCCCCGTCTTCGCTCAGATCTCGGGCGGCTAGCTGTTAATTTCGCCCGGACTTGAACACCTTCCGGGCACCTCTTGCTAGCTCCTAGCATGATTTGCCCGAAACCCTATCCTCGGCCGAAAACTACGCGCTGATGAGCTTGTACCCCGTTGCAGGTCTAACTTGCATCTACCATGTCTTGAGATGGGGAAGATGAAAACATCCGCCCCTGTAAGCTCAGCATGAAGGAAACCATCATGTGTGACTATTCCCTTGAAACCTATCGCACGACACCGGCACGCACCGGCGAGACTTACGAAACCTACCGCTTCCCATCCAGTACGGTTGGCTTCGTTGACGCGGGCGACAAGGAAACGGCGGTCTGCATGTCCTGCGACACGCGTCTCATCATCGAACAGATACCCGAGTTCGTACGTGAGAAGCTGGGCATCGGTCCCCGCGAAGAGGTGACCTTCGTGCGCCTCGAAGAGGGCCCACATCGCGATGGTGTGCGCTTTGCCAATGGCCAGGAAATCAATCTTCAACGCCTAGGGCCAGGGGTGAAGGCATACGTACTTGATGCCCTCGACGGCGAAACGAAGATCGTTAAAGAGGCGGCCACGACCACAGCCTGAGATGGCCGCGCGTCGGTAGCCTTATCGATAAATAAATGAAACTTGGACCTGAGGGCGGATCTGCTTTCCGCCCTTATCTTCGGGATTTTGCGCCGCCGAAACTGGCTCACCCTTCTAGAATACCGCCCGAGATCAACGCGTAACGAACCGCGAGCGATATTAATCCGCCCAGAAAGGCCAGTGGCGCGAAGAGATCCTGATACGGCATATGCAGAACGATCGCTGCGAGGAAAAAGCCAACCACACCGGCAACCGCCGCCTCGATCCAACCGAGCTGACCGCGCAGCAAAATCAAGACGGCAACGATGATGGCCGCGACCGTGGCAGGCGCGACAGACCATAGAAATGCCGAAACGCTGGCGACCCCTGCTGGAGGCAGATCAGCAGGCAACAAAGCCGCAAGCCCTAAGAGTGGCGCAAGGCCAAGTACAATGGCAACGGCAAGTCCGCCGAAGAAAGGACCGACAAGCATATATCCAAGAAACGACCAGAATGCCCGCTGTAGATTGCTGGCTTTATCCATAACGAATTCCCCAGTTGGTCATTGTGACAGCCCCGGCTAACGCGCCAATTCCTTCAGCCCCCGCCGCAGCAATTGCGCCGTATCGGCCTCCCCGCCAAGCTCCTGCGAAGCAACCGCAACAGCTTGCGCAGCCTGAGCTGGCGCATAACCCAGATTTGTGAGTGCGGATATTGCCTCCGCCACGGCGTTTCCTTCGACCGCCGACATCGTCACGCCGCCGGCCTCAGCACCAGCTGGCGCACCTTTGAGTCCGGCAACCGATAGGCCGGGCGCCTTGTCTTTCAGCTCAGCAACAATGCGTTGTGCCAGTTTCTTGCCGACACCCTGCGCTTGCTCAACCGCACCCCAGTTTCCCAGCGCGACAGCATTTGCGAGATCCTGAGGGCTCAAAACACCGAGAACGGCCAGCGCAACCTTCGCACCGACGCCCTGCACATTCTGTAAGGTCCGAAACCACGTCCGCTCGACCTCGCTTGCGAAGCCGTAAAGTCGGATCGCGTCCTCGCGCACATGAGTATCGATCGTCAGGCTTGCTTCTTCCCCGACCTTCAGCCCCCTAAGCGCGCGTACCGACGCCTGTACTTCATAGCCTACGCCGTTGACGTCTAGAATGAGGAAGCTCTCGCCGATAGCGTCGACCTTCCCACGCAATTTGCCGATCATGTCGTCTCCTATGACGCCGCTGCACGCAGCGCGCGCAAAGCCCGTGCTTGTGGGCTCGTACGATGATTGGCATGGCAAATAGCAATGGCAAGCGCATCCGCCTCGTCGGCACTGCCGAACTTCGCTTTCGGCAACAGGAAACCGATCATCGCCTGGATCTGCTTCTTGTCCGCATGGCCAGTCCCGACCACCGACTTCTTGATAAGGTTGGGAGAGTATTCCGACACGCGAAGCCCTCTCATCGCAGGGGCCAGCAGCGCCATGCCTCGGGCCTGCCCAAGCTTCAGCGTCGCGCGCGCATTATCGTTGACAAACGTCTCTTCAACGGCGGCCTCTTGCGGAGAGAAACTGGCGATAACCCCACAGATTCCCTCGTAAATCTCACGCAGGCGGAATGCCAACTCCTCGTCGTTGGTAGACGCTATATGTCCCGACGCGACGTAGGTGAGGCGCACCCCGTCGCTTTCGACGACTCCCCAGCCGGTACGCCGCAAGCCTGGATCGATACCGATAATGCGTGCAGTTCTCTGTGACATGATCTTTGGCATATCACAGCTTCTGATTCGCGAGCTTACGCACGCATACGCGCAGCCCCTTCTTCCGGAAGGATGATGCCGGACAGCCTCTTATGCGGCGGTCAACTTGCTCAGAACTTCTTCCGAAACTTCGAAGTTGGCATACACGTTCTGCACGTCATCATCGTCTTCAAGCGTGGAAATCAGCTTGAGAATGCTGTTGGCATGGTCTTCGTCAACTTCAGTCGAAAGGTTGGGCCGCCAGACCGCCTTGACGCTCTCTGCCGCACCAAGCTTCTCTTCCAGCGCTGACGCAGCGCTGCCGAGATTGTCGAAAGTGCAAGTGATCAAGTGCCCGCTATCATCGGAAGCGGCATCATCCGCGCCCGCTTCGATAGCTGCTTCAAGGATGTCATCTGCCGAACCAGCTTCTGTTGCGTAGCGAATTTCGCCCAAGTGATCGAACATGTGCGAGACCGAACCCGTTGAACCGAGATTGCCGCCATGTTTACTGAACGCGGCACGTACCGCAGCGCCGGTACGGTTTCGGTTATCAGTTAGAGCTTCAACGATCACGGCCACGCCGCCTGGTGCATACCCCTCATAGCGGACGCTTTCAAAGGTATCAGCGTCCGCACCCTGCGCCTTCTTGATGGCTCGTTCGATGTTGTCCTTCGGCATGTTTTCCGCGCGCGCAGCCTGAATGGCCAAACGTAACTTGGGGTTCATGCCTGGATCTGGCGAACCGCTTTTGGCCGCCATCGTGATTTCACGCGCGAGCTTGGTGAACGCCTTCGCCCGGGCAGCGTCCTGCTTGCCCTTGCGGTGCATAATGTTCTTGAACTGTGAATGGCCGGCCATTCCTTGCGCTCCTTGGGCTCTGCAACGGCGTCGCGTGCGTCCCGGTCTCAATAGGACAGACGCAAATCGCGGCAAACGCCGAATATTGACTGTGGTTGCCTGTTTCTGCGCGAGGTAAGCCGTGCCGGTCAAGGGCCCAAGGTCCTGCCTCTAACGGAATAGGCCGTTCAACTGAGCCAGAATTCCGGCTCGGAAGATTGCAGAACACCACCCAAACGCACAGCCTTGACCCGTGTCGCCAAGCCCGTGCGGTCATCGATTTCAACCGCTAGACCTGAAACCGTCGCCGGTCCGTCGGATGGTTCAAACCGCTGCCGCGGGATCCGTGTCCTGAAGCGATTGATGGGCTCCTCCACCTGCATACCCAGAACAGACTCGTAATCGCCGCACATCCCAGCATCCGACATATATGCCGTACCGGACGGAAGAATGCGCTCATCCGCAGTCGGTGCATGCGTGTGTGTACCGACGATCACACTAGCCCGTCCGTCAAAATAATGCCCGAACGCCTGCTTCTCACTCGTCGTTTCAGCGTGAAAATCAATCAAAATGACATCTGCGCCTTGCCCCAAAGGACAGGCCTCAATCTCAGCATCCACAGCGTTGAAAGGACAATCCATATCAGCCATGAAGACACGTCCGAGCACGTTGACGACAAGCACGTCGGCGTCGTTCCGTGCCTTGAAAAGCCCCGCCCCGCGCCCCGGCGTTCCCTTGGGAAAATTGACGGGTCGGATCAACCGGTCATGCCGCTCAATGTAGACGAGCGTTTCCTTTTGATCGAAAGCATGATTACCGAGCGTAACGACATCGGCTCCGGCATCAAGAAGCTCCGTCAGAATGGATTCGCTGATCCCGAAACCGCCGGCCGCATTCTCACCGTTTATGACCACGAAATCGAGATCATAGCGCCGCCGCAGCTCCGGAATGGCGGCAATCGCCGCCTTCCGTCCTGACCGCCCAACAACATCACCGAGAAATAAAAGCCGCATCCGTCAGTCGCCGCACCGGATCGGGCCACTGGGTGTCAGCACCCAATCAACGCGCTGGTCATAATTGTCGTGTGGCACGGCATCAACTTTCATCTCATCAAGAGCGAGGCCAACCGTCACGACAGACTTCTTCGCCTTCAGTTCCGCGAGAGTGCGATCGTAAAAGCCGCCGCCATAGCCGACACGGTAGCCGCGCGTGTCAAAAGCTAAGAGTGGAACCAGGACGACGTCCGGAATAGCTACCGGGGCGTCATCCCGCGGCTCCATGATGCCCCACATTGCCTCTTTCATGTCGTCGCCCGGCTTCCAGGCCCGGAAAATAAGGGGCTTCGCCTTCCCGACCATGACCGGCAGCGCCAACGTGCACCCCTCGTCCATCAAACGCAGCATCAGCGGCGTCGCGTCGAGTTCCTCGCCAAAGGGCGCAAAACCTGACACGACAGATCCCGGAGCGGGTTGGCAAAAACTGAGCCCGTGTTCTGCTAGACGTTGCGCCACCTCTGCCCCGGATTCGAGAACAACGCGCGCACGCGTCTTCTTACCCGCAAGGCGCAATTGCTTTTTCGCCTCTCGCAGCTCCTGGTCGTCTAAGTTTACGTCGGTAAAAGTCATTCTTTCCCCTTGAAGCAAAAATGGCAGGAACAATCCATGCCAAAAAGCACTACCGTCTCATTCCACGTCGTCGGTGAATGAGCTCCACATGCTCGCGCAACAGTGAGCGTGCGACCCTTGCTTCAAGGAGCCGCGAAGGCCGTCGGAACGTTTTGATCTCGCCGGGTCCCTACAATGTAGGTGGGCGCCGTATATCCGGGACCACGGTCCCGGTCAGGGACAGCTCCCTGGCGGATCTTATAGGCCCTGGAGATTCGTTGTTCCTAACGCACCCCGCAGCGACGCTTAATGTAGGCGATTGAGAACTAATGTTAAAGTGGGATGCGTGAGGAGGAAATTCGGAGACGCGCATCAGATTATTGGCTTGAGCTAAAACAACGAGCCCCGCCCACCACCTTACAAAAATAGCGGCTGTCTCTATGCGAATACCTAGGACGCGGCTTTTACCTCGGCTGCGGAGCTAGCCTCCCGAACAATCTCGGAATCTTGACGCGTTTTGAGTTCTTCGCGCAAATCGAAAAGTTCGTCAGCCGTCACCAGCGCCGCCATCATAAGCAGCCGGATATCCCCAACTTGACCAAATTCCTTGGCGAGCCGCTCGACCTTGTCACCTACAAAATTTGCAAGTTCGCCCAGGCGCTGCTCTTGGCCATCTGCGCAGTCTAACTTGTATAAACGCCCATTAATGGTCGCTTGGACCTGTCCCATGGCCACCCCGCTGAAATTTGCTGCTTGGCAGCAGCGGACACTCGAATACGGGAGCGAATCACGACTTTTTCTCAAGTAATGTATGAAGAGAATCGAGTACCCAATCAATGCGGTTAACCGCATTCTCATTGATCGCCTCAAGCTCAGCGATCCGTTTCTTTGCCGCCGTAAGCTCTGCGCGCAGACTATCACGCTCCTTTTTAAGGGCCCGTGCTTCAGTTTCGAGCTTCTTCAGCGTTACCCCTGATTTGCTCGCCTTGCGGGCGGTTTTTGCAGGGGCCGCACGTTTGGTTGTCTGCTGGTCCTTCTTGGCCATAAGCCCACCCAAATTCCGCTGTCGGAGCGCTTTTGCCAATCATGCGCGGCCACTTTCCCGAAGGATAGTCGATATCCACAAAACAATGACTAGCGAACCAACCTTCTAACTCACCGTATTCCAACGATCCGGCAGCCCCGCTTCCCCCTCAGAATACGTGAGCGCTACGTAAACCTACGGGGCACCGCTGCGCACACTAGGGGACACGCTCTAACAGCGTCAACGAACAAAGCCGTCGCCGTCAATCATACTTCCAAAGTGCGACTTTAAGTGCGGCAATAATGTCTATTACACATTGACAGTAGTGGCTCCGCCTAAGTTAATTGGGCCGCTTCAACTAAGCTTACCCGTCTTTTTGCCCTCTGATCAGTCGCGTCGGTTCAATACGACCGATGCGATGAGTAGCCACGAAGAAGTTCTGCAACCGCTCCGGGAGAAAAACAAAATGACTGTCAAAGTCGCGATCAACGGTTTTGGACGCATCGGCCGCAACGTTCTGCGCGCCATCGCCGAAAGCGGGCGCCAGGACATCCAGGTCGTGGCCATCAACGATCTCGGACCGGTCGAAACCAACGCGCATCTGCTGCGCTTTGACTCTGTGCATGGTCGTTTCCCAGGCGAAGTCAAAGTCAACGGGGACTCCATCGATATTGGCACCGGCCCCATCAAAGTGACCGCAATTCGCGACCCAGCCGAACTGCCGCACGCGGAACTTGGCGTTGATATTGCCCTGGAATGCACAGGTATTTTCACCAAGCGTGAAAAGGCTGCCGCCCACCTCAAGGCAGGTGCCAAGCGCGTGCTCGTCTCCGCACCGGCCGAAGGCGCCGACATCACCGTCGTCTATGGCGTGAACCACGACAAGCTGACGGCGGATCACCAGGTCGTTTCGAACGCCTCCTGCACGACGAACTGCTTGGCCCCTGTTGCCAAGGTTCTGAACGACTTCGTCGGCATCCAGAAAGGCTTCATGACGACGATCCACGCTTACACGGGCGATCAGCCGACGTTGGATACGATGCACAAGGATCTCTATCGGGCGCGCGCGGCTGCTTTGTCGATGATCCCAACCTCTACGGGCGCGGCAAAAGCGGTCAGCCTTGTGCTGCCGGAACTTGCCGGCAAGCTCGACGGCGTTGCCATCCGCGTACCCACGCCGAACGTTTCCGTTGTCGACCTCAAGATCGTCGCCAAGCGCGAAACCAATGCTGAGGAAATCAACGCGGCCATTGTCGCGGCTTCTTCTCAGCAACTCAAAGGCATCCTCGGCACAACGGCACTCCCCAACGTATCGATCGACTTTAACCATGACGCCCATTCAGCGATCTTCCACCTTGATCAGACGAAGGTCATGGATGGAACGTTGGTGCGCGTTCTGGCCTGGTATGACAATGAGTGGGGCTTCTCGAACCGCATGACGGACACTGCCGTCGCCATGGGCAAGCTCATCTGAGCAAAAATATTGCGGGACAGCCAAGTCGGAACCAATCGGCCTGACTTGGCTTTGCCACACCGTGACGCTAAGTCGTCAAACCAAAATTCAGATAGCAGGTTGTCCACGGAGGACGTCCAAAATGACCGAAAGACTTGAAGACATCGCGACCGCAATGGTTGCCCCTGGAAAAGGCATTCTCGCCGCGGACGAAAGCACCGGCACAATCAAAAAGCGCTTCGATTCAATCGGCCTCGAATCCACCGAAAACGCCCGTCGCGATTATCGCGAAATGCTGTTTCGCACCGAAGAAGCGATGCGAAACTACATTTCCGGCGTCATTCTCTTCGACGAAACCCTGCGACAGAAAGCAGCAGACGGGACGCCGCTCGCCGAACTCATCAGGTCTTCCGGCGCAATCCCGGGCATCAAAGTGGACAAGGGCGCAAAACCGCTCGCACTGAGCCCGGGCGAGCAGATCACAGAAGGCCTCGATGGCCTGCGCGAACGCCTCGCCGAATACTATGACCTGGGAGCCCGCTTCGCGAAGTGGCGCGCCGTAATCACCATCGGCGACGGCCTGCCGACTTGGAATTGCGAGAACGCCAACGCCCACGCACTGGCCCGCTACGCGGCCCTTTGCCAGGAAGCGAAAATCGTTCCGATCGTCGAGCCGGAAGTCCTGATGGACGGACCGGGCGCAACCCACGACATCGACCGCTGCTATGACGTAACCCACAAGGTGCTGCGCATCGTCTTCCGCGAGCTGCACGCCGCCAACGTCAATCTCGAAGGCATTGTGCTGAAGCCGAACATGGTCATCGCCGGCCAGAAGTGCTCAAAGCAGGCAAGCCCCAATGAAGTGGCGGAAAAGACTGTCAAATGCCTGAAGGCAACCGTCCCCTCCGCTGTCCCTGGCATTGCATTCCTGTCAGGCGGGCAGTCTGGCGAAGAAGCGACACGACATCTCTCCCTCATGAATGAAATCGGCAACCTGCCCTGGGCTTTGACCTTCTCGTATGGTCGCGCCCTTCAGGCAGCCGCACTGCAGGCTTGGGGCGGCAAAAGTGAAAACGTCGCCGCTGGCCAACGTGCGTTTGCTCACCGCGCCAAGATGAATTCGCTGGCTGCGCTCGGCAAATGGCAGGACAAACTTGAGGAAGCCGCCTGAGATCAGCGGTCTCGGCAAGGCTGAAGAGCTTCAACAAAACAAAAGAGGCGAGCGGTCATCCGCTCGCCTCTTTGCTTTTTTAGCAGAAGAAGAACCCATCAATCCTTCGGCTGCGCGACGACGCGCAGATATGGAAGCGGCGACTTCCAACCTTCAGGAAATTTCTGCTTGGCTTCTTCGTCCTTGACGGCAGGAACGATGATAACGTCCTCGCCTTGTTTCCAGTTCACCGGCGTCGCAACCTTATGCTTCGCTGTGAGCTGGCAGGATTCCAGAAGGCGCAGAACTTCATCGAAGTTGCGTCCCGTGCTCATCGGATAAGAAAGCATTGCCTTGATCTTCTTATCAGGACCGATGATGAAAACGTTGCGCACAGTCTGGTTATCCGCAGCAGTACGACCTTCCGAGCTCGAACCGGCATCGTCAGGCAACATATCGTAAAGCTTGGCGACCTTGAGATCCTTATCGCCGATCATCGGATAGTTGACGGCATTGCCCATAGCCTCCTGGATGTCCTTTTTCCAAAGAACATGCTGCTCGACGGGATCAACACTGAGTCCGATGATCTTGGTATTGCGCTTCGCAAATTCGTCAACGAGACCAGCCATATATCCTAGCTCAGTCGTGCAGACGGGCGTGAAATCCTTAGGGTGCGAAAACAGCACGGCCCAGCCATCACCCATCCATTCATAGAAATGGAGCGGGCCCTCAGTCGTATCGACTTCAAAGTCAGGAGCCGTTGATCCGATGCGTATTGACATTGGTCTACCTCTCAACACTCATTATGGCTTCCTCCCTCCACGGTGACGGGACTTCCATCACTGTGATGCGACGAGAGAAAGAATTTGCGCGAACACTTAACCGTGAACGTACCAATCAAGCTGTCTGCTCCGGACAACCAATATATTTGCCTTGTCCGAAAGTTGCTTCGCCGGAAGACGCATCCTTAGCACGACTTAGCACAAAGTGCAGATGTAGCACCGCGAAGACAGCTTTGAACCGACGAAAAAATATTCCGGCGCAGAGCAAACTTAACTGGCCTTGCATGGCCCCTATTCTGCCGTTTTCACGTCAGAGTTAGGCACAATTGGAAGTAACTGAGAAAAATATGGGCGCCCCACTCCAACCACGCAATTGCCAATTCTATCTCGTTCTGACCGTCGGGCCTGATGGCCAGGCGCTTGAGCGGTTGCAACCTGTCTTGGCGCATAAGGCACCGGCATCGATCCTCGTCACACCGGCGGAAGGATCGACGCTCGAGCCTCAGGAGGCACTCCCCATCGTCCAAGCCGGTCAAGCGGGCGGGGCCGCCGTTCTCATTGCGAACGATCCACAGCTGGCCCGCACAATCAAAGCTGACGGCGTCCATCTCGATTGGTCTGAGGATATTGATCAACGCTACGAAGAAGCGCGAGAAATTCTTGGGCAACGTTTTATCGTGGGTGTCGATGCCGGACGCTCGCGTCACCATGCCATGTCGCTGGGTGAAGCCGGCGCCGATTACGTCGGCTTTGGCATCCCGTCATTCGTCGAGGACCGCCTCAAGGCTAAGGAACGCCAACGAGAACTAATCGCATGGTGGGCCGAGATCTTCGAGATTCCCACCGTTGCTTTCGACGTGGAAGATCACGAAGCCGCAGCAGGTCTGGCAAAAGCCGGCGCTGATTTCGTCGCACGTCGCTTACCGCCAGGACTATCTCCCGCCGACCTTCAGAATTGGGCAACCCAATGCGAAGTGGCGACTGAGATGCCCCCCATAAACGAATAAGACGAGAACTGCAGCAGAGAGATAGGCAATGTCACCGCGCTCTATCGGCATACTCTTCCTGGGTGTCGTCGCTCAGATCAACGCGGCGCACGCCGAAACCAGTTCCTGGTCATTCCGGCCACCCGGGACTGAAACAAAACCATCCGTCGCCAAGACGGAGGCGAAGCCCAAAAGCAAGACCACAAGCACCCACTTCAAGAAGCAGGTGCCAGGCCCCGAAATAAAGGACTCGGCAGGCCCCAAACTCAACGCCACTGGGGAAGACGCATATATCGCTTTCGACCAGGGCAAATACCTAACCGCGTTAAAGCTGGCCGAAGCCGCTGCCGCGAAAGGCGAAGCGGCGGCTCACACGTTGATCGGCCGCATTTACAGTGAGGGGCACGGCGTTCGTCCTGACAACGAAGTCGCCGCGCGGTGGTATACGCGTGGGGCAGAACTGGGCGACGTCAATTCCATGTTCGCCATCGCCATTATGCTAGCGGAAGGGCGAGGCGTCGAAAAGGACCTCGCAGCCGCGGCCACCATGTTCGAAAAGGCCGCGCAAACGGGACACCCGGAAGCAAACTACAATCTCGGTTTGCTGTTTCTGAACGGCACCGGCAAGCCAGAGAACCCCTTGAGAGCTGCCAAGCACATCGCATACGCTGCAGAGCAGGGCGTCGCCGCGGCACAATACGATCTAAGCGCTCTTTATCAGAGTGGCACCGGCGTCGAACCGGACGCTTATCAGGCGGCAACCTGGATTTCACGTGCCGCCGCTCAGGGAATGGCAGCAGCGCAATATGACTATGCTGTCATGCTGTTGAGCGGCAAGGGCATCAACAAGGACGAACCCAAGGCGATTGAACTGCTGACAGCCGCCGCCGAGAAGGGGATCCCTGGCGCACAGAACCGCCTCGCGTATGTGTACGGGCAAGGCGTTAAGGTGAACAAAAGCCAGATCGAAATGGCAAAATGGCGCTACATCGCCAAAGCCAGCGGCTTCGAGGATAAGAAGCTTGATGAGGTCGTCGGCAAGCTACCAGCCGATATCCGCACCAAAGCCGAGCAAGCTGCCGTGTCCTGGCGGGAACAAGTCGAAGTGGCTATGCCAAGCCAGTAGGGGCATGACGTTTTGCCCGGACCGCTTGCCAAGCCCCTTGCTTGCCGTTAGAGGCTTAGCCACTAGCAAAACCCATGTTGTCGAACCAGTTCGACAGGTTTCTGATCAGCACGTGATCGTGCGCGCCGGCCCTAGCCGCGCTGCTCCCTCATATTGCGTGCGCCTCTTTCATTCGCCTGGATTAAATCGAATGCCCGCATCTGCCCTGATGAATGTCATGATGACCGCCGCACGCAAGGCCGGGCGTAGCCTGTCGCGCGACTTCGGTGAGGTCGAGCAGCTTCAGGTCTCGGTCAAAGGGCCCGCCAATTTCGTTTCAGCCGCCGACCACCGCGCTGAGGACATCATTTATAAGGAGCTCCTCAAAGCTCGCCCTGGCTACGGGTTCCTGATGGAGGAGCGCGGCCTCGTCGAAGGTGTCGACAAAACACATCGCTGGATCGTCGATCCATTGGATGGAACAACGAACTTTCTCCATTCCATTCCCTTGTTCACGATCTCCATCGCGCTGGAACGGGAAGGTCAGCTCGTCGCGGGCCTCATTTACAATCCAATCTCAGACGAACTTTACACGGCCGAAAAAGGCAAAGGTGCTTTCCTCAACGATCGGCGCAGGCTGCGCGTAGCTGCGCGGCGCAACCTGAACGACACAGTCGTCGCCACTGGAATTCCGCACCGTGGCCGTCCGGGCCACAAACTCTTCCGCCGGGAACTGACCGCCACCATGGAGCATGTTGCCGGCGTTCGGCGCACCGGATCAGCCGCGCTCGACCTTGCGTGGACCGCGGCCGGTCGCTTTGATGCTTTCTGGGAGCGCAACCTAAAACCGTGGGACATGGCGGCCGGTATCGTCATGGTACGCGAGGCAGGCGGATTGGTAAGCGACCTGTCAGGCGCCGATCAGATGTTGGAAAACGGTCATATCCTCGCAACAAACGGCACGCTGGCAAAAGAACTGCTTCCTGTAATCCAGTCGGCACAGGATACTGCCGTATAAAGCATAGTTCGGTGTGTATCTCGCGAAAACCGGGCGTCAGAGAAGATCTGAGCACGATGTTGCCCGTTTCCGCAGGCAAGAGGGTAGGATAAGGTCCGCCGCATCGACAGGCCGAAACTGCGGAGACTTGTAGATGGCAAAGAAGCGAAGGTCGGAATACGGCTCCGCGCAACTGCATCGATCACTGACACCGCCAGGCGTCTTCTTGATCCGGATGCTGATATTCCTGACTCTGGTGGCTTTCATCGGAGCCATCCTCTACCAGCCGCTCCTTGAAGCGATCATGCACAATCCGGCACTGAACGGCTTGATCCTCGCCGTGCTGGTGTTCGGTATCTTCTACGCTTTCGGCCAAGTCATCAGGCTCTATCCCGAAATCCGCTGGGTGAATGCATTCCGGATTGCCGATCCCGGAATTTCAATTTCACACCAGCCGCGCCTTCTATCGCCTATGGCGACGATGCTGCGCGACCGCACCGGGTCACTCTCGCTCTCAACGGCATCCATGAGCTCAATCATGGATTCGATCGGCTCTCGTCTTGATGAAGCCCGCGACACCGGACGCTATCTTGTCGGCCTTTTGATTTTCCTCGGCCTGCTCGGCACCTTTTGGGGTTTGCTGGAAACGATCAAGTCCGTCGGCACCGCGATTGGCACCATAAGCACCGGCGCGGAAAACACCGGTCAGTTATTCGGCGACCTCAAAGCGGGTCTCGTCGCGCCACTACAAGGCATGGGAACGGCCTTCTCGTCATCACTGCTTGGTCTTGCGGGCTCCCTCGTTCTGGGGTTCCTCGAGCTACAGGCCAGCCAAGCGCACAACCGGTTCTACAACGAGTTGGAAGAATGGTTGTCGGGTATCACGGAATTGACCCCCGGTACGAGCGCAGACGCCGTCAACCGCCAACTGTCAGCAACGCTTTACGATATGCAGCGCGTGCTCGAAGAGCTCAACGAGCGAATGAGCCAGAATGGCGGCATCGTACAGCAGGCAGGAGCGGGTGAGGAAACAGTCGCGGAACTCGCACGGGGCGTAAATCAACTCGTGAACCAGATGCGGGCCGAACAGAAAGTGGTTCGCGAATGGGTGGATGAGCAGGCATCCCAGCAGGCCCTCGTCACAGACTCTCTACGCGAACTGGCACAGAACCTGGGCCGCCGGAAAGGTTAGACCATGGCGCACGGGCGCGGGCGACGCGGAGCCGAATATTCTGAGTTCTGGCCTGGGTACGTTGACGTCCTGTCGACGTTGCTCCTCGTCATGACGTTCTTGATGTCCATCTTCATGCTGGCGCAGTTCTTCGCAACACAGGAAGTAACGGGCAAGGACACCGCTCTCAAACGCCTCAACCTGCAGATCGCGGAACTGACCAACTTGTTGTCCCTTGAGAAGGGCCGCACCAAACAAGCCGAGGACGAACTTGCAGCTCTGCAAGCGACCCTTGCCTCATTGCAGGAAGAAAACCAGAAACTGAGCGGCTCTGCGCTATCCGGCGATGAAGCAGCAAAACTTGCTCAGGGCAAAATCGTTTCCCTAACCGAAGACCTCGAAAATCAGAAAGATATCTCTTCCGAAGCCCTCGCAAAAATTGATCTTCTTAATCAGCAAATTCTCGCGTTGCGCCGACAGATCGCTGCGTTAAACGATGCTCTCGAAGCCAGCGAAGCAAAGGACCGCCAGTCTCAGGACCGCATCAAGGATCTGGGCGAACGCTTGAACGCAGCCCTCGCCCGCCAGGTGCAGGAGCTCAAACGCTATCGCTCGGATTTCTTCGGACGCCTACGTGAACTGCTGGCAGGCCGAAAAGATATCCGCGTTGTCGGCGACCGCTTTGTATTCCAATCAGAAGTACTCTTTCCTTCGGGAAGCGCAGACATGTCCGTCGAGGGGTTGGCTGCGATGGACCAGCTAGCCTCCGCCATCAAGGAACTTGAGCGCCAAATTCCCAGCGAAATCGACTGGGCGCTACAGGTTGACGGTCATACGGACATTCAGCCGATCGCAACCGCTCAATTCCCCTCGAACTGGGAGCTTTCGACCGCGCGTGCCATTTCAGTGGTGCGCTATCTCGTAAGCCGCGGCGTCTCGCCAAAGCGACTCGTTGCAGCCGGTTATGGCGAGTTTGCACCCATCGAAACGAGCCAAGACCTCGAATCTATGCGCAAGAATCGTCGCATCGAGTTGAAGCTAACCAACCGCTAAACCTGCGGTTGCCAGAGGTCTGAGGCTTACCGTGCACCTGCCGTAAGTGCCGTTATATCGGCCTTTCCGCACTGCAACAGATGGGCCGTATACGGTTGCAAGTGGCACATTCAGGCCACTAACCACCGTACTTTGCTGCCACACTTAACTAAAAATTTGAACTTTCATTCGCTTTCGTCGCATACCCGGTGTCTGCAACTGCGTTATCGTTTTGTCATATTTCGCAAGGAATGGCTGGAAGAGTCGAAAAATTTAGCGGAAAAGACTATCTTATTGTGCAGTGCGCAATGCGAACGGCAATGCTGCACACGACACTCGAAGGATACCGCGATGAACTACCAAGCCTACGAGATTGCGCATGCGATGCTTTCGCCGTGGCGCGCTCTGGCGCAGGGAATGAAGCTGCAGCTTCAGCTCCCCTACAATCCTCTAGCCTATACACACTTCGGTAAGTCTGCCGCAGCCGCCATTGACGTGTTCGAAAGCGTCACTCGCCGCTACGGTAAGCCGGAGTGGGCTATCGAAACGACCAGAATTCATGGACTGACGGTACCCGTCGACATCGACGTAGTCCTCTCAAAGCCGTTCTGTAATCTCGTACATTTCCGTCGGGACCCGTCGGAGGCCGGCAAGCGTTATGATCCGAAGGTGCTGATCGTCGCACCGATGTCTGGACATTATGCGACGCTTCTGCGCGGCACGGTCGAAGCCATGCTTCCCGAGCATGATGTCTACGTCACCGATTGGATCGATGCCCGCGAAGTCCCTGTTACTGAAGGCAAGTTCGACCTCGACGACTTTATAGATTATCTGATCGACTTCATCCACTTCATCGGCCCCAAAACCCACGTCCTTGGCGTTTGCCAGCCTGCCGTTCCAGCTCTTGCCGCTACGGCACTCATGGCCGCCGATGACGACCCGATCCAGCCGTTGACGCTCACTCTGATGGGCGGCCCGATCGACACGCGCCGCAACCCAACAGTCGTCAACAAGCTCGCGGAAGAAAAGCCGATCGACTGGTTCGAGCAGAACGTGATTTCATACGTTCCCTTTCCCAATCCAGGCTTCATGCGGCCGGTTTATCCTGGCTTCGTACAGCTCTCCGGCTTCATGACGATGAATCTGGAGCGGCACACGAAAGCGCACTTCGAGCTGTTCGAGAACCTGGTTAAGGGGGACTGCGACTCCGTCCGCCAGCACAGAACCTTCTACGAGGAATATCTCTCTGTGATGGACCTCACCGCCGAGTTCTATCTGCAGACTGTGAAAACAGTTTTCCAGGAACACGGCCTACCGAAGGGCACGATGAAGCACCGCGGTCGGACTGTCGATTGCAGCGCCATTGAACGCACCGCGCTTCTCACCGTGGAAGGCGAACGCGACGATATCTCGGGGCTCGGACAGACCGAGGCGGCTCACGATCTGTGCAGTTCGATCCCTCCGGATGAGCGCTACCACTACGTTCAGCCGGGCGTCGGCCATTACGGCGTTTTCAACGGCACGCGCTGGAGAACCGAAATCCAGCCCCGCATTCGCGAGTTCATTCGCACAACCGAGTTTAAGCGCCGCACCTCAACGGGTGTCGGATTGCCCTATCGGAGCTTGCAGGACATCCGTGAAGACGTCATCGAGTGGGATGGAAACGAAGAAGTAGTGACAGAAGCAAAGCAAAGTTGACGCGTTCAAGCCCCCTAGGGAACCACAGCGCTACATCACTCGGCCGCTTCGGCCTCGTGCCCCTCGAACTGTAATGATGCCAGCCGGCTGTAGAGCCCTCCGGCCTCAATAAGATCGCGGTGCCGACCGGTTTCCACAATGCGCCCCTCGTCAAGAACGAGAATGCGATCAGCCTTCTTTACGGTGGCGAGCCGGTGAGCGATGACGAGCGTGGTGCGGCCCGCCATGATGCCTTCCAGTGCACGCTGAATTGCGGACTCGCTTTCCGCATCGAGCGCGCTCGTCGCCTCATCGAGAAGCAGGATCGGGGCATCTTTTAAGAACGCGCGTGCGAGCGCGATGCGTTGCCGCTGACCACCGGATAACAAAACACCCCGTTCGCCCAGCTGCGCGTCATAACCTCCCGGCAGCGCCTGAATAAATTCATCAGCCTGGGCAGCGATCGCCGCACGCTTGACCGCCTCCAACGTTGCATCAGGTGTCCCGTAGCGAATATTCGCTGCGACCGTATCGGCAAACAGAGCAGTGTCCTGAGGGACCAAAGCCATCCGCTGCCGCAACTCCGTCAGAGAAGCCGTCTTAATATCCACGCCATCGACTTTGATAAGCCCGGACGACGGATCATAAAATCTCAGAAGCAGAGAAAAGATCGTTGATTTTCCAGCACCCGACGGCCCCACGAGAGCAACATTTTCACCCGCCGAAATGCTCAAACTGATATCGCGAAGCGTGGCATCGGCCCCACCTTCCGCATACGAGAAGTTGACCCCTTCAAAGGCAATGTCACCACGTGCCGGTGTCACAAGCGGCGTAGGCTGCGCCGGTGAATTTATCTCAGGTTGAACAGCCAGGAGTTCCGTTAAGCGCTCCGCAGCACCCGCAGCCTGACTGATCTCACCCCAAACTTCTGACAATGCCGTCAAAGCCGCGCCGGCAAAGATCGCATAAAGGACGAACTGTCCCAACGTGCCGCCGCTCAATTCGCCTGAAACAACCTTGCTGGCGCCAAACCACAACACACCAACAACACTGACAACGACCAGTAGGATCGCCAGCGCCGTCAGGCCAGCGCGGGCAACGAGCCTTTGGCGCGCGGCTTCGAAAGAGGCCTCGACTTCCTGGGAGTAGCGCCCGGCGACTTCGGTCTCATGGCCGAAGGCCTGCATCGTTTTGACGGCCCCCAGGTTCTCCGCCGCGTATGCAGACGCGGTAGCGAGACTGTCCTGCGCTTGACGTGACAGGCGGCGAACAACCCGACCATAGGCCACCAGCGGCACAACAATCGCTGGAATGGCAACAAGTACGAGTAAGGAAAGCTGAAAGCTCGTGACCATCATCATGATCAATGCACCGATCAGCATGATGGTGTTTCGAGCTGCCTGACTAAGTGCAGTCCCGGCCGCCGCCTTGATTTGCGTAGTATCGGCCGTCAACCGGCTCATGACCTCGCCCGAATGAGAACGGTCGAAGAAGGAGGGGCCAAGCTTGGTCAAATGCGCAAAGACATCCGCTCTCAGGTCACTGACGACACGTTCACCCAGCCAGTTGACGTAGTAGAAGCGCGCTGAACTGGCGACGGCAAGTACCGCGCCAATAATAATCAGCATCGCAAAATACTGACCAATAAGCGTGCCATCTGCGCCGCCAAAGCCGTGGTCAATCATCCGCCGAACAGCCAGCGGCACACTCAGCGTCGCCAAAGCGGAAACCACGAGAGCAACACAGGCAAGGATGAGGAAAAGTTTGTATCGCCGAAGATAGGGTTTCAGACCCAGAAGCGGTTTGAGCGAGCGTCGCCGGGTTGCTTCGCCATCCTGCTCTGTTTGTGTCTTGGTCACGTCGGCATAGCCTGTCATTTTTCGCGCCCGGCGGACGTCTGCAGCCAGAAGCTGCCCCCCAGATACCTAATTACTTATGCAGATATGCCCGACCAACTCCCTGATCTCAAGTACCGTGAGCTCCCATGCGCCGCAGGTGACGTCATGTCGCCGTCACAAACGACGACTTGTGCACGGCCGCAATAAGGATTATGAAGACCCACGAATTTCCTGAGCAATGCCGATCTATGGCCCTTGCAGCTCCCATTTTGGGATGCCGCGCCTGCGAACATTTGGACTAGACCGATGAACAAAGATCCCGATTTTCACCCGCATTACCATCAGATCAAAGTCGTCATGACGGATGGCAGCGAGTTCGTCACGTATTCGACCTATGGTGCTGAAGGCGATACGCTTGCCCTCGATATCGACCCGTCGACGCACCCAGCCTGGACCGGCGGTGACCAAAAGCTCACGGACCGTGGCGGCCGCCTGTCTCGCTTCAAGAAGAAGTTCGACGGCCTATTCTAAGACTGCGCAAGTCTGAAGACACCACTCAACAAAAAGCCCGGCAGCAAAAGCTGCCGGGCTTTTTAATTTAATAGCGAGTACGACTGGGAAATCAGTTCCCGAAGGCTTGGCGGAGCCGTGACATCTGCTGAATCACCGGATTGGCCGGGATCACATCCTCTTCAGCTTCGGCTTCCGCCGTGTCCATCGCCATAGCACGGTCCAGCTGGACAATCCGATCGTGCAAAGCAAAGCTCGCTTCGATCAGATTGCGCAGGCCTTCCGGCAAATTCTCATAGCCCTTTGTGTGCTGAGGGCGACCAACAGCCTGTAGCTTCACCCGACTACGCTTCTTGCGCGCATCTTCGGGAGAAATCTCACCTTCCTTCAGCGCGCGGCGGATCAGAAGCCATGATGCAAGGTCAAGCAAACGGGTCGTCAGGCGCATGCTCTCGGTCGCGTAAAGTACCGTGGACGTACCCTTGAGAGCCTTGGCATCAATGCGTCCAGCGCCGTCGAGATAAGCAGCGGCTTCTTCTACGAGCCTCATACCTTGCCGGAACACTTGGTCGAACTGTTGGGAAGCCTGAAACTTCTCTCCAAAGAGGACCGTCACGCCGCTGGACTCAGCAGCATCGAACGCATAAGGGCCGTTGCTCATGACACACTCTGACACAACCAGTTACAAATTGATGACGTCACTATAACGCTAAACGTAGTGAGGCCATAGTTAACAACCGCGCCAAAATAGCGGCAGGCTCAAAAAATGTGAGTGGATTAAAAAAATGAGCCGCTCGAAGGGCGGCTCAAAAAGTCAACAGGGAGGCGTCAAACAGAGTGGACAGTACCACTCAATCCAGAAGCACTGGATGCGCCAAACTATAGGCACCCCATACCTAACAACTGCCTAACGCTGAGTTCGAAATTGATACTATCTGTAATCACTCAATTGAGAGGTCAGTCGTTGCTAACGATTGCTTTACCATATCCTCAATTTTCACCTACCCCCCACGATAAGCATACTCCGACTAGCTTTTGAAAATGGCACTCGCCGCCTGTTCGTGCGCCCGCTTAACTTCAAGCTCCGTCCGAACCCTGACGATTTCTTCTTCCAGTGCTGTGATCCGCGCCTGAAGTTCATCGATCGAAAGTGCTGTCAGATCTTGTTTGAACGCCTCGACCGGCCGACGTTGTGCTTCATCCCAATCCATCATCGCCTCCTTCATAACGCGCGACTTGCTGGCTCATCATGCTGGCATGCCGCAAGGCTTGCCTCAACCATCGCGCTCGGGCATTCCTGCCAGGAGAATTGAAAAGACCAAATGAACCGCGAAGGACCACAGCATGACCGGCATCCCGCAATCCATGAACTTCATCAACTGCAGCGACAAGGGTGGTCCCGAGGTTCTGAAGCTAGACTCGATGCCGACACCGGAACCAGGCCCAGGGCAGGTGCTGATCAAGGTTGAGGCGGCAGGCGTCAATCGCCCCGATCTCTTACAACGTCAGGGCTTGTATCCTGCCCCCAAGGGTCACAGTGAGACCCTTGGGCTTGAAGCGGCTGGTACGGTGGTGGCCCTTGGCCCGAACACACATCACTTCAAGCCCGGCGACAAAGTCATGGCGCTGCTCAACGGCGGCGGTTACGCGCAGTATTGCCTTGCCGAGGAGGCGACATGCCTGCCAATACCTGACGGCCTGCCCATGATCCAAGCCGCCGCCGTGCCAGAAACCTTCTTCACGGTCTGGCACAATGTCTTCGAACGCGGCGGACTGAAGGCCGGCGAATGGTTCATGATCCACGGTGGCACATCCGGTATCGGTGTCACGGCCATCCAACTCGCCAAAGCCTTTGGTGCGAAGGTCATCGCCACAGCGGGATCGGATAGCAAATGCCAAGTCTGCAGCGAGCTCGGCGCGGATGCCGCGGTGAATTACAAAATGGACGACTTCGTCAGTGTCGTGAAAACTGTCACGGACAAACGCGGCGTCGATGTCATCTTGGACATGGTCGGCGGTGACTACATCGCCAAAAACATCGCCTCACTTGGAGACGATGGACGCCTCGTCAATATTGCCTATCAGAAGGGATCAAAGGCCGAAGTTGATTTCATGCGGGTCATGCTGAAGCGTCTGACGATTACCGGCTCCACACTTCGGATACGCCCAACTGACGTCAAAAGCCGCATTGCTCGTTCCCTCGAACAAAACGTGCTCCCGTTATTGGCTGACGGAAGCATCAAGGTCGTCATGGACTCGACCTTCCCTCTCAACGAAGCAAGCAAAGCCCATGCGCGCCTCGACCAAGGCGAACACATCGGCAAAGTCGTCCTGACGGTGTAGCGGGCGCTATAAGCTAGGTGGAGGGTCGCAAACGTGGCCCCTCCCAACGGGGGCCTACCAGCGCAACTCAGTCATAGCTGCAATAGGTCGGGCAGCAGGATCGGGAAATAACGTTTCGAGCTGGGCGGCATCCAAAACCGCTCCCCTTACCATATGCACGGCACTGGCAACGTAGACCGCTGCGATGTCTGCTGCGACGGCACCGGCGATATCCGTTTTCACGCCATCGCCGATAGCAAGCAAACGGTCCCGCGCGATCGGATGACCCTTGAGCGCAGCAAGCCGTTCCTCAGCCATACTGTAGATCGGCGCAAATGGCTTTCCGGCATAGGACACGTCTCCGCCGAGTTCCTCATAGGCGTTCGCCAACGCGCCTGCGCAATAGATGATACGCCCACCCCTTTCGACCCTGACATCGGGATTAGCGCACACCATCGGAAGCGTACGCTGCGCAAGACCAGAAAGCAGCTCCGCATAGTCAGTCGGAGTTTCACTCGTATCGTCGAACAAGCCGGAGCAAACGACGGCCTCAGCGCTTTCCGCGTCAACCAATTGAACATTGAGCCCGCCGTAGAGGCCAAGGTCCCGTTCGGGTCCAAGATGGAAGATCCCTTTTGAACCGAACGCTTCGATCAAGTGTCGTGTCGCGTCGCCCGACGTAACGATCACGTCGTAGGCATTGCGTGGAACACCAATCTGATCGAGCTGCGCCTGAACCCCCTCCATCGTCCGTGGGGAATTCGACAACAACAGTACCAGCCCGCCTTGGTGTCGGAAATTCTGACACGCAGTGACGGCCTCCGCATAGGGCGTAACGCCGTTGTGCATGACACCCCAGATGTCGACGAGCCATGCGTCCGTTTCAGCAGCAAGGGGCTCGATCGATCTGATTAGAGAGATCGACGCATGAGGGGAGGCTGTCATAGAGCTGTTACCGGAGATACTTGGAGAAGACACGTCGCGCAGAGTGCGGCGACGACAAAAGCCGCCACCGCACTAGCCTGGAACTGCAATAAAGATCAAGCCGCGACGTGACCGTTCTTCCCGGATTCGAGCGCGCCGCGCTTCACCGGTCGCGGCCCGCCAAACATATGGCCTTGGCCAAACAGAACGCCGAAGCCGAAGATGCGGGCGGCAACCTGCTCGTCGTCAATCCGGCCAACTACGAGCGTAAGCCCGATGTCAGCCAAATGGCGGCAAATATCCCGAGCCGGAATAAGCGTCTCGCCAGCCATCAAGCCATCGAGAAATACACTTGCATCAAGCTTGGCAAAGTCGAACCCGATAGCTTTGAGCTCCGCGAAATCCATATCGAGGTCCGTGACAGACCCAATCGCGTAGCGGAACCCGAGACTGGCCAGATCAGCCAACGTCGCGCGTTCCCGTTCTCCGAAGGCACGAACATCGGCCTGCGAGAAGGTCATAACCAGCTGACCGGAAAAGTTCTCACGGGCACGGTAAGCATTCTCGACGCCGTCCAGGAATTTGTCCGCGTTGAGGGACTCGCCGCTGATCTTCGAAAAGAGCGATCCTTGCCGTCCACGGCACTCAAGTTGCAAGGCCACCTGAGACGTCCGCTCAATATTGACCCGATCAATAATCGGCAGAATGGCGCGGCCCGCGTAACCGTCACGGTCGTCATAGACGTCCAGCACGTCACCGCGCTCATCGCGCAGCCTCAGGGACACTTCGAAATGACGCGGCTTGCGGTCCTTGAGGGTGAGAATCGGCTCCAGCAGAACATCAACCCGGCCGGCCACCAAAGCATCTTTAATCGACTGAATACGCACCTCACGGCCCGCAGGGGCTCCGCCACGCACAGGTTGATCCGTAGATCGCATCGAGTTTGCTGCCGATTTCAAGGCATCGACGGACTGGTTCACGGCTCCTTCCGAACGCCGGCGTCCAAAACCACCGTTCGCGGCTTCTGCAGCATTTACCTCGTCCGCAAGCTTCTTGATCATCGCCTGCAGCATTTCTACGTCGCCTTCCCGCGCACGGACTGCTGGCGTCGACGCGGCCAAGTCAGACGACCCGGCCGCGCGCGATTTTCCATCATCAGAGGAGAGAGAAGGAGAATTGCGCATGGGAGGCGGCTTGGCCAAATCTGCCGATAAGGGGGGCGGCACAACGGGCTGATGACCACGCACCCCATGACCTGGACTATCCCGGCGTGGCTCTGGCCGTGATGCAAACTCCGGCAATGCAAAGTCAGCTGTGCCAAATTCCGGACGATCCACGGGCGCGCCATCACCCCGGCGCCGAAGCCGGGGTGGAGAACCAACAGGTTTCGCCGAAAATCTGGGGTTGGCGTTGCGAGAACCACATCCACTGAGTTGGCGCCCAACTGCTCAATCTGATCTTCCAGTTGGGAAATCTGCGACTTCATCGCATAGACGGCCCTGCGCCCGCGCACGATCGCGTGCAGCGCCATCAAACAAATGAGAATCACCACGGACATCGTAAGTGACGTCCACACATCCAGACCGCCGTGCAGATGCGCTGCAGTGCCCAACGCAAACGTAAACAGCGCCATAGACACGAGAACAAGGGCTTCCGCAAACCGCCCTTTGCCGGCCGGCCTGGTCCTTCTTCCTTGCTGTGTCACTTCCATAACCTGAGGCCTCATCGACCGCGTAATTCCGATTCGCTTGCTTAGAAGCATCGGAAGACCTGTGAAAAATGGCAACGCTCCTAATCAACCCTGTCACCAGATTTCTTTAACTAGCGGCGACCTTTGCGCTACGTGACAGCGTCGATTGGCGGAAGTGCAACACTCATGCGGCCTACAGACCACTTTCCGAGCATTTAGCAATCCAAGCTCTACTCTTGACCTCAGGAGAGAGATTTCAAAGCCCCAAGCGCCCGGTCGCGAATGTCCGTCAGCTCGTCGATTGTCGCGATAAGCGACGGTGCTACGATCATCGTGTCGTTGATTACGCGCACATAAAGATCGTGATCATGGAAAGCCCGTTGCAGTAATTCATAACCGCGCACGCCCGGACCACGCGCTGATGGCTCAATATCGATGCCGCACATCAATCCGATCGGGCGGATATCGAGAACGATGGGCATGGATTGCATTTCCATCATCACGTCCGCAAACACCTCTTCCAATGTGCTGGCACGTTCGAACAACGCCTCATCGCGATAGATATCGAGCGTCGCCATCGCCGCTGCAGTCGCGAGAGGATGACCGGAATACGTATATCCGTGGAAGAACTCAGGCGCGTGTTCCGGTCCGGTCATCAGGGCTGCATGGATATCCCCGCACACAAGCGTGCCTGCAAACGGAACGGCACCGTTCGTCACGCCCTTCGCAAAGGCAATGATGTCTGGCGTAAGCCCATACCGCTCCGAAGCAAACCCATATCCCGTGCGGCCAAACGCCGTGATCACCTCATCGAAAATCAGAAGAATGCCGTGACGCTTGGTAATCTCGCGCAGCCGCTCCAGATACCCCTTGGGCGGCGGCAGGCACCCCGTCGACCCCGCGATCGGCTCGACAACAACCGCCGCGATATTGCTGGCGCCATGCAGCGCAACGAGTTGCTCAAGCTCATCGGCAAGTTCACGGCCCCACTCCGGCTCACCTATAGCAAACGACTGATGCTCCCGGTCATACGTACACCGGAGATGATCGATACCTGGGAGCAGCGTCCCAAAATCCCGCCGGTTTGCGGGCACACCACCCACCGACAAGCCGCCGAACCCGACACCGTGGTACCCGCGCTCCCGCCCGATAAAACGGGTGCGTTGGCCTTCTCCGCGTTGCCGGTGATACGCGAGCGCGATTTTCATCGCGGTATCCACGGCCTCACTGCCTGAATTTGAAAAGAAGACGTGATCCAGCCCCACCGGCGCGAGCGCTGTCAGCCGATTGGCCAGCTCAAACGCCTGCGGATGCCCGAACTGAAAAGCTGGAGCATAATCGAGGCGGTAAGCCGCCTCCTTGATCGCCGCCGCGATCTCTTCGCGGCCATGCCCGGCGTTGACGCAATAAAGCCCCGAGGTCGCATCGATGACCTGACGGCCGTCGCTCGTCGTGTAGTGCATGCCTTTGGCACTGACGACCATGCGCGGACGGCGCTGAAATGCACGATTTGCCGTGAACGGCATCCAATAGGCCGCAAGATCGCTCGGCTCATTCTTCAAGTGCTCTGCCACACGTATCATCCATGAGAGTTACGAAAGCGGACGGCATGAGCCGCCAAATCCACCCACTTCAATATCTTGGATCGAAATTAGCAGTATGACGATAAGTGGGATATGCGATCTTAGCGGAATACCCATCCACCGTTAATTCGTCGTCATGATCCAACGACACACGCCCCCGTCAGCCTCACGTAACGCCAGTGTTTGCGGGCCCTACCGGCTTCTCTGAACCGCCGAGGCAAATACAGCCGGACAATTCTCAGGCCTCTGCCCAATTCGTGCCACGCCGTGGCCAAGGCCCGCCCAGAATCGTCCCCTCATTTAGATCTCGTTAGCCGAATCGGCGTGCTATGGTCACGCCTGGGCGCACTCTTAAAAGTCCTGGCGTATCACGGAGGAGAACAGCCCTATGTTGATGAGTGTTGTTGACGAGTTGCATCTGGACGCCGTCTATCCTGAGTTGCAGGGGGCACGTGTCCTGATTACGGGATTGAGTGGCTCGTGCGGTATCGACATTGCGCGTGCGTTCGCCGACCATAGTGCCCGCCTCGTCGTACGTGCGGCTGAAGAAACTCCTGAAATTGATGAGATCGCAACGCTGCTGAACCAATCGGCGGCGGACCTTCGGCTGTTTACGGACCCGGACGCGGCGGACGCGAAGGGCGCCGTTGTGTTCACCCAGGGCCCCGCGCAGAAAGCCTTTGGCGGCCTCGATACCGTGATCAACCTCATCTCCGTCAGCCGTGAGGACTTCGCCGATTGCACTGATCTCGAGGACATCGAGAATGCGATCGCAGCTAAGATTTCCGCCATGACGCGCATGAGCCATGTGCTAGCGAACCGGATGCGCCTGACCCTGACCGAGGGCTCGATCCTCAACGTCATCGCGATGCCCCAAACAACCGACCCGGGCATGACCATGCTGCTCGGCATGCTGCGCACCGCCATCGCAGCTTATACGCGGCAGGAAGCAACGAAGTGGGCTGACAACGCGATCCGGATTAATTCAGTCGTGCCGAAGGCCGTCGACCCCTTCCAATATGACGACGACGAATGGTCGGACATGGGAGAGCCGGACGTTGCCGCGCTCGCCTTGTATCTCGCTTCCCGCAAAGGCAACCGCCTTTCAGGCCACATCTTTGAAGCGACGCAGATCACGACAGGGGGCCGGTAACGGCCTCGCTGTTCCCGACCCATCTCCGAGAAGGCCCCCGTTTTGGCTAACGGACGAAAGGACGACGCCAAATCGATGAACACCACCCAATTTCCACTTGCCGGTAAGTGCCGCTGCGGCAACGTCCACATTGAGATCGCGGCAGCTCCCATCATGACGTCGGCGTGCCACTGCCGGGGCTGCCAGCGAATGAGCGCCAGCGCCTATTCCCTGACAGCGATGGTCCCGGCGCAAGCTTTCCGCGTGACAGCCGGTGAACCGGAGAAGGGTGGCATCAAGGGCCCGCAACTCGATCACTACTTCTGTCCCGACTGCAAGACATGGATGTTTACACGCATTGTCGGCATGGCCGAAATCGTCAACGTCCGCCCCACGATGTTCGATGATTCGAACTGGAGCCGCCCCTTCATTGAGACGATGACAGCCGAGAAGCTGCCATGGGTGGAAACACCCGCGCGTTATAGCTACGAAGGTTTTCCACCGCCAGAAGACTTCCAGCGCCTTCTGGATGCGTTCACCGCCGACCAGTGAAACGCGGCGCTCGGGATCATTCCTTCCGCAAAATTTTGTCCATCGCTTTGCCCTGCGCCAGCTCATCGATGAGTTTGTCCAGGTAGCGGATTTCACGCATGGTCGGCTCTTCGATATCCTCCACGCGGACACCGCAAACCACGCCTTTGATCAAGGCGCGCGACGGATTGATTTTGGGAGCCTCAGCAAAGAACGCTTCGAAGTCCGTCTGCTTTTTCAGTTGAGCCTGAAGCTCCTTCTGGCCATAGCCCGTCAGCCAGGAGATGATCTGATCGACCTCCGCTTTCGTGCGCCCCTTCTTTTCTGCTTTCGCAACATAAAGCGGATAAACGCTCGCGAAGCTCATTTCATAGATCCGGTGTTTCGCCATGCGTTGCTACTCCTGGGCTCCCGTTGTTCAATTGTACTCTGTACTTGAGGGTGTACTCTGTGCTTGAGGGTTATGGGAGAACCTCTGACAAAGGCAGCCGCATCTTTGAAGCGACGCAGATTACGACAGAGGTTCGCAACGGCCTCGCTGATCCCGGCCTTTTCCAAGAAGCGCCAGAGGCGGGCCTAATCACCTTGTCAGCGAGTCGCAACGTCAGCATCGCTCGGCTTCAATCGACTGTAAGGCCGACACATAGATATCGGGTGGAACCGGCAGCCGCCAGTGGCGGCACGCCATTAGCACCACCGGCCAGTGGCCCGTCTGGATCGCGGAAAGTTCAGCGTGGCCACCTACACTCTTGCAAGCTTCGGCAACTCTCTCCAGGAGATCGCGACCTTCCTCCCGGATAGGCAGGTCTGTGACCGAGCTACCGTGGATGCCTGAGTTGACATAGAGGTGCACCTCAGAATCCGCGTCCGGCGTCCATAGCTGCATAGTGCAGTGCTCGAGCTTGTCCTCGCTCATCCGCGCCATCCGTGTTGCAAGATCGGGGCGTCCGAGCGCACGCGTCCACATCGCCAGCAAAGGCACCAGCGTACTGCCTGCTGTCGCCTCCTCAAAGTACCCCTGCGCCCGATCCCGCGGATGCTCGATCAAGTCGGTGTACTCCGTGAAACAGGTGGGATAGCGGCCGTTGAAACGCACGCAGAAATCATGACGATCGGCCATCGTCTCAAGCCAGCGTAGCACGCGGTGGCCATCGATCTCCCCGCCCCACAGGCAGAGAAGGAGGAAGAGGGTTATATCTGTTACTTGATCATCGCAGAGCGGCAGATGCAGCGCGCCATTACTCTCGATCATCGACATGCCAACATCAAGCAGGCGTGTCACTTGTTCCCTAATCCGCTCAACGACATCCTTGTCCTGCCTCCCGACAATCCAAGTGAGCAGCAGTCCCGTCATGGCAACACGCCCGAGCATGTCGAACAACTTCAAGCTGACATCAACTGCGGTTCGCGACGCAACCGCCATCGCAAGAGCGTCGCGGGCCATAACCGCCGGTGCTATTTTCTTGTCGATCAGCTCTGACGCGATGATCAGATGCACTTGGATCAGCTGATTAAAGACGCGCACAAGCGCGCGGTGCTCCTTTCCCGGGTTTCCGATAAGCGGCCTTAGTAGCTCCCAGGCGTTAAGTACGGCCAACTCGCTCGCCCGGTAGGGTGCCTCCAGATTTCCAGTATCGCGGCTCCAAACGTAGAGCACCCAAAGACAGATGTAGATCTGCCGGCCAGCACGCACACGCTGCTTGGCACTCGTTCCGGCAGCCTCACGCAGTCGCACGACAAGCTTCGCGAAGTGCCTGTACGCGACCTCGGGCTCGTCGAGCAACGCTACCGCCTTCTGGAAATCGGAGCGAAGCGGGCGCGGTAGGATCTCCTCGCGGAGGATACCTTCGAGAAGCAAGCTAGCAAGCTTGTCGCCGTTCCATTCCTCAAAACTAACCCGTTCGTTCGAATGGTCCTTGACGTAGCCCTCAAAGTTATCACGCACCTGCTCCTGCATGTCCCCGCCCATACACAGACAGATGATGACATGCAGCTTCGTATAGCGAGCCGGAATACGGTTGCGGATGTAGACGTCAAGAATCTCATTCAAGGAACTTCGCACGCCCTGGGGCGTGCCGTCCCAATCCTGGCGCGTGAGATCGCCTTTCTTGATGACAAACAGGTAAACTTTGCGCTCATCATTGACGGACGGACTCAGCGCCGCCACATCAACACCATTTTGCGTCGTCCCCCGACCAGGGCGCGAATAGACGGTGTAGCCAAGTTCGGACAGCAGGTCGGGCAAGATCGCATCAAGCTCCTCCCGCTCGCGCAGGGAAGCCAGATATTCTCTGAGAATCAACTTCATGATACCATCCGTTCCCCCCGGAACACGCGCAGAATCATGTCGAGACCGACTGGATCGACCGTTTCCATACGAGGCCACTCGACGCTATGCTCGAAAGTCTTCAGATCCATTTCGATCGTCCTCGTCACGCCCTCCGCTTCCTCGACGAGCGTGACCAGTCGGTTACCGTGTAAGAGCGTGGAGCGATGCACGAGCGTCCAGAGGATTGACTGGCTCTGCGCCTTCTTCGCCACCTCCCTGTTGAAGTCAATCATGCGGATGCGCTCAAGCTGCCGACGGTACCCTGACGGATGCAGCTCCTTGATCGTTCCGGCCTGCTCAAGACCAGTGAGATAGTTATCCGCGCGCGCCAAAACCGCCTTCACGTGGTCATGCGCTGCGTCAGCAGTCTCAATCCCCTCGAGATATTGGCGCATAGCGCCGCCGTAGTTGACCAACATCGGATCGAACAGAAGATCCTGGATCATTTTTGCGAGCTCACCCTGTGCAGTGCGCAACGCCGAGACAAGCAGCGATCCAGCAACGAGGGGCTGGAGAAATAGGTAGCCAACGGCCTTGCGGCACACAAAATAGATTTGCTGCTCGGTTAGGTCGAGCGCATTGAAATCAATCGTCATCGGTGCATCTTTGCGACCCTGCTTGCGCACGATATCCGTAAGCGCCTCGCAGAGATGCCGGTTGGCCGACAGAAGCCATTTTACGGCCATTTCGCCGAGCAACGGTGCATCATCGGTCACTGCCACCGCGAAACTTTTGAGTTGATCCGGTGCTATCGCTCCGTCCAAATGCACAACTAGGTCAGTGACAAACGTAACCGCCTGCTCTCCGAAGTTCTTGCGAAAAAGCTGATAGAGGGCCGTATCGAGACAGTCGATAGTTCCCTTGTTGCTCGGGTCGACACGGAGTAGAGCCGACAACAATAGTCGAACAAGGTCGGGATTAATACATCTTGTGGCTTCGAGAAGTGCGGCAACCGCTGCACGAAGGGTGAGGTCACCGCCGCCGGCAAGGGCCTTTCCGAGAACAGTCAATGCTTCGGGCGTCAGCTGCACACCTCCGCTCTCGAAGATTCGTACCACAGCACTAACGGTGTGCGCGCGAAGAACGTCGTCGCCGCTAGCCGTCAGCACCGAAGCCAACATGGCGACTGTCGCAGACCGGTCAGACACATTATCGTGTGGCAATCTGGACAGCGCAGTCAGCGCTGAGAGGCGCCGCTTATCGTCGAATTCCGCAACTACCTTGCGCGCGAGTGGAAGATCTTCCTTGGCCTGCAGCGCAAACGCTAGGTGAGCGGTCGCGAGCGCATCGCCACACCGCGCATCTTTGATGATTTCGTCCGCGCGGGCGGGATCCGCTGCGCACCAAGCTATGAGCGCGGTATTCGGCATATTCGCGGCCAGGTCTTCGCCTCCCGTCTCCACAAGCTTCGCTACGCATGCGAGCATCCGCGACACCTGAACATTCTCGAGCCGCGGCATTGCCCTGCAGTAGAAGTCCACCACCGGAAAAAAATCTTGCCGGGATAGCCGTGCATGGGAACCATCCTCGATGAGGGCGATCAGATCGATCCGACCTTCGTTGTGCCGCTGCACACACGCGTCAAGTAAAGCCGCACCATCGGACCCTCCCCACTCGATGCTCTCAAGCAGCATGCCGGCGCGAAACCGAGCCTCGATGGACTGCAGATCAATCGGCATGATTTATGCTTTCGCACGAAAATCTAATTCGCATTGGCTGCCTTCCATCGGTGATTCTTTTAAACGCAACACACCACATGATGACTTTTCAGCGCATTTGCCGCAATCAAGCGCCCCGCTTGCTATGCTGATAGAGTCAGTTCAACGTGTCTGCTGGCATCAAGCGAGTCGGCAACGCATTGACCGAGGATAATGCCAAGTACACCCCTACTCCCCCTGCGAAACCGCAGCCCCATTTCCTGAAGTAATGAACGTTGAAAGTCTCGCCAAGCGCTCCTCAAACTCGGAGAAGGTGGCACCTTTGGCCCCGCGCTCATGGGAGAGGACCTGCTGCGCGAAGGTTCGCATCGCGAATCTGCCAAAAACGCTAGCCAACGGACGTAGACAGCCTCGCCACTATCGCGAACTTGGCGCCATCATGTTCTCGACGATACCAGAGGTACTCGCGTCAAAACTCGCCTCACGCGCAGGATAACCCTCGAAGGATTTGACGAAGGTTTCCACAATGCCCAGCGCATGTGGTTCGCCCATGAGCGGTTTTCCTGCCCCTCGTCAAAACCGCGCGCCTCGGGGAAACGTTCGAAGTTTGCACTCGGAATGAACGTACCGCTCGTGTTATCCTCGCACGTTGCTCGTTTGACGCTTTTGCGAAATGCAGATCAGTAGAGGGCGGCCATGGAATTAATTGCGCAGTTGGCGGATTGGAGTCTGCTAGTCTTTGCGCTCTTATTGTTTGTCGTTGAAGTTATTGCCTACGTCACTGGATATCGGCTCGGTCAGCGTCAACGTGCGAACTCTAGTGGAGATGCTGAAGGCGTCGGGTTCATCGTCGGTGGCATACTGGGCCTACTTGCGTTCGTTCTGGCGCTCACTCTGTCTTATGCGAATACGCGTTTTGCGGAACGGCGGCACGCAACGCTGGAGGAGGCCAACGCAATAGGTACGGCTTGGCTGCGAGCCCAAGCAATTGATCACCCGCGCGGACACGAGATCGCCAAACGGCTCGAGGAATACACGCGTGAGCGCAAGCGCTTTCAGCAAGCCCATCGGCAGTCGGCCGAACTTGAAGAAAGTAACAAACGCACATCGAACCTGCAGGCTGAGATCTGGGAAGATATGGCCGCTATCTCGCGCGAGCGCACCGACCCAATCGTTGCCGCACTGATGCAAGCCCTCAATGACACTTTTGACATGAGCACCGCCCAACGCTTCGCTCACGAAGCAAAGTACCCACCGCAAATGTTCTGGCTGCTGATCGGGCTCGCGCTAATTTCGGTGAGCGCGCTTGGTTATCAGCTCGGTTTAAAGGGGCAAAAGACCCACCTTCTTGTCGGCATTCTGATAGCTGTTTGGACAGCAGTCATCGTTGTCATACTTGACATCAGCGCCCCAAGAATCGGGTCAATTCGCACTGGTACCGCCGTTTATGACTGGACGCTCGAGGGGTTTAAGGTAAACCCGTAAACGTCCCAGGTACTTATTTCCCCTGCGAAACTGCAGCCTCTGCGCCTGAAGCAATGGACGTAGACAGCCGCGCCAAGCGCTCTTCGAACTCAGAGAAGGTGACGCCCTTCGCGCCGCGCTTATGGAAAAAGACCTGCTGCGCGAAGGTTCGCATGGCCGATGTGCCAAGCGCCGCCGAGATCAATGAGTTGGGCAGTTGCTGATCGAGGCCGAAGCGCATCGCACGCTTGAGCAAAAAGCTTGGCAACTCCGGCGCTAGCGCAACATCAGGAGCAGGCCCCATATGCAGGAGATGGTCGGCAATCACCTGACCGGCGCGACGCCCGAAGTGGAAGGCAAGGCGAATGCCGCCGCCCGTCGCGGGCGACACCATGCCGGCAGCATCCCCCACGAGCATAACGCCATTCCCGGCCCACGGTTGCACCAATCCACCGCACGGGATGCGCCCGGCACGACGCCCCACCAGGCGCGCCTTGCCGAATTGAAAAATGCGGTCCGTATAGTTCAGGAACTTTCCTACGTCGGGACGCCGCCCGGGTCCGACGGCGAGACCCGCCTGGACGACGGTAGGCGCGGACGCGACCCAAGCCAGATAGCCGGCAGCGATCTCCGAGTTGAGAAAGCAGTGCAGGAAGCGCGGGTCGATATCGCAGAGCCCCTCGTACTCATACTCGACACCGGTGAGAAAGCGGCTGTTGCGCCCCAGCCCGAAGTGCCGGGCAACGGCCGAGCGCGATCCATCAGCCCCCAGAATATAACGGGCGCAGATGTTGAGGTTACTCAGCCGGAAGACGTCGCCTTCGCGAGCCGCGCCCTCAAAACGTGTCTTCCAGAGCAGATGCACTCCCGCCCGTTGCGCCTCGTCGGCCAGCCACCTCAGGAGGTTCGCCGTGTCGGTCGTCAGAAAGAAGTATCCCGGCGCGAAAAGATCCACGTGCTTGAGATTGGGGGCGTAGAGCCGGACGCCATAGACGCGACGGGTCAGCGCATGCGGGATGTCGATTTCCTCGACAGCTTCTTTGACAAGGATGCCGGTCGTCGCCACGCGATGGCCCGCGCCGTGCTTGGCATCAAGCACCGCCACCTTGAGGCCGCGCATCGCTGCCGTTCGCGCTGCGACGAGACCTGCGAAGCTGGCCCCGACGATAACGAGGTCATAGGACGCTGCGGCAGGCAACATGGCGGATCTCCCATCCAGACGTTGTCGATCAAGCGACGATGGAAGGAAATTACGCGGTATACGCGAAAAGAGTGGGGCTCGATGATGGCCGTTCTGCGTCAAGCGGAGGTAATGAGACGGGCTTTCCGCGTTTCGACAAACAAGCGGAAAGCCCTAGGGTCACGCGCCATGAGAGATGAGTCTTCAGGCCCGAGTTTCCTCTGCGGCGAGCACAGGATAGTCCGTATATCCGGCGCGGCCAGGCGTGTAGAACGTCGCTTCATCCGGCGCGTTGAGAGCCGCGCGACGGCGCACACGCTCCGGCAAGTCGGGGTTGGCAATAAAGCTCTGCCCGAACGCAACGGCAGCCGCCGTCCCTTCCGCGATCACAGCCGTAGCGCTGTCCGCATCGTATCCTCCAGCCACGATCATCGGACCGCTGAAACATCCGCGCGCCAGCGCCACCACATCTTCCTCGACCGTGTTCGCAGTCGGCCGCATCACATGCAGATAAGCAAGGTCACGCTTATCAAGTTCGGCGATGTACTTTTCATAAAGGGGCACCATCTCGTCTTCTTCGATGCCATTGAATTGGTGGCCCGGACTGACCCTCACCCCGACACGGTTGGATCCAACCTCGGCGATCACAGCGTCGATAACCTCAAGCGGCATCCGAATACGGTTTTCAATAGAACCGCCGTAACGATCCGCACGCTTGTTGACATTGGTGGAGAGAAACTGATGCAGCAGGTAGCCATTGGCACTGTGCACCTCGACACCGTCAAAACCGAGGTCGATGGCATGACGCGCCGCCGTCGCAAACTCCTTGGCGGTTGCACCAATCTCATCCGTCGCGAGCGCCCTTGGCACGTCGTGCGCGACGAAGCCGCTGGCGTCGGTGTAAATTTGCCCCGGAGCAGGCACCACGCTCGGCGCCACCACGTCGGCTTTCACGCCGCGATTAGCAGCAGCTGCGACACGACCGACATGCCAGATCTGACTGACAATCTTCGATCCTGCGCCATGCACCGCATCGACGATCTCTTTCCAGCGCACCATCTGGGCCTTGGTATGTAGTCCCGGCGTCCGGGGATAGCCCATCCCCTGAAATGAGGCCTGGGTCGCTTCCGTAATGATGAGGCCTGCGCCCGCGCGCTGAGCATAATATTCGGTCGCAAAATCTGCCGGCACACCCATCTCATTGGCACGAGAGCGCGTCAGGGGCGCCATGACAAATCTATTCTTGAGTTTCAATGCGCCGAGTTGGGTCGGCGTGAAAAGGACATCTGAAGCCATCGTGTTCATCCCCGGCTGGTTCTAAAAACTGTTCCGGCAAGATGACTCGCGGGATGGCCCACGAACGTCTCGCCACCGAGGGACGTAGGAAGCTGGTTCTTTAGTTCAATGATACCGAACAATAGAATAACCGTGAACAGCAAATGCCCGGCGGCGGCGCGACCGTTCCCAGGTTGGAAAAAATTAAGCTTTCATCCTTACCGAACTTGTCCTCTACGAGCTTAGGCCTCAAATCGGCATAATCGTCAGGTAGACGGCCATTAAAGCTGCAATCTTGCGGCCAAAGCCCTTGACAATATTCCCCAGCCTCCCTTATTCACGGCACGCCTGCTGGCACTCAAAGCAAGTGAGTGCTAACAGCGTCACCCAGATGGGTTGACCGGACGGCGTAGGCCGTGCCGCATTTTTCGTTTTTTGAACTCTCATTGAAGAGTTCCGCTTCAAAGCAAACGGAGCCTCCGCAATATGAAATTCCGTCCTCTTCACGATCGTGTCGTCGTAAAGCGCGTCGACAGCGAGACCAAGACTGCAGGTGGCATCATCATCCCTGACACCGCCGCGGAAAAGCCTCAAGAAGGCGAAGTCGTCGCGGTCGGCCCAGGCACCCGCGGTGATGACAACGAACTCATCGCCCTCGACGTCAAGAAGGGTGACCGCGTGCTGTTCGGCAAATGGTCGGGCACCGAAGTTAAGGTCGACGGCGTTGAGCTGTTGATCATGAAGGAAAGCGACATCATGGGCGTTATCGAGAAGTAAGCGCCCGGTCCCTCCTCAAATTTTGAATTCAATTCCTCCGGCCTGTTCCGGACCAAACTCTCCAGGAGACAGCAAACATGGCTGCTAAGGACGTACGCTTTTCGGCAGATGCCCGCGAGCGCATGCTGCGCGGCGTCGACATCCTCGCCAACGCGGTGAAGGTCACGCTCGGCCCCAAGGGTCGCAACGTCGTCATTGAAAAGTCTTTCGGTGCACCGCGCACTACGAAGGACGGCGTCACCGTTGCTAAGGAAATCGAACTCGAAGATAAGTTCGAGAACATGGGCGCACAGATGCTGCGCGAAGTCGCTTCCAAAACGAACGACATCGCTGGCGACGGCACCACCACCGCCACCGTTCTCGCACAGGCTATCGTTCGTGAAGGCCTGAAGTCGGTTGCCGCTGGTATGAACCCGATGGACCTGAAGCGCGGCATCGATAAGGCCGTTGTCCAGGTTGTCGAAATCATCGGCAAAAAGGCAAAGAAGGTCAAAGACTCGAACGAAATCACCCAGGTCGGCACCATTTCCGCAAACGGTGAAATCGAAATCGGCGAGATGATCGCTGAAGCAATGCAGAAAGTCGGCAACGAAGGCGTCATCACGGTTGAAGAAGCCAAGTCGCTCGAAACCGAACTCGACGTCGTCGAAGGCATGCAGTTCGACCGCGGTTACCTCTCGCCGTACTTCATCACGAACGCCGAGAAGATGATCGCCGAACTGGACGATCCTTATATCCTCATTCACGAGAAGAAGCTTTCCGGTCTCCAGCCTCTGCTCCCCGTTCTCGAAACGGTTGTGCAGACAGGCAAGCCTCTCCTCATCATTGCTGAGGACATCGAAGGCGAAGCCTTGGCGACCCTCGTCGTCAACAAGCTGCGTGGCGGCCTCAAGGTTGCTGCCGTCAAGGCTCCCGGCTTCGGCGATCGCCGCAAGGCCATGCTTGAGGACATCGCGACCCTCACGAACGGTCAGACGATTTCCGAAGACCTCGGCATCAAGCTCGAGAACGTCTCCATCGACATGCTGGGCCGTGCTAAGCGCGTGACCATCACGAAGGATGACACCACGATCGTTGACGGCGCAGGCAAGAAGAAGGACATCGAAGCCCGCGTTTCGCAGATCAAAGCACAGATCGAGGAAACGACGTCCGACTACGACCGTGAAAAGCTCCAAGAGCGTCTCGCAAAGCTGGCTGGTGGCGTTGCTGTCATCCGCGTCGGCGGAGCGACCGAAATCGAAGTTAAGGAGCGCAAGGACCGCGTTGACGACGCACTGAACGCGACCCGCGCAGCCGTTGAAGAGGGCGTTGTTCCTGGCGGCGGCGTCATGCTGCTCAAGGCATCCGCAGCCATCGACGTCGAAGGTGACAACGAGGACCAGGAAGCTGGCATCCAGATCGTTCGCCGCGCACTGCAGGCTCCGATCCGCCAGATCGCAGATAACGCTGGTGTTGAAGGCTCCATCGTCGTCGGCAAGGTGCTCGAAACTCGCGGTCAGTCGTTCGGCTATGACGCCCAGAACGACGAGTACGGCGACATGCTCGAAAAGGGCATCATCGACCCGGCTAAGGTTGTGCGCACCGCACTTCAGGACGCCGCTTCGATCGCCAGCCTGCTGATCACCACCGAAGCTGCTGTTGCTGAGGCTCCGAAGAAGGACGCTGGCCACAGCCATGGCGGCGGCGGCATGGGTGGAATGGGCGGCATGGGTGGAATGGACATGATGTAAGTCCATCCCCGCTCACTTTCTGAGCCATTACGATTTGGCCGTCCGCAGGAACCTCTTGCGGACGGCCATTTTTTTTCTCACGCGATGTTGATCTTCACGCACCCCACTGTCGTCGGGTCGAGATCCAGTTTTCACTAGAACGCCACAAATTTGCCATGCCAGCGCCCCGCGGCACCGCACAATCCGGCCCGTGGTTTGCCAGCTGAAAAGACCGTCAACAGCGGTTATGACAGGAGCGGGGACCTAGGCAGCACACAGCTGTAGGTCTGCACAAAAAAACATTATGCCCCGGAGAAATTACGTGCTGAGCGACTTGAGGAACATGCGCGCGCGAGCCCCCTTGCCCCGAGCCCGAACGCGTCCGATGGCATGCGATCATATTTGGAGAACCACCATTATAGTGGCGCTATGCGCGAGCGTCCCCATGTCGGCCATCGCGCAGCCCGCTGACGCACCAAGCCAGGTAAGGTTACAACTGAAAAGCCTCGCTTACCCAGTCGATGCCGAAGTGCTCTACGGCCTGTCCTCCGGACCAGGCGCCACCGCCACCAACGTTTCCGTGGCAACGCAGGCCGGCAGTGGCACGCGGACGTTCCTGGTGTCTCACCAGGGAACGCTCCGAATAACGCAGGCTGACGCACCAAACCTTCATCTTGAAAATATCAATTGCGAAGGGGCAGTCGCGAGCACTGACGTTGCTGCACGTATGGCCGTTCTAGCGATCGTTTCTGAAGACGCCGTGTCCTGCACATTTGCGAACAGCACCACGGTCGCAAGCGCCCCCCCAACAGATCAGACAGCGACTCTGACCCAACAGACCCTACAGCGAACAGCAACATCAATCGCGGGCAGCATGCCTGCTACGTCGAATCGTGTGTCAGAGCGTCTGTCCGCCTCCATGGTTCGCAAAATTCCGGTCCCGCAAGCAACGGGCCAATCCTCGAATGAAGAAAATCAGCGCACATCTTCATTGCAGATTCCGTTGACGGGAACCGCCGACGGCAATGCCGGCAACGCGAAATTTTCAACCGCGCTGTCCGACCTGGCCGACGCCAAGGCGCGCGAACAAGGCGAGAAGATCCGTGATAGCGGCTTGAACTTGCAAGGCATCACGGTCGCAAGATCCCGCTTCGACGGGTGGATTGAAGGAAATGCGGGTTACGTTCGCGATTCCCAAAACAACACCTCTGACGCATTCTCCAATCTCGCGCTTGGTGCGGACTATCGGCTCAACCAACGCTGGCTGCTCGGCATGATGGGCACTTATAACAATATCGATTCCGAGACGATTGCATCCGCTCCCGACATCAGCGGTAAAGGCTGGATGGCGGGCCCATATGCCGGCTATAAAATCAACCGCCAGATGTTTGTCAGCCTGAAAGCTTTGCGAGGCGTTGGAGAAACCAGATACTTCGCATCACCCGATAGCGCGTTGACGGCCGATGGCCTCGAAACAAACCGCTGGCTACTCGACGCGACGCTCTCCGGCAACTTGAAGTCTGGCAATTGGACCTTGAGCCCTACCGCGCAATTCAGCCATTTTGCCGAACAGGGCCATCAAGTCGTCGGCGGCGATTCAACAATCCGAGCAAAAGCCGATAGCGAACGCTTCCTCATCGGTCCGCAAATCTCTTACGAGTTCGCCCCCTCTCAATCCACGCGCGTCACGCCGCGTGCCGCCGTCAAAGCCCTTTGGCAAACGGAAGACATCAGTATCGATGAAGAGGCGATGGAAACTTTGAAAAACGAAAGCCTCAGTGCACGCGTAGAAGCCGGAATTGCTGTGACGTCCCCTGAAGCCAAATTGGACTTTTCAGGAAGCCTGGAAGGATTTGGTGGTGATGAAACCAGCAAGGCTGCTACCGGCAAGGCCACGCTGTCTGTGCCGCTGAACTAAGAGAAATAAGAGTGTTTAACCCCATCCTGGCGTCAGTGACGGCGCCAAGTCTCACATATATGCGATCATCGTTTTGCGCAGTCCGCCAGCATCTTGTCACGCTGTTGCGCCGATTCTTTCATCGCTGACGGCGAAACGCTGGCGCACCATTGCATGTGCTCAGGCACGTTGGAATGCCAAGCCGGGCCGGTAAAACCACACCTCAACCGTTCGTTTTCCTGCTGTTGCTTAAGTGCAGTTGCCGCATACCATTTGCAGCTCGACTGCGCCTGCGCGGCAGCTGGTAACAGCATCGTCCCCGCCGCAATAGCACTCATCACAAATGCAGTCGTCATCCGAACCAAAGTCATATCCCGTGATCCTCGCCCGGTCGTTGTAATAGTGGAGTTCACTACGAACTCCTCGGTGTTGCCGTACATCATTCGCTCTTATCGCTGACCGGAGTGGCCCAATCTAACCCGTTTCTCCACCGAAACGCGCTGAAGGCAGCTCCATTGATAAGCTCAGCGGCGACTGATGCCAGCATGCAACACCTCGTTATGGGCAAGAGTACAACGGCCAATGTGAACCGCGACTGAATTCCCCTCAGCTACTCCTGAAGCGAAAAAACGGCGGGAATTGAGGCACTACGCGATGTTTGTTCCACAGCTGGAGCGGCTTGTTGCATCTCATAGCGAGACGGAATCGCGTACACCATCGGTTCCGATCCCGAACCTCCCGCCTTTGCGAGTCCCATGGTTGTCGCCCACACCAGCGCAAAATCAACGCTTCATGCACCCGACATGGACTCTGCGCAACGCATCCTCGAAGATGTGTTCGGCTATAAGCACTTCCGTTCGCACCAGAATGCGATCATCGGGACGTTGCTGAACGGTGGGGATGTTCTGGCCCTCATGCCTACGGGCGGTGGCAAGTCACTATGCTACCAGATCCCGGCATTGGCACGTAACGGAACGGGCGTCGTCGTCTCGCCCCTCATCGCTCTCATGCAGGATCAGGTTGACGCCCTTAAGATCCTGGGCGTTAACGCCGCTTACCTCAATTCGACCCAAACTTCTGCCGAACAACGCGAAATTGCGGCCTCCATTTCGCGAGGCGAACTCGATCTTCTGTATGTTGCGCCGGAGCGCCTGCTTCAGGACCGTACGCTCACCCTTCTCGAACGCGCCGACATTGCCCTCTTCGCAATCGATGAAGCGCACTGCGTCTCACAGTGGGGTCATGACTTCCGCCCCGAATATCGCCAGCTCAAAGTGTTGGCCGAGCGGTTCCCGAATGTGCCCCGTATCGCATTAACGGCCACGGCGGACGAGCGCACACGCGACGAAATCATCACTGAGCTTCGTCTAGAAAAGGCCGATCGTTACATCGCCAGCTTCGATCGCCCAAACATCCGCTACCGTATCGCCGAAATTGGCTCGGTCAGCGCTCGCGAACGGCTCTGGAATTTCATCGAATCCGAACACCCAAAAGATGCCGGCGTCGTCTATTGCCTATCGCGCCGTGCCGTGGAAGAGACCGCCGCGTGGCTTCAGCGTAAGGGCCGCGAAGCGCTCGCATACCATGCGGGCCTGCCGGCCGAGACACGCGCCAGTGCTCAATCGCGCTTCCTCAATGAAGATGGCCTTATCATTGTCGCCACCATCGCCTTTGGCATGGGGATCGACAAACCTGACGTCAGGTTTGTCGGCCACCTCAGCCTGCCGAAATCCATCGAAGCCTATTATCAGGAAACCGGCCGCGCTGGCCGCGACGGAGAACCTGCCAACGCGTGGCTGGCTTACGGTCTGCAAGATATCATCCAGCAACGCCAATGGATCGCGGCGAGTGAAGGCTCGGAGGCTTTCAAACAAGTTCAACGGGGAAAGTTGGACGCGCTGATTGGGTTGGCCGAAAGCCCTGGTTGCCGCCGGCAAGCGCTGCTCTCCTATTTCGGAGAGACGCTGAGCGAGCCCTGCGGAAACTGCGACAACTGTTTGGAGCCCCCAGCAACCACGGACGGCACCGTTCTCGCGCAGAAGGCCCTCTCGACCGTCTACCGCACCGGCCAAAGATTCGGTGTTGGCTACCTGATCGACATCCTCTCAGGCAAAGCCGAAGAGCGCGCAATTCGGCTCTCTCACGACAAGCTCTCCGTGTTCGGGATCGGCAAAGATGTGGACGCTACAGAATGGCGCGGCCTGTTTCGTCAACTCGTCGCTGCCGGCTTGTTAACCGGCGACGAAGAAGGACGTGGGACTTTGGCCCTCACAGACAAGGCGCGTCCGTTATTGCGCGGCGAACAAACGTTCCTGATGCGCGCGGCAGCTCCCGCACGACCACGAGCGAAATCTCGAAGCAGCCAAGGCGCACCGAAGCTCACGGTCTCCGAAACGGACCAGCCGTTGTTTGAAGCGCTCAAGGCACTGCGCATACGCCTAGCCAGCGCGGCTAAAGTGCCCCCTTACGTCATCTGTCATGACCGTACGTTGGCCGAACTCGCACAATTAAAACCGGCAACGCTCGACGCTCTCAATAACATCACCGGCCTTGGAGCCAGCAAGATACGCCGCTACGGTGACGCCTTGATCCAGACAATTACAAATTTCCAACCCCATCCCATGCTGCAAAACAGGCTGGGTGCCAGCGTCAACGCAACATTGGCCTTGCATATTCAGGGGCTCGCCCCAGAAGCGATTGCCGCTGAGCGCAAGATTGAACTAGCGACCGTACACGGCCATTTCGCAGACGCCATCGAAGCCGGACTGCTGACTGCCGAAGACGTACTTGAGCTCGACGCATCGGATATCGATGAGATCCACGCCGTCTTTGACCGTCTCGACACACTGGAAACAGGCAAGCTCGGACCAGCCTATGCAGCGCTCGACAGCCGCTACGATTACGGTGTCCTGAAATGTATTCTGGCAGAACTTGCCTGAACCCACGCGCTTAATGCTTACGCTTCCAGCCTGGCCATAATCTCATTTTGCGCTTGGCGCGTACTAGGCGTCCACTGGGCAACATTCGAGGCAACAAAGTTCGCCTGGGATTTCAAAATGACCCCGTCGTCAAGAATCTTCAGGCCGTTCGCGCGAAGCGTTGTGCCTGTCGACGTGATATCGACAATGAGGTCCGCGCTTCCAGCCGCAGGCGTGCCTTCCGTCGCCCCAAGACTCTCGACAATGCGGTAGTCGGTGAAGCCCTTCGCGGAGAAAAAACGACGCGTCAGATTCACATACTTCGTAGCGACGCGGAACCAACGGCCGTGACTTTCCCGAAACCCACCCGCAATCTCATCCAGATCCGCCATAGTGGAAACGTCGAGCCAGCATTGAGGAACAGCAACAACGACATCGGCGAAACCGAAGCCTAACGGCTTAAGAAGCTCGACGCGTGTTTTCCAATCGGAAATCCGCTCGCGAACGAGATCTTCCCCGGTAACGCCCAAATGCGCCTTGCCGGATTTGAGGTTCGCCGCAATTTCTGAAGCTGACACGAACGCGACATCTACGTTAGCAAACCCTTCAATCTCTCCGCGATAACCGCGCTCATTGCCGGTCTTGCGCACATTGAGCCCGCTCTCGCGGAATAGCTCCAGGGTCTGCTCCATGAGCCGCCCCTTTGAGGGCAGCGCAATCTGCAAGCGTGTAGTCAAAGCCTCGCCTTCTTTACCCATGGCCTACCCCCGCACCGCGGCCAACAAGCGTTCTGTATGAACCGCGCCACCAACAGCCGGCACATCGTGCGGCGCCCCACACATCCGAATGAGCTTGTCATATCGACCGCCACCGGCAACCGGGCTCGCCTCCCCAAGCATCGGGACTATGACCTCGAAAACGAAACCGGTGTAGTACTCAAGCGTCCGGCCGAACTCGGCAGAAAAATCTGCATGAACGACGTCAACACCCGCTTCGGTCAACAATTGCAGGCGTCGGTGATAAGCATCGAGCGCATCCGAAATATCAACGCCCTCACTGCCCATTAGATCCTTGAGCCGAGCACCCGCAGCACGCGCAGGCGCCGTCACACCGATATAACTGCTGATCAAAGCCGCCGTGCGTGGAGACAAGGGTTCGGCACGCTGATCCGCCACCACCATCAGAAGGTTGTCCGTGACCTCCCCGACGGTCCGTGCTCCAACGATCTCAATATCTTCGGAATCGAGATAATTCGACACAAGCTGGACAGCCTCATCCGGCTTCTCGGGATCGAGCTGAGCCAGAAGCTCATTCGGCACCCCGCCTGGCGTGTCGGCGGGCGATTGCGTCAAGCGCATCAGCTCCGTACGAAAGGCGTCCGGACGCCAGAACTGGTGCATAAGGCGCTGCCGCCACCGCGCCGGCATGTCAGCCGCCTCGAGAAGAGCACGGAATAGCCCAAGATCGCCGATCCGGAGCTTGAAGTCTTTCAGACCCGCCGTGCGCAGGCCCTCGAACACGAGAGCCAAGGTCGCGGCATCCGCTTTCTCGCGATCGGCAATACCGAATGACTCGATACCCGCCTGCCGGAACTCGCGGGGATGTGCAGCACCCGCGCCCACTGGCTGAAACCGAAATGCCGTACCGTTGTAGCAATACTTTGCCGGACGATCGCCATTCCGATGGCGCTCGATGTGCAGCCGACATGTCGGCACCGTAAGATCAGGCCGTAGGCAAAGTTCATCGCCATCGGGATCTAGGAACACATAGCTTCGCCCTCTCAGCGACTCTCCGATCACATCGAGATAGACGTCGGCCGGCTGAATAACCGCAGGTGCGACGGCCTCGTGCCCCGCCTTGATAAACACCCCAAGGAGCGTTCTGGCCTGCTCTTCGAGAGCTTCGAATTCGCGTGCTGTCTCTGCGACCATTGTCGACCGGCTTTATTTTTTCTCGTTACAGGACATCGGATGGCGATCAATCGCTTTGAGGAAAGTGCCGCGCCAGCACCTTGCGCACTTCCTCTTCCAAGGCAACCTCGCTAACGGAGAATTGCGCCGGACGCGCTTCTTTCCATTCTTTATTGTCAGCAATCGATTGCGCCGCGAGCGCACCTTCGATCAGGTCCTTGATTTGGACCTCGCCCTTTTCGCGCTCATCCGATCCCTGGATCACGACGCAAGGACTACCGCGCTTGTCGGCATACTTCATCTGCGCCTTCATGCCCGACGTCCCGAGATACATCTCGGCGCGGATACCAGCGCTTCTAAGACGTTGCGTCAGCGCCTGATAATCCGAGAGGCGGTCACGATCCATAACAAGCACGACGACGGGGCCGGGCACATCGCCTTCAGCTCCGCGGCCCAGCGCGTTGAGCGCCGCTTGTAAGCGAGAGACGCCAAGGGAAAAGCCGGTCGCAGGAACTGTCTTCCCGGTAAAACGCGCAACAAGGTCGTCATAGCGACCACCGCCGCCGACAGACCCGAAGCGGACGGGCTTGCCATCATCACCCGTCACTTCAAACGTGAGCTCCGCCTCAAAAACCGGCCCTGTATAATATTCGAGCCCCCGCACGACAGACGGATCAATCTTCACCCGATCCGAATAGCCCGCCGCAGAGATGAGCTCTGCGATTTGCGCCAGCTCTGCACGCCCCTCCTGACCGATTTCGCTGTTCTTGAGAAGTCCATCGAGTTCGGCGAAGGGATCTTGTCCATCTTTTGCCGGCACAACAAACGCTCTGATCGCTGAGATCGCGTCCTTACTAAGGCCAGCACCCTTCGTGTAGTCGCCCGACTCATCGAGGCGACCTTCGCCCAGAAGCTGTTCGACACCGGCCAATCCCAGACGGTCCAACTTGTCGATCGCCCGCAACACCGTCAGACGGCGTCCGGCATTCTCCTCACCCGCAATTCCCGCAGCTTCCATAATGCCGTCCAGAACCTTGCGGTTATTTACCTTGATGAGGAAATTACCGCGCGGGACGCCCAACGCTTCCAGCGTATCCGCAGCGAGCATGCACATCTCGGCATCTGCCGCGACGCTTTCGGTCCCAACGGTGTCGGCATCAAATTGCGTGAATTGGCGGAACCGGCCCGGACCCGGCTTTTCGTTGCGCCAGACCGGCCCCGTGGCATAACGACGGAACGGCTTCGGCAGGCGGTCGAAATTCTCGGCAACGTAGCGAGCCAGCGGTGCCGTCATGTCATACCGCAGGCTGAGCCACTGCTCGTCTTCATCCTGGAGCGAGAAGACCCCTTCGTTCGGCCGGTCGCTATCCGGCAGGAACTTACCCAGCGCATCCGTATATTCGAACGCAGGCGTCTCTAGCGGCTCGAACCCATAGTTCTCATAAACCTTGCGGATGCTGGCCAGCATCGCATTCTGCGCCCGGATTTCAGCGGCTTCGATGTCACGAAGCCCCTTCGGCAGACGTGCGCCAGGGCGGTTATCTTTAATTTTCTTGGCCATGAGAAGAAATTAGCTCTTCGGTTTCCAATTGGTTGCATCAACTTCCCGCTCCCACCGCGCCAGACATTGCCCGCCCCTCAAGAGAAGACGAACAAAGGCGTGCCGATCATGCCCACTCGCAACTCTGAAGACTTCAGACCTTGGAGACTGGGGATCGGTGCGCAGGCGGAGGGAAACCGACGGTTACAATCGCGGCTTCGCTTATCACGGCTCGCCGCATGGCGCAAAGCCGCAGGCGGCCTAGCGCTCGCCTTAGCTAGCCCAATTCTCGCCTACACGGGGAAAATTAGGCCGAGATTCACCAAACACGTCGCTCAAAGCACGCGCCCCTCTTAGGCTTCAGGTGAATACCCAGGCCGCAGAGGCGGATGCGCGAAGGGACGGATCGGCGTCGCATAAGCCCTGGCGGCGGGGATCGACACGATTTGACGCTCCGGCCACCTGAGAGCCGTCAGCTTACCGCCGAAGACGCACCCCGTGTCCACGCACAACGTGTTGTTGAGCCAGTCGGCTTCTGGAACAGGCGTGTGGCCGTAAACAATGGTCGTCTCGCCGCGATATTCCGCAGCCCAGTGATAGCGAATGGGCAAACCGAATTCATCGGTCTCCCCACTCGTCTCGCCATACAGACAAAACTCGCGAACTGCTCCACTGACACGCCCCATCATCTCTTCTTTGATGCCTGCGTGAGCCACCGTCAGTCTGCCGTTCTCCAACCACAAGTGGCTTACGAGCCCGTCAATAAAGTCGCGGACCTCATCACGAAGCTCGTCCTGCTCGACTTCAAGCTGACTGATGGTTTGAGCAATGCCGTGCCCCGGCTTGACGTTGCGTCCGTTGAGCCAGCGCAACAGTTTCACGTCGTGATTGCCTGGGACGGCCAAGGCCTGCCCCTGTGCGACCATATGCATGACGATGCGGAGCACATCCGGCGATGCCGGCCCACGATCGACCAGATCACCCACAAAGATCGCACGCCGCCCCGCAGGCGTGCGTGACACGACGCGACGGTCTCTTCCTCCACCAGTAATTTCGATGGTGTAGCCGAGTTTGCTCATCAAGCCGATAAGCTCATCCACACACCCATGCACATCACCGATGATATCGAACGGACCGTGCTCACCACGATTATCGGTGCGAGTTGGCACGCGCTCAACGCAAGCGTTAGCGATCTCTTCCTGTGAACGTAAGACATGAACGTCCAAGAAGCTTTCCTTGCTGATCTGAGGAAGGCTTCGCTGCAGAAGCTGAACCTGCTTCACCACCTGGTCGTCATCTTCCGGCGCGAGCACGATGGCGACCGTTTGCGCATAGTGGGATTTGGCAATGTGAATCAGCATGGCCCGCTCGTCCCGCTGCAGAGCGTTGCGAGCCTCAACGACCGTCAAACAGCGTCGTTGCAGTCGTGTGTCGAGAAACTGTTCGATGCTTTCAGGAAGTACGCCACCCGGGAGGAGACCGTCCTCAACCGAGACAACCTCCGAAAGCCCGAACTGGCTCCGTACAAACCCCGATGGCCCAGACCCTGGAGCAGCTATCACAACAACAAGACAGAAGTCTGGGATCGTAATCTTCATCACGGCTTCCTCGCGGCGCCGCACGTCCCACAACGAGAACCATCAAAAAAACAAGTAAACCGGTTCGCGCGCGGGCTCATCAACGCTCCCAAGGTCTCAAACATAACTACGCGCCCAGCATCGAAAAACAAACGCGCCGAAGTGCAGCGCTTGTCGGAAGCCGGCTGGTGAAAGTTCATACAGAAAAACGCTTGGGCAGATGACAGAGGTAAGACGTGTTCAACGCGACATCGCACAGGCTGATGTAATCAGCCGTAATTTGACGACAGCAGTACGACGAAAATGGCTGAAGCTTCGTTGTAACGCAACCTATTGCGCGTCCGCCTCCAGGTAATCATCGGGTACATAGCGCGGCGGCTCAGGCACATCAGAGACGAATTTGGCAAGTCCTTCAAGCCCACGCGGCACGGGGCCGCCAAACGCCCAATCCAACAATTCGACGGTATGCGCAATGGGGATATCCATACCTTTTTCGAGTTGCGAGATGCAGCCAATATTGCCCGTCGCCACAAGGTCCGGCTTCGCGTTTCGGATGTTCTTGACCTTACGCTCGCGAAGCTGCCCGGCAATCTCCGGCTGCAGAATGTTATAGACGCCCGCCGAGCCACAGCAGATGTGGCCTTCGGCAATGTCAGTCACCGTATAGCCTGCCTTGACCAGCAACTCTTTCGGCTCATCCGTAATACGCTGACCGTGCTGCATCGAACAGGCCGAATGATACGCCACCCGCAAAGATGAATAGCGCTTGGGTGGACCCAGTTCATATCCGGAAAGAAACTCCGTGATATCCCGCGTCATCTCCGAAATGCGTTTGGCCTTTTCGGCGTACTCCGGATCATGGCGCAGCATGTGCCCATAGTCCTTAACAGTCGTGCCACAACCCGACGCATTGATGATGATCGCATCAACCGGGGCCTTTTCCATTTCGTGTAGCCAAGCATCGACGTTGCGCCGTGCCTGTTCCAGAGCCTGCTCTTCCTGACCCATGTGATGGACCAGAGAGCCGCAGCAACCAGCGCCGTTGGCAACAACAACATCAACACCACGTCGTGCCAGCAAGCGGATCGTCGCATCGTTGATATCTGGCCGCAAAACCTGTTGTGCGCAGCCTGCCATCATGATGACCCGCGCGCGCCGCTTGGCATCCGTCGCAGCCGTGCCGGGCCCCTCATAACGCGGAGCCGGCGGAATCGACTGAGGTGCCAGCTCAATCATGGAGGCGAGTTCCTTCAGGCCCAGTTTCCGCATCACGTTGACGAACGGACGTCCCAACGGAACCAATTTCAACGCAAGCCGGAAACGGTCGGGGTAAGGAATGACGCGGGACAGAAGCCAGCGCATTGCCCGATCTTTCGGCGTCCGTGTGCCAGTCTCGTTGATGTGCACGCGTGCCATATCGACGAGATGCATGTAGTCCACACCGCTCGGACACGTCGTCATGCAGGAAAGGCACGACAGACAGCGGTCAATGTGATGCTGGACTTGCGCACCCGCATCCCGGTTTTGCTCAAGCATGTCCTTGATAAGATAGATACGACCGCGCGGAGAATCGCGCTCATCTCCCAGAACCACGTAGGTCGAGCACACAGCCGTACAAAACCCGCAATGCACGCAACGCCGCAATATGCGTTCCGCCTCCGCAATTCGCGGGTCGCTCAACTGCTGCGCGCTGAAATTAGTTTGCATTCCGTTCGTCCTGCTTCCGGTTTGACCGGCTTATCGATTAGAAGCTCGCGTACATACGCCCGGGATTGAGCACGCGATAGGGATCAAAGGCATCCTTCAACCCACGCATCAGTTTCTCCACCGCCGGAGCTTGCGGCTGAAAGACTTCCACTGAGGCCCGAACCTCCGGCTCGGCACGGATCAGCGTGGCGTGTCCGCCATTCACGGCTACCGCCCGGCGAATATCAGACGCGCCTGCATCGGCACTTGCAGGCACTTCGACCCAGATCAACCCGCCTGACCAGTCGTAATAGGCCTCTGCCGGCATATGGCGCTTGATCGCGGCGACAACCTTAGGCCCGGCCGTCGGAGCTGTGGAGATGCGCCACAAGCACGTGTCGCGATTGTAGGGCATCACAGACAGATGACGTAGCTCGCCCCAAAAGCTCAAAGAATCCGTCGTATCCAGAACAGCCGGATCGCCATAAACTTTGAGCGCATCTTTTAGCGCTTCCGAACGGTAACCGATTGAACTGCGGAAATTCTCGATGCGCAGCGCTGTAATCGAGCGGCCCTGACGTCGAAGCCCTTCGTGTTCCAAGCGACGCGCTAACGCTTGCGACAGATGCACTGCGCCCGACACCTCATAAGGCAGCCGCATCGCGGCACACATGACTTCAGTGCCGATATCATCAGGCAAACCGAAATAGACTAATGTTGCCGCCGCCTCAGGCCATGGCAGAACCTTGAACGTAACCGCGGTCAGCACCGCTAACGTGCCCCAACTCCCCGCCAATCCCCTGCAAAGATCGACACCGGTAACGTTCTTCATCACGCGGCCACCCGCGTGGAACAACTCGGCACGGCCATTCACCGCCTCGATACCCAACAGGTTGTCGCGAGCCGCCCCCGCGGTAATCCGACGGCTACCCGAGGAATTGGAAGCGAAGATTGAACCGATGGTCTGCGTGCCGCGCGGTCCTCCGGTCGTAGGGCCAAGATCAATAGGCTCGAATGACAACATCTGTCCGTTAGATGCCAAGGTGGCCTCAACCTGAGCCAACGGCGTACCGGCCTGAGCCGACATCACAAGCTCCGTCGGCTCGTAGAGCCAAATCCCTTGCATCGCAGCGGTCGTGAGCTGAGCCGCAGCCTGGAACGGCCGGCCAATAGCCCGCTTCGAGCCGGATCCGACGATTTCCACCGACATCTGCCGATCGATCATCGGTAAGAGCATGTTCTGCAGTTCCCAGCCGGCGGCGGGTCGCATCAATTTACTCAATGGGGTCTCCTCAAACCGGGCGCCTCTTAAGAGGGTGACCGGTCATGCAACGTCTTTGGCCTGCTGAGTGTCGTTCAACGGAAATACTTTGCCCGGATTCAGCAACCACTTGGGGTCAAACACGGTCTTGACGCGGATCTGCACCGTTAGGTCGGTCGCGCTGAATTGATCGTTCATCAAATCGCGTTTTTCGACGCCGACGCCGTGCTCGCCTGTAAGACATCCACCTACCTCTACGCAGAGCCTGAGAATATCGGCGCCAGCAAGCTCTGCGCGTTCCGAAGAACTTGGGTCATTGGCATCATACAAAATGAGCGGATGCAGATTGCCGTCGCCAGCATGGAAGATGTTGGCGACCTTCAGACCATGTCCCTCGCAAATTTCGCCAATGCGTCGGAGAACATCGGGAAGCCGCGAAAGTGGAATAGTCCCATCCATACAGTAATAATCCGAGATTCGACCAATGGCGCCGAACGCGGACTTGCGTCCCTTCCAAATTTTCGCGCTTTGCTCTGCGCTTTGACTGATCAGGATGCTTGTGGGACCAAAAGGCTCCGCGATTGCTTGAATACGCCCCAGCATTTCCGAAATCTCATCATCCGAACCCTCAACCTCGATGATGAGTAACGCCTCGACATCAAGCGGATAGCCAGCCTTCGCAAAGGCTTCGCAAACCTCAATGGCCGGCTTGTCCATGAATTCCATAGCCACCGGAACGATGCCAGCACCGATAATACCGGCGACACACGCGCCAGCCGCTTCGCTTGAACCAAAGCCCATCAGCATTGGCCGCGCACCTTCCGCGGCTTTCAGAATCCGCACTGTCGCTTCAGTGACGATACCGAACTGCCCCTCAGAACCGATCATAAGGCCCATAAGGTCATAACCTTCGGCATCAAGATGCCCGCCACCCAGCTCTATGACTTCTCCGTCCATGAGCACAACCTTGAGGCCAAGGACATTGTTGGTTGTCACACCGTACTTAAGGCAGTGCGCCCCACCGGAGTTCATGCCCAGGTTGCCTGCGAGCGTGCACGCCAACTGGCTCGACGGGTCCGGGGCATAAAAGAACCCCTCAGCAGAAACAGCACCGGAAATGCCAAGGTTGGTAATACCAGTTTCCACACGTATGAAGCGGTTGTCGTAGTCAATCTCCAGAACCCGGTTCATCCGCGATACACCGACAACAACCGCGTCTTCCACCGGAAGCGCTCCTCCGCACAGGGATGTCCCGGCTCCACGCGCAACAACCTTGATCCCTTCACGATGGCAATATTTGAGAATGCGGGACACTTCCTCGGTCGTCGTGGGGAGTACAACGGCCAGCGGCATGCACCGGTAGGCGGTAAGACCATCCGTTTCGAAGGTCCGCCGGCCTTCCTCATCGGCAATGACCGCCTCCGCACCAGCAAGAGCGGTAAGGTCCTTAATGATCTGCTGCGATCGCCCCAGCACGGAAGCATCCGGCGTAGGCATCTGCAAATGAGTCATGCGTAAGTCTCCGCGATCGGAATTGCGCCGATCGACTTCTGTCCCCTGAAAATCCTTGTGAGAGCGGCCTGCCATAGCGTCGAACGACGCGGCGTATTAATTTTTGCACGCACACACGCAGGCAGCAAGTTTACCACACCCTGAGGATAGCAAGAAATTTACATTGCGCCAGCCGATCAACCCAGTCCCAATTTGTATTAGGGCCTTGCTCCCACCAGCGAATTCCCGGAACAATGGACCCGGAACATAAATGGACATAAGAGGTTGATTGGACGCGCGAGCCGTCCACGCCGGAATAGATGACAGGAACACCCAGCATGCATTTGAAAATGGCCGCCAACGTTCTTATCGGTGTGGCGACCTTTGCCCTCTGCTGTACTCCGGCCCTAGCCATCACGCGATGGATCCCCTTGCCAGTCGCGAAATCCGTAGCAATCGATACCTCTCAGCCAGGGCCGAACATCTCACGCGGAGCAGTTGTCTATAAAAATTGCCGGGCATGTCATGACATTGGCCAGGATGCCGGAACACGCGTTGGCCCCGATTTAACAGGCATCGTAGGCAGACCTGCCGCCGTCCTCGAGGATTATACCTATTCAAAAGCCATGCACGAGGCCGGGAAGGAAGGTTTGATTTGGTCCCGTGATCTTCTCGATCAGTATCTCTCTGCGCCGACCAAGTTCATTCCCGGAAACAAGATGGCCTATATCGGGTTGAATGACGCGGAAGCGCGGCGCAACCTGATCGCCTACCTCGCAACATTCGAGATCATTGGCCGCGCACCTTGGGAGCCGGTCGAAATTACAGCTCCGTTACCCGACCAACGTCCATGAATCAGCAATCCAGTGACCGCGACTTTTCGGGCCCCCCACCCGAGCCGGCAGCGCCATGTGTTGGCCTGTTCGTCACCTGCCTCGTCGATCTATTTCGGCCCAGCGTAGGCTTTGCGGCTGTAAAGCTCTTAGAAGCCACGGGCTGCAAAATAGTTGTCCCACGCGAACAGACATGCTGCGGCCAGCCCGCCTATAATTCAGGCGACCGAAAAACAGCCAGAAGCCTCGCTCTGCAAACGATCGAAGCATTTAAGGACTGTGACTACGTAGTCGCGCCCTCGGGCTCCTGCGCGGGCATGCTGAAATCCCACTATCCGTCCCTTTTGGCTGACGATCCATCGGCACACGACGACGCCCTGCGCTTCGCCGCTAAAGTCTACGAATTGATCTCATTTCTGTCCGACGTCCGCGGCATGGTCAGTGTCCCAGGCGCCTACACCGGCACAGTCACCTACCATGACAGCTGTTCAGGGTTGCGCGAACTAGGCATCAAGGATCAACCCCGTCGCCTGCTGAAATCCGTCGAGGGACTGGAACTTGTCGAAATGGCCGAATGCGAAACCTGCTGTGGATTCGGCGGAACATTTTCGGTCAAATTCCCCGATATCTCCAATGCCATGGTTGAACGTAAAACCACCAACATAAGTGCATCGCAAGCACCACTGCTTCTCGCTGGAGACCTCGGTTGCCTCATGAATATCGCGGGTAAACTGAGCCGACAAGGCTCACCCGTCGGATGCCGTCATATCGCCGAAGTGCTTGCCGGAGAACTATCCGATCCCGTAATTGCTGCACCTTCACGCTAATCCGGCTAGCCAATAAGTCTTGTTGCCCGCGGACGGGCTTTAGGACAGCTTTCTTCTGTCATGCAGCCAACCACGCGCACCTTCAAAGCGAACGCCCGCGAAGCCCTTGGCGACGAACAGCTACAGACAGCCCTTGCTGGGCTGCCCACGGGCTTGGTCGCACAGCGCGCCGCGGCACGCGCGCGACTGCCGGAATTCGATGAGCTGAGAGACCTCGGCCGCGATATCCGCAACCACACGCTGGATCATCTCGATCAATACCTGGAAATCTACGAAAAGAATGCCATCGCAGCCGGCGCGCATGTGCATTGGGCCGCGACCGGCCAAGAAGCTTGCGACAAAATTTTAGAAATTTGCCGGGAGGCGAACGCGCAACTCGTCACCAAGGGCAAATCCATGGTGTCCGAGGAAATCGGCCTAAATCACGAGCTTCAGAACGCGGGTCTCGAAGTCGTCGAAACCGACCTAGGAGAGTACATCCTGCAAATCCGCGGGGAAACGCCAAGCCACATCATCGCACCGGCGATCCATCTCACCCAGGGACAGGTCGAAGCTGATTTTCGACGCGAGCACAGCGACCTGCCACCTTCCCGCGACCTTAAGGAACCTGCCGAACTCGTAGACGAGGCCCGCCAGATCCTGCGCCAGAAATTTCTCACCGCCGACGTCGGCATAACGGGCGCGAATTTCCTGATTTCTGAGACCGGCTCTTCAATCATCGTGACCAATGAAGGCAACGGCGATCTCACCCAATCGCTCGCCAAGGTGCACATCGTCCTGGCAACGATCGATAAGGTCGTTCCAACGCTCGAAGACGTATCCGTACTGCTTCGCCTTCTCGCGCGCTCAGCAACAGGCCAGGACATCACGGCCTACACGACCTTTTCCACCGGCCCGCGCCGTCCGAGCGATCCTGACGGCCCCGAAGCCTACCATGTCATCTTGCTAGACAATGGCCGTAGCGAATTGCTGGCATCTCAGTTTCGCGAAATTTTACGCTGCATTCGGTGCGGTGCATGCATGAACCATTGCCCTGTTTATGGCGCAGTCGGAGGGCATGCCTATGGTTGGGTCTACCCTGGTCCCGTCGGTGCGGTGTTAACGCCAGGCCTCATCGGTATCGAACAAGCTGCGAACCTACCCAACGCGTCGACGTTTTGCGGCCGCTGCGAATCCGTCTGCCCGATGCGCATCCCGCTTCCCGGCCTGATGCGGCGTTGGCGCGAGGTCGAATTCGAACAGAATAAGACATCGTTCCAGGCGCGACTAGGCCTCAAGCTGTGGGCTGCCTTCGCAAAACGCCCGTGGGCCTATCGTCTCGCATCTCGCTTCGCGGCCTCGTTTCTCCGCCTGCTCGCAGGAAGCCGCGGTGCGGTACGCAATCTGCCCGGTGCGGGAGGTTGGACAAAAAACCGCGATATGCCAGCCCCCCAGGGCCGGACGTTCCAACAGCTGTGGAACAAGAGCAAGCGGGAGCTCTCCAAATGAGCCGCGATCAGATTCTTGCAAAGGTCCGAGCCGCGATCTCTGACGCAACACCACAGCTTCAGCGCCGAGCAGCCGCCGAAGCCCGTGTCGCCAAGCCGTCGCGTAGCGCACCACCATTGCAACGCGTCTCACGTCCGACACAGGAACTGATTGAAGTCTTCAAATACGAGTTGGGCCGGCAATCAGCGAACGTGATCGAGGCACAAGGTTCGATCCCTCAATCTATCGCGGCCTACCTGCAAGAAGCCGCTCTCCCACCAACACTACGTTGCGGTTCAGATTCGCGGCTCACACGACTGCAATGGCGCGACGCGCCCACGCTGGCGCTTCAACATGGCCCCGCCGCTGCCCAAGACGGCATCGGCCTATCCCACGCGTTTTGCGGAATTGCCGAGACGGGCACACTCGCATTGTTGTCCGGGCCGGAGAATCCCGTAACCCTCTGTTTCCTGCCCGATACACATATCGTCGTTGTCCGCCGCTCTGACATCGTAGCAAGCTACGAAGACGCCTACGTTCGGCTCAGACACCTGCTCGGCGAGCGGCGTATGCCGCGAACGCTTAATCTTATTTCAGGGCCTTCCCGCACTGCCGACATCGGCGGAAAAATCGTCATTGGCGCGCACGGTCCGCGGCGCCTGTGTGTCGTAATCGACAACACAAACTAAACGCACTTGAAACTAATCGATTTCGCGGAACGCCACTTACTTCCGCTTGCAGGAACGCAGACACTTGATGAGCTGCGCGTCACACTTCGAACTGTCGAGCGAGGCCTGTCGGGTGCGGCATTTGTTGTGCTCTTCATGACATTTGGCGCAGCCATCGGCAGCAGCCGTCTCAGCAAAGCTAGCAACAATAACCGCCAACCCGGCTGAAAGGCAAAGCCCCGCGAGCCCCAAGAATATTGCGCGTCGTGTCAAATCGAGCCTCATCAGATCTTGGTTTGAAAGAACACCGCATCGGCCAAGCTGCAGGCCAAAAATGAAATGCGCCACCCATGCGGATGACTCATATCGCAGGTTCGATGAACGTGACCTGAACTTGCAATCAAACACAACCTGGGGATGCAACAACCCACAGCGAGCCTTTAGCCTCGCCCGTATCAAAGCGAACGAGCTACATCGCGGTCTCAGCAAAGACCCACGAAATATCGCCAGCCCACGCACCGTGATACTTTTCGAGAAGCTGATCAGCCACCGTACGACGCGAATCGACGATGTCTTCTAAAGGCGCCAGATATTGTCGTTCATCTGCGCCCGATGAATCGCAGAAATTGCGATTGGCGAGCCCCTTAGCGGCCAACTCAACCATCTCACGCGCAAGGTCAGCAACATGTCCGCCACGGAAGGGCGTCTCAAGCGCCAGCCTGGGGACCTCATCACGGAGTTTCTGACGCTCGTCCGCCGTCCAATCTTTAACGCGGTCCCAAGCCGCATCCAGCACATCAGCGTCATAGAGCAGGCCAGACCAAAGCGCTGGCAGCGCATTGATCATCTCCACCCGGCCGCCATCTGCGCCCCGCATTTCCAGGAACCGCTTCAAGCGCGCTTCTGGGAAAAGCGTTGTTAAATGATCCGACCAGTCATCCAGCGTCGGAAGAATGCCCTCCAGGCCGACAAGCTTACCAGCGAGAAAATCTGCGAAAGAAGCGCCCGCGACGTCGATGTAATGTCCGTCGCGGTAAACGAAGTACATCGGCACCTTGAGCGCATAATCGACAAAGGCCTCGTATCCCATGCCCTCTTCGAAAGCGAACGGCATCATGCCCGTACGATTGGGATCGGTATGACGCCAGATCTCGCTCCGCATTGATTTGAAGCCGTTTGGCTTGCCTTCCGTGAATGGCGATGAGGCAAACAATGCCGTTGCCACCGGCTGCCAGGCCAACGCAACCCGAAGCTTTTTGACCATATCCGCTTCGGATCCAAAATCCAGATTGGCCTGGATGGTCGCGGTCCGATACATCATGTCGAGGCCACGCGTTCCGACCTTCGGCATATAGCTAGTCATGATGCCGTAACGCTTTTTTGGCATCCGCGGCATGTCCTCGAAGGTCCATGTCGGCGCAAAACCGAGGCCCAGGAAACCAAGTCCGAGCGGCCCGCCGGCACGGTGGCATTGCTCCAGGTGCTGCTGCGTTTCAGCTGCCGTTTCATGAACGGTACGAAGGGGTGCTCCGGAAAGCTCAAACTGCCCACCGGGTTCGAGACTGACCGTTGCTCCAGGCTCACCAATCGCACGTTTCAATGCGATCATGTTGCCGTCTTCAATAATGGGTTCCCATCCGCAGCACTTCATGAGCCCGGACATCAGCGCGTTGATGCCGGTTTCGCCGTCGTAAGCAACGGGTTGCCGCGTCGCTCCATGAAACACGAACTTTTCGTGTTCGGTTCCTATGCTCCAGGCGTCACGCGGCTTTTCGCCGGCAGCAATCCAGGCGACAAGATCATTGCGTGAGTTAATCGTTTCGCTCGGCGCTGCGTCCTGACGGGTCGACATAAAGGGCCTTCCGCATTTCTATTCTTACGCCCGCTGAGCGCACGAAGGAGACCTCGTACCAGCGCAGGCTTTAAACCATCGCCATAGGAAGTCGGAATCTGCGAGTTATGACGAGGCGCCGCGACGCGCACAAGCCCTACAATCAGTGTTAACGAGATTGCGAACACGGTCTGAGCCGCACGGACTTCAGGCCCAGTCGCCAAGAACGGAATTAACAAGGCTCAACGCAGCAACAGCCGCCGTGTCTGCACGCATGATTCTTGGGCCCAATGAAATCGCAGTTGTATCAGAGCGTCCCAGAAGAAGAGTCCGTTCGGTGGCATCGAATCCGCCCTCCGGGCCCACCAAAACGGCCACAGGTCCCGGTGAGATCTGCTGCAGCGCGGCAAGTGGGCTGGCCGTTTCGGCTGCTTCATCGCAGAAGATGATCCGACGAGATCCATCCCACCCCGCGAGTAAATCTGAAAACTTGACCGGCTCATCGACGGCCGGCAGCGCCAAGATGCCGCACTGCTCTGCCGCTTCGATGACGTTGGATCGCATCCGCTCAAGGTTGACCCGCTCAGCAATCGTACGCCGTGTAATTACCGGTCTGAGCCGCGCGGCACCGAGTTCAACAGCCTTTTGCACTATGTAATCGAGCCGCGCGCGCTTCAGCGGGGCAAAAACATAGTGGAGATCGGGCCCACTCTCCTGCGGACGGACCTGTTCGTGCACGATCAAGTTGCATCGACGCTTGCTAACGTCGCTGACAGCCGCACGCCATTCCCCGTCGCGGCCGTTAAAGATGAGAATTTCATCCTCATTCTTGAGCCGCAATACGTTGATGAGGTAGTTCACCTGCTCATTGGTGCAGGTAATGGTCGCGCCAGGAGCGAGCGCCGCATCGACAAAGAGACGCTCTGCATTGAAATCATGTACTGCCATGTGCGGGTGATACCCGAGACCGCGCCGAATTGACAATTGCTATAGTCGGCGCACACCACTTGCCTTGCCCTGAAAGCCACACGTCATGCCCAACAACGCAACGTCCGGAAAAATTCCTCCCTTAGACCCGACGGTCGCGGATGCGGTTCCGGGCAATTGGGTCGACCGCTACGCGCCGTCCGCGTGGAGGCCCTACCTGCGGCTCGCGCGTGCCGACCGCCCGATCGGGACGTGGCTTCTGCTGTTTCCCTGCTGGTGGTCGCTGGCGCTCGCTGAACTGAGCGAAGGCGCCAGCTATCCAAATCCTTGGCACCTTGCGCTCTTCGCTATTGGAGCCTGGGTCATGCGCGGCGCTGGCTGCGCCTATAATGACTATGTCGATCGTGATTTCGATGCCCAGGTCGCCCGCACACGATCACGCCCAATCCCATCCGGGCAGGTCTCCCCGAGCCAAGCCTTGGTTTTCGTCGTGGCCTTATCGCTCGTCGGCCTGCTCGTTTTGCTCCAATTCAATGCGTTGACGGTAGCCACCGGCATCGCTTCGCTTGCACTCGTCGCGCTCTATCCGTTCACAAAGCGTTACACCTACTGGCCTCAATTCGTGCTCGGACTAACCTTTAATTGGGGTGCACTCGTCGGCTGGACGGCAGCGATAGGTTCGTTCGCTTGGCCCCCATTGCTCCTGTACGTGGGATCAGTGGCATGGACCATTGCCTATGACACGATTTACGCACACCAAGACAAGGAGGACGATCTGATGCTCGGCCTCAAGTCTACCGCTATCCGCTTCGGAGAGCACACGCGCAACTGGCTGGCCGCCTTGTTCGCATTGACCGTCATTCTATGGACGGCAGCCGCTCTCGCTTCTGGGGGTGGTACGGCTTCGCTGATCGCAATGGCAATCATAGCGGCACATTTCATTTGGCAAGTTCGAACGCTGGATATTTCTGACAGCGACAATTGCCTTGAACGGTTCAGGGCAAATCGCGTTGTCGGCGTAATATTTTTCGCCGGCATCCTGGCTGAGTTCGTCCTCGCGGCGCTTGGGTTAGACCTATAATTCAAGGCCCCAAAAGCAATGCGGCACGGGGAAAGCGTTCTCCCGTGCCGCACCTACGCCGTCCTGTTGACGAACATCACCGTCTTCCGCGGTGGATGTTCACACCATACACCGGATCACTTCAGACCAAGTTAAAGAAACGTTCTAAAATTCGCTGCTCTCCGCTCCGTTATGAACCGATTTGCGGCAAACACATTCACAGCCCATCCCCGCGGGGCTTGCTCAAGTCCCGCAGCTCAGGCAGGAAGAAATCTAAAAGAAGCTCACTGGCTTCGTGGTCCGTCTAACCAAGCGCAAAGGATCTCTCGACAATGAACGCCGACAAATCCGTTACGCCGAAGCAACTTTTACACCTCGTCTTCGGGGGAGAAGTGAGCACACTCGATAAGCCTGAGTTTAAAGACCTGAAAAACCTCGATATCGTCGGAATTTACCCGAACTACGCCGAGGCCCACACGGCGTGGAAGGCCGCCGCCCAACGCACAGTCGACAATGCCGAAATGCGTTATTTCGTTGTTCACCTACATCGCCTCCTCGAACCCGATGCAAGCTCTGCATAATAGTTCCGAACATCGTCAGACCGACGCCGCTACTGCGAACGCAGTCGTTCGCACTCGAAAGGAGATCGTGTGAGCAAGGCCAGCACCGGCACGCCTCCGAAGGGAGCGAAGGCGCGCAAACGGGTCGCTTTCGACGCGAACTCGCGTCTACTGATCTCACGCTTTCTCAACGATTGGGTCTGGCCCCGCTGGCACAGCCTTCTCTATGCCCTTGTATTGACCGCCTGCCTCGCTGCGATCACCGGAGGCTATCCGATGATCATCAAGCTATCGTTCGATACCTTGATGAAGGAGCAAACCGGAACGCTGCTACCCATCCTTCTGGGCATTATCGCAATTACCGTCGCACGCAGCATTTTCATGTATCTGCAGACGGTATCGACCCAACGCATTGTCCAGCGCATGGGCACCGACATTCAAAAGGCGGCGTTCACCCACCTTATTGAAGCTGATTTTGCTCGTCTTTCACGAGAATCCCCAGGCCACCTGCTCTCGCGACTGACTAACGATATCAACATGATACAACAAGCCGTGCAGGCAACGGTGAACACGGCGGTGCGCGACGTTTTGATGGTCGTCGCGCTCGTTATCTCGATGTTCTATCTCGACTGGCTGATGTCATTGTTTGTCCTGGGCGTTTATCCGATTGCAGCGCTGCCGATCGCCATTATTTCCGAACGTCTTCGCAAGGTCGCAAAGCGCACGCAAAGCCAACTCGGTGATCTGACATCCTTGTTGTCCGAGAAACTTTCGGGATCGCGACTGATCAAAACCTTCAGGCTTGAGAACTATGCATCCGAAAAAGTGCACTCTAGCTTTGAAGAGGTCTTCAAACTTCGCATGAAGGCGTTGCGCAATCGCGCCCGTCTTGACCCAATGCTAGAAGCGCTTGGGGGCTTGGCCGTCGCTGGGGTCATCGCCTTCGCCTATTGGCGTATCTCCAGCGGAATTTCGACAGTCGGCGACTTTATGGGCTTCATCACGGCGTTGCTGATGGCCGCCCAGCCCATCCGTTCGCTCGGTAATTTGTCGGGGAAGATCCAGGAAGGGTTGGCGGGTGCCGAAAGCCTTTATGGACTGCTCGACGAGAAGCCTAAGATCATTGATGTCCCGGACGCCGCAACGCTCAAGGTAACTGGCGGAAATATCCGCTTCGACAACGTTGCTTTCGCCTACGACAGCGCCCCTGACGCGCCTGCCCTCCGCGGCATCAATGTCGATATCCCAGCAGGAGCGACCGTCGCTTTTGTCGGCCGGTCGGGTGCGGGGAAATCCACACTTATCAACCTAGTCCCCCGCCTCTTCGATCTCACCGGGGGGACCATATCTATCGACGGCCAAGATATTCAGCAGGTGCGGCTCGCGTCCTTGCGCGACAACATCGCCATCGTAAGCCAGGACGTCACCCTCTTCGACGACACCATTCGCGCCAATATCGCGCTAGGTCGTCTCGATGCGAGCGACAGTGACATTGTCGCTGCCGCCAAGGCCGCTGCCGCCCATGACTTCATCATCGCTCAGCCCAGTGGCTACGACACACAGATCGGTTCAAGCGGACAACGTCTTTCGGGCGGACAGCGTCAGCGTCTCGCTCTGGCCCGCGCCATCCTTAAAAATGCTCCGATCCTTTTACTCGATGAAGCCACAAGTGCACTCGACACAGAGTCAGAACGTCTGGTCCAGGAGGCCTTGACCCACTTCACCTCAAACCGCACGACATTGGTGATCGCGCATCGGCTGTCGACCGTTCAGAATGCCGACCTGATTTGCGTTATGGACGAAGGCCAAATCATCGAACTGGGCAACCACACAGACCTGATGGCGCAAGACGGCACCTACGCAATGCTCGCCAAAACCCAGTTGGTGGCCGACCCGGTCTTGGTCGACGATCCAGCGGCAGCTGGCTAGGAAACCAATACCCGCTTACTCACGCTGGAGCACGCGGTCAACGAGCCGGTTGGCCCAGCGATTGGACTGGTATGATTCCTTAAGCTTTTCGCTGTCGTAAACGGTCTCGACCCACTCGAAGAAGGGCATCGGACGCTCAGCGGTATCCGCAAGATACCGCTCGAAAAACATATCGAGAATACCCGTATCTGCTTGGCGGATATGTCCATATTTGAGCGACAACTGCTTCAGCGCCTCATCGATCGGCTGATGCCCGCGAACATGCTTGTAGAGGACGCTCATGAGGCCCGCACGGTCCGCGCCTGATTTGCAATGCATGACCATCGGATATTCGATTGTTTCGAACATCTCCCGGGCAGCGAGAATATCCTCACGGGAGGGTGCGGCCCGCGAACGAATCGTAAAGTTCACGAGATTGAGCCCAAGCTCTTCACATTGCTTGCGTTCATGCCAAAAGCTGCCGCAAACACGCTCCCCGCGCAAGTTCACGACGGTTTTGATGCCCATCCGCTTGAAACGCCGGAAATCGTGCGGAGCAGGCTGCGCACTGCGCCATGCCTCGGGAGACAAACGATGCATGTTCAAATAGATCAGGCGAAAAATACCGTGATCGATGAATAACATATCGAGATAGGACGCGTGCGCGCCAAACCGGCGGCGCAACCATTCGGGAGAATGATCGATAAGTCCGTGGCGCCAAGCCATCGTGACGCGCTTGACCGCGCGTTTCGCACGTTTGGCCAACCCTGCCATGCTGCCTTCCGAAAGAACCCGATTGTCAGCCACCGCGTCCGGTATTAGAGCAGATCACCTGTAGAAAGTCACAGGTGCACGCCCACTACCGGCACGCCGCCCCAATCCTAAGACTGGACCTAACCCCGCTTGCACCGAACACGTGTAATATTGAGCCGCATCATATAAAGGCTTTGCGACGCAACATCGATTGCTAACCAGCCGGTATTATGCGCTATAGGATGCGACTGCAAGGGTCTTCGCTCCGCCAACCTCGACGAGTTTGTCAACTCCGCTCAAGCTAAGACAAGCAGGTTAATGGCACTTTCGCCGAAATTGAAAACAACCCTGGGACGTGCGGGCGGTAGAATAATCGCCCGAACCATAAGGCTTGTTGAGCAAACTTCGACATTTGTGGGCGAGCCTCCCGACCTCCAAGAACGCATGCGTGCCCTCCATCCAGCAATTATGGCTTGTTGGCACGGGCAATTCATGATGCTGGCCAGCCCGGCCCCCAAAGAGCTGCGTTTTGCCGCAATGGTCGCGCGCCACGGTGACGCAGAATTGGTTGGCGAAGCTATGAGCCGCCTCGGGCATCAGCTGATCCGCGGCGCCGGCGCGGGGGACCGCCGCAAAGACCGCGGCGGAGCCCATGCCCTGAGAGCCTCCCTCAAGGCCCTCGCAGACAATACCAACATCGTAATGACGGCCGACGTTCCACCGGGCCCCGCGCGCCGCTGCGGTCAGGGGATTATCACGCTCGCACGCCTTTCCGGTCGCCCGATCCTCCCCATTGCCGCCGCCACATCCCGCTACCATGCCCTCGACACATGGAGCCGAATGACTATCAATCTGCCGTACTCCACATTTGGCTACGTATTGGGCGACCCAATTTACGTTCCGGACGATGCCAGCCCTGAGCAAATGGAACAGCTACGGCAACGGCTGGAGACGGCTCTCAATAACGCAACAGCACGCGCCTACGAATTGGCCGGAGCTGATCCTGCACGCGCCACCCCCCCCGGCGCAGCGGATCCTTCAACACCTCCGGTCCCTGCCGGTTTTCGACTCAAGTCGTATCGGGTCGCGACACGCATAATCCAGCCGGTAGCACCGCTCATTCTTCGGTTCCGGGAAAACAAGGGCAAAGAAGACCCAACACGCCGCAACGAGCGCTTCGGACAATCGAACCTAGCGCGGCCGGAAGGTCCTTTAGTGTGGATCCACGCGGCAAGTGTTGGCGAAACCAATGCGATCCTGCCTGTCGTCGATACCCTCACAGCGTTACGCCCTGACGTACGCTGTCTACTGACCACAGGCACCCTGACGTCGGCACGGTTGGCGGCGCAAAGGTTGGGACCAAACGCGTTCCATCAATTCCTCCCGCTCGACTCACCAGAATATGCGCGCCGTTTCCTAGAGCGATGGCAACCGGACGTCGCTGTACTCACGGAATCAGAAATTTGGCCGAATTTGATTTTGGAGGCACACGCCCGGGAAATTCCTCTCGTCCTCGTCAATGCGCGTATGTCCAATCGCAGCTTCAAGCGCTGGCGACGCAATACCAGTATGGCAGCAGCGCTCTTCACGCGATTCGATCTCGTCCTCACTCAGAACGACAAATTCGCGCGCTGGTATTCGGAGCTCGGCGCACGCCGCGTCCGCTCGATCGGCAATCTGAAAATCGATGCACCGCCACCACCAATAGATCAGGCCGCGTTCGACGCCCTTGCCGCAGCCGTCAACAGCCGCCGCGGCTATGTCGCAACCAGCACCCACGAAGGCGAAGAAGAAATCATCGGCGAAGCACATCGCCGATTGGCCAATGAATTCGAGGGCTTCCTGACATTGCTGGCCCCACGCCATCCTGAACGTGGAACAGCGATAGCCGAAGCGCTGAAAATGAACGGCCTGAACGTCACCCAACGCTCCGAGAATAAGCTGCCGGACACGCGAACAGATGTTTATATCGCCGATACGATCGGCGAACTGGGCACGCTTTATGCTCTCGCACCGATCGCCTTCATCGGCGGTTCGCTTGTAGACAAAGGTGGGCAAAATCCGATTGAAGCCGTCCGTCATCACGCAGCAGTTCTCACCGGCCCGAGCTGGCACAATTTCCGCGACGCCTATGACGCGCTAAAGCGCCACGACGCGATGCGCGAAGTGCGTTCCTCCGAAGAACTCGCTGCGGCCGTAGCCGAACTCATGCACGACGATGCCAAGTTGAATACCATGCGCGCGAACGCCGATCTGGCCATCGGAACGTTATCAGGCGCCCTAGACCAGACCATCGCGGCATTACTCCACTACCTCCCCGACCAGGAAGGAATGAAGCGTGCCTCTTGAGGAACCTTCATGGTGGTATGGCAATCAAACGAGCGACTGGCGGGCAAACGCGCTCGAACCAGTTGCAGGGATTTACGGCTGGGCCGCCGAACGGCGCTTCAAAAAAACGCAACCCTTCCGGTCCGAGCTCCCTGTTATCTGCGTCGGAAATTTCACGGCTGGCGGCACAGGCAAAACGCCCATGTCGCTCTTGCTGGCTGAACTCCTGACACAACTTGGCGAACGCCCAGCGTTCTTATCACGCGGTTACGCTGGCCGCATTGCGGGCCCGGAATGGGTGGACCCTCACCGGCATTCCGCCATCGACGTAGGCGATGAACCCCTGCTGCTGGCCAGCTCAGCTCCAACCATGATCTGCCGGGATCGGCCTGCCGGAGCACGCGCCATCCTCACACGTGAGCCGCGTCCCACGGTCATCATCATGGACGATGGTCTGCAGAACCCATCGTTGGAAAAAGACCTGCGCCTTGCGATCGTGGATGGCGCGCGCGGCATCGGCAACGGTCGGGTTATTCCGGCCGGGCCTCTACGCGCACCTCTCCAATTCCAATACGCAATGACCGACGCTGTGATCGTGAACGGATCACAGCCGCCCCACGACGACGATCGGCAGTCAAATACCGGAACCGGAGTTCTTGACCGCTTGCGCCACCGCTTCCTAGGCCCCGTGCTCGTTGCCGAACCCGAACCTGCGGGAGATATTTCCTGGCTAGCCGACACCCCCGTCATCGCGTTCGCGGGCATCGCAAACCCGCACCGTTTTTTCTCGCTCCTAGAAAGATTGGGCGCAACCGTACTCGCCAAGTTGGCGTATCGCGACCATCACACTTTCACTGACAGCGAAGCGGAAAAATTGCTCGCGCAAGCTAAGGCAAGCGGCGCTCAGTTGGTGACAACCGAAAAAGATCTGGTCCGGATGACCCCAGAAGGGAACTCGGCAATAGCCCGCCTACGGCAGTCAGCGCGTCCACTACCCATCCGACTACAGTTTAAGGAAAACGATCTGTCTCGCATGAGGGCGCTGCTCGAAGCCGTCATCGCAGACAGTAAACTGCCCGCATAAAGCAATCATGTCCGGGGCGCCCTCAGACCTTGCCGTTGACTTCCAGATAGCGACGGAAAGAAATCTCGGGAGAAGCATAGGCTTCCTGAAGCTCAACACTCCAGTACCGCAGCTCATTGAGAGCAATCGGCTGCCCAGTTATAGCGCAACGCACAAAATCACCCGGCGAAGTGACCTGAAAGTCACCGCCCTGATACTTGACCTTCGCCTCATCCCGCGGGCCGAAAAACTTCTCAAACCGGTTCATTGGAACTCCCTGCCCGGCAATGGTGCCGAAGCCTCAGATTGATTGCCCGTTGTCGGACACCCGTCAAGTCGTCCCTTTCGCGCAAGCACCACTTCAGGACCCAGTGCTGGTCATGTTTTTCGCGTGAGGGCTAACTTGGGAACCCCCTCGACGAATTGCTAGAATAGGCTTCCCTGATCAGATTTGCGAGCCGCGCGTGACGGCCGGCGCTCGTCCTTCGGTTTCTCAATCGTCATCTCAGAGACTTTCGACGGCGCAGGCTTATCCGCTTGCCCTGGATCCCCTGTTACGTTTGCCATAACTCGTCCATCGGCAAACTCGATCTCGATGCTCTGCTGCGGCACAATCTGGGCCGCTTTACGCAAAGTTTTACCTTTTGCATCACGCACCAGCGCAAAACCACGCGCCAGAACCCCTTGGTAACTAAGCGTATTTAAAAGCTTCCCCTGTGAATCGAGCATCCGACGACGGTTAACGACCGCATTCGCGAACGCAGCATGACTGCGGGCGACAACCCCCACAAAGATCTCTTGCCCACGCGTTAATCGGCTGCGCAATGCCGAAGGACGCAAACGCCCGCCGACGCTTTCAAGCCGCGTACGCCTCTGGCCAGCCGTACGCAAAAGCGCATGACGCGCGCGATTGTCACACTGCGCCAATCGTTCGCGATCTCGGGCAATCCGCATTTCGACGAGGCGCGGCACCAGCCTTCCGGAGATCCGGGCGTGGCGCATCGCATGCAGGCTGGTGTTGGAGATCAATCCGCGACCCAAGCGACGCTCCACATCGTCGAACTGCTGTCGCGCCGACAAAAGAAGGTTCTCGCGGCGCGGCAACCCACGTGCCGCCGCGCGCAAATGCGCCCGTGCACTCTCAACGCAACGGCGGACCGTATGCTGCGCACGGAGCCCGTATTCTGCCGTCCGCTGCACGAGATCGCCGAACTTTGGTACAGCCCATTCCGCAGCCTTCGTGGGCGTAGGAGCCCGCGCATCCGCGGCAAGGTCAATCAGGGTCCAGTCTGTCTCATGCCCGACCGCCGAGATAACCGGCAGCGCACTGTCGGCCACGGCCCGCACGACGATTTCCTCGTTAAAGCCCCACAAGTCTTCAAGACTGCCGCCACCCCGCGCGACGATGATCACGTCGGGCCGTGGTACCGGCCCACCTGCTTTCAGCTGATTAAACCCACGGATCGCGGCAGCGACTTCCGGCGCGCACCCTTCGCCCTGAACCCGAACCGGCCACACAATGGCGCGGGTCGGAAACCGCTCATCGAAGCCATGCAACATGTCACGGATAACAGCACCAGACGGACTTGTGACGATACCAACGATGCGTGGCAGGAACGGCAGCGGCACCTTACGGGCCTCGTCAAACAGTCCTTCCTCAGCGAACTGCTTTTTCCGCGCTTCCAGCAAAGCCATGAGCGCGCCCACACCGGCCGGCTCCAAGCTCTCGATAACAAGCTGATACTTGCTCTGGCCGGGAAACGTCGTCACACGCCCAACAGCGATCACCTCCATGCCCTGTTCCGGCTTGATCGCTAACCTTTGCGCAACGCCTTTCCACATGACGCCAGCGATTACGGCGCGATCATCCTTAAGGTCGAGATACAAATGGCCGGATGCCGGGCGGGAAATGCGGCCCAATTCTCCGCGCACGCGCACGTGCTCAAACTCGTCTTCCAGCGACCTTTTGATCGCGCCCGACAACTCGGACACGGAAAACTCCGGCGCATTACCCGCCCCTAAGCGCTTATCTGACAGGGTTTCGGTCACGAATCAGTCCCGGTTTGTTAACTGCATCAGCGATGATACATCATTGAATAATGGCAGCAGACGCTCGGTAACACATGACGTGAACCTACAGCGATCCTGAAAAAGTGAAAAACTAAGGGCCCGCAACGAACATGAACGTCCTACTCATCGGCGGTGGTGGCCGCGAACACGCCCTCGCATGGGCGCTATCAGCAAGCCCCCTGCTCGACACATTGTATTCTGCTCCAGGCAACGCCGGAATAGCCGATGTCGCGCAGTGCGTTGATCTGAAGGTCGACGATCATGAGGCCGTCGTTACCTTCTGTAAGGACAAAGCAATAGACCTCGTTGTCGTCGGTCCCGAAGTGCCGCTCGTTGCCGGATTGACCGATACGCTGACAGCCGCCGGCATTAAGTGCTTTGGCCCGTCCGCCGCCGCCGCCCAGCTTGAAGGCTCCAAAGGCTTCACAAAAGACCTTTGCCGGGCCATCGGCATCCCGACAGCCGCTTATGCCCGCTTTGATAGTGCTGACGACGCAAAAGCTTACGCAGCACAACAACCTGTCCCCATCGTTGTCAAAGCTGACGGCCTGGCCGCAGGCAAAGGCGTCATCATCGCGCAGACCCAGGCCGAAGCTCTCTCGGCAATCGACAGCCTGTTCACAGGAAACGCCAGCGGAGCCGAAGTCGTCATCGAGGAATTCCTCACCGGCGAAGAAGCGAGCTTTTTCGCCCTCGTTGACGGCGAACACGTCCTCGCCCTCGCGACCGCCCAAGACCACAAACGCGTGGGAGAGGGCGACCAAGGCCCTAACACCGGCGGCATGGGGGCATATTCCCCCGCTCCTGTCATGACGGATGAACTCATCACGCGCACCATGGATGAGATCATCAAGCCGACGGTCGCGGAAATGGCCCGACGTGGAACACCCTTCAAGGGCGTCCTATTCGCAGGGCTTATGATCACGGACGAAGGTCCCAAACTCATCGAATACAATGTCCGCTTTGGCGATCCCGAGGCGCAGGTTTTAATGCCCCGGCTCAAATCCGATCTCCTTCCGGCTCTCATCGCCTCAGCAGACGGCGTCCTCGATCGTTTCGATCTGCGCTGGCATGACACTGTTGCCCTCACGGTCGTCCTGGCCGCCAACGGCTATCCCGGAACTCCAGAAAAAGGCAGCGAGATCAAAGGCATTGATGCCGCTTCTGCAATCGATGGTGTGACCGTATTTCACGCTGGCACCGCCCGTGACGACACCGGGCGCATCCTCGCCAACGGCGGACGCGTTCTTAATGTCACGGCCGTCGGCAAAACCGTCCGCGAAGCACACGATAGAGCCTATGAAGCCGTGAGTCGCATCGACTGGCCGGGCGGCTTCTGCCGATCAGATATCGGCTGGCGCGCTTTGGCGCGCGAAACTTCGGACACAGAGGCTTGATGAACCGCGCAGCTACCATCATCTCGCCATCGTGCGAGAAAGTAATGTCATGACGTTCCGACACCCGATGAGACCGGCAGCAAAGTGACAACCTCTCTAAGTAGCAGGGATCTGACGCGCGCACCGCGCATTGGGCTGGCGCTCGGTGGCGGCGGCGCGCGAGGTTTGGCGCACATTCTTATGTTGGAAGTCTTCGACGAGATGGGGTTACGCCCCCAGCTCATTGCCGGAACCTCCATCGGCGCCATCTTCGGCGCGGCATACGCCTCCGGCTACACCGCAGCGCAGATCCGCACCCATACAGAGGAAATCCTGAAAAGCCGGCTAGAGATCCTTCGCCAGGCTTTCAGCGCGCGCCAGGAGCCTCTCCAGCGCTTCATGAATGTATTCCAACTGCGATCCTCAATCTTCAACGCGGAAGCATTGCTCGACCTGATCATGCCGCCACGAACGGCGGCAGACTTTGCGTCGCTCGAGATCCCATTGAAGGTGATCGCATCGGAATTCAGCGAACAAAAACAGATGGTTTTATCGGAAGGACCACTCTTGCAGGCGGTCGCGGCAAGTATGGCGCTCCCCGGCCTGTTCACGCCGGTCGAAATCGACGGTGCCATTCTGCTGGATGGCGGCCTCGTCAACCCGCTCCCCTTCGATGTCCTCGCAGAAGACACAGATATCACGATCGCAATCAACGTAACGGGGGCCGGTCGGGTCGCGAGTGAGGGCAAGCCCAGCGCCTTCGAGGCGATCGTCACATCCCTGCAAATTCTACAGCAATCCATCGTTCGCGAGAAAGTGCGAACCCGGAAGCCAGATATTCTGATCGATGTCGAAGTCGGCAACTTCCACGTACTCGAATTTCATAAACTGGACAAAGTTCTTGAGGCCGCAGCGCCCGCCAAAGCGAGACTTCGCCAACAGCTTGAGCGCATTCTTTTTGCTGAACCCGCCGACGTCAGCGAACCTGACCCTGAGCCCCAACCTAAATTGGAAGAACCCGAACCCGCTAGGCGGGCCCGCCTAGCCGAACGGCTCCTGGGTCGCCGCTAGCGTCAAGGCCCGGCATCATCTCCGCGCGGCAAAAAAATCGCGTAGAAGTGCCCCCGTGCGCTCTTCGTCAAGCCCACCGTAGACCTCCGGCGCGTGGTTGCACGTAGCCTGAGCAAACACCCGGGCACCATGCTCCACACCGCCTCCTTTCGGATCGCCCGCTCCGAAATAAAGCCGCCGGATACGGGCAAGGGAAATCGCTCCAGCGCACATGGCGCACGGCTCTAACGTGACGTAAAGGTCGCAGCCTAGGAGCCGTTCTGAACCAAAGGCCTCGCATGCGGCGCGAATCGCGAGGATCTCAGCATGGGCCGTAGGATCGGCAAGTTCGCGGATACGGTTACCTGCCGCACTCAAAAACGTACCATCCGGTGCAGCGACAACGGCTCCCACGGGAACTTCTCCACGCTGAGCCGCAGCGTTGGCTTCCGCCAATGCGCGTTCCATGTAGCGGCTGCCCCGCATCGATGTCATAACAGCGCGTCCTTCAATTCGAACAGAAATCGCAAATGCCTAAGGCGCCTACAAAACGACGTCCGAACATTATCAGCAAGGACCGGCAGACACACGCCAAGCCGGCACGCAAGGTGAAGGCGGAGGCACGTTCAAAACCAACCTCCGCGGACGCGGCAAAATCCACCACGCGCAAGTCTGCTGAACGCCCCACCGCAGCCAAACCCGCTCGCACGCCGGTCCGCAAGAAACAGCGTGGACCAGGACGCGCGCCGGAGCCTGCTGCAGGACAAAACGACCCTATGCGCATCGCCAAGGCGATTGCCCGTGCAGGACTATGCTCGCGGCGTGAAGCCGAACGCTGGATTGCCGAAGGCCGTGTCCGGCTGAATGGCAAATTGCTAAACAGCCCCGCCGTAACGGTAACCTCTTTGGATAAGATTGTCGTTGACGGCAACCCACTACCGGACGCCGAGCCCGTACGTCTATGGCGCTATCACAAGCCGAAAGGTCTCGTCACGACGCATCGCGATCCGGAAGGCCGTCCTACAGTATTTGACAGTCTTCCGCCTGAGTTGCCGCGTGTTGTCTCCATCGGCCGTCTAGACTTCAATACGGAGGGCTTGCTGCTTTTGACCAACGACGGCGCGCTGGCCCGCCATCTCGAATTACCGTCCACGGGCTGGTTACGCCGCTATCGCGCACGCGCGCACGGTCGCGTAACACAAGCCGACCTCGACAAACTGAAAGACGGCGTGGAAATCGAGGGGGTTCGCTATGGCCCAGTCGAAGCGACGCTCGATTCAACGCAGGGTGCCAACGTCTGGCTCACACTTGGCCTGCGCGAAGGCAAAAATCGCGAAGTGCGCAAAATCCTCTCAAGCCTTTCGCTCGATGTAAACCGCCTGATCCGTGTGTCCTACGGACCGTTCCAGTTGCTCGACCTTGCTCCCGGAACCACCGAACCCGTGAAGCGACGCGTCCTCGCCGACCAGCTTGGCGCGAAATTGACAGAGGAACTGGGCCTCGCAGCACCTGACCCTGACCGCATCGGCCGAGGCCATAAACCCGAGGGCAAAGCAGCGAAACCAAAAGGCCAGTCGGAATGAATGGCCTACCCTCAAGGGGGACGCCATGCGTATCGTAGGCGGGCGTTTCAAAGGGCGCACTTTGGTTGCTCCTCAGCACGGAGGCACGCGCCCCACCTCGGATCGCGTCCGCGAGTCCGTATTCAACATTCTCACGCACGGCATCGAAGGCCCTCCATTGGAGGGCGCACGTGTCATCGACCTCTTCGCCGGCACGGGAGCACTTGGGGTGGAAGCCCTTTCACGCGGCGCTTCTTATGCGCTTTTCGTCGAAGACAACGCCGATGCCCGCGGGCTTATTCGCAGAAACATCGAAGCCTTCGGCCTGCAAGGCATAACCCGCATCTTCCGGCGTGACGCCACCCGGCTTGGCCCAGCCGCAACGCGGGACAGCTACGCCTACGCCTTCCTTGACCCGCCCTACGACAACAAACTCGGCGAAGCCGCACTCACAGCCCTTCATGAGGGAGGTTGGCTCTCTCCCGGCGCAATCATCGTCCTTGAAGAACGCGCAGGCGTAACAGTCGATCTGCCATCTGCCTTCGAACTTATCGACGAACGTACATATGGCGACACCACGGTTCATTTTGCCCGGCTAATCTCCGAAACAGCATGACGAGGATCCACCCGTGAACATACGCTGGCGGGATAAAACGCACGGCGGTTTGAACGGATGGCTCGAAGCGGCCCTGTTCGTCATCGCGATCTCCGCGTTGACCGTACTCTATGCAATTGCCCAGGCCGCCGGCGCGCATATGTCTGTCTTCATCTTCTACACGATGGCCGCCTCGGCTGCCGGAATGCTGGCGATCACGGGGTGGGGCAAAGACGCAGGCGATGTCATCCTGACGCGTCAGAGCTGGGTGTTCGGCACCGCCACCGTCGGCCTCGAAGCCCTATATTTCCTCCTGCTGGGTATCCTAACACCCGCCGAAGCTAGCCTCGCTTTGCGCTTGGCTGTGCCCGTGTCGCTTGTGATCGGCTGGCTGTTTTTTTCTCGCACCATGACGAACCGCATTTGGTTCGGTGCGGCCATAATTATTGTCGCCGTTATCCCGATCCTCTGGGGCTTGGACAATGCGCGCATATTTTCCGCAACGTTACTTGCACTCGCCTGCGCACTTGTCGTCTCAATAAAAACATTCGCCAGCGAATTTCATCCCTGGAACCGGCGCGCTGAAACGGTACGCGAAAAACTGCGTGTCACAGGCTTGGTCGTCCTGGCGACAACGCTGATCGCAGCGACCGCGTTGATCTGTTCGGTCTTTCTGGTTTTCTATGGCATTCTCCCAGCCAACCCGATGACACCTGAACCCGCCGCCTTCTGGCACGTGCCAACGCTTGCCCTCGCCCTTTTCTGCGGCGCGCCTGTATTCATCGCCATGACGTATTTAACCTTCTCCTCCGTGGTAAAAATCGGCACAGAAAGCTTCCTGGGAACCAGTGCCTTGACACCGTTTAGCGCACTGGCGCTCGAAGCATTGGCCGCAGGGTTCGGCATCCTTGCCGTCCCGAACTACGACTGGAAATTGATCCCGCTCATATTACTCGGCGTCGTCGGCGTCTTTATTGTCATCAGCGGCCGTCACAAATCGGCCCCCCCCCGAAATTCCTGCCCGATAAGGGGTGGCAGGTAAGCGTGTCGGGGGCTATGAAGCAGGCAGCAAAGTCATCCGGGATTCAGATACATGGCCGCCACCCGTCCAATCGTCATAGCCCCCTCGATTTTATCGTCCGACTTCGCCCGCCTGGGCGAAGAGGTTCGCGACATTGATGCCGCTGGGGCTGACTGGATCCATCTCGATGTCATGGACGGCCATTTCGTGCCCAACATCACCTTTGGACCTCCCATTATCAAAGCCATCCGCAACGCCTCGCCCAAGGTCTTCGATTGCCATTTGATGATCGACCCGGCCGTTCCCTATATCGAAGCGTTCGCGGAAGCCGGTGCGGACATCATCACGGTGCACGTTGAAGCCGACACCCATCTCGACCGCTCGCTGCAAGCAATCAAGGCTCTCGGAAAACGCGCGGGCGTCTCGCTCAATCCGTCGACACCTGAAAGCACGATCGAGTACGTTCTCGACCGCCTCGACCTCATTCTGCTGATGACCGTCAATCCAGGCTTCGGCGGCCAGGCTTTCATTCCTGCCGTGGTGGAGAAGGTCCGCCGCGTCAAACAGATGATCGGAAACCGCCCGATCGACATCGAGGTTGATGGCGGCGTCACACCGGAAACAACCGGCAAGATTGTCGAAGCAGGCGCCAACGCACTCGTCGCCGGTTCTGCGGTGTTCAAAGGCGGCACGCCTGCTCACTACGCGGCCAACATCAAAGCGATCCGGGACGCAGCAACGAACGCCCGCTCGATCCCCTGTTGAGGAGTGGCAATGGCGGTAGAAACCCCGATCTGCGATTTCGGCTGGAAAGCTCCGAACTTCAAGCTACCCGGCGTCGACGGCAAAACCTACAGCTTGGCCGACCTGCGTGGAGAACGTGGCACGCTGATCATGTTCATCTGCAATCACTGCCCTTACGTGAAAGCAGTGATCGACCGTATCGTCCGCGATGCCAATGAACTCAAGCCCCTGGGCATTGAGAGCGTCGCAATTTGCGCGAACGATTGGCGCGCATACCCCGATGATTCATTCGAAAACATGAAAACCTTCGCCGCCCATCACAACTTCACGTTCCCCTATCTCCACGACGAGACACAATCCGTCGCCCGGACCTATGACGCCGTATGTACGCCGGACTTCTTCGGCTTCGACGCCGATCTCGGCCTTCAATATCGCGGCCGCTTGGATGCGTCCCGGAAAGAAACCGGCCCCGCCGATCTGCGCAGAGACCTTTTCCTCGCAATGAAGCAAGTGGCTGAAACAGGCCAAGGCCCACGTGAACAGATCCCCTCGGCGGGATGCTCAATAAAATGGCGGGAAAGCTGAATGGTTCGCGCAGTTGTTTTCGACCTCGATGGCACCCTCATCGACAGTGCCCTCGATATCCACGCCGCGGCCAATCGCGTCCTCCGCGAACAAGGCCTCACTGAACTCGATCTTCCGACATTGAAATCATTCGTCGGCGAAGGTGTCCGGGTCTTGATGCAGCGCTGTCTCGATCATGCGCACGCCAGCACCAGTCCTGAAGACATACAGCAAGCCGTGGCTCGCTTTCTCGAGATTTACGCTGAAGACCCGGCAAAGCACACAGTCATCTACCCTGGCGTGCAAGACCTGCTTGCGAAGCTGCAGAGCCGCGGCGACCGGCTGGGCATTTGCACAAACAAACCTGAAGCGATAACGCGCACGGTCCTGAAGGACCTTGGCCTCACAAGCACATTCAGAGTCGTGGTCGGGGGCGATACGCTGCCAACGCGCAAGCCGGACCCGAGCGGCCTGTTGGCTACAATCGCGCAACTCGGAAGCAAACCGGACGAAACGATCTACGTCGGAGATAGCGAAGTCGATGCTGCGACAGCCCAAGCCGCTGGCGTAAAATTCGTGTTGTTCACGAAGGGCTATCGCAAGAGCCCCGTAGCCTCGATCCCCCACTGGCGCGCACACGATACGTTTGCCGAGATCGAAAGCGCGCTTATCACGAATGACGCAACGGCGAACGGATAACGCGCGTTAGCGACGCCCGAACAAACGCTCGATATCCGAGAGCTTCAACTCCACATACGTCGGACGGCCATGATTGCATTGGCCCGAAAACGGTGTGGCTTCCATCTCGCGCAATAAAGCGTTCATCTCGCTCGCGGTGAGCCGGCGACCGGCCCGCACGCTGCCATGACACGCCATCCGCGACGCCACGGCTTCCAGCCGGGTTTTCAGAGCGCTGTCATCCGACTCGCTAAGGATCTCATCGGCAAGATCCCGGACAAGACCATCGACATCGGTGTCTCCTAGCAGCGCAGGCACTTCACGTACGGCCACCGCGCCGGGACCAAACCGGTCGGCGACAAGGCCAAGCTCTAAAAGTTCATCCGCCTTCTCGGCTAAGGTTTCAGCCCCTTCCTCGCCCAGTTCGACGATAACGGGGATCAAAAGCCCCTGTCGCGCCACGCCACCTTCCGTCAACATCGCCTTGAGCTTCTGATAGACAAGACGCTCGTGCGCGGCGTGCTGATCAACGATGACAACGGCGTCGCGTGTCTGCGAAACAATATAGGTCTCGTGCAATTGCGCCCGCGCGGCGCCAAGCGGGCTATCCATGAGGTCTGCCCGGGCAGGTTCCGCATCCGCCGACGCATCCGCACCTGTTGCCGAGAATGCAGTAAACGCTGCCTGAACCGGCTCGGCAAAGCCATGCACCCTGCCCTGCGGACTCTCGAAGTCCGATAGGGGTGAGCTGCTAGGTACAGAGGCCACGCGTGAGGAAACGCCAGACCACGCTGCCCCGGTAGTCCGTGACGGTGCCGCCGGTTCCACGGGCCGCAATGTTGCGATCGTATCCTGCCCGCCCCGCGCCGACGCACGATGCCCTGCACCTTCCAAAGCATGCCGAATCGCACCGATCATGATGCTGCGCACCGTTCCAGCATCACGGAACCGGACTTCCGTCTTAGCTGGGTGCACGTTAACGTCCAGCTCACGTGGATCGACGTCAACAAAGAGAGCAACGAGAGGATGACGCCCGCGGGGTACCGTATCTCCGTAGGCAGCGCGAAGCGCTCCAACCACCAGCCGATCTTTCACAGGCCGTCCATTGACGAACAGAAACTGTTGAGAAGCATCCCCGCGATTGAGTGTGGGCAGTCCCGCAAATCCCGCCACGCGAACGCCGTCCCGTTCTCCGGCGATCTCCAAGGCGTCTGCGAGAAAATCGCGCCCCATAATCCGGCCGAGGCGCTGCAAAAGTCCGTCCGCATCGGCCTTGCACGCTGGCAGCTTGAGACTGGCCCGTTCGCCAGTCACCAGCGTGAAAGCGACCTGGGGATGCGCCATCGCCAACCGTTTGACGACATCGGAGACTGCAAGATTCTCTGAGCGCTCGGACTTCATGAATTTCAGGCGAGCTGGTGTCGCAGAGAAAAGATCCGTCACCTCGATACGGGTTCCCGAATTGATCGCTGCGGGCCGAATAGGACCCTTGGCACCCCGGTCAACGATGATAGCGCAGCCTGAGCTCCCGCCCCGCTCCTGCGTAACAATCTCCAGCCGCGCAATCGAACCGATGGAAGGAAGCGCTTCCCCGCGAAACCCGAGCGTTCGAATATCGAAGAGATCTTCCTCGCTGAGTTTGGACGTCGCGTGACGTTCGACACAAAGCGCCAGATCTTCCGCACTCATGCCGCAGCCGTCGTCGCTCACACGGATCAACGACAAGCCACCGCCTGCGGTCACAACCTCGACGTCGCGGGCACCCGCGTCGATCGCGTTTTCGACAAGTTCCTTGACGACGCTCGCCGGCCGTTCGACGACCTCGCCGGCCGCGATACGATTGATTGTTTCAGGCGAGAGCTGACGTATCGACAAACCGAGAAATCCCTCTTCGTCGAGTACCCGGAACGCCGCTGCGGATCAGATACCGGCGTCGAGCCGTTTACGCGTGAGGATTTTCGCCAATTCGACAGCGGGTTGATCGAACGGATCGATGCCCATAATCCGCCCGGCGAGAATCGTTTCGAGCATAAAATGCATCAAAATCCCGCCGATCGCACGCTCATCGAGGCGATCCACATCAATCGTGCGAACCGGCCGCCCAGCCTGCGCGAGCGCTTCCGGTAACGCCGCCGCTTGCGCAGCCACGATATCCCCAACATGGCGGCCCGCCATGTAGTCCGCGCCAGCCTGCCGGGCCATCTCGGCATCCACGACCGGCCCATTGCCAACGGTGGCAACACGGACAACCGTGACCCACAGTTCAGGCGGCCCATCCATGAAAAACTGAAGCTGGGAATGCTGATCAAGCGGTCCGACTGCCGCAATCGGGCATGTGCCTTGGCCATTCTTACCCAGGCTCTCCGCCCACAGCTGAACGTACCAATCTGCCAACCTTCCCAGACGGTCGGCGTAAGGCATGATGACGCTAAGCCGAACGCCCTTTTCTTTGTTAAGCGCCACGGCTGCCGCTGCTGATACGGCCGGCGCGAAGTCGGCTGGACGGCGTGCGTCCAGCATCTTCTGGACCACATCGGCGGCCCCCTGCCGCACAGCGAACGCATCGAGCCCACGCGCCATCGCCGGCATTAATCCGACGTTCGTGAGGCACGAATACCGCCCACCGATCCCGTCATGATGCGCAAGCATCGGAATGCCGTGTGCCGCAAAGAGGGAACGCAACCCATTGCTTTTACCCGGCTTATCCTCCTCCGTAATCCCGAGGAACAACTCCGGGATACGGGCCTCGAGCCCTGCCGCTTTGACTGCGCTGAGCGCCGCAATGGCCTGCGCGAGCGTTTCAGTTGTACTACCCGACTTCGATGTCACAACGAAACGCGTTGTCTCTAGATCAAGGATGTCCAGCGCACCGGACAACGTCGCGCCGTCGAGATTGTCGTAAAAGCGCGTCCGAGGACGTTTGCGTTGATCGGGAGCTGCACCGCCGGGAATATTCCATCCCGCAAGCTGAGCCAAAGTTTGCCCGCCAAGCCCCGAACCGCCAGTCCCGAAAAAGACAATCAGCCGGGCCCCCTCGCTGAGCCGCGCGAGAGCTGCATGGGCTTCATCAAGATCCGCCGTCTCTTCGGGAATATTGAGAAGAGGCAGCCGCCCCGTCTTGTAGTGGTCTCTCAGCTTGGCGAGTTCGGGCTCGGCACGTTTGAGATACCGGCTCAGCAAATGCTCGGACAAACCATGTCGGCCAATGACCGTCTCCATGCAGCCGTCGATCGAAATACGAAAGGGTGCGCAGCCTTCAGCTGATGCTGAATTCTTGCTGAGAGAAACAGGGTTGGTCATCGAGCAATCCCGGATTGGTGAAACGTGTGTGTCCACCTAGCCCGTTTCTGCGGCCACGCCAAGGCACAGGAATCTGAGCCGCAAATAGTAACGCGGGGCAAATTGCCCCGCGCTCTCAAAACAAAACATGCAACCCGCTGCAAAATAAAGAGAAAATACTCACCCTCTCGGAGCCAAACCAGCCGGCTTGCCAACGACGGTAACGATGAGATCGTTGAGGTCGAGAAACCGTTTTGCCGCCTGCTTGATGTCTTCCAAGGTTACCGCCTCAATCTGCGCATTACGCGTATTCACATAGTCGATGCCCATGCCCTCGACCATGATGCCCAGAAGCTGGCTGGCAATCTTCGCGTTGCTATCAAACCTCAATGCATAGGAGCCCGTCAGGTAGTCCTTGGCGTTCTTAAGATCCTCTTCGGTCGGGCCGGTTTCCACCATCTTCTTAAGCTCCGCACGGATGACATCGAGAGATTCCGCGATCGCCTCGTTCTTCGTCGCAACGCTTCCCAGGAAGATCGCCGAATGATCCATCGGGCTTAGATAGCTGTAAACGGAGTAAGCAAGCCCGCGCTTTTCACGCACCTCTTCCATCAACTTCGAGGCAAACCCGCCACCACCGATGATGTGGTTCAAAACGAACGCCGACATGAAGTCTGGATCTTTGCGCTTCAACCCGCCAAGACCGAACACTGCAACAGACTGCGGAACGTCCATTTCCGTAACGGTCAGACTTCCCTTCTTAGGCGGCGCGACATCCGACACGGAATTCAGTTTCGCCTTCTGCGGCAGATCCCCAAAAACTTCGTCGAGCAGCTTGGCGAGCGCGTCGGCATCAATATCGCCGACTGCCACAACCTTTAGATTCTCCCTAGCAAAGATCCTCGAGCGATAGGCTTCAAGATCATCGCGCGTGATACTGGAGATCGTCTCAAGCGTTCCATCCTTAGGCTTGCCATACGGGTGGTTCGGGAAAGCCGCAGCATACCATGCGTTGCCAGCGACGCGATCCGGGTCACGCGACGCGTAAACAATGCTCGCCTTAAGCTGCCCGCGAATACGTTCAATGGCATCATCATCGAAGCGCGGCTTCGTCAACGCCAACTTCAACAGTTCCATCGCCTGCGGACGGTTCGCAGAGAGAGTTTCAACACTGCCGTAGAACGTGTCGCGACTATCCTCATAGGACATGCGCATGGCGATATCTTCCATGCGCTCCTGGAACTCCGCCGACTTCAGATCACCCGCGCCCTCATCGAGCATCGCCGAGAGAAAATTAGAAACGCCTGCCTTGTCGGCCGGATCCTGCGAGCTGCCGCCCGTAAACGCAAAGCGCAGCGCAACGAGCGGGACAGAGTGTTCTTCGACGAGCCAAGCTTCGATGCCGCTGGCACTTTTAACGGTCTTGATATCCATAGCTTGAGCAGGCCTGCTGAGCGCGACGATGTTAAGGAGAAAAAAAACGGCGAGGAGATTTACGAAATTGACACGGGCAACAGCACGAACGCGCAACCCGGCTTGTCGCAATAGGCTCATGACTTCTCGTTCCCTTGTCAACCGCGTGGCGATGCCGTAGCCGACGCCCGTTTATTGGACGTGCCAGGATCGTTATCGGCCTCGGGCAGAAGCCGTCCACTCACAGACTGCCGAATGTCGAGGCTTTTCTGTGCAGCCTTCTGCACATCCGCCGCGGTAACTCGCTCAATGGCCGCTGGCCATTCCTCGATATCTTCGATGCTCTGGCCGACGACTAAGCCCCAGCCATAACGCCGCGCCATATTTGACTGATTGTCGCTCTCGTACACGTAGTCCGCCGTCAGGCCCATCTTGGCCCGCCTCAGCTCGTCTTCGGTAACGCCGTTCTTCGCGACATCTGCAATAACCCGATCAATCTCAGCTTCTACCTGATCAAGATCGGAGCCGTCAGCCGCGATTGCGTAGAGCGCAACCTTGCCGCTATCGAGCCCATCACCGTGATACCAGCCACCCGCCGACGAAGCGATTTTCTTGTCGACCACAAGCGACTTGTACAGTCGGCTTGTCGACCCGTTGGCAAGGATCCGGACGAGAACGTCGAGCGACTCGGCCTCACCTTTCTGCGCCTTCACATAGCTAGGCGCCAGATAGTAACGATGGAAGGAAGCTTTACCTGCCCGCGGATCCGTGAGCACCAGCTCGCGAGCTGCAAGCTGCGGTGGCTCGACAGGACGGAGACGATTTGCACCCACCTCGGGGTTAGAAGGGATTTTACCGTAAGTTTCTTCAGCGAGCTTGCGCACCTCGTCAACGCCAACGTCCCCAGAGACCACCAGGATCGCGTTGTTCGGCGCGTAGTAGTGTTTGTAGAAATTGAGAGCATCTTCCCGATCGAGCCGCGCAATCTCGTGCTCCCAACCGATCACCGGAATGGCGTAGGGATGTGAATAATAAAGCGTGGCATCCATCTGTTCAGACAAAATAGCTGAAGGGTTGTTATCGACACGACTGCGGCGTTCTTCGAGAATAACGTTGCGCTCGGTCAAAACCTCATTGTCGGTAAGCCGAAGATTGACCATGCGGTCCGCTTCCATCGACATCACTTTGGCAAGTCGGTCCTTCGCGACGCGCTGGAAATAGGCCGTCGTATCCTGGCTGGTGAAGGCATTGTCCTGCCCACCCAACCTAGCCACGATCTTGGAAAATTCCCCAACCGCTATCTTGTCGGTGGACTTGAACATCAGGTGTTCGAGAAAGTGAGCGATGCCGGATTCTCCGCGCGGCTCGTCAGCAGCACCGACGCGATACCACACCATGTGCGTCACGACCGGCGCACGCTTGTCTTCGATAACAACCACCTGCATGCCATTGGCGAGTTTGAATTCGTTGGCACGAGGAGCAGCGTGGGCGGAAGTAGCGGACAACATCGTTGCGAGCATGAGAGCCGTCACTAAGCTGGAAACCAAAAGGGGAAAGCGGCACGAAGCCAGAATGCGCATGAGTTCAGATCCTCAAAGGTCCGGACATCGGCGCGCTATGAAGGACAAGCTCAACCTCCAAACGCGCATTTCAAACCCGGCTACGGAAGCGAAGCAAATCGTAACCGATTTACCGTGCACCTATCGAGTCGAAGCCTCCGAGGATGTCGGCATTCAGACCTGCCTTGTCAAATGACAACGCGTCCATGTTCCCACGGAATTGGCGCTGCTACATAGCTACGCCACACGCATAAGAGATTATTTTAACTGAATAAATATTATTTGATAACGATGCGCTGCGTTACCTGGCATGAGCACCTCAACCACGCGCCATGACGCCCCACGATGCCAAGCAAAATAATCTGGGGTCAGAACGCCGGCCAGAATGCCCTACTGCGCGTTCCACTCTTTCATGGCTGAAAGAACCGACTTGCGGCAGGGACCCAATGGCCCAGAGACCGAGTCTGCGTCGGCGCGTCCCATGGCAACAGCCGTATCATAGTGCTTCGCGCAATACTCTTCCTGCTGCTTCTTCAACATTTCCTGGTCGACCACTTTGGCTCGGTCAGGATCGTTAATCGCAGCAAGAGAGATATCTTCCGGTGTCTGAGCTGGAGCATTGGGATCAGGCAAACGGGCCAAATCCGGAGGCACGACCAATGGGCTCCGCGATTCCATCTTAGGCGTTGTACGGGTCGTAGGCGCGTTCATGCCCATTGCATCGAAGATCTTACCTTCGAACTGGACATCGCCTGGCGAGCAGCCAGCCGAAGCAGCGGCAGCGAAAACGCTCAGTGCGGTCAGTAAAGCCCTGATCCGTCCGACAGATCTCATTTCCGAATCTCCCTGGCCGCAAGAGGTGGATCGCGTTAGGCGAGCCCCGGCCCAACCTCTGCAGCATCGAGCGCTATGACGTCTTTGCGGCGTCTTTGCGACTCGTTGCCCAGAAATCATACAAGAGGCCGATTACCCCAGCAACTATAGCGACATCTGCGACATTGAAGACATACCAGTAGAAGCCGAAGGCATGCAGCGAAACAAAGTCGGCTACGCCCCCGATCACCAGCCGATCGATGCCATTTCCAATCGCTCCTCCGATGATCAGACCTAGGCTTAGAGCGAGAACGGCGCTCCCGGTGGAACGCGCTGACCATATCCACAGCGCTATGCTGGCCACGGCAGCAAATGCCGCCAAAGTGGCCTGCCAAGCCGGATGAGCCATATCGAGCATAGAGTAGCTCACACCGGTATTCTTCACGAAGACCAGATCGAGAAACGGGAGCACGACAACCCGCCCTCGCTCTTCTAGGTTGTAGTGGGCGATAATCCACCACTTGCTTACTTGGTCGGCCACCAAGGTGATGAGCGCCGCCCACAGCGTCCACCGCGAGAACGCGCCCCAAAACCATCCACCGGAGTGTTGATCGCCCGTCATCACCACACGCCCTAACCTAACCCTGGCCTGCGCCAGCAGCATCTATCTCACGCATCGCGGCGGCATCCCGCGCCGAAAGATCGGGATAGGCAGGATCAGATCCGACATCGTCAGTAATACGCCATGAGCGCGCGCATTTGCGTCCCTCAGCACGCTTCGGCACGACACCCACACCGGCAACGTCGGGGAGCTTGAAAGCATCTTCCGGCGCTGAACCACTGACCAGTTCTGCCCCACTCGTGATAAAGGCCTCCGCGAGGTCTACATCACGCAGCGCAGCCAAGGTATCCGCGTTGTCGACATAGACGACGGGAGCCGCTTCGAGACTGGAGCCAATGCGTTTCGCCGCGCGCTCCAATTCCAACGCCCCTGTCACCACCCGGCGCACCTTTCGGATGTGGTCCCACTTTTCATCAACCGCTTCATTCCGCCAAAGCCGCGAAATCAGCGGAAAGTCTTGCAGGTGAACCGAGCTGTCTTCGGACGGATACCGCTCCAACCAAGCTTCCTCCGCCGTAAACGACAGGATCGGAGCAAGCCAAAGCGTCGTCGCCTTGAAGATCTCATCGATAACACTAAGAGCCGCACGTCGGCGCATACTGGACGGCGCATCACAGTAAAGCGCATCCTTCCGGATATCGAAGTAGAATGCCGATAGATCCGTGTTCAGGAATTGCGCGAGCAGATAAACAACCTTCCGGAAATCGTACTCCGCATAAGCCGTCCGCACTTCCGGCCCCATCTCGGAGAGCCGATGCAGCATCAGCTTTTCGAGTTCGGGCATATCGGCGAGTTCAACGCGGTCTTCCTCGCGGAAATGCGAGAGCGCGCCCAACATCCAACGGATGGTGTTACGCATTTTCCGATAGGTCTCAGAAAACGTCTTGAGGATTTCGGGGCCGATCCGCAGATCATCCGAGTAATCCGACGCCGCCACCCACAAGCGCAGGATATCAGCACCCGACTTGTCCATGACGTCCTGCGGCGCGGTTACATTGCCCGCCGACTTGGACATCTTCGCGCTCTTCTCATCGAGCACGAAGCCATGGGTCAGGACGACGTCATAAGGCGCATGCCCCCGCGTACCGCAGCTTTCCAGAAGCGAGGAATGGAACCAGCCGCGGTGCTGATCCGACCCCTCAAGGTACATCACACGATCATGGCCACCGGCGGAAGCCCGATGGATATTGGCGAGTCCCGGAAAATGCACGGGGTCTTCCATTGTGAACGCGTGCGTGGAACCGGAGTCGAACCACACATCCAGAACGTCACGCACCTGCTCCCACGCGCTCGGATCGTCGACGAGACCATCGAGGAAACGCTCTTTCGCCCCCTCTTCAAACCAGACGTCCGCGCCTTTTTCCGCAAAAGCATCGGCGATCCGCTTTTGCAGTTCGTCCGATTTCGCAAAGCCGGGGCCGGGAATAATTTCATCGGTTTCCGTGTTGCGGAAGACCGTGATCGGCACGCCCCACGCGCGCTGACGCGAAACCACCCAATCCGGGCGGTTGACGATCATGCCTGTGATGCGGTTCTCACCAGCAGCCGGCACCCACTCAACGCGCTTGATCTCCTCCAGTGCCGTCTCGCGCAACGACTTGTTGCCGGCAGCCGCAAGAGGTCGGTCCATGGCAATGAACCACTGCGGTGTATTGCGGAAAATGACCGGCTTCTTCGACCGCCACGAATGCGGATACTGGTGCTTGAGGCGGCCGCGCGCGATCAGCGCACCCGCCTCTGCGAGCGCTTTGATGACGGCGTCGTTGGCATCGCCCTTATCGCCGTTTTCCTTGAGCACACGTTTGCCCGTGAACCCAGGCGCTTGATCCGTCAGCACACCGTCCGCATCGACCGTGAACGGGATCGTCGTGTCGATGTCGCGGTCCCGTAGAGACTTCTGCCGCGCCGTCCAGATGTTGTAGTCGTCCGCACCATGTCCCGGCGCCGTATGTACGAAGCCGGTTCCTGTATCATCGGTAACATGGTCACCATCGAGCAGCGGGACATCGAAATCGTAGCCCTTGCCGCGAAGCGGATGCGCACAAATCTGCGCACCACCCAATTTGGCAAAATCGACGTCACCGAGCCGTTCAGAGCTTTCAACCTTGGCAGCCTTCATCACGTCAGCTGCAAGCTTGTCCGCAAGTACAAACGTGTCACCGGATTTGGCCCAATTGCCTTCCGGCGCTGCCGTAACTTCGTAGAGCCCATATGCGATTTTCGACGAATACGAGATCGCGCGGTTCCCAGGAATCGTCCACGGCGTTGTTGTCCAGATGACGACCGATGACGACAGCAGCTTTTGCGAGACGGGATCATCTCCAGACTCCCCAACACTGATGATCGGAAACTTCACCCAGATCGTGTCGGACTGATAGTCCTGGTACTCAACTTCCGCTTCCGCGAGCGCCGTCTTCTCGACGACCGACCACATCACCGGCTTCGAGCCGCGATAGAGCTGACCGCTGCGCGCGAACTTCATCAACTCGTTGGCGATCGTCGCCTCAGCGGGAAACGCCATCGTCGAATAGGGATGTTCCCAATCGCCGATCACGCCCAGTCGTTTGAATTCCTCGCGCTGCACGTCGAGCCACTTCGCAGCAAAGGCCCGGCATTCAGCACGGAACTCATTGACCGGCACTTCATCCTTGTTCCGGCCCTTGGCACGATACTGCTCCTCGATCTTCCATTCGATCGGCAGGCCGTGGCAGTCCCAGCCCGGCACATAGTTCGAATCGTGCCCCAGCATCTGCTGGCTCTTGACCACGAGATCCTTGAGGATCTTGTTCAGCGCGTGCCCGATATGAATGTTGCCGTTGGCATATGGAGGGCCATCGTGCAGCACGAACTTGTGCCGTTCCTTCGCCTCCGCGCGCAGCTTGTCATAAAGCCCGATCCGCTCCCAACGCTCGAGCAATCGGGGCTCAAGTTTCGGCAAGCCCGCCTTCATGGGAAAGTCAGTCTTCGGCAGATAGAGTGTTTTCGACCAGTCGCGTGCTTCCGTGGTCGTCGCGCCTTCGTTATCGCCTTGGCCAGTCTGTTTCGCCATTTGTCCTTCACGCCGGGCGGCGTTCTTTCCAGTGTTTATGGGTTAGCCGCCTTCTAGCAACGCTGCCGCCGCTGTACCAGCACCATATCGGCACATTAGGAATTCGCTTGGTAAATCGCACGGTTCAACGCCGCGGAGACGGGCCTGAGCGACCGCGCCGGGTTTTGACCGGTCCGAGGTCGAGCGACGGCACGGCCCAATCGGTTTTCTCTTCCATGTCACCACCGTCCCGCGCAGTCGGGTGAAAGACGCCATATCCCAGCGTCGCAATGCGTCGCTCTGTTGATTCGTGCACGCGACGCACTGCAAACGTCCAAAGCGGACTGAACAGGAGTGAGAGCACAATAACCGAGATAGCAAGCTTGTAGCCGACAGGATCGAAAACCTGATTCGCCAAGCCAACAGCGGCCAGCACAAACGAAAACTCTCCGATCTGGCCCATCACGAGACCGGCCTGATAAGCCGTTTTCCACGGCAAGCCGACGCGATGAAGGATGACAATGTTGGCGACGGATTTCAGCAGAAGCGTCCCAACCACGAAGACCGCTACCAGACCGGCATTCTCAATGATGAACTCGACGTCGAGCAAGAGGCCGATGGCCACAAAAAACAACACCATCAGAACGCCTTGGATCGGCTCCATCGCGCGTATCGCCTCTGTGCGAAGTGTTGTTTTGCCGATCAGCAACCCCGCAAGAAACGCTCCATAAGCCGGCGACATTCCCGCAACGCCCGTAAGCACGGCGGCTGTGCAGCAAATGAGGAGCGCAACAAGCGTAACCAACTCTACGCGCCCCAGGATATTCTCCTGCCAAGGGAACGGCAGCTTCCCGCCCTTGCCGAATATGCGGATGAAAAGGGCCAACCCTGCGAACGCACCAACGACCTTAAGGAGCGTTGAAAGCTCCAACGACGCCCCAGGTACGAACGAGTTCGCGATGACCAACATCGGCACGATCGCGATATCCTGCGCGATCATAACCGCGACGACGATACGCCCGAGGTCCGTGCGCAATTCGCCAAGGTCATCCAACAGCTTCAATGCGACAGCCGTCGATGACATGGTGACAACAAAGGTCATCAGAACGATCTGTTCGGGACGCCACTCAAGGATAACGCCAAAAAGCGCTAGCGCACCGAATGCTACGATGATCTGCCCCGCCACCGTCAAAACGGCGGGCCGAAGATCATCGATGAACGCCTTTAGGCTGACTTCCATGCCGATGACGAACAGGAGAAACAGCACGCCGAATTCAGCCGCCAAGGGCACCGCATCCACTTGCGGCATAAATCCGACACCAGCCGGACCAAGCGCTACGCCTGCCAGAATATAGCCCACCATCGGCGGCTGCTTGAGCCAAGCCATAAAAAGACCGGCCGTAACGGCCGCTAATGTGATGATGGCGATCGCCAACAAAAACGGGAGCTGGTCTTCCACGTGACCCGCATTCCTTATGTATCTAAAAAATCTAAATAATCGGCGGCTTTTCACGCACGGCCGACAGGATCGCACGGGCCTGCACGCAATCTTCGACAATTTGCGCCTTCAGCGCATCGAAGGTTTCAAACCGCTTATCTTCACGTATGAAATCAACGAACTCGATGGCAATTTCACGATCATAAAGATCGCCCTGAAAATCCAGGATAAAGACCTCTAGCCGAACGGGACCGTCATCGGCACTCGGTCGAGTTCCGAAATAAGCTGCGCCATCGTGTATTTCGTCGCCGATGACCACACGCGCGGCGTAAATGCCGTGTCGTAGAGCTGTCCCGCGCGGCAACTCAACGTTTGCCGTCGGAAATCCCAGCTCGGTCCCAAGCTTTTGTCCACTGATGACTGGTGCGGCAACGCGCCACCAATGGCCCAGCGCATGCGCAGCCCCACGAACATCGCCTTGAGCCAGATGCAGCCGAATGGCAGTCGAAGAAAAAACTTCGCCCTCCTCGGCTTGCTGATTGATCACGCTCACGCCAAATCCGTGTTTCTCCCCAGCCTGACACAATGACTCAGGCGTGCCCGCACGGGCCTTGCCGAAGCGAAAATCGTAGCCGATTACCACATGCGCGACGTCATAAGTCCTGACGAGAATTGTTTCGACGAACTGATCCGCCGACAAGCCGGCGAGCTCAGCATTGAAGTCGAGAACAGCGACAAGATCGAGCCCGAACAGCTCAAGCAACCGCAATTTTTCCGAGAGCGGTGTCAGGCGGAAATGCGCCTCTTCGGGATGAAAAAACTCGCGCGGCTGCGGCTCAAAGATGACCGCACCCGCCTTCCGCGACAACGCCTTGGCCGTCTTCACGGCCTCTGCAAGAAGCGCCTTGTGTCCGCGATGCACGCCGTCGAAGTTGCCGATCGCCAGCACGGCGCCTCGTGCAACGTCCGGCACCGGAAGACTACCGTGAACCACCAGCATGCGGCCTGTTCCCATTCATCAGCACACCAATGTGCGCGTCAGCGTGAATAACCCTTACAGCACGTCACCGCTGTGCGGACGCAAACTACTCCGGGCGTCCCGGCACCATCATCATCGCCTCGCCATCGAGAACGACTTTGCCGTTAACAGAACAGGTGCAATCGAATCGCGCGCGCTTCTTGGATGGGACGAGATCAACAACGACGACCTTCGCCGTCACGGTATCACCAATCCGTACAGGGGCTTTGAAGTTGAGCGTCTGGGAGACATAGATCGCGCCTGGCCCGGGCATCTCCATGCCAAAGACCGTCGAAATGTAGCTGGCCGTCAATAACCCGTGGGCTATGGGCTCTTTGAAGATTGTTGTGGCGGCGTATTCACGATCCAGATGCACCGGGTTGCGATCGCCCGAGACCTCCGCGAACGCCGCGATGTCAGCCTCTTGAACCGTTTTCTCGAAGGTGGCCTCCATGCCGAGCTCGAGGTCCTCGAAGTAATATGCTTTTCGTGTCACCACCGTCATCAATGCCCTTTTCGGTGCCTGCACCTTAGCTGTCGATGCATTCGCACCGCGATTTAGCCCGCGCACCCTAATGGCCGCTTCGCATACGAGCAACACGCTCATTCACACGTCATTGACCAAAAAAGTTACAAAGCTGGAATAGGCACAAAGGGCCATTCCGCACTATATTTCCGCTTATTGGGTTTGGTCTCACAGGCAACGCGCGGCGTGCTGTTGCATCCACCTCCGACGCCAGCTGTTGCAATGCGCTAAGTATTCAATGTATTGTGCAGATCCTCCCGTTAATTCATTCAGCCTATTGGCCCGCGCGGACGTCTCCACCGCGCGCGGACCGGAGAAACTCTTATGAGCGATCGTAAGCCGTTGATGCCCAAGGCCACTGCCGTTTGGCTGGTCGACAATACCGCCCTGACGTTTGAGCAGATTGCCGAGTTCTGCGGACTACACGTGCTCGAGGTCAAGGGCATTGCCGACGACGATGTGGCGCAGGGCATCAAGGGAATGGACCCCATTACCTCCGGCCAATTGACGCGCGATGAGATCGTGCGCGGCGAAGAGGACCCCAATCATCGCCTGAGATTGGCTGAACCCAAGGTCAACATGCCGCAGGTCGCGACTCGAAAAAAAGGTCCGCGCTATACACCTGTCTCGCGTCGTCACGATCGGCCGAATGCCGTCCTCTGGCTATTGCGCAACCATCCGGAGCTCAAAGACAGCCAGATCATGCGCCTCGTCGGCACCACTAAGCCGACCATCGCCCAGATTCGCGATCGCACACACTGGAATTCGGCCAACTTGGTTCCGCAGGATCCGGTAACCCTCGGCCTGTGCTCCCAGATCGATCTCGACAATGAGGTCCAGAAGGCCGCGAAACGCACCGCTAAGGAACGTGAAGCCGCCGGTCTTCCGCTGGAGCCAGGTGGCAGCCTGTTGCCGACTGACGAAACGACCGACCTCAACGAGACTCCGGCTCCAGCCGACGAATCCGAGAGCGAGGAAGAGGCACGCATGTTTGCGAAGCTTCAACAGCTCTCCGGCAGCAATACGTCCGACGAAGACGAAGAAGAAGAGGGCGAAGACGAAAAATCTGAGGAAACGCCCGAAGCTTCCTCTGATGAGGGCTCAGGGACTGACGAGGATTCAGAGACTGAAGAAGATGAAGAAGATTCAGAGCCTCGCGATTCGTGAGTTCCTTAAAGCGGTCGATATTTGCGGCCTAAACAATTTTGGCCTGCGCTAGCCCCCGCAGCTCCAGAACAGCTTTTATCTCTTCAAGGATCGCCGGGTCATCGATGGTGGCGGGCATCGCCCAGGCCTGTCCGTCAGCCATCTGCCGCATCGTTCCGCGCAGTATCTTGCCCGAACGCGTCTTCGGAAGACGATTGACCACCATTACGGTCTTGAAAGCCGCGACCGGGCCGATGACGTCCCGCACGAGTTGGACGACCTCAGCCTCCACTTCGGAAGCCTCCCGATCCACACCGGCGTTCAACACAACAAACCCCGCGGGAAGTTGCCCTTTGAGCGAGTCTTGAACGCCAATCACCGCACACTCGGCAACATCTTTGTGCTGCGCGACGACCTCTTCCATCTGTCCCGTCGAGAGACGATGCCCAGCGACGTTGATAACGTCATCCGTACGCGCCATCACATAAACGTAACCGTCTTCGTCAAGGAACCCGGCGTCTGAGGTCGAATAGTACCCCGGAAACTGCGTGAGATAGCTGCTGCGAAAACGCTGATCATCCTGCCAAAGCGTGGGCAAACATCCTGGGGGCAACGGCAGTTTGATCGCGATAGTCCCTTGCTTGCCGCACGGTAGCAAATTTCCCACCTCGTCCAACACGTCGAGAGCATAGCCCGGCATCGGCACTGTCGGAGAACCATACTTGACTGGCAACAGTCCGAGCCCAACCGGATTGCCGGCAATCGCCCAACCCGTTTCCGTCTGCCACCAGTGATCAATCACAGGAACTTGCAGCTTGGTTTCAGCCCATTTCAGGGTTTCCGGATCAGCTCGCTCGCCGGCAAGGAAGAGAGTACGCAGACTTGAGAGATCATAGTCCCGAACAAGGTTGCCTTCCGGATCTTCCTTCTTAATTGCGCGGAATGCCGTCGGAGCCGTAAACAAAGCGGACACTTTGTGCTGGGAAATCACGCGCCAAAAAGCACCCGCATCCGGTGTCCCGACAGGCTTGCCCTCATAGACCAGCGTCGTCGCACCGTGAAGCAGCGGCGCATAACAGACGTACGAATGCCCCACGACCCAGCCAACATCGGAAGCCGCCCAGAAAACCTCACCAGGTGCGATGTCGTAGAAATTGGGCATCGTCCATTTTAGAGCCACCATGTGGCCGCCGTTATCGCGAACGACCCCTTTTGGCTTTCCAGTCGTACCGGATGTGTAAAGTACGTAAAGCGGATCGGTCGCCTTTACTGCGACGGGACCGACAGTCGCCCCATTCCCACGCTCGAGCATTTCCTGCCAATCGAGATCGCGACCGGGAATCAAAGTGGCTTCTGCCATCGGCCGCTTGAGAATGAGACAATAACGCGGTTTGTGTTGCGCACGTTCAATCGCAGCATCAATAAGCGGTTTGTAGGGAACAACACGGCTGCCTTCGATCCCGCAGGACGTAGAGAGAATAGCAACAGGTTTGGAATCATCGATACGGGTTGCCAATTCAGCCGCTGCGAAACCGCCAAAAACCACCGAATGAACAGCCCCGATGCGGGCGCACGCCAACATGGAGATAACCGCTTCCGGGATCATCGGCATATAAATGACGACCCTGTCGCCGGTCCTGACCCCAAGTTCGATGAGGACATGCGCCAAGCGTGCAACTTCTGCCGTCAGTTCAGTGTAGGAGAACGTTTTGACGGTTCCCGTAACCGGGCTGTCGTAGATGAGAGCCGTTTGATCACCGCGTCCCGCTTCGACATGACGGTCAAGACAGTTGTAAGCGGTATTGCACTCGGCCCCAGCGAACCACGCCCCATGATGCCCCGCGTAGGGATCGTGTACTTTGTCCCAAAGACGATACCAGGAGATGTCCTTGGCTGCCTCGGCCCAAAAACCTTCAGGATCCCTCTTCCACGAGTCGTACACCTCAAAATAACGGCTCTGCGAGGATGTCATTACGGCGCGCTCCCATGGGAATTGTTTGATTATTCCGCTATGAGAGCACTGCGCACCCCTCAAGCGCAATAATTTCTGCGCCTTCCCGACGTCGCAACACGCACACCCAGAGATACGTCACCCAATGCTCAGGCACACGTGCCGCCTCGCCAAGAGCCGATGATCACCGACCCCTACTTTTACGCTGTAGCAATTCCCGCAGTTTTCCTGATGGGGCTCGCCAAGGGCGGCTTTTTAGGCAGCCTCGGCGGGTTCTCAGTGCCGATCATGGCCTTGGCCATTTCTCCCGTCGAAGCTGCTGCCATCATGCTTCCAATCCTGATTGTCATGGATTTGATCGGCGTCTACGCCTACAGGCGAGAATTCGACCCGGTGAACTTGCGCATCCTGCTACCGGCCGCGGTAATTGGCGTCGGCATAGGTTGGGCCACTGCCGCCATCGTAACCGAATCTCATGTGCGGCTTATCGTTGGAGTCGTAGGGCTCGTCTTTAGCCTCGACTATTGGATAAAGTTGCATGGACGCACAGAATCAGCCAAAGGCCCGAACGTTCTCAAGGGTTCATTTTGGGGTGTCGTGGCCGGATTCACCAGCTTCGTCAGTCACGCTGGCTCGGCGCCGTTTCAGGTCTACATGCTGCCACAACGGCTGCCGAACGCCGTCTTTGTGGCGACTTCCGTCATGTTCTTTACGACGGTGAACCTCGTGAAGGTCATCCCTTATGCAGCTCTAGGCCAATTCAGCTTGGCAAACATGTCCACAATGGCGGTGCTCTTGCCGTTAGCCCCCATAGCGACACTTATCGGTGTATGGCTGACACGCAGAATTCCACAGGAGCCCTTCTACCGAATCGCCTACGCATGTCTGCTTTTGATTTCGCTTAAGCTGATTTGGGATGCCGTCAGTGCGCTGCTTTGACGAACGCCTGTCAGGCGAAAGACCATCAGACAGCGCAACCAGCTTGCAGCCAACGTTTCATCACACTCAAGGCCGCCAACCCGATCCAAATTACTCAATGAGCAATGGGGTAAGAGCGATAAGTGTCATAAGTATCCAGAGGCCGATGCTGTCTAATCTGCTCGGACTGCTCATTGCTACGTCTCCGCCATCCTAAGCCGACGCGCACAATTCCAAAAATATCACGTATTCATAACACGGCAATTGCCACCTTGAGAGTATGGAAATGTATATCACAGATTTATCGCACGTGTCCTCAATCGCCTCACCCCAACCTTGAAGAGACGCTCAATGCACTGGTCATATTGCCGGAAAACGACACCTCGTGCATTGATAACTCCACGGGTGAATGACAAAACCACACGCCCATAACGCCGGAACGCCCTGTCCATGCTCGGTTAGATAGCTGGGCTTATTTGAATCGAACATACTGACCCTGGTGAAAGATGTCCGCCAATCCTTTTGAGCAGAACCTCGACAAGAATGCAGCCAATTACCAGCCGCTGACGCCGCTCACATTCTTGTCACGCGCGGCGCTCGTTTATCCCCGGCACACCGCCATCATTCATGGCAAGCAACGTACGTCATATGCCGATTTTTACGCCCGTAGCCGACAACTCGCTTCCGCCCTTGCAACACGCTACATCGGCAAGGGGGACACTGTATCCGTAATGCTGGCCAACACGCCGCCAATGCTTGAGGCACACTACGGCGTCCCAATGATCGGCGCCGTCCTTCACTCGATCAACACCAGGCTGGACGCCAGCGTTATTGCGTTCCAACTCGACCATGCCGAAGCCAAGGTATTGATTGTCGACCGCGAGTTCGCTGCCGTAGCGCGAGAAGCTTTGACGCTCGCAACAGTGAAACCACTTGTCATCGACTACAACGATCTGGAATTCCCCCAGGATGGCGAGCCTCTGTCCTATACGGATTACGAGGAATTCATCGCGAAGGGTGATCCGAGCTTCCAATGGAAGATGCCGGACGACGAGTGGGACGCCATCGCCCTCAACTACACATCTGGCACCACCGGCAACCCCAAAGGCGTCGTCTACCATCATCGCGGCGCCGCCCTGATGTGCTATGCAAACACGCTGGCAACCGGCATGCAGGCGCATCCCGTCTACCTCTGGACCCTGCCAATGTTCCATTGCAACGGCTGGTGTTTCCCGTGGTCGCTTTCCGCCGTTGCAGGAACGCACGTTTGCCTGAGATGGGTCCGCGCTAAAGGTATGTACGACGCCATCGCCGACCACCGCGTCACTCATCTCTCCGGCGCTCCGATTGTGATGTCGACGCTGTTGAACGCAAACCCGGATGAAAAGCGCGAAATTACCCACCGCGTCGCCTTCAATCACGCCGCAGCACCTCCACCACAGGCAGTTCTCGACCGCATGGTCGAAGCAGGCTTTGATCTAACGCACCTTTATGGGCTCACCGAGACCTACGGGCCGGCAACAATCAACGAGTGGAATTCTGAGTGGGATAATCTCAGCCCGGAAGCCATCGCACAAAAGCGCGTACGCCAGGGTGTCCGTTACGTTGCGCTCGAAGGACTCACGGTGCTCGATCCTCTGACCATGCAACAGGTTCCCGCGGATGGAGAATCGCTTGGCGAGGTCATGTTCAGTGGCAACATCGTCATGAAAGGCTACCTGAAAAACACCGAAGCGACCGAAGAAGCATTTGCTGGTGGATGGTTTCACTCGGGCGACCTTGGTGTCCTGCATCCCGATGGCTACATCCAGCTGAAGGATCGTTCAAAGGACATCATCATATCCGGCGGCGAAAACATCTCTTCGATTGAAGTCGAAGACGTGATCTACAAACATCCCTCTGTCGCGTATTGCGCCGTCGTCGCGAAGCCCGACGAAAAATGGGGTGAAACGCCCTGCGCATTCGTTGAGCTGAAGCCGGAGACATCCACCACGGCGGAAGACATCATCGCATGGTGCCGCGAGCGGCTCGCTCATTACAAGTGCCCGCGCTACGTCGTCTTCTCTGAAATCCCGAAGACTCCCACCGGAAAGATCCAGAAATTCAAACTGCGTGATATTGCGAAGGCTGACTAACTGGCGGTCTCTAGAACAGCCGCCAGATAACCAGAAACCCCGCGCTTAATCCCGCAAAGCCAAGGCCCGCCAGAGCTTTCACTGGGTTGTCCTCAAACAGCTCAACGGCCTCTCGCAAGCGCGCCGTGTTCAGCGTCCACCAATTCGCGCGTGTCTTTAGCGTCCGATCGTGGGCAAGATGCAGGATATCGAACTGCAACCGCACCTTGGCCAACACAGAACGCTGAACGAGCGCATAGTTGCCCCGCTCGAATGCCTCTGCTTCGATCGGGCCGGACAGAAAGCCTTGAAGTGCGAGATCATTCCGTATCGCAAGCCCTTCCAGATAAGGCCGCTCGACATAAGCGCTGCCGTACATATCAATAAGAAGGCGAGCCAAATCGAGCTTTTGCGACTCAGGCAAGCAGAACGGTTCTCGCCCGAGCACCCGATAGCGATGTTCGACAGCGGCAAAACCGTACATCGCATCGCGCATATTCCAGTGCACGAACCGCATCATGCGATTGGTCGCCAGAAAATCGAAAAACTTGGCAAGCATCGCGCATTCGAGCTCTTCGATCCGACTCAGAACCTGGATCGGACCAAGCCTTCGTAGCTCGGCCTCGATATGAATCGAAAAGACGCTAGTTTCGCCGCTTTCCAGATGCCGAGCCGCTATGGCTGTAACACACGGTGACCCCAGCGCCTCTTCCGCATCGAAACTCTGACAAGCATAGTGAATGATGAAGACACTGGATGGGTGTGCGAACAGGCCGGCAAGCTTATCGCGAGCCGCTCTTTGTCGAACTGGATTGGGTGCGGGCATCCCTCAAGATCCATCTGACGCGCGCCACGAATCAACAGCGCGCTCTTGAAGGAGCATTCCGAATTACACAGCGATTGCAAGCGCCAGCCGATCACACCGGGCAGTCGTCAGGCACAACGAACCCACGTGACGCTACGCGCTACATGTCGGCCAGCTTCGCCTCACCGCACGATAGCGAAATTCAACCGATGCAACCATTACCCCGCATCAGTTCATCCGCAAAAAATAGAAAGCCCCGGCGCATCGCACAGGGGCTTCGAACTTCAATGGCGTGTAACGTGTTTTAAACGCTCGATCTCTTCCTTGATCTTCAGTTTTTCGCGCTTGAGGCGTCTGATCTGCAGGTCATCAGACCCTGGTCTCCCCAATTCATCACTTATCTGTCGGTCGAGCAGGCGGTGCTTCTCTGTGAGCTCAGCGAGATGACCTTCAAGCGACATCGTGACCCTCCGTTTGAGGTTTCAGGCATGGTTATCGTGACAGATAGGTGACATGTTGTCTATGTCCACCCTACCGCTCCCGTTAATTGCCGTTAAACAGTTTTGCCCGTCTCTATCGAAATACGCCGAAAGGGAGGTGGCACCTACATTATCCCCAACCGGATTGCTGCTTTAGCTAGCCTCGGGTCCCCCTCAGAAACCGCGTTCACGGCTTGCGAAATCGTGCAAACGCGACAATATTGCGCGCGCCGTGTTTGATGGCGGCAAACTCAAGCGGCGTGGTGAAATGCAGCGGGAACGCGAACGAGAACTCCGCGAGGAACTTGTGCAGTTGAGAGAGCAACATCGGGCACTCGACGAGGAAATCGTTGAGCTCGAAAGCTCGGCTGCGGTCGATCAACTTCTGATCAAACGGCTGAAACGGAGAAAACTCGCAATCAAGGATCGCATCCAAGTCATCGAAGATCAGTTACTGCCCGACATCATCGCCTAAAGATCCGTTTCAAGATTACCGAACCACCGGCATCTCTCACGCGTTTAGTGAGCCAAGACGCCTGATACGCAAACTTGGTCCCTCGGTAATGACACACTCGGCTCACATCGCAGAACGTTGGCTTTATCCAACGGACGCGGGTCTGTATTGCGAACCCGGCGATTTCTTCATCGATCCCCATCTCCCCACTCCGCGCGCCGTCATCACCCATGGTCACGCCGATCACGCCCGTGCAGGCCATGACGCTGTTCTGACAACGAGCGAAACCGCAGCGATCATGCGCCTCCGCTACGGTCCCGATGCCGTCGGCCGGTTCGAAACGGTCGCATACGGCGAAACACACCGTATCAATGGTCTCGACCTGAAACTCGTGCCCGCGGGCCACATATTGGGATCCGCCCAAGTCGTACTCGAGTATCAAGGAAGTCGCATTGCTATTTCGGGAGACTATAAGCGCAGCCCAGACCCGACGTGCGAAGCGTTCGAGCCCATAAACTGCGATGTTTTCGTCACCGAAGCGACCTTCGCACTTCCGGTATTCCGTCATGAAGTAGCGCAAAAGGAAATTCAGCGATTGCTGGCATCCCTGCGCTTGGAACCCGACCGGCCGCACCTTGTAGGCGTTTATGGCCTGGGCAAATGCCAGCGGGTAATCAAGCTCCTGCGTGAAGAAGGCTACGATGATCCGATATGGCTGCACGGCGCCCTCGTCAGCCTCTGCGATCTCTATAAGGACCTAGGCCACGATCTCGGCGACTTACGCGTCGTCGATACGGAAAAACCGGGCGGTACCGCACAAGGCATCATTATGTGCCCGCCATCTGCGCTCGGAGATCGCTGGTCGCGTCGCTTTCCCGATTCGGTATCAGCCTTCGCCAGTGGCTGGATGCGGATCCGTGCGCGGGCCCGGCAACGCGGCGTCGAACTGCCGCTTGTCATATCTGACCATGCGGATTGGCCGGAATTGATCGGAACCATCAGAGAAACCGGCGCCGCGGAAATCTGGGTCACGCACGGACGCGATGACGCCCTCGTGCATCAATTGTCTCAAATGGGGGTCAAGGCCAAGGCGCTCGCCTTGGTTGGCTTCGAGGACGAAGCGGAGTAGGGGGCATATGCAGCGTTTTGCCAACCTCGTTGACAGCCTTGCCTTCACGCAAAGCCGCAACCGCAAACTGTCTCTGCTGACGGATTACTTTCTGACCACCTCCGACCCCGACAGAGGCTGGGCACTCGCCGCACTAACGGATGGGCTCCCTCTGCGGGTCCCACTAAGGCGGATCCTACCAGAAATCCTGGCCGATATAGTCGATCCGGTCCTGTATCACTTGTCGCGGGACTACGTTGGCGACACGGCCGAAACGGTCGCACTGCTATGGCCGGATCGGCCGGAATACCAACGCGATGGTGCGAGAGTAACTCTTGACTCCGTTGTCACTGCGTTCGCGACCGCACCCAACTCGAGCCACGCAGAAATCCTGAAAGGGCTGCTTGACGCGCTTGAACCGTCCAGCCGTTTTGCACTTCTCAAACTCCTCGGTGGCGCCCCGCGTGTTGGCGTATCAGCGCGCTTGGCAAAACTCGCATTAGCCCAAGCCTTCGAGCAGCCCGTTTCTGAAATCGAGGAATCCTGGCACGCAGTTGACGCTCCCTACCTCGCATTGTTCGACTGGCTAAACGGCGATGGACCACGCCCCGACCCGGGCGGACGTCCCGTCTTCCGCCCGATGATGCTCGCACACCCGATCGAGGATGAAGACCGCACGAAACTTGATCCCGACGATCTGCTCGCAGAATGGAAGTGGGATGGAATCCGCGTTCAAGTCGCAGCCCAGATAGGAGAGGTCCGTCTCTTCTCCCGAACCGGCGATGACATCTCTGCAGGCTTTCCCGACATTGTGACAGCCTTTACTGGGCGAAACTGTATTCTGGACGGCGAGCTATTGGTTGTCCGCGAGGATGAAGTCGCCCCCTTCAACGATCTCCAGCAACGCCTCAATCGCAAGACGGTCTCAGCGCGCATGGTGCGCGACTACCCGGCACACATCCGCCTGTACGATTCACTCCAAATCGACGAAAAAGATCTGCGCGACCTGCCGCTCATCGAACGACGCAAACGTCTTGAGCACTGGCATCGAGCGCATCCACCATTGTCGACAGACCTGAGCCCGCTCGTCCCCTTCAACACCTTCGATGAACTCACCCACCTCTGGCAGAACACGCGCGCCGAAGGCATCGAGGGATTGATGCTGAAGCGCAAGGACAGCCCCTACCTTTCCGGACGCCCCCGGGGCCATTGGTGGAAATGGAAGCGAGCCCCCCTCACCCTCGATTGTGTCCTGATGTACGCGCAGCGCGGCTCCGGCAAACGGTCATCGTACTATTCCGATTACACGTTCGGCGTCTGGCGGGACGCCCCCGACGACGGAGCAGAACTCGTCCCCGTGGGAAAAGCCTACTCGGGTTTCACCGACGCAGAGCTTTTGGAACTGGATCGCTTCATCAGATCGAACACGACCGACCGCTTCGGTCCCGTGCGCGCTGTCTCCCCCAAACTTGTGCTCGAGGTTGCTTTCGACGCACTGCAGAAATCAACGCGACACAAATCCGGCATCGCGATGCGCTTTCCCCGCATCGCGCGCATACGCTGGGACAAGCCCGTCAGCGAAGCGGATACGCTGTCACGTGCGCAATCGCTTCTGAAAGCCCCATCGCTCGATAAACGAGGCTAGCCTTCGTAGAAGCGTACAGCTTCGCCGGATGCGGCAGGAGCAAGCTCCCCTTCCCACATGGCGCGATGTCCGCGCACGATCGTGCCGACGGGCCAACCCGTGACCGTCACGCCATCATAGGGCGTCCAACCGCACCGGCTTTCGATCCAATCGTTCCGGATTGTCTCCCGCCGCTTCATGTCGACGATTGTTAGGTCGGCATCGTATCCAACTGCAATCCGGCCCTTTCCACGAATTCCGAAAAGACGTTGCGGACCATGGCTCGTCAGATCAACGAAACGTTGCAGCGACAAACGCCCTGCGTTCACGTGATCCAACATCATGGGAACCAAAGTCTGCACGCCTGTCATGCCGGAATGCGACGCGGGGTAGGCGTGATCCTTCTCCTCGCGAGCATGCGGGGCGTGATCTGACCCCAGCACATCAACGACACCGGATGCCAACCCCCGCCACAACCCTTGTCTGTGCGTATCGTCCCGCACCGGTGGGTTCATCTGCGCATACGTACCAAGACGCTCATAACAATCAGGCGCAACCAATGTCAGATGATGCGGTGTGACTTCGACACTCGCCCATTCCTTATGGTCTGCCAAAAAAGCCATTTCATCGGCCGTCGAAATATGGAGCACATGCACGCGTTTTTTGTGCTTCTCCGCTAACGCGACAAGTCGCTTAGTCGCCATCAAAGCGGCTTCCGGATCTCGCCAGACAGGGTGCGAACTCGGATCACCTGCCAGCCTGAGATCCTTGCGTTCGTTGAGCCGCATCTCGTCTTCAGCATGAAACGACGCGCGCCGGCTGAGTTTGGCAATAATGTCATCAAGCGAAGGATCGTCTTCGACCAGGAGGTTGCCCGTCGAGGAGCCCATAAAGACTTTGATGCCCGCAGAACCCGGCAATCGCTCAAGCACAGGAATATCTTCGATATTTTCCCGTGTTCCACCGACGAAGAAAGCAAAGTCGCAAAACATCCGGTGGCGCGCACGCGAAACCTTATCAGCCAAGGCCTCGGCACTTGTCGTCAGGGGATTGGTGTTTGGCATCTCGAAAACGGCAGTCACTCCGCCCATCACGGCCGCGCGGCTACCCGTCTCAAGATCTTCCTTGTGCGTTAGACCCGGCTCTCGGAAATGCACCTGTGTGTCAATAACACCAGGGAGAATCGTGAGCCCCTTTGCGTCGATCACCTCGCCAGCGGCATCAGCCGCTATCGAACCGAGTTCGACAATCCCCCCGTCGCGTATACCAATGTCGCGCACACTCTCGCCGTCGTGGTTGACGACGGTGCCCCCTCGCACAACGACATCGTATATTGCTGGCATGCGCTTCTCCTGAGACCGCGATATAAATGGAAGATTGAGAGCATCCGACTTGCCCCGATCCGTCCTCCCGCATACGTAAACTGCTAGATTACCGCAACCCTGGACATACCATGGCTCAATTAAAGTCTGCCTTCCTACCCGATCGGGGCGTCGTCAGCATTGTCGGACGTGACGCACAGACGTTCCTGCAGGGCATCGTCACCAACGATATGGGTCTCCTGGCGACCCAGCAGGCGATATATGCCGGCCTGCTAACGCCGCAAGGAAAAATCCTGTTCGATTTCTTCGTTACCAAAATCGAAGGCGGCTACATTCTGGAAGTTGCACGTAGCCAAATCCCAGCGTTGATACAGCGGCTTAACCTTTACAAACTAAGGTCAAATGTCGAGATAACCGACTGCTCCGCAGAATATACGGTCACAGCGATCTGGGACGACGGCATTGACGCGATGCCCAAGGATGGTTCGGTCATCGCGTTCCTCGACCCGCGTCTGCCCACGCTTGGCTTCCGGGCCCTCTTGACGCTCGCAAACGACAAAATACCAGCCGAGATCGGAGCAGACCCGGCTCCCCGAGAAGATTACGATGCACATCGCATCACACTCGGCGTTCCTGAAGGCGGTAAAGACTACGAGTTCGGCGACGCGTTTCCCCACGAAGCGCTATTCGACCAACTCAACGGCGTGTCCTTCTCGAAAGGCTGCTTCGTGGGCCAGGAAGTCGTCTCACGAATGCAGCACCGGGGGACAGCGCGTAAGCGTATCGTACCTGTCGTCGCTGACGGCTATCTGCCTGATCCGGGTTCAGAGGTGCGCGCAGGCACGGCGGCAATTGGGACCCTGGCGAGCACGTCGGGCAACCGTGCCCTGGCACTCTTGCGCATCGACCGCGCGGCAGAGGCCGCTAGCAAGGGCGAACCCTTGCTTTCAGGCAATACCCACATCCGTATCGATCTTCCCGATTGGGCAACGTTCAAAATTGCGGCCTCTGCGGATTAAAGCTGAAATGGCGAAACAAACAACGCGCTGTCCTTGGGTCGGCATCGAAGACGCAGAATATACACGCTACCACGACGAAGAGTGGGGTGTACCGAAGTTCGGCGACCGTGAGCTTTTCGAAAAGCTTGTACTGGAGGGCTTTCAGGCCGGCCTCTCCTGGCTGACCATTTTGAGGAAGCGACAGAACTTTAGGACCGCCTTCGATGACTTCGACGCCAAGAAGATCGCCGCATACGGATCCTCGGACATTAGCCGCCTGATGGCTGACGTAGGAATTGTCCGGAACCGCAGCAAGATTGAAGCCACGATATCCAATGCAAGGGCGTACCTTGAATTAAGCCGCCGACAGAGCTTGTCGGATTTCCTTTGGGGGTTCGTCGACGGAAAGCCGATCATCAACAAACACACCGAGTTCGGAGATGTCCCAGCGCAGACCGATATCTCGAAACGCATTTCGAAGGCACTGAAAACCGAAGGGTTTCGCTTCGTTGGCCCAACGACCGTCTACGCGTTCATGCAGTCGGTGGGCATGGTCAACGACCACCTTGTCTCCTGCCATCGGCATGCACCCTGCGCGAAGCTACAACGCGCCCTCAACAGCAAGAACCGCTAGCCTGCACACGAATGACCCCAAAACAGCCCAAGAAAACCCCAACAGCGAAGACCGCGATCTCACGCAGCTCTCAACCGCCTCCACGCGCTTGGCAGCGCATGCTTTCAGGCCGTCGGCTGGATCTCCTCGACCCCTCACCATTGGATATCGAGATCGAGGATATCGCCCATGGTCTCGCCCGCGTCGCGCGTTGGAATGGTCAGACCATCGGAGACCACGCGCTATCGGTAGCCCAGCATGTGCTGATCGTCGAAGAGATCGCCACCAATCGAAATCCAAAGTGGTCATCCGCATGGAAGCTGGCGACATTGCTCCATGATGCGCAAGAATACGTTGTCGGCGACCTCATTAGCCCCTTCAAGACCGCGATCGGTCTCGACTACAAAGCTTTTGAGATAAGATTGAACGAAGCTATTCACCTTCGCTTTGGCTTACCACCAAATTTACCGGACGAAGTCGCCACGGAAATAAAATCTGCTGATCGGATCGCGGCCTATTTCGAAGCAACGGTTCTTGCTGGCTTTGAGCGAAACGAAGCGGTGAGATTTTTTGGAAAGCCCAGCGGTATTTCCGCGGCTCTACGCATGCGTCTGGAAAAACTCACACCTTTCCCTGCCGCCGAAGCACAAGATCTTTTCCTGCGCCGTTTTGCACTATTATCGAAGCATCCAACGCCACGCTGAGCTGACAGCATATCTGCGTTGTACTGCGCAACTTAGTCCTACAAAACGACAAGTCGGCGCCATAAACATACCGCGGTATCGAGCGAATACCGCCACGACGAACTAAGGCACAATTTGGGAACACTCGCATGATCAGCGAGTTAGCATCATTTTGTACAAAACACCTGTTCTGAAAAACGCCATGATCGGCCTCTAGCTCGACCCAATCACAAGAATGCGAGAGACCGCATCGGAGAGCCTCATATGACGTCTCAGGCAAACCTGCGCCACCCAGAGATGCCCACCTCGGTACCGAGGGGTCCCTTGCGAACCTCGATGCATCTGGAGCAGTCGACCGTCGAGATCGAACTCAACGCAGCTATCATCGCCGTCACGAACGATGAGCCCGTTGTGTTGACGGTCAAAGACGCGGCCGACGCTGCCGGAGCAACAGAAGGTTTGCCATTTGGACCATTTTCACCCATCGATCACAGAACGTTAGAAATCGGTTTGCGCTCGTGGGTCGCAGATCAAACAGGCCTGGAACTCGGTTATGTCGAACAGCTGTACACGTTCGGGGATCGAGGCCGGCACGCACAGGTCGGCGACACAAGACCTCCTGTCGTATCCATCGGCTATCTCGCCTTAACGCGCGCACTCCAGGCGGAAGGTCTTCAGTCTGGAACCTGGCGAAGCTGGTATCATTTTTTCCCTTGGGAGGATTGGCGCAAAGGCCGCCCTGAAATTCTCGACAGTGTCATGGAACCGGAACTCCGCCGATGGGCCCAAAGCAACCAGGGCAGACCATCATCGGCTCGTCCGCTCGACCGCAATCAACGCATACGCGTATGCTTCGGTTTTGATGGCGTTGCCTGGGACGAAGAAAAGGTTCTGGAGCGCCTCGAACTCCTCTACGAAGCTGGGCTCCTTGCCGAAGCTCATAGGGATCGCCCCGAGGCAGCGTCGCTGATGAACGTGCCCGAGCGGACGCTCGGCAGTCCGATGCGTTTTGATCACCGCCGTATACTGGCAACAGCGATCGGTCGTGTACGCGCAAAAATTAAATATCGGCCGGTCATCTTCGAACTGATGCCCGACGAGTTCACGCTCTTCGAATTGCAGAAAACTGTGGAAGCTATTCTTGGCCCACATCTGCACAAGCAAAACTTCCGACGCCTCGTCGAAAGCGCCGGCCTCGTCGAACCGACAGGTCAAATGAAGACGCGGACCGGTGGGCGTCCCGCCAAACTCTTCAGCTTCCGTCGTGAAGTCCTACTGGAACGGCCTGCTCCGGGCGTCAGAGTGAAACCGCAGCGCGTTTAAGACGCGCTGCGATTGAACCTTGCCCGAACGTGGTGGTCCGTTAGGACGGACCACCAGGATTGTCGACGGCAACGACGCCTTTCCCGGAAGGCGGCCAATGCTTAACGACCTTTACCGTCGTCCCGACACCGACCAACGTCGCGAGATGCATCACATGCGAGTTCATCATGCGGAAGCAGCCTGATGAAGCCGCCCGCCCAATGGACTTCGCGTCATTGGTCCCGTGAATTCGATAAAGCGTATTACCAAGATAGATCGCTTTTGCGCCAAGCGGGTTACGCAACCCGCCAAGCATCTTTTTCGGCAATTCGGGCTGGCGCTTCCGCATGTCAGCCGGTGGGTGCCAATCTGGCCAAGCCGCAACACGGCTGACCTGCTCGGTACCCGTCCACGAGAAGCCTTCGCGGCCCACTGATATGGGATAGGTGTAGGCCGCAGTCGGCGACAGCACGTAGTAGAGCTTTCGCGCCTTGGTATCGATAATCACGGTGCCAGGCTCTTCATCACTGACGAAAGAAGTCGTCTGTGGAGCCTTGGCGGCTATGTGTGGGCGCGCGCCCCCGGAACGGACCTCATTTGAAGGTCGCCGTTTTGGGCGCGGTTCGCCATAATAGTCGTCGTAATACCCACCATACCCGCCGTACGAATTATATCTGGGCGGCTGATATGCACCCTGATACTGCGGAGATGAGTGAAAAATCGGCTGGCCATTCTCCCACGTGATGCCGGATTGGGCCGCTACCGGAGAACTAAATGCGAATCCTGCGATCGCAGCAATTGCGAAACGGCGTTGCAGCACGGGAACTCTCCATCTTACTCGTTGCGCCGATCTCGACAGAGCGCAGACAAGCCTCCCTCCGATGACCGACAACCTGCATAAAGATGGGGGGAAAATGCCATGCCCGCAAGGAACGTTCCGATCCCAAAAAATTGATCGGTATCCGCATCTTGAGCGCTCAAGCAAATATAGATTGATTACTTGCCCATGAGAGATCGGGCGTAGACAGTTTTAGTCATGTTGTGCAAAAGTGTGCCACGTGCCATCAGCCCCAATGGCAAGGCGATACCACGTCCATTTGCCAGATTTGATGATTGCTGAAGCCTGCTCTGGACCAACCATCCTATAAAGTTCAACTTTTTCACCCGGCGTGAATTGAGCGGGCGGCTTCTCCGACATGTAGGGCCAAACGTAGACCGCATTGTTTTCAAGATCCGGCCCGATAGGAAGCTTCGCGGGCGGCCCTTGCAGTATTTCGCCAAGTATCGAGAGGATCTCAATCCCGTCCCCGGCCATGTTCGCCTTCCAATATGCGATCGGATCACTGTTCGCATCCAGACCAAAGTCCGGACGCAGCTCGTTCCATTCGATAGCCGTTCTGAGTTCGTCAAAATCGCCGCGGACTACACCTGCAAGGATCGCATCCCGCATTTCTTGCACGGCAATGGGCAACTCCCCCAAAGGAACACGCACTAACTCTGGCTTTTTCTCCCCCTCGGACTGTGGCATCTCGGCCTTCTGAGACGCCACGACGCCCGCTGTAGGTTCCGCCAATACGCCCGCCGTAAGGCCCGCACAATAGACAATGCTAGACAGCCCAACTAGGAATAGCCGTCGAAACCTACGCCAGGGGGACTGGGCGGCCAATATCGGGAGGAACAGCGATTGAGGGATTACACGACAGGCACTAACATTCTTGGAAGAACGCGACATAGATCTGCACATAATCAACTACTCCCCCACTTAAGTGTGACGGCTTCGCGCCTACGCTCCGTGGCAACCGACAGTATACCCGGACACGCGCACTGCCACTGTGGCGTTCCTCGGTGGCCCACCCAATGAGCTTTATCCCAAATCCGCTAATCATCCCGATCGGAATGTTCATTGGCATTCTTGTGGCCGCTCCGGTGGGACCGGTCAATGTGTTGTGCATTCAGCGCACACTTGCCCATGGTATGGCCGCGGGAATCATTGCCGGCATCGGCGCAATGCTGGGCGACGGTCTGATTGCGCTATTCGCAGCGTTGGGCGTCGGCGCAATTACCGGCGTCGTCGATTACCATCGCGCGGCAATCCAGATCATCGGCGGCTTGGTGCTACTGTATTTTGGTTGGCGGCTTTACGCACATGCGCCACCTTATACACGCCCCCAGAACGGCGCGCCCAATGGCGGTCCCCTGCGCAACTACGTCTGGGATATCCCGAAAACGTTTCTTCTGACGGTAACGAATCCAGGCGCCGTCCTAGGTCTCTTCGCCATCTTTGGCGGCGCGAGCACGTTCGTCGAAGTCCGCGGCCCCGGCGAGGCCTTTCTGATGGTCGGCTCCGTCATGCTTGGCTCCCTGTCCTGGTGGATCGGGCTCTCTTACATGGTCGGCCGAATACGTAACATTTTCAAGCCAGAGCATCTCACGCGCATCAACCTCTGGGCCGGGATCCTACTCATGGGATTCGGCCTCGTTTTGATCGGCGAGATCGTCTTTAAATTGATAACCGCGCTAATTCATTAGTGGCGTGATTGGCGAAGCGTGAACTCGCCGAGCTTGACACGTTGTTCCAGTGATCCGGCCATTTTTGCGACCGCATCTTCGCCAAACAAGGTTACGAGATCTGTCATCGCAGCAAAGATAGCTGCGTAAGCCATCAGTTCGGGGGCAACCCCGCTTTCCTCACCCTCGTCCCACGCAGTCAGAATTAGCTGCAATGCCCGCACGGTATCATCACTTGTATCGATACTTGGGTCAGTCCATTCTGCTGTCGGCATGCTTGTGTCCTCCCGTTACTGCAATTGGCAAACGGCTCCCCTAACCGTCGCAATGACCGGACCGCGAGCACACGGAACTGCGCGACCGACATTCGTATGGCTGTAGCACGCCGCTTTGTCGGCGGGAGTTGGCAAAACAATTCATTGTAAACCGCTGATGTAGAAACCGCCCATGCTGATGACCAAGCGACGTGTTAGGGATAAGCTTTCACAAGGCTCTCCGAGAGCTCCACGCCCTCAACAAGAAAGCGATCAACAGCCGTCTTCGCTGACTGAGTGCAAGCATTATAAGTGCGGCTGTAACTATTGTAGCCTTTATTGAAACTGCGCGTTAGCTGTGCGCGGCGGAGCGCGCTCGAACCTTCAGCATTAATGAGATCACGCATCTTGTCTCGCCAGAGCTGATCCTCTCCGGCGCCACATAACTCGCGCAGATAGTGCACCGCACCCAGTATTTCGGACAGCCTCATCAGCTTGTCGTCATAAGGTTTCACTTCCGCTGCGTGTGTCCCAAAGCCCGCCGACCCAACGACACCGAGAGCAAGAAGGATCGCCGCACTCCGTAAGCGCCACCTCATCACTTGCGTTTGTCCCTCCATGAAGTCGGATCACCTTTCCCCGCGGCGTAATCCCGCCTGAAGCACTTCGTCATACAAATACGCCCACGCTGACCGAATCACATCCTCCGCTCCGCTCGTCAGACGATACTGTTCGAGTTCGGCAAAGGGAACGAACCTAGCTTGCGCAGCATCGCTCGCCGCAACCGGCACTGCTCCAGCCCTTATCACACCCGCAAACACGCTGAGCTGATATGTAGTCGATCGGCTTCCATCCGGCCCGAGGCTTTCAATCTCACGCTCACAGAAGCACCCCAAAATCTCAGGTTCCAGACCGGTTTCTTCGCGAACTTCGCGGATAGCCGCAGCCTGAGGGGCCTCCCCGGCACAAATATGACCACCGGGAAAACTCCAATACCCTGCAGCAGGCGGATGCTCACGCTCGACGAGCAAAACCGATCCGCCCTCGAAAATAACGGCACTAGCCGCCAAAACGACTTTTCTCTGCGGCACCGACATGCGCTCTAGCCTACGTTCCTTGACCCGACGCAATCGCAGCAGGCATGGTATTTTTCTAATGCGACTCTACCATACGAAACCATGTGTTCACGCTATACCCTGACATCACCGCCTGAAGCTGTTCGGACCCTTTTTGGTTATGCGAACGATGCAGGTTTTCCACCCCGCTATAATATCGCGCCGTCGCAACCGGTCGCGATTGTCCGTCATGGCCTGCGCGGTCAGCGGGAATTGGCATTGGTTCGGTGGGGGTTGATCCCACCCTGGGTCAAGGACCCGATGAACTTTGCAATGCTCATCAATGCGCGCGCCGAAACCGCAGACGTAAAACCGTCATTCCGCAGCGCCCTCCGTCACCGCCGCTGCCTTGTGCCTGCTGACGGATTTTACGAATGGACCGGACGCGCTGGTGCCAAACAACCCCACCTGATCAAACCAAAAAACGGCGGGCTCATTGCTCTCGCCGGGCTTTGGGAACATTGGCTGGGCGCCGATGGCAGCGAACTGGAAACGATGGCCATTCTGACCACAACGGCCAATGCCGAAATGGCGGCAATCCACGAACGTATGCCGGTCATTCTTACGCCCGATCAATTCGATGAGTGGCTCGATTGTCGTTCAGGCCGGTCTCAGGAAGCCAAAAAGCTGCTAAGTCCGCTTCCTGATAGGTCTCTGGAGATTACGCCCGTTTCCAAAGACCTGAACAATCCCAGGAACGACTTTCCTGAAGTCCAGCGCAACATGCCTGACACGTTATTGTAAGGACGCAGCCCGCTTGGCACCGCCACATTCGCCACACCTGCTTGGTAAATTGAACAAATCAATTGCGAATACTGTCTGCCCCCTCGCTTCCCAATTCGAGTGCGGTTAATCTGCCACGGCCCAGACGCGCAATTTACCGAGTGAGTTCAGGGCGATTAGAGCGATGGCCATAGGGCGCATTGCTTGATGTAAGCGAGCAGAACCCCGCGTATCGGGAGAGTGAGTATGGGCTACAGAGGCGAAGACCTGGATTTGCGCACGACGCGAACCTGGAGTGGTCGAGGTGAAGGCGACTCTGACACAGCCGGCCCCGACGCGATTTTGGATCCTCTTGCATCCCCACCTGACGGCCACGGTCCGATATGGGTCGATGACCTCCTGCTCTCCTGTTGTAACCACGCCTATGAAATCGCGCTCGCCCACCGCTCGGGCGAAGTGCGTATCGAGCATCTGCTGTACGCCCTGACCCGCGTCGAAGAAGCCGCTGAAGTTCTGGAAAGCTATCGCATCAGGGTGGCCAGCCTTCGCCGCGAGTGTGGCATCGTTATAGCTGTCGAGCTTCCCGTTGGATTGGACGGAGAAGACAGCGCGCCGCGGCGCCAGCCAGCCCTTGAAGACGCGCTCCGAACCGCAGCACACTTGGCCTTCCGCCGGAAGAGCCCGGCGGGCGTTGCCGATCTCCTACAGGTCTTCGTTGATCTGCGACCGGATCTTCCAGGCCTCGACCTCCTCCATCGCTTTAGCTTGGTCAACAATCGCGACTACTATCGCTCGCGCTCATCTGCCTTCGAGCCGGACTACAACGATTATTCGACGCCGCGGGAGCGTCCACGCCGCCCAGCGCGACCAAGTTATCCAGACGAGCATTTTCCGTCCGCCAGTGCGGTTCGCTACAACATCCCCCAACCGCTCAACGACAACACACAAAACGCACGCCTGGACGCTCTCGTACGCATGATCCAGACGTTGAGCGATGACCTCGCAAAAGACCGCGACAATCTCACGTCTACCTTCAAAAAACTGCAACGAGACCTCGGAAACCCACCAACGTCCGGTGCGTCATCTACCGTTATTGAAAGTATCTTTGAAAAGATTGCCACCCGCCTTGATGCACTGGAACAAGTGGTGCGAGAAGAAACCGGCGAGTCAGGACGGTCGCTCTCAGCCGTTTCCGCGCGATTGGAATCTGTCGAAAATCGCATCGCCGATAACCGCGACACAGGCGTTGACCTGGGCCCAATAGAAGACCGGCTTGGCGAAATCGAATCCGCCTTCCTGAGCCTGAGCAGCGACACCGATACGGCCACGCGGATTGATGCACTCGAAGCGACCTTAGTCGCAAAGCTTTCAGAAGCAGAAGAACGGGCCAATGCCGCAACCAACACCCAATTGGAAGCTCGAGCCCACGTTCTATCGGTAATTGAAAGCAGCCTCGCCGGACTTACGACAAGCCGCGAAGCCGCGCAGGCACTCCGCGAAAAAAATGCCCAGCGTCTCGAAGCCATAGAGACACTACTCTCGCGGCAGACACAGCCAATCGATGACACACGCCAAGCTGACCTGCTCAAGCTTGATGAAGTGCATCAGGCCATCATGACGCTGAATGAGAACCAGCACACGCTGGCTATGGCCATCCAGGCCTTCCGTTCCGCAAGCGTTGAACATGTCCAAGCGATCGAAACCCGCCTCGCGCGTATCGACGCCAGCAACGAGGCCCCGGTCGCGCAGCTTCACCGCATGTCTCAACGCGTCGACGATCTACATCGCGCAGCGCTGGAACGCGATCATCGCCGAAATCGCTTCTGGTATTGGCTGTTCGGCACAAACGACTGGCTCGCGGCAAGCTGGCCAAACCCGGTAAAGCAAACCGAAGAAGACCTACGCGCCATCAAGGACAGTGCATCGTCAACGTAGCGATTGAGCATCACACCCTCGGTCGCGGCGCAGCGGCTCGTGTCAACCGGTCATTGATGGCCTCACCCAAGCCGGTATCGGGAATAGGCATCACAGCGATAGCTGAGACCCCGGGCTGGTCGAGTTCTCTCAGGCTCGCGAATAATCGCACCGCCGCCTCCGTGAGATCTCCACGCGCGCTCAAATTTAATACTAGCCCGTTATGTTCGGGCACGTTGGGGCCGAACGCCAACAGCGCCTCGCCCTTTTCGGGTCGCTCCACATTGAGTCGAACCCGAGCAGCCGGCGCGTAATGGCTCTCCAACTGGCCGGGCGACGTCGGCGTTTCCGTTGCGCCCTCGACCCGCGAGATCGGCGACCCAATCGTTTCCTCAATAAGATCGGTAGCAATCGCCCCAGGGCGGAGCAGTCGAACAACCTCTCCAGAACAATCGACGATGGTGGACTCAAGTCCGACCGTTGCAGGCCCGCCGTCCAGGATCAAATCGACGTCATCACCAAGATCCGCTGCAACATGCGCTGCGCACGTCGGACTAACCCGCCCCGACCGATTGGCAGAAGGCGCCGCAACGGGAACTTGAGCCTCCGCAAGAAGAGCCGTCGCAAGCGGATGGCCCGGTACGCGAATGGCAACCGTATCCATACCGGCGCTCACAAGGTCGGAAAGGCCGCTGTCCGCGCGCCGTTGAAGTACCAGCGTCAGCGGACCTGGCCAGAACGCGGCGGCCAAGACCTTCGCGACAGGCGTCATTATTGCGTAGCGTTCTACCGTGGCGACATCCACCGCGTGCACAATCAGCGGATTAAACCGAGGCCTGCCCTTCGTAGCAAAAATGGCGGCGACAGCATGAGCTTGCGTTGCATCTGCGCCAAGTCCGTAGACGGTCTCGGTCGGAAACGCCACAAGCCCACCCGCGCGGAGCACGGCACCCGCTTTTGCGACGGCCTGTGCGTCGGCCTTCTCGATATTCATCGACTAAATTGTCCCACAGCTCCGCCTCCAGTCTTGCCGATCCGGTCATTGCGAATAAGCTCGCGGCAAGACACGTCGCCGACACGGCGATATCCATACCACTCCATGAGGCTGCCCATGACCTATCAGGCTCCAGTAGACGACATCATGCACGTCCTCAAGTCGGCAGTCGGTCTGGATGACCTCATTGAGCGCAATTTCTATGATGATCTCGATGCCGACACGATCCGCGCAATCATGGAGGAGGCGGGCCGTTTCGGTTCGGAGGTTCTCTCGCCCCTTAACAGCGAAGGGGACCATAAGCCGAGCGCTTTGAATGGCGGAAAAGTCACGACGCCACCGGGCTGGAACGAAGCCTATCAGCAGTTCACGGCCGCAGGCTGGAGCGCCTTGCCAGGGCCTCAACAATATGGGGGCCAAGGCCTGCCGGAAATCGTCTCCATGGCGGTAAGCGAGATCTGGAATGCCGCCAACCTATCCTTCGGTCTCTGCCCTCTGCTGACCCAGGGCGCCATCGGAGCTCTTGAGGCTGGCGGCTCTGATGTGCTGAAGGAAACCTATCTACCCAAACTCGTTTCAGGGGAATGGACCGGAACCATGAACCTGACCGAACCGCAAGCTGGGTCCGATCTGGCTGGCATAAAAACGCGCGCAGTTCCCCAAGACGACGGCACGTACCGTATCTTCGGCACAAAGATCTTCATCACGTACGGCGAACATGAGCTGAGCGGCAACATCATTCATCTTGTCCTTGCGCGGTTGCCTGATGCGCCCCCTGGCACACGCGGGATCTCTCTGTTCCTCGTACCGAAGTTCATCGTCAATGACGACGGATCACTCGGTGAACGCAATGACGTCATCTGCACCGGCTTGGAACACAAGCTTGGCATTCACGGCAGCCCGACGTGCGTCATGACATTCGGCGAACAGGATGGTGCGATTGGCTACCTCGTCGGGGATGAGAACCGCGGCCTCAATTGCATGTTCATTATGATGAATGCCGCACGCCTCGCCGTTGGCGTTCAGGGTGTCGCCGTCGCTGAACGCGCAACCCAACAGGCCATTGCCTATGCAGAGGAACGTCGACAGGGCCGCAGTCCGCAAAATCGCGATGAGATGGTCCCCATCATCCAGCATGCCGACATACGTCGAATGCTCCTGGCCATGAAGGCCATGACGCAGGCGTCCCGCGCGATCTGCCTCGTCACCGCGCGCGAATTCGATTTGTCCAATCGCGCAGCAACGCCAGAAGAGCGCGAGCAGGCCGCCGCACGCGCAGCATTGCTCACCCCCGTGGCCAAAGCATTTTCGACCGATATTGGCTGCAAAGTCGCTTCACTTGGAGTGCAGGTTCATGGCGGCATGGGATTCATCGAGGAGACGGGCGCCGCGCAGTATTACCGTGATGCACGAATCCTGCCGATCTATGAGGGCACTAACGGTATCCAGGCAATCGACCTCGTCACCCGCAAATTGCCGCTCGGCGAAGGCCGCGTCATGAAAGCGTATCTCGCTGAACTCAAACAGATCGTGGAAGCCGTATCCGCATCGAACCAGCCCGAATTCGGCGCCATGGCAAAGCGGCTGGAGGAAGCCGTCACCGCGCTGACGGAAGCCTCCATCTGGATGGGCGAACAGCTTGGCCAGGATCCGCAGAAAGCCCTCGCCGGTGCCACGACGTATTTACGCTTATTTGGGATCACCGCAGGCGGGTGTTATCTTGCAAAAGGCGCGTTAGCCGCTGCGCGTGATGGCACTCAAAGTTCCCCCCATGTCGCAATCGCGCGCTTCTTCGCCGAACAGATCGCGACAACAGCCCCGGGTCTCGCATTGACCGTTACAGCAGGAAGCGATGCTGTGCTCGGCCTTGAACCGACCGCGCTCTCCGCATGAGCAAACTCGTCGAAGGTCAGGTTACAAATCACGTCCAGGTGCTGCGTCTCTCACGGCCAGAGAAGAAGAACGCGATCAATGCAGAAATGTATCGCGCTCTTTCTGACGCCTTGGAACACGGCGATGCGTCGGACGATGTCAGGGTCCATGTCATCGTCGGCAGCGAAGGCACGTTCTCGGCAGGCAACGACCTGACGGATTTCTTGAAGACCGATGAGAACCGCGATGACGCCATGGCCGAGGTACTGCGCTTCATTCACCTCCTGCCCCACATCCGCAAACCGCTGCTCGCAGCCGTTGACGGACTCGCGGTGGGCATCGGAACCACATTGCTGTTCCATTGCGATCTGGTGTTCGCCAGCGACCGTGCCACCTTTTCAACCCCCTTTGTTGATTTGGGTCTCGTACCCGAAGCAGGATCAAGTTTGCTCGGACCACTGCAGCTGGGCTACGCGCGTGCATTCGAACTTCTCGTTCTTGGCAAACCCTTCTCTTCTGAACGAATGCGCGAAGCAGGTCTCATCAATGCCGTCGTGCCGCCGGATGAACTGGAACAGGCAGCGCTCGCAGCAGCTGCGGGCCTGGCGGCAAAGCCTCCTCACGCGCTCGCGATATCTCGCCGCCTGCTCCGGGGAAATCCAACCACCGTCCAAAATCGCATCCGAGAGGAAGCCGAACACTTCGCTGAGCGCCTCAAAGCACCCGAAACTGTTGAAGCGCTGACAACATTCACACAAAAACGGCCGCCAAATTTCTCAAAGTAACAATCATTCGGCTGAAAATAGCCCAACGGAAGTGCTAGCCTGAGGGAGAGAGAGGAATATGGCTAGCGGGATGAGATTGAAGCGCCTGAAACACTTTGTGAGCCTAGTCATGGTCATCGGCCTCGTGTTAACGGCATCCGTCAATCACGCCGGCGCCAACTGGCTGACCAAGCTCTTGAAGGAGGCCGGTGACGCTGGCGTCGACGCCGGCCGCATCGGGAGCAAGCTCGCCGTGACGTCCCTCGATGACGCCGCGTCCGTCGTCTCAAAACTCCCCCACGCACCCGGAAGTGTCGCGCTCGCGACCCACGCGACACCCGAAGGCCACTGGAAATTTGTCAATCGCAAGGGCGAAATCTTCACGGCCGGAAACGCCGACGAGATGACCCGTGTTGTCCCCGCACTCGCCCCGGAACTGGCAGGCAGCAGCCCGGGACTCGCACTCTATCTGTCCGAAGAAACGCTCTTCACCCAGCGCCAACTGCTTCGAGACTTGCCCGAAAAGGCAAAGCTCCATGTCGTGGTGGATGGAAAAGCCTATCCTGTGTTGCGCCGGGTGGGGCCAAAGGATTCCGCCCTAGTTGAAGTTCGCCCCAACGTCGTACTCGAAGCGCAGGACCGAACGCTGTTCAAGGAAGCGATTTGGCAGCTCTCCCGGAACCTGTCGAAAGCCGACGTGCGCATTCTGTCCATGACGGAAGCCGGCCCACGCACTTTAGGGGCATCACGAAAATTCGACAAAGCCGGACGATCGGTTCTAGTCGAACCTATAGATCCCAATCACGTCATCACAAGCCTTGATGCATTGCGGGGGCAGACGGTCGTCGTCACGGGGCGCGTCGAGGGCAACATGCTCAACGTGAAACCGATCTCGGGCATCTCACGCAACATTCCGCTGGAGAATTTGAAGTCGGCAGCCGCAGCAAACGACATCAATCTCGTCGTGCTCGCAACGTCGTCTCCCGCACAGCCAGGCAGCCGCAACTGGTTCTGGCAATCAATAGAGGTGAGCGGCCTGCGCGACGCACTGAAACGAGCCACATACGCTGACTTTCTTGATGCCCTCGGCGCCCAGCATGGAAAGCTTGAGCTCTCTGCAACCAAACAGAGTTCATCACGCATTCGGATCGATGCCGTTCCATACGATCACACCCCCGGCACGCAAGATATGTTCGGCGACATCCTTGGAGAGGTGGTTTCAAACGTGACAGGAAATGTCGCCACCGCCGCGGTCGAAGCACACGTAAACTCACGGGAACGGCAAACGGAACTGGACCTGCGCATCATCCCGAACATTCCCTCTACGATCCAGTTCGCTTATCTCTTCAGCCTAGTCGCCGGACTGATTGGGTTTAATGTCGTCCGAGACTGGTGGGCCCGTGTCTGGCCAAAAATGAAGCGGGAAAGCTTTGCAAACACCGCGGGCTACTATGCGACGCGGATCTTGAAACTGGTGGTGTTTTTGATTGCGTTTATGCCCCTCGTTGGCGTGCCCGCGGCTCTCGTGAGTATAATACAGCAGCTTTGGGCCATCGTAACTTTGCCCTGGCGCATTCTGACCTGGATATTCGGCTTCAGGCGAACCGGCGACGCCCAATAGCAACCCATGCTCCGCAATAACAAATGGGGCGGATGTGATCCTAGAGACGAGCCATGGCAAACCTCCATTCCAAGACATTATTTGTAACGGGCGCCAGCCGTGGCATCGGCTTGGCGATCGCGTTACGGGCAGCACGCGATGGTGCCAACGTTGCCATTGCCGCCAAAACGGCTGAGCCCCATCCGAAACTCGAAGGCACGATCTTCTCAGCCGCTGAAGAAATCGAAAAGGCAGGTGGCAAAGCCTTGGCGATCCAATGCGACATCCGCAGTGAAGAGCAGATCGAGGAAGCCGTCGCGCGCACCGCGAAAACCTTCGGCGGCATCGACATTTGCGTAAATAACGCGTCGGCGATCTCGCTAACACCGCTTGCGGAGACCGAGGCAAAGCGTCTCGATCTCATGTACGCCATCAACACGCGCGGGACATTGCTCGTCACTAAAGCTTGCTTGCCCCACCTCAAGCTTGCTGCCAATCCGCATGTGCTGATGTTATCGCCACCGCTTGACATGCAGCCGCAGTGGTTTGCCGGGCATGTTGGCTATTCCATAGCCAAGTATGGCATGAGCTTAGCGGTTCTCGGGCTGGCGCGCGAACTGGCGCCCGATGGGATCGCAGTCAACGCCCTGTGGCCGCGCACCACCATCGCGACCGCTGCCATCCGCAACGTTCTCGGAGGCGACCAATTGATCAATATGAGCCGCACCCCGGACATTTTGGCGGATGCAGCTCACCTGATCTTCTCTCAGCCGGCCTCGGAATTCACCGGCAACTTCCTGATCGACGACACGTTTCTATACGAAACGGGCAATGTAACGGATTTCGAAGGTTACAGCGTTACGCCAGGCCAGATGCTCGCTCCGGATTTCTTTGTACCGGCCAGATCCTTGCCGCCGCCCGGGGTGAACATCGCCCCCGCCGCCATACTTTCAAAGCTAGGAACCAAAGCCTAGAAAGGTCGAAACGACTGGCTTTCTTCGCGTTGGACGTAATTTTAGTCTAGCATGGCCTGAAGCCTCGCCCGCCAAACGAACAGGTTCCTCAAAGGACAGCGCTCGCCGACATGTCGACACTCCTCGTTACGCACCCCTCGTTTCTCAATCACGATACGGGCCCCGGTCACCCCGAGCGTCCCGATCGCATGCGCGCGATCGATAAAGTACTCGCCCATGAGTACTTCACCGACTTGACGCGTAAAGAAGCCCCCATGCGCGACGATGTCGAAGAACAAATCCTTTTGGCGCACCCAACGAGCTATTTGGCCCATATCCGCGCTCAGCGGCCCGGAGAGGGGGAAGGACGCATCTACCTCGACGGCGATACGCTGATGTCGCCGGGAAGTTGGGAAGCTGCTTTGCGGGCCGTTGGAGCCGGTTTAATGGCCGTTGATGAAGTGATGGACCCAGCGTCAGACATCAAGAACGCTTTCTGTCAGGTCCGTCCTTGCGGCCACCATGCCGAAACGGACAAGGCCATGGGCTTCTGCTTGTTTGCCAATGCCGCGATCGCCGCGAAATATGCACGCCAGAAACACGGCGTTGAGCGCGTCGCCGTTGTCGATTTCGATGTCCACCATGGCAACGGCACTCAGGACATCTTCTGGAGCGACAAAAACCTGTTCTTCTCCTCAACGCACCAGATGCCGCTTTTTCCAGGCACGGGCGCGCTCTCGGAGACCGGAGTCGGCAATATCTGGAACGCCCCTTTACGCAGTGGCGATGGTGGCGAACGATTCCGCGAAGCCATGGAAAGCCGTATTCTCCCGGCACTGAAGAACTTCTCGCCGGACCTGATCATCATTTCCGCGGGCTTCGACGCCCATGAAGCCGACCCGCTGGCGAGCTTGCGCCTCGTGGAAGCCGACTTTATGTGGGTTACAGAGAAACTCACCGAAGCGGCTGACCGCCATTGCGATGGTCGGATCGTTTCGCTTCTCGAAGGGGGCTATGATCTGACAGCTCTCGCCCGTTCCGTCGCAGTCCACGTTCGCACCTTGATGGACGCGGCTGAATAAACGACGTTTTCCCGAATCAACGTAAAACGCCCCAAGTTTAAGGACGAACAACCGGACATCCATGACCACCAATCAGAAATCAGAGCCGCAAGCCGACATTGCAAGTATGACCTTCGAGCGTGCCCTCAAGGAGCTCGAAACGATTGTCGGCCGACTGGAACGCGGGGATGTGGAACTCGAAGAGTCCATCACGATATATGAACGCGGAGAGGCTTTGAGAGCCCACTGCGACAAGCTTTTGCGGCAAGCGGAAGCGAAGGTTGAGAAGATCACTCTGGACACGAACGGGAATCCGGCCGGCACCGAGCCGCTCGATCCCACATAAACCGAGCTTGAAAGTCCGCGGCGATCGGCTCACGACCACGTGCTTTTCATCTGCGCTCTGCACAGATAGTGTGGCCGTTCGACGCAAAGCCGGCTCGATCCGCTCGCTCCGCTTCTCGTTAGCAAAGATCGCAACCTAAAAGACCTTATCGTGCTATGCCGGTACAAATGCTTTAAACCGGCCGTTTGAATGCAAACTAAGCAAGGAAGCGTAGTAAGAGCGTGCCAACGACACCGTTACTCGATCTCATAAAGTTCCCCGAGGACCTACGGGCGCTTCCAGAAAGCGACCTCAACCAGGTCGCCGACGAGCTCCGACAGGAAACAATCGACGCCGTCTCGGTGACCGGCGGCCACCTGGGTGCCGGACTGGGTGTAATCGAGCTAACCGTTGCCCTCCACTGGGTATTCGACACGCCACGTGACCGCCTCATCTGGGACGTTGGTCACCAGACATACCCCCACAAGATTTTGACCGGGCGCCGCGACCAGATCCGCACACTGCGCCAACCTGGCGGCCTGTCCGGTTTCACCAAGCGCGATGAAAGTCCTTACGACCCATTCGGCGCCGCCCACTCCTCAACGTCGATTTCTGCCGGCCACGGCATGGCCGTGGGACGGGATCTCGCAGGCAGAGATAACAATGTCATCGCCGTTATCGGCGACGGCGCGATGTCGGCGGGCATGGCTTATGAGGCGCTCAACAATGCCGGCGCCAGCGACGAGCGCTTGATCGTCATCCTCAACGACAACGATATGTCCATCGCGCCGCCTACAGGCGCGCTATCATCGTATCTCGCCCGCATCACATCCAGTGGCACCTACCTCTACATGCGTGACATCGCCAAGCAGTTGGCGAAACGTCTCCCAAAAAGTTGGGAACGTCGCGCGGCGCGCGTTGAGGAGTACACCCGCCACCTGTGGCAGGGTGGGATGTGGTTCGAGGAGCTCGGCTTTTATTACGTCGGCCCCATTGACGGTCACGATCTGAGCCAGCTGCTCCCCGTCCTGAAAAACGTGCGCGATGCACGCCAGGGCCCAATCCTGGTGCATGTCGTCACCAAGAAGGGCAAAGGCTACCCGCCGGCTGAGGAGTCCGAGGACAAGTACCACGGCGTTGGCAAGTTCAACGTCATTACCGGAGCACAGGACAAACCGAAGTCCAACGCGCCGAGCTACACCAAGGTCTTCGCCAAAAGCTTAGTCGAGGAAGCACGCAGAGACCCAAGCATCGTTGCTGTTACCGCGGCCATGCCTTCCGGAACGGGATTGGACCTGTTCGGCGAAGAATTCCCGAACCGTATGTTCGATGTCGGCATCGCGGAGCAACACGCTGTCACCTTCGCCGCCGGTCTGGCGACAGAAGGCTTCAAACCTTTCGCCGCGATTTATTCGACGTTCCTTCAGCGCGCGTATGACCAAGTCGTGCACGACGTGGCGATCCAAAAGTTGCCTGTGCGTTTTGCGATCGATCGTGCAGGGTTCGTCGGCGCTGACGGTCCGACCCATGCCGGCTCATTTGATATTGCGTTCCTCGGCTGCTTGCCTGAGTTCGTCATCATGGCCGCAGCCGACGAGGCCGAGCTTAAGCACATGGTCGCCACCGCGGTGACAATCGACGATCGGCCTTCCGCCTTCCGCTACCCACGCGGAGACGGCGTCGGCGTTGAACTTCCCGAGCGCGGCATACCGCTCGAAATTGGCAAGGGTCGCATCCTGCGCGAAGGCTCGACGATTGCGATTCTTTCGCTCGGCACACGGCTCGCGGAATCTCTCAAAGCCGCCGAACAGCTTGCAGCATTTGGCCTGTCAGCCACCGTGGCCGACGCACGCTTTGCCAAACCGCTTGACAAAGACCTCGTGAATAACCTCGCGCGCAATCACGAAGTGCTTATCACTATTGAAGAAGGCTCCGTTGGTGGTTTCGGCAGCTTCGTGTTGCAGCACTTGGCCGAAAACGGCCTGCTCGACAGTGGACTGAAAGTCCGGCCAATGGTGATGCCCGACATCTTCGTCGATCACGCCAAACCTGACCAAATGTATGCGAACGCTGGGCTGGCCGCGGCAGGCATCGTGGAAACGGCCTTCAAAGCGCTCGGCCGGGAAAACCTTTTGATGGACTCATCGGACCGCGCCTGATCCCGTTCGAATGGTTGTCCGCGTTGTAGTGGCCTGCCACTTACATGGCAGCCATCGCCTGTCGCGTGACGGCGTTGTTATTCAAATTTATATCGCGACAAAATCGCGTCTTTTCTGCCGCCTTCATACACGCGCACACCCATTTCCTAGTCTTTTTTAGGTGTTGCGTCAGACGCGGCTTTCCCTTCCGCCTCGGATTTTCCTCCATCCTCCTTGGATTGTTTCGCATTGCTATCCGCTTTAGATGTTTCCGGCTTTTCAGCGCTCTTATCAGGGTCGGGTTTCTTTACGACCTTCGTATCGTTTTCAGTATCTTTGGCCTTCTTGTCCTTACCCTTTTTCTTTTTGTCCTTTTCACTTTCAGGCCCGTAGTCCGCCGGGCAGGTTTTGTGGACAAATTTATTGATCTCTTTGACCATTTCGCTGTGAAAGATCCCGAGCGTATCTTCCAGCTTTGCTGTCGTCCAAACGAGCCCCTTGAGCAGCGTCGGACCGTCCAGCTCCTTCAATCCGACCCAGGCCTTCTTCACGCGCCCCCCCTCGAACTTCAGCTTCGGCTTCAAAACAGCGCGTACCGGCTCGATCCCGTTTCCGGTCTCCACATCGCAATGCACAACATGCGGCCGTGCTTCGAATGTGAACTTAGGCTGCGTCAGGGCTTTAACAATAACTCGCTTCGGGATGCGCACGCTCACTTTGCAGCGCGCATCACCAAACGACCATTTGATCTGTTTTGAATCGGCGCCTTCTTTGATCTTAGCCTTGCCCCACGTCTTCCCAAGGTCGCACTTGAGAGCACCCTTTTCCTTGGGCTTATCAACGATAAGCCGACATATCTGGGCTTCGCAGGCTTTGCGGCCGTCCTTTTCATCGTCGGTTTCTTCGAGAGCCACCGCCGGTCGGACAGCCAACGCACCAACAAAAATGCCAAAAGCCATCAACTGAGCGATACGTGAGCCTTGCTTGACACACGACTGAGACCGGGACATCACAAAACCCTTTGATTGTTTCTCGCCAACGCTCTAGACCTCGAAAAAGCGGCGGACTGGCGGCAATCGGCCGGCATGCGCCGGTACAATCGCGTGACGCGAAATCCAACGCGTGCGACGAGTGATCCAAAGCGCCGTAATACGGCAGGTAGAACCCAGTAGGAGGGGATGAGAATGAGCATTGATCTTTCTGGTGCGGGTGGCCATCCGGACATGGACTACAATGAGCACGCGCGTACGTACCGCGCATTCCTCCGTGCAACCCAGATTATGGTCGTACTTCTAGTACTTTTGTTGGCCGGTATGGCGATATTCCTGGTCTAGCCTTCATTAGATTTTGCCTATATGGTTTGGCAAATGAAGAGGGATAAACGCTAGTCGGTTATTCAATAACCGAGGACCCCATGACGGGTTCGCGTTCCACGCGAGCCCGTTGTTTTTTATACGGAAGGGATCGCCGAAAAGGCCACCCAAGCACAATCGGACTTTTTTTATGGTCACCATCGCGGTCACACCAGAAGCTTCAAATGAACCCCGCGTTGCCGTGTCCCCCGATACGGTGAAAAAATTCGTTGCTGCTGGATGTACGGTGGCAATCGTAAGCGGTGCCGGATTGAGGTCGAGTTTTTCCGACGACGCATACAAAGCACAAGGCGCAGAAATAGTTTCGTCGCCCAATGATGCGTTACCGCGCGCCGATATCCTCCTGAAAGTGCGGCGTCCCTCACCCGAAGAATTTAATACGCTCAAACCAGGCGCCATCGTCGTCGCGATGCTTGATCCCTACGGACAACGCACTGAAATCGAGACGTTGGCCGCCACCAAGGCGACCCTCTTCGCGATGGAATTGATGCCGCGCACGACACGTGCGCAGGCCATGGACGTTCTCTCTAGTCAGGCAAACCTTGCTGGCTACAAGGCCGTCGTCGATGCTGCTTCGAAATTTGGCGGCGCACTGCCGATGATGATGACGCCCGCAGGCACCGTGCCAGCGGCGAAAACCTTCATCATGGGCGTTGGTGTTGCTGGTCTCCAGGCTATCGCGACCGCGCGGCGGCTCGGCGCCATTGTTACCGCAACTGACGTCAGACCCGCGACCAAGGAACAAGTGCAGTCTCTCGGCGCCAAGTTCATCGCCGTTGAAGACGAGGAATTCCTCCAGGCACAAACAGCGGGCGGCTATGCAAAGCAAATGTCCGCGGCCTATCAGGCAAAGCAGGCGGAACTTGTCGCAAATCACCTGAAGACCCAGGACATCGTCATCACCACCGCGTTGATCCCTGGCCGCCCAGCCCCACGTCTAATCACGAGCGACATGGTGGCCAGCATGAAACCTGGCGCCGTCATTATTGACCTCGCAGCGGAACGTGGCGGCAACTGCGAACTCACGAAGCCGGGCGAGACCATCACCACGGCAAACGGCGTAAAGATCATCGGTCCGATTAATTTGGCCGGCACCGTTCCCGTAAATGCCTCCAACCTTTACGCGCGGAACTTAGCCGCCTTCGTGGACCTGATGATCTCCAAGGAAGACAAATCACTCGCAATCGATTGGGATGACGAGCTCATCAAGGGCACGTTGATCGCCAAGGACGGTGAAATCGTCCATCCCAGCCTCACGGAAAAGACAGCCTAGGGAACGGAACTAGACGATGCACAAGCCCACCATCTCAGCACTCCGGAACAGTACCCTTACGCTCGCCTTTGCAGTGTTCGCGCTTTCCGCCTCAGCTCTCCCCGCCGCGGCAGCAGGAGGTGGCGACGTCGCACCATGGGTCTATCAGATCATGGTGTTCGTGATGGCGATCTTCGTCGGCTACTATGTGGTCTGGAGCGTGACACCGGCCCTGCACACGCCGCTCATGTCGGTCACCAACGCCGTGTCCTCCGTTATCGTCGTCGGTGCACTGCTCGCTGTCGGCATCGAAAGCATCGCCAACGGTGGACTAGCCGCAAAGATCTTTGGCTTCCTCGCTCTCACGATGGCTTCCGTCAACATCTTCGGTGGCTTCCTCGTCACAAGCCGCATGCTCGCCATGTACAAGAAGAAAGAGCCGAAGCGTTGATTTCACGCACCTTGTGCGATTGCAGATAACCTCTTGGGTGCTTTCCTAAAATGTCCGAACCGATGATTCCCACCGACCTCGTCGCGATTCTTTATCTGATCTCCGGCGTGCTCTTCATCCTGGCGCTGCGCGGCCTGTCGCACCCCGAAACGTCACGCCGTGGCAACCTGTACGGCATGATCGGCATGGCCATTGCCATTGTGACGACGCTCACTCAGCTTAAAGGCGGCGATCAGCTGCTGACATGGGTTCTGATTGCACTCGGCTTGGGAATCGGTGGCGTAATCGGCGGCAAAATTGCCCGCGATATTCCGATGACGTCGATGCCGGAATTGGTTGCCGCGTTTCACTCGCTCGTCGGCCTTGCAGCTGTCTTCGTTGCGGCAGCAGCTGTCTACGCACCAGACGCATTTGGCATTCTTCAAGTTGCAGGCGATCCGAATAGCGGCATCAAGGCCGCCAGTCTGGTGGAAATGTCTCTGGGCGTTGCCATCGGTGCGATTACGTTCACCGGCTCCGTCATCGCATTCTCGAAGTTGTCCGGAAGAATGTCAGGCGCCCCGATTATCCTGCCTCTGCGCCACGTCATCAACGCAGGTCTTTTCGCAGCCCTGGTTGTGCTCATCTACATGTTCGTGGTTTCCGGCGGCGACGATAAGCTGTTCTGGGCCATCACCGTCATCTCGCTACTGTTCGGCGTGCTGATCATCGTGCCCATCGGCGGCGCGGACATGCCCGTCGTCGTCTCAATGTTAAACTCGTATTCGGGGTGGGCCGCAGCAGGTATCGGCTTCACTCTGGGCAATATTGCTCTCATCATCACCGGCGCATTGGTTGGCTCTTCTGGCGCGATCCTGTCCTACATCATGTGCCGGGGCATGAACCGCTCCTTCATATCGGTCATTCTCGGCGGCTTTGGCGGTGAAGTTGCTGGCCCTGCAGGTGGAGGCGGCGAACAGCGGCCCGTGAAGCTCGGCTCAGCTGAGGACGCGGCCTACATCATGAAGAACGCCCAAAAGGTGATTATCGTCCCGGGCTATGGCATGGCCGTCGCGCAAGCTCAGCATGCGCTGCGCGAACTCGCGGACGCTCTGAAAGAAGCTGGCGTCGAGGTTAAATACGCAATCCATCCTGTCGCCGGTCGTATGCCGGGTCACATGAACGTCCTGCTCGCTGAAGCCAACGTCCCCTATGACGAGGTTTTCGAATTGGAGGACATCAACTCCGAATTCCAGCAGGCTGATGTCGCTTACGTCATCGGCGCGAACGACGTCACCAATCCGGCTGCTGAAGATGACCCCTCATCACCCATTTATGGTATGCCCGTGCTTCAAGTTTGGAAGGCTGGCACCGTCATGTTCAACAAGCGCTCGTTGGCCTCCGGTTATGCCGGCATCGACAATCCGCTGTTTTATCGTGACAACACCATGATGCTCCTTGGTGATGCCAAAAAGATGACGGAAGAAATCGTCAAAGCGATCGACTGACGAAAGGGCCCCGTAAGGGTAGGCCACATGCACCTGCTCAAACGACCACTTTCAATTTTGGTCGCATTGCTTCTCGTGGGCTATGCCGCGGCCGCTGCAGGCATGTTCTTTCTTCAGCGCAACATCCTGTTCGACACCGTTGATACCGGCAATCTGGCGACAGCCGGAACGCTCGCCATCGAGGGGAGCACGCGTATTGTCATCAAGACGAGTGACGGCGAGGAACTCGCTGGTTGGTATCTGGCCCCTCAAGCTGATCAGCCCGTGTTCCTCTTCATGCACGGCAAGCGAGGAGAACTCGAACAACGCGACGAACGCTGGCGCAAAATTCGCGACCACGGCGCCGGAGTCCTCGCGTTCTCGTATCGCGGATTTCCAGGTTCAACAGGCGCACCGAGCGAATCCGGTCTACATTTGGATGCCTTCGCCGCTTATAACTGGCTTCGCGAAAGACATGCCGCTGAAGACATCGTACTTCACGGCTATTCACTCGGCACAGCCGTCGCTATCCACCTCGCGACGGAGGTTCCAGCCAGCGCATTGATCCTGGAAGCGCCCTTTACAGCAATCGTGGATGTTGCCGCCGAACGTTACCCTTGGTTACCCGTTCATTTTTTGATGGTCGACCAGTTCAGATCCTACGATGAGATCCAAAACGTCAAAATGCCGCTCCTCATCGTTCATGGAAACCAGGACAAGTCGGTTCCCTATGAGCAGGCACAGCGGCTTTACGCCCGCGCCAACGAGCCAAAGACCTTCGTAAGTATGCCTGGCAGCACTCACGTGTCACTAGTGCAAGACGGTCTTTACAGCCACATCTGGTCGTTTCTGCAACAGGTGCGACAACGAATGCAGTGAAATCAACCATGTTTGATTTACTGTTAGCACATACAATCTTCTCGACTCGCTCGACTGATGTATCCTCTAGCGTTGGCAGCGTTGCAAGACGAGGCCGGCAACTAGCGAGGAGGTCAATTGAAGAGAACTCTGTCCGCTGCAACGGCATCCGTGCTCATCGCCATATTGTTCGTGGCGTCAGGAGCGGTCGCCGGAAAGACTGCGATCAAGGCTCCAAATGAGGTCACAATCGCAGGTCTGACGGTACAGTGTCAGGATTTCCGAGGCAGACACGTTACAACTCTGAAGGTGGATGAACTGGGCGACGTCGGACGTGCCTGGGTGGTGAACATGACGCCATTCATTGTCATGGACTCCCATCTGCTTATGCAGTTGCCCGTAAAGTTACAGCTATTTTTCTACGCACACGAATGTGCGCACCATATTTTAGGGCATTGGTACACGCCATCTGTGAACAACGAGATCGAAGCCGACTGTTGGGCCATCCGTTACGGCCGTGACACAGGCCTTTTTCGCCGCCAAGAGGTGGCCGATTTCGCACCCTGGTTAGCGGCGAGTAAAGGGTCTCGCTTCGGACATTTACCCGGTCCCCGCCGCGCCCAATCGTTGCTGGAGTGCTTTGATAACGCGGAGCCGTTACTCCTCAGAAGTGAACAAAAAACGATGTTTGTGCGTTGAGATTTTTGCAGGCACTGCCCGCATTGTGAAGATGAGGCTAGGCAATAAGAATTCCCACCCGCACACTCAAGCTTGCTGGGCGTACTAGCTTGCTTGAGCTGTGACAGAATCCCAGGCGAAATGAATCCATGTCTTTTGTGCTGAGTACCATCGCAATTATCGCTGTGCTGGCCCTAGTGGTCATGGTGGGCGCTCCCATCGTTGAGCGCGCACTAATGTATCATCCGGTCGGTAACCGTGTTCGTCCCGCTTCCGCGGGCCTTCCGAACGTTGAGGAAGTGTTAATCAACACCCCCGATGGCCATACCCTCGTGACTTGGTATGCGAAAGCCGAGCCGGGACAGCCGACAATACTTTATATCCACGGCAACTCCGGAACCCTAGCGGATCGGGCCGAACGTATCGGAGCGTTCACGAAACGTGGGCGCGGAATCATGATGATGGCCTATCGTGGCTATTCCGGCTCTACAGGACGGCCGTCGGAGCTAACCAATATCGCGGACGCAAAGTTGGCTTATGAAACCTTGATTGATAAGGGTGTGGCGGCTGACGATATCGTAATCTACGGTGAGTCAATCGGAACCGGCATTGCCGTCCGCGTCGCTGCCGAAAATTCCACTGCAGGCTTGATCCTGGACGCCCCCTACACATCAATCGTTGACGTCGCAGAGATCTGCTATCCGTATCTCCCCGCGCGCCTGATGATGCGGGATCGCTATGAAACAATGCGTTATATTGGCGACGTCCACACACCACTCTTGGTGATCCATGGCGAACAAGATGCGATCATTCCAGTAGAAATGGGTCGCCGAGTCGCACAATCAGCCTCCGGCCCAACCGAAATCGTCACATTCCGCCGCGCGGGCCACACTGACCACGGCAAATACGGCTCCTACGACGTGGTAAATGATTGGATCGACCGCATAGCCGTCAAACCATCGATATCGGCGCAGGAAGACCGCGTCGCCGGATAACAGCTAAAACGCGACGCACAAACGCCAACGGAATAACGGGCACCGGTTACAGTCAACCGGCGCCCGTTATGTTGTATAAAACCCATTACGGGCCGTTGTCAGGCGTTCTCGCGCGATACAACCCGCTTAGCGAGCGGGACGCGCAACCTTACCAGGCAACAATCCTTCGCGCTGAGCGCGCTTACGAGCCAGCTTACGAGCCCGACGCACCGCTTCAGCCTTTTCACGAGCCTTCTTCTCGGATGGCTTTTCGTAATAATTCCGGAGTTTCATCTCACGGAAGATGCCCTCACGCTGCATTTTCTTCTTGAGCGCCTTGAGAGCCTGATCGACATTATTGTCGCGAACGAGAACCTGCACGCGAATCCCTATCCTTTTGTGCGGTCAGAGTTTTTAAACTTCAACAAGGCAAAAAGCCCGGACAGTCGTGGCCGGGCCATGCACTTGCTTCACGAATTTAACCCGTTTGGTAGCAGACGGACACCGCTTTGTCCACCAAGACGGCAACAACTTCCACCACGCACCTTACTTGCCTGAAAGTGCCGAAAGACGGGTCACATGGCCCATCTTGCGGCCCGGTCTTGCTTCGTTCTTCCCGTAGATATGGAGGCAGGCCTGCGGCTCAGCAGCCAGCTCGGCCCATTGCTCCACATCAGCACCGATCAAATTTGTCATGACCGCATCGCTGTGACGCGCAACGCTCCCGAGAGGCCAGCCGGCCACGGCGCGAATGTGATTTTCAAACTGGCTGACGCCGCACGCATCCAGCGTCCAGTGTCCGGAATTATGAACCCGCGGGGCGATCTCATTGATGATGAGCGGCTCCGGCTTGTCCTTCCCCAGATAAAACATTTCGACCGCGAGCAAGCCGACGTAATCGAGCGCCTCAGCCACCCGCGCTGCCATAGCACGAGCCTTTTCACATACCTCCGCAGGAACCGGTGCAGGAACCGTAGAAGTATCCAGAATTCCGTGCTTGTGACTGTTGAGTGGTACGTCGTAGACGGCCGTCCGACCATCGATACCGCGAACGCACAAAACAGAAATCTCGCAATCAAACGGTACCACGCCCTCCAGCACGGCAGGCGCACGCCCAATAGCATCAAGCGCCCAATCCGATTCTTCCGCCGACGTGATCCGGACCTGCCCCTTTCCATCATAGCCGAACCGACAGGTCTTCAAGATCGCCGGTGTCCCCAAGGTCGCCAGGGCATCTTCCAGGTCATTCAAATTGTCGACGTTGGCAAAAGGAGCAACGGGCAGGCCGATATCGGACAGAAACCGCTTTTCGACCAACCGGTCCTGCGCAACTTCAAGTGCGCGCGCTCCTGGGCGAACCGGACGGACTGCGGCGGCCGCAGCAGCCGCACCAAGCGGGACATTCTCAAACTCATAGGTAACGACATCGACGGTCTCGGCAAATGCCGTAATGGCCCCGAGATCTTCATAAGGGCCAACCGTCGTCGAAGCGGCAACGTCAAAAGCAGGCCCGGATGTGTCCCCAAAAACATGCACGCGAAAGCCGAGCTCTGCTGCAGAGACCGCCAACATGCGCCCAAGCTGCCCCGAACCCAGGATCCCGATGACCGATCCCGGTGGGAGTACTCCGGTCATAGCGCAGCCCTTCCGGTTGGACCGCCGTCATCAGGTGCATCAAATTGGTTAGTCATTGCGCTCCGGAACCTCGCCCACAGCTTCCGTCTGAGCTCTGCGCCATGCTGCCAGTCGCGCGCCAAGAGCCTCATCACCAAGCGCCAGGATCTGTGCCGCCAATAAGGCAGCATTCGCCGAACCCGCCTCGCCAATTGCCAGTGTACCGACCGGTACCCCCGCCGGCATCTGAACAATTGAATAAAGGCTGTCCAAGCCAGCAAGCGCCTTGGAACATACTGGCACGCCAAGCACCGGAAGCGTCGTCAACGCCGCGACCATACCCGGTAAGTGCGCAGCCCCACCAGCACCCGCAATAATAACTTTGAGACCACGGGACTGGGCGTTGCGCGCATAGTCGTACAGGCGGTCCGGCGTCCGGTGAGCCGAAACGATCCGAACCTCATGGGGAATCTGAAGCTCATCAAGCAGCGCCGAGGCACGTTTCATGGTTTCCCAGTCTGACTGGCTTCCCATGATAATACCGACCTGTGCCTGTCGGCCTGCCTGGTTTTGCGCGCTCATCGTCCCATTAGCAGCACGTACGGAGAGTAATTTAAGCTCCCACCGCCCGCTGCTCCCAGCGTTCAGGAAAACGCGGGTTCTAGACGTTGGGGCCGGTCAACGCAAGCATCTGTTCGGCCTCATACAAGGTTATAGTTTTGCTGCAACGCAGCGAGCTTCAATCTATCTCCGATGCCAACGTGCAGAGAACGAAAAGCCGAAACGACCTTCTTAAATTTTGCGCTTTCTCCAATGGCCCATTCCTAACTTTAGAAAGCCACAATACAGAACTGTAAAAGGCTGTCTTCACACGGAAAAATTGGTGGCCCGCCCACTTTCTCGGCGGCTTTTGAGCGCGCGAACCTGACGCAAAAAGCGCACCGCAAACTCTCATTTCTCCTTCAAATTCCGCGCAACCTCCCCTATATTACACTTGGTTGACAATGCTCGTTGCGAGCATAAGACACAAAAAGCACTTCGCGCGTCGTGAGCTACATTGAAAATACTCAATGTGAGCACATCGAATCGACGATGATGAAGGAGGAGCAGTGATCATGGCAAACCTTAACGCCCCGGACCTTGGGCTGGTCCGCACCACAAATGAGCGTTTTTCGGAAGTTCCGCGGCCTGAATTCCAATTCACGCCGGAACTCGCCGCGGAAATGGCACCGCTCTACGAAAAGGTAAAGCATGTCGTCACCCCGATGGAGTGGCCGCACTACGCGCCGCTGATCAAGGCCATCAACGTGATGAAGAAAGAGCGCAACGCCGTCGTTCTCGCTCACAATTACATGACGCCGGAAATCTTCCACTGCGTGGGAGACTTCCGCGGCGATAGCCTTCAGCTCGCGCGCGAAGCTGCAAACGTCGACGCCGATGTCATCGTCCAAGCTGGCGTGCACTTCATGGCTGAGACGTCCAAGCTGATGAACCCGAACAAGACGGTTTTGATCCCGGATCTCGAAGCCGGCTGCTCGCTTGCATCATCCATCACCGCAGAGGATGTACGGGCGCTGCGCGAAGCCTATCCCGGCGTCCCCATCGTCACATACGTGAACACGTCAGCAGCCGTAAAAGCCGAGTGCGATATCTGCTGCACCTCATCCAACGCTGTGAAGGTCGTCGAAAGCCTCAACGCACCGCGCGTACTTCTCATTCCCGACGAATATCTCGCAAAGTACGTTGCGACTCAGACTGACGTCGAAATCATCGCGTGGAAAGGCCGCTGCGAAGTCCATGAACGCTTCACAGCGAACGAACTGGAGGCTCTGCGTGGCGATGATCCCGGAGTAAAGATCATCGCGCATCCCGAATGCCCGCCCGACGTCATCAACACGGCGGACTTCACCGGATCAACGGCGGCCATGATCAATTGGGTGAAGGACCACCAGCCTAATAAGGTAATCCTGGTTACAGAGTGCTCGATGTCGTCCAACGTCGCAGCCGAAGCACCGAACGTTGAATTTGTCCGGCCATGTAATCTGTGTCCGCACATGAAACGCATCAGCCTTGAAAAGATTCTCGATAGCCTCGTTTACATGCAGAATGAGGTTACCGTTGATCCTGAGATTGCCGAACGTGCACGTCGTGCCGTTGAGCGCATGGTCAATTTAACAAACTGATCCATCTCAGCCGATTTCGACGCGGCAATCATCGTCGACGTCTGATAGCCAGGGGGACAATTCCCGGAAAGGCTTCACACCGAAATGACCCAATCATCTCGACATGCCGGTGCGGTTGCTGGCTTCAAAGATCCTTCTTGCGAACTCAGCGGCCGGATTGTCATCGTTGGAGCCGGTCTTGCCGGTCTGTTCACCGCACTGCGACTGGCGCCGCGCCCGGTCGTCCTGATCGCAGCCGCACCACTTGGCCAAGGCGCGTCCAGTACCTGGGCCCAGGGTGGTATTGCCGCCGCCGTAGGCGAAGGCGATACGCCCGAAGCCCATGCAGCCGACACCGTTTTGGCCGGTAGTGGCCTCGTAGATAAAGAAGTCGCGCGTATCATCACTGAGGCCGCACCACAGCGCATCCGCGAGCTTCTCAGTTACGGCGTACCCTTCGACCGCGACCTGGCCGGACACTTCGTTCTTTCGCGCGAAGCCGCACACTCGGCAAAGCGCGTCGTCCGGGTGAGTGGTGACCGTACGGGCGCAGCCATCATGCAAGCGCTCATTGCTTCGGCACGCGCAACGCCATCGATAGAAATTCTTGAAAACTACGAAGCCAAAGATCTCGAAATTCGTGACGGCCGCGTAACCGGTGTCCGCTTGCTGCGGAACGATGGTCCCGACCATGCGGATTATGAAGTGATATCCGGCACCGCCGTCGTCATCGCCACCGGCGGCGTCGGAAAGCTTTATGCCATCACCACCAACCCGGCATATTCGCGCGGAGAAGCGCTCGCATTTGCTGCCCGTGCTGGGGCCGTCATTGCCGATCCCGAATTCGTGCAGTTTCACCCCACTGCCATCGACGTGCCGGGAGATCCCGCTCCTCTCGCGACGGAGGCCTTGCGGGGGGAGGGAGCAACTCTCGTCAACCGTGCCGGTGAACGCTTTCTCAAAGCCCTTCATCCCGACGCGGAGCTCGCCCCTCGAGATCTCGTCGCGCGTGCAGTCTTCTCCGAAATCGCGGCGGGACGTGGCGCTTATCTGGATTGCCGCAAGACAATAGGCCTGCGCTTCCCCGACGCCTTCCCCGGCGTATATCAAAAATGTCGGGAAGCAGGTCTCGATCCAGTCAACGATCTGATCCCAATCGCACCGGCCGCACACTATCATATGGGCGGTATCGCAACCGACATGAATGGACGCACGACCGTGGAGGGGCTCTGGGCCGTTGGTGAAGCCGCTTGCACCGGCTTGCACGGTGCCAATCGCCTTGCATCCAATTCGCTGCTTGAAGCTATCGTCGTGGGCGGAAACGTCGCCGAAGACATTGCTAAGATAACCACGCCTACAAAACTTCCCATCAAACTGACGTCCCTGATGCGCGAAGGTTCGAACGTGGAGCCCACGTTGCGCACGGCCCTGATCAAACGTCTACGGCGCACGATGTCCGGCGAGGTCGGGGTTGTCCGTGAACAGTCCGGCCTGCACCACGCCCTCCGGGTTCTCCGTGAAGTCGAAGACCAAGCCGGCGGCGATATCACGTTGGCCAATATTGTACTGACGTCTCGTCTGATCACGACCGCCGCGCTTAATCGCGAGGAAAGCCGCGGCGCACACATGCGCAGCGATTTCCCGGACACATCCCCTATGGCTCGACATTCACTGTTGCGCTTAACGGACCTGGATAAGACGGCAACCATTACCGACATCAGCCGTCAGCCGGACGGAGCCACGTTGACAAACGGTCGGCTCCACCAAAGTTGCCAAATGAGCGGTTGACGGCCCCATGACGACACCAGGGCCGTTGCCCCATCAAACGATTGCACAAGCCGTCGACGCTGCCCTGGCTGAAGATCTCGGGCTGCTTGGCGATATCACATCCATCGCAACGATCGCGCCATCTGCGCAGGCTGCCGCCTGGATCGCCACGCGCCAGCCAGGAGTCATTTCCGGCATCAGCCTAGCCGAATACGCTTTTCGCGCATTGGACCCTGAAATCGATTTTCGGATCGAAGCAGACGACGGCGACAGCGTCTTTCCCGGAACGCCGATAGCTCAAGTGTCAGGAAATGCCCGCGCTATATTAGGCGCAGAACGCGTTGCCCTGAACTACCTGGGCCGGCTCAGCGGCATTGCCACCCTCACGCGCGATTACGTCGATGCCATCGAAGGGACTTCCGCCACCATCGTGGACACACGCAAGACGACGCCAGGCCTGCGTGCGCTGGAGAAATTTGCAGTGCGGTGCGGCGGGGGCCAAAACCATCGCTTTGGTCTATTCGATGCAATTCTGATCAAGGACAATCACATCGTGGCCGCTGGCGGTCTGTCAGCGGCTATCGAACGGGCTCGCACCACCGCTGGTCACATGGTCAAAATCGAAGTGGAAGTAGACACCCTTCAACAGTTGCGCGAAGCGATAACACATCGCATTGATGCCGTTCTCCTCGACAACATGCCCCCTGCAATTTTACGTGAAGCCGTCGCGATTGCTCGCGGACGCGTGCTACTGGAAGCCTCGGGTGGCGTTAATCTAACGACGGTGCGCGCGATCGCGGAAACCGGTGTAGATCTGATCTCCGTCGGGGCTTTGACACACTCGGCCCCGGTACTCGATCTAGGCCTAGATATGGGTTATTCCGACGCGTAAGCTACGCTTCCAACGCTTGCTTTTTTGCCATGTTCGCCGTCCATTTGAGAGGCGTGTACCGGCTTCAGGCTGTGATCAATTAAGCGGACCAGACATGAATCATGGATGATATTCTTTATTGGATTGTCGGATGGGCGATAATCGCCATTACCGCTTCCGCAGCGGCGGGCATCCTCTCAGCAGTCAAAAATCGGGACTACTCATTCTGGATGGCGTGGTCGTTCCTGCTACCACCTCTAGTTCTGGTTCTGCTATTCCTGCCCCGCTTCAAAGGGGAGCGGCCTCGTCGCCCCACCCTCGACGAACAGGAGAAGCACTGGTAGCTGCTTCTCCCTGCAATCTGGAGCTTAGCCGACGCCTTTCTCGCGAAGCGCAGCCTGCGCGGCCGCTAAGCGTGCAACCGGCAACCGGTAAGGCGAGCAGGAAACATAATCGAGCCCCGCTTCATGGAAGAAACGGATTGAGGCCTCATCCCCCGCGTGCTCCCCGCAAATACCGATCTTCAAATCGGGCTTCACACGTCGACCACGTTCGGTCCCAATCTGGACCAACTCACCAACTCCAGACACATCGATGGAAACAAACGGATCCATCTCAAGGATACCCGCCGACGTATAAGTTTGCAGGATCGGCCCGCCGTCATCGCGTGATAATCCGAGGCAGGTTTGTGTGAGGTCGTTAGTACCAAACGAGAAGAACGCTGCGCCTTCTTCTCCGGCGGCGATCTCGTCAGCCTTCAACGCGCATCGCGGCAGCTCCACCATCGTGCCGATCTCATAATCAAGCGAGACGCCATGCTCCGCTTCGACTTCCCGCGCGATCCCTCGGATCACATCCGCAAGGATATCGAACTCCCGACGGTATATGACGAGCGGGATCATGATCTCAGGCTTGACGGGAGCACCCGTTTTTTTACCCGCCGCGATAGCCGCTTCGAAAACGGCTCGCGCCTGCATCTCGGTGATTTCCGGGTAACGGATCGCTATACGGCACCCGCGAAAACCCAACATCGGATTGAACTCCGAAAGTTCACGCACACGCGCACGAAGCTTCTCAACGCTGATGTCGAGAGCCTCCGCAACTGAGGTCAACTCACTGCCCTCATGCGGCAAGAACTCGTGCAAGGGAGGATCGAGCAGACGGATCGTGATAGGCAGACCAGCCATCGTCTCGAACAGTTGCTCGAAATCGCCGCGTTGCATCGGCAGAATGCGATCCAACGCCGCCCGGCGCCCCTCTTCGTCTTCAGCGCAGATCATTTCCCGCATCGCCAAAATGCGGTCGGCCTCGAAAAACATATGCTCTGTACGGCAAAGCCCGATGCCATCCGCACCGAAGATGCGCGATTGCTCAGCATCTCGCGGCGTATCAGCATTGGCGCGAACCCCGAGCCGGCGAAACTCGTCTGCCCATGACATGAGCGTTCCAAAGTTCCCGGACATTTCCGGCTGGCGCATCTTCACACGCCCGTGCAACACTTGCCCCGTGCTGCCATCAATCGTGATGACATCACCCTCTTTCAGAAGGGTGCTGCCAATCTTCAATGTGCGGGCGCGCGCATCGATCTGCAGCGCACTCGCGCCCGATACGCACGGCCGACCCATCCCGCGCGCCACGACCGCGGCATGGCTGGTCATGCCGCCCCGTGCCGTCAGGATGCCTGCAGCAGCGTGCATGCCGTGGATGTCTTCCGGACTCGTCTCAACCCGCACGAGAATAACATCGATCCCCTTCGCCTTGGCCGCCTCGGCGTCCTCAGCGTGAAAGACGATCTCACCGACTGCCGCACCGGGGGATGCCGGCAAACCGTTGGTCAGGACATTTTTCTCAGAGTCCGGATCGATTGTCGGATGCAGAAGCTGATCAAGATCCGCTGCATTCACCCGCATCACGGCCTCTTCCCGGCTGATGAGCCCTTCTTCGGCCATCTCCACCGCGATACGGAGGGCAGCTTCCAGCGTGCGCTTACCCGATCGCGTCTGCAGCATCCAAAGTTTGCCGTCCTGAATCGTGAACTCGATATCCTGCATATCCCGGTAACGGGTCTCGAGCTTATCGAAGACAGCAACGAGCTCGGCAAACATCCCAGGCGTCAGAGCCTCTAACGACGGCTGGCTACTGCCCGCCTCTATGCGTGCAGCTTCCGTCAAATGCTGTGGCGTCCGGATTCCGGCAACAACATCTTCGCCCTGGGCGTTGACAAGAAACTCACCAAATATCTCCTTCACCCCCGTGGACGGATTGCGTGTGAAAGCCACACCTGTTGCGCTGGTCTCGCCCATGTTGCCGAACACCATGGCCTGCACGTTGACGGCCGTTCCCCAATCATCGGGGATGCCGTGAAGGAAACGATAGGTTTTGGCACGCGCATTCTGCCAGGAGCCGAATACCGCGCTGATTGCACCCCAAAGCTGCTCCCCCGTATCCTGCGGGAAAGGACGGTCGATAGCATCGGCGATAGCCGCCTTGTAGGATTCAATAATCTCCAGCCAATCATCCGCCGTCAGCTCGGTGTCGAGCTGCATGCTATTGAGGTTCTTGAACGTTTCCAGAATGTCCTCGAACACCCCGTGATCGACCCCGAGCACGATATCGGCATACATTTGAATGAACCGGCGATAGCTGTCGTACGCAAATCGCCGGTCGCCGGAGCGCCGCACGAGCCCTTCCACGGTCTCGTCATTGAGCCCGAGGTTCAAAATAGTGTCCATCATACCAGGCATTGAGGCCCGGGCGCCCGAGCGCACAGACACGAGCAGCGGGTTATCCGTATCGCCGAATTTCGCCCCAACGATACGCCCGATCGTTTCCAACGCCTCGTCGACTTGCGGAGTAAGGCTTTCCGGCAATTTCCGCCCCGCCTCGTAGTAAGCGGTGCAAACGTCCGTCGAAATCGTAAAGCCGGGCGGCACCGGCAAACCGAGGTTTGCCATTTCCGCGAGGTTGGCGCCCTTCCCTCCGAGAAGCGTTTTCATTCCTGCATCGCCATCCGTGCGATCAGCACCAAACAAATAGACCCAGCGAGGCGCAGAAGTGGGCGCAGTGTTCATGGTCTTGCTCCAAGCAACATCGAGAGGAAGGCGGGCGGCAGACACACGACGAAAATCCGGTCTGTCTCGGATGGGAGACTGCCTAGCAGCGCACGGCGTTTGATTGAAGTCTGTAATTTGTCATTTGCTCTGCGACCACATGTCGGGGCTCGTCAAATGGTCGATGTTATTCGTGTAATACTCCTTGAGGGTTCGGCTGATAATCTCACTTTCGTCTGGCCGTTTAGGACACGACAGCTTTCGGCCTCTTTGCGAATAGGCCTCCGTCAGCAATTGCGCTAAACTCACGGCAAATCCCACCCCTTCTCCCCTTACATCAACCCTGGGACTGTTTAGCCGATGACCTCCGCCTTGCCAGAAGTCCTCAAACGCATCGATGCGACGCATGATGAACAACTCAAACGCCTGTTCGAGTTGCTCTCAATTCCAAGCGTTTCAACCGATCCGGCCTATGCGGCACAATGCCAAACCGCCGCCGAATGGTGTGCAAAGACGCTCGCAGACTCTGGCTTTGACGCAGATGTAAAAAAGACAACCGGTCATCCAATGGTCGTCGCCCACGACCGTCCCAAGCGTGACAAATCCAAACCCCACCTTCTCTTCTACGGCCACTACGATGTTCAACCGCCCGATCCGCTTGAGCTCTGGAAGTCGCCACCCTTCGAGCCACGCATTGCCACGGAAAAAGGAAACGGCAAGGTCATCGTCGCCCGCGGTGCTGAAGACAACAAAGGTCAGCTGATGACCTTCTTTGAAGCCGCGCGCGCCTGGAAAGAGGTGAATGGCGAACTGCCCGTTGCCGTCTCAGTCCTCATCGAAGGGGAAGAGGAATGCGGCTCACCCTCGCTACCAGGCTTCCTGAAAAAGCATGGCCGCGAAATTAAATCCGACCTCGTCCTGGTTTGCGATACCGGGCAGTGGGACCGCGACACTCCTGCAATAACCACAATGCTGCGGGGTCTGGCCGGAACGGAAATCATAGTCCGCGGCCCCGCCCGCGATCTCCACTCGGGCCTCTATGGTGGCATAGCCGCGAACCCCATCCGTGTTCTTACCGGCATCTGCGGCGCCATGCACGACGCAAACGGCCGCGTAAAGATCGCTGGCTTCTACGACGGCATCAAAAAGCCCTCGGCACGTCAGCTCAAACAGTGGGCCGCGATAGATTTCGACGCGGGCGACGTCCTGCGATCGATCGGCCTCGACACGCCCGCTGGCGAGAAACGGCACTCACCGCTGGAGCAGCTCTGGTCCCGCCCAACGTTGGAATTCAACGGCATCAAGGGTGGCTATCAGGGAGCAGGATTCAAAACCATCATTCCGGCCGAAGCGTCCGTAAAAATAACGTGCCGGCTCGTTCCGGGCCAGGACCCGGAAGCAGTCATCGAAGCTCTGCATGCATTCGTACGCGAACGTCTTCCCTCTGACTGCAGCGTAGAATTTGTCGGAAGTCATGGCAGCAGCGCGATTGCATTCAATACTGACACGCCGGCCATCAAAGCCGCAGCCACCGCTCTCGAAGACGAGTGGGGCAAACCGGCGGTACTCATGGGCTGCGGCGCATCTATTCCAATCGTCACCGCCTTTAAGGACGCTCTCGGGATGGACAGTTTGTTGGTTGGCTTTGGTCTCGAAGACGACCGAATCCACTCGCCGAATGAGAAGTACAATCTCCGCAGCTTCAAGAAGGGTACACGGAGTTGGGCGCGCATCCTTGACCGGCTGGCGGAAGCCGCCTGAGCGCTCACTGAGGGAGGGACAATACAACGATGACGCAACGCCGTTCCCTAACGTTCACGCTGCTTAGCGCCGTGATCCTAGCCACGTGCTTGTCCGCGACAGCAGAGGCGCAGCGCCAAACCTATGAGAGTAATCGGACGAGGCAGGATCGCCCCGGTGACTTCGATTACTACGCGCTCGTCCTATCTTGGAGCCCGACATACTGCGCGGACCGCACCGGCGATCGGTACGAACGTCAATGCGATATCCGTGCAGCCCGGCCGTACGCATTCGTGTTGCATGGCCTTTGGCCCCAACATAATCGCGGCTATCCCGAACGTTGTTGGACGAGGGATAAGCCCTGGGTCCCCAAACCCGTCATCGATCAGATGCTGGACATCATGCCGAGTCCCGCGCTGGTCATACACGAATACAAGAAGCACGGAACCTGCTCGGGCTTAGATGCGCGCGGGTACTACGACCTCTCGCGTCGCATGTTCGAGTCGATCAAAATCCCGGCGCGCTACATCCAGCCGATGGAAGCGCAGCTTGTTTCCCCAGATGACCTTATTGACGAGTTCGTCGCAGCGAACCCAGGAATGAAGCACGACATGTTGGCCATCTCCTGCCGAGGGGCTGGAAATCGCCTACGTGAGGTCCGCATCTGCTTCTCGAAATCAGGCTCCTTGCGACCGTGCGGCGCAAACGAGAACCAGCATCGGATGTGCCGGGCTCAACGCATGTATGTCCCGCCTGTCCGTGCGACGGCGGCGGCCTCCACAAACAACAAAAAATCTATGCGCGAGCAAGATTCGCCTTTGCCTGGCCCACGCTGACACGGACACCAAATTTGCGGCCCAGCGAGCCACGAATTCGCTTGCAAAATCAGCCAGTCACAATTGGCGAATCGAAAAGGTGGCGCACCTGTGGATAGCCGGTGCGTTCTCCATCAGTGAGGCGTTAACGTCCTAGTTCAACGCCTCACTTTTTCGCGATGCTTCCCCAGTGATTCCACTTGAACCACTAACGGGACGTATCAATGCAAGATCCGCGCAAAGCCAACGCCACGCCTCGCGATCCGGCGACTCCTCCGCCGCTTCCGCCGCGTTCTGAACCTCGCGTTGAGCCACGCCCAGAACCTCGTGTTGAACCGCGCGTTGAACCTCGTTCGGAGCCACGCATCGAATTGCGCATTGAACCCGTGGCAGACGATGCTGCAGGTGATCACAAAGTCCCGACGTACCTCGCGCTTCCAAAACGGCAGGCCGTCTATTTCGGCGTCGCTGGCTTCGTAGCAGGTATCGTCTTCTGGCATGCCGTCGGATTCTGGACTGTTGTACAAAACACCGTCTACCAGGGAACCGATGATCGCTTGTCGAACGTTGCCGATGCTCAGCCAACAAACAAAAGCTCAGGAACATTCGCCGACGCGATAGACCGTGCCATCTCGCAGGCCACTCCGCCGAGTGAAGCGACTCCCATCACAACCGGGGCAATCTCGCTAGAAAAGAACGCCGAACGACTGGGTGGAAACGAGGGCCAGGCAACGGCTCCAGGGCAAACGAACTGTGCCAGCTTCACACGAGACCGCGCTACAGGCGAAATCTTGAGCCGTCCCTGCACCGAAGCCGAACGTTCACTGCCGCACAATCCCGAAGGCACACGCGAGAATTTTGCCGTGGAACAGGCACGCGCGCCGGCTGGAACAGGAAGCCGCTGGTCGACGTACACAGCCCCAAAGAACTAATAAAGAAAAGCGAAACGAAAACCTCATCGGCGTAGACCTTGTCTCTTCGCCGATTTTTGTTTATGCCGCCGCGCGTTTGCCCGAGCGCTCTGCGCACCACGCTATCGGCACACGCACCACGTAGCCATGGCCTGGTGCATTTTGCATGCGTTCAAGCTGCATCGGATCGAGGCTCCAACCTCGCGCGATCTGCAAGACATGGTCCTCTGTCGGATAGAGCACCATCTCTCCGCCCGCATCACCACTCCTTTCTCGTACGCCTCTGAGTTCAAAGAGGCGTAAGCCCAAGGAACGCTCTTCCGGGGTGACACGTCCCTTGTTCCAGACCACGCCTTCGTCGCTCACAGCAAAGCCACGTACCAACTTGCCTTGTCGCACCCGCCCCCAGGCAAAGAAATCGAGCAACGGATAGGTGAAGAAGTACTGCACATCGTCAAACGACTGACCCAATCGCAACATCAACGGCGTCAGCTTATCGACAAAGGCGGGCCCGACCGGATGCGGGAGCGTGAGACCGATGACGAATGTCCATCCCTCAACCGGAGGACTGAGGAATAAATGGGTGGCACCAAGGCGATCATCGTAGACCGTACCGATGCCAGCGTTCCAATTCGCCTTCTCACCGTCGCTGAAACCAAGAAGTTCAGCAACGCGCTCAACGTCAGTAGAGTGGATAGCAAGCCACGCCATCTTGTAGCCGAAGGGCTTCGGGGCATCAGGGTCGTTCTCAAAAACGATCACCTGTGGCAGCATTTTCGGCGCAACCCACACTGCCGCGATTGTTATTGTCGCGACAATGAAGCCTGCAATCACGAATGCGACGACCATTCCCACCCTCGCGTGGCTGCGCTCGGCTAGTTAATGCGCCCATCTCGCAAACGGCAATACATGCGAAAGCGAGAACTGGGGATGAGTCGACCACGTGAGAGCGCGTCGATGACGGGAGAGATAGCTGATTCGTCTGGCGAAGCACGCTGTGTGATGGAGACCAGCTCCAAGCCACGCCCGGCAGCGGGGTTAGAGAGCCGACAGCAGATACAGAGCTGGCCTCCGTCGAGTGGGCGCCAAGAGAGAGGGCGATAGACGCAGACCACCCGATCACCAAACCGGAACGCGCGATACGTCGCTTCTTAATACATCGCACCTAACGGTCTGCAGTCTGATATTTACGGCGAATATAAGCCCGTAGTTTGACAGATTGACAACACCCCCGGAAACTCCATGAAGCCATGACACCCTTGATCTGAGCCGGTGCATAACTCGGCCGGGTTATCTGGCGGGCAAGACTTACGGCGATGCCGTCTAGGCCCACCACAAATCAGGCTTTAGATAAACGAACGCCCGGCTCTCGGGGAAGAACCGGGCGTCGCGTTCTAACAGGAGACGTATCTTAGATTATGGCAGGGCCACCGTTGCCTTGAAGACAAACCGGTCATCGCCAAGATCACCAAACTGGTCGGTGTCCGTACCCCAGTAGCGGAAGTCGAGAGTCAGCTGTTCAACAGCGAGCGAGAGACCAGCGTTCCAATACGTGTAGTCGGAGTTCGCTACGTCCTCGTTCTCTTTATAACCAAGCGTACCGCTGATGGATGGATCGAAGATCCAGACCTTTGGCAGCGCGTAACCGAGGGTACCCTCGACAGCGTGGCCAGGGCCGATCTCAAACGTGTCGTCTGGCGTATAGTAATAGGTTACGCCAGCACTCAACTTCGGCAGGATTTCGCCGCTGACGCCAGCCTTGAATTCCCAATAGTCGACGTCAACGTTAGCGGTCTGACCAGCATAACCATAGTAAATGACACCAAAATCGAAGGTTGCCGGACCAAGGACCGGCTTAATGCCGAAGTACAGGTCGACTTCTGCATCTGAAGATGTGAAGGCCTGATCAACCTTTGCAGCCCAAACACCGGCGTAGAAGATTCCGTAGGACGCATCCGCACCAGCGAACCACGAAGGATCTTCACCGCTCTGCGAAACGCCGCGGAAAACATAGTCGGACATCAAGCCGCCATTGACGGACCATTCAAATTTCCGGCCCTCGCTTGCGACAGGAGCATCCTTAATGCTTCCGTCGCGCTCATAGCGCTCAAAACCACCTGCAACAGCCGTTGTGGCACCGATCCCGAGTACCAACGCCGCCACGGCTGCCCTGCGAACAAATTTCGAAGTCGTCGTCATGATATGGTTACACCCCCCGGGTTCACTGCGGCCCGATCCTCCATTGAATCTGCCGCGACCATGATGGATAGGAAGCGCAAATCAGCTGGAGGAAACAAGTCCTAAGTCGATCCGGACACAACGCTTGAGTGGAAACTGTGCTGATGGAGCAACACGCACAGTTAACTGAACAACAATTGCGCATAACTCGACTGCGAGCAGTGCAATTTTGAAATGAAGCAAGTCTGTTTATTGGGCAGTGTGCACATCAAATAGACGAGAATTCATTTTTGATTCGGGCTCAAGAAGAGGCACCGCAGCCACAGCTTTTCGCTCCCTCGCCAAGACCGCAAGATCTACCCACAGAGTCCCAACACATTCTTCATTGCGACGCGTCACAAAGCACCGAACTTCTTCGCCCTCACCATCCGTAGATGCTTCACACGTCGCACTTGGCAAATATGATCCTCCGCACGACAACGGCGGCTTAACCGAGCCTATCCCGCCAAAGGAACGACAGTTCATCATGAGCACCACCGCGACCGGCACACCGGATACTGTACTAATTACCGGCGCAGCACGCCGGATCGGACGCGCCCTCGCGCTTGATCTTGCACGTCATGGCTGGCGTGTGGCTATCCATTGCCGCCATTCTCGCGGCGAGGCTGAGGAGCTGGCCCACGAGATCACAACTCTCGGGAGCTCAGCTGCGGTTCTGGATTGCGACCTTGCCGACAGCGACGCCGTTGCCAAGTTGATACCGCGCTGCGCGGATGCCCTCGCTCAGCCGGTATGCTTGATCAATAACGCGTCGGCATTCCTTCCGGACTCGGTTGCAGAGATGACCGAAGAAATATGGAACACACATCTTGATATAAATCTTAGGACGCCAGTATTTCTTGCGCGTGCCCTCTATGTTGATCTTCCCTCCGATAAACAGGGCAATGTCATCAACATTATTGATCAACGTGTTTGGCGCCTGACTCCCGAGTTCTTCTCATATACGATTTCCAAATCCGGGCTCTGGACGGCAACACGTACTCTTGCTCAAGCCATGGCGCCGCGCGTCCGCGTCAATGCGATCGGACCGGGGCCGGTCCTCAAAAGCATACATCAAACAGATGCTGACTTCGCGGCTGAAGCAGAGAGCACATTGCTCGGCCGCGGACCAACCCCGGAAGAAGTGGCTGCGGCCGCCCGCTTCATCCTGGCCGCACCGGCGCTAACAGGCCAAATGATCGCGCTAGACGGCGGCCAGCATCTGACATGGGCGAATGAGCCTCGCTCAGGCGTAACTCAGCCCAACAAAGGGTAGTTGCCGCGCTTTTGTAATAGATCAGCCCTCTGATCGCCTTATTTCTTCCCTGCACTACCCAAATTGATGCCGGATTATTGATCGATACAATCCAAAGACCGGACGTTGAGGGGCGGAAAGCAGGCCAGTCGTCAACCAGCCCTTAACGTTAACGGAATAGATAGTTTTGTCATGGGCGTGTAAGCCGCCAACGCCCTTCGCAAGAAGAAGCCAGAACGCCCGAAGGTGTTTGATATGCTAACCCGTCTCGCAATCCCGGCCCTCATTGCCATGTCTGTCCTATACGGCACGGCGCCAGCATCTGCTGCCCGTTTGCCGGGGATTAAAGTGGCACCCAACAACGTGGTGCCAGCCTGCGCGACACCAGGGCGCCTCATGGCATTCCTGCGATCACGCAATACCCGCATGAACCCGCGCTATGACAAAATCGCCGTCTCCTACATGCGTCATGGCGAACAACTCGGGATACGGTGGGATATTGCGTTCTTTCAGATGCTCGTTGAAACGGCGAACCTTGCTTACACAGGCGACGTGGACGCATCACAGAATAATTTCGCCGGACTTGGCGCAACCGGTGGCGGCGTAAAAGGCGAACGTTTCCGGGACGTCGACAGCGGCGTGCGCGCGCATCTCGAACATGTACTCATGTACACTGGCGAAACGATCCAAAATCCCGTCGCGGAGCGCACTCGGAAGGTTCAGGAATGGAATGTCCTGACATCCTGGCAGCGCAGCATTCGCGGCCCCATGACGTTCTCTCACCTGACCACCAAGTGGGCGCCGAGCGATCGCGGCTATTCCGACGACATCAAATCAATTGCCGACCTGTTCTATCAGGGAGAGTGCAATAGACCGGATCCCGAACCTCAGCTCGTCGCCCTTGCGCGTGGTGGCAAGATGACCACGGCCGCAGCCAAAACACCGCCTGCCACTCAGAAGCCCGCGACGGCCAGCAGCGCCGACTTAGTAGCATCTGTTATCAACCGTAACCGCGCTCAAGCTGCTGACCCCTCAGGACTGGGCGCACCTCCCGCTGGCGGATCATCAAACAAGCCCGCACCAGCAGCAACTCTAAGTCCCGACGCACCCGCAGCGGACGCGAAATCTGTAACAGTGCTCAATTCTCCGGGCGCGAAAGAGAACGCCCCGACCAAGACCGCAATGGTCGCGAACGAAGCAAAGAAAGCAGCGCCCGCAAAGTCCGAGCCAGACAAATGCCGCGTATGGACTGCGAGCTACGGTGGTGCGAAGGCCATCATCATCAAGGCCGTCAATAACGACGTCGTCAACTACACGGTTCTGGACGTCAATGCCGGCAAAGAGAAACGCGAAGCCGAGGCTTACATCGCGGCCTACGCCAAGGGAGGCGAAACCCTCGAAGAGTTCTCCAGCGCTTCCGCCGCTCTCGATAAGGCCTTCCAACTTTGCCCTGAAGGCTAAAGGATAGACCGGCAGGGTCTTTCCCTACCCCGAGTACCGTGATCGCCAGGGTCACCGGCAGCGTGTTGACATTGCGCCTTCGCATGTCACTTTCATAGTCAAACTGAGCCGCGAAGCAGGGCAATCACACCCCGCGCAGGCTCTTTAGATCTTTCTGACACGTCGGTGCGTAACAAGTTCCTGATGCACGGGGCCCTGCAAGGGAGACCCGCAATTCTGGTTCTAGGAAACTGAGCGAATGGACTACAGCGGCTATACAGTCGGACGCATTCCCAAGCTCACGCGGATCAAATCTCCGCGCGACATTGACGGCATTGAATTCGTCGATGGTGTCGCCGAGGTCGAAGTGCCTATCGAATTGCTCGATCAGATGCCCATTAAGAACTATGAACGCCTCGACAGCCCACGCCTTAACGCGGTTCTTCAAGCCATTCGCCGTGAGGGCTACAGCAGCCTCGATCCCATCATCTGCCGGGTCGGAGCCCTCGGAAACTGGGTGGTCATCGACGGCGGTCACCGCATCACAGCAGCCAAACGGATACATAAAGAATTCTTTACGAACCTGTGGGGCTCAAAGATCGGCGATCTGACGTTCATTCTCTTCAAGACACCCCTTAGCTACTCCAAGCTGACGCAAGCGCGTGGACGTCGAGCAGGCGCCGCGAAAGAGGCGAGCGAACCCCAGACGGAAAAGTAGCAGCTCGCGCTTTTGCGCCTGAATTATTGCGCCGGTTTGGACATATAATTGACCGCGGCAGTTGAGAGTGCGCCGCCAAGCACGCAAGGGATTCCGAACTGGAGTTGGCCAAGTACGCTTGCCGCGACACAGCCCAACGCCAAGGCGGTTGTTCCAGCTTGGCCCCACGTCCCCCAATCCCGGTTCCACTTGGGGCCCTTCGTCTTAATCTCATCAATTTGCTTCAAAGCGGCTTCGCGCAGACTGCTCAATTCATAAAGCTCTGCTGCCTCGATCACTTCCTGAAGTTGCCGGCGCACAGCTTCGTCTTCATGGTCCATCTGGGATTTGGCCAGATCGAGCAAGTTCTTATCGCGTGCCGCATTGCTGGCGAACGTCCACTTGGCCATCGCGCCGATGGTCAGCTTTTCAACGTCATTCTTCTCTTCCGCCCATTTAAGAACCGACACAATGCGGATCACAGGGTCCCACTCTCCCGTGGCGAAGTAAAAACCCCATAAAACATCAATCACATAGGGATCATCTAGCTCAAGCTTGTCGAGAGTCTTGCCACCTCCATAGAGGTACTTCTTGATGAGCACCTTCCGAGCCGGCATACGCTCTATGAACTGGACGAGAAAGGCTTGCCAGTCCGGTAAGCCCGAATAGGCGATGGCCTTAACCAGAACGACCTGTTCCACCGGCGGCATGGGGAACATCTCGGCGATCAGGTCGGTCGCCTTTACCCGGTTGCTGCCGATAACGCCTGCAATAAACCCCGTATAGATTCCCGCCTTTTCCGGATCGCGTAAAAGCCCGTGCCGGACCATCGCATGGACCGCGGCTGGAACCTTCGATGGCTGCTTGTTCTCGCGATAGTCATTGATGAATTTGAGAACGCCTTCAGACGTCGCAAAGGGATCGGACGCGAGCGAACGTTGCGTGCCGCGCATGCCCTCGCTCGACACAGGTCCAGCAGCAGCTGACAATCCGGCAAGCCCCGCAAATAGCAATAGGACCGCTCTGCGCACCCACGATTGCCGTATACCCCTTACGGGTCGCAGCAATCGGCGCGACACTGGATTCTGTTTTTCTGACGGCCTGATCGCAGATAAACGCACTGCGCGAACCGCGTTGAGAACCTGCAACAAAAGCCCCCGGCGATTATGGACAGCAGGACTTGCCGATATCGGCAAGGCCTTTCACTGCACATGCACCAATGGCGGTTTTGTGGCTCTTTGCCGCGAGATCACGTTAGCGGCCTTTGAAATTGGCCGGACGTTTACCGAGAAACGCCTCCAAACCCTCGCGGAAGTCCTCGGACATATAGCAGCTCACGATGAGATCATCGTCCTGAACCTGGGAGGCCGTCCGTAACCTCCGCAAACCTTCTTTGGTTGCACGAAGCGTCAAGGGGGCGTGACTTGCGACAACATTCGCTAGCGCAGCCGCGCGCGACATCAGGCTCGCGTGATCATCCAATAGCTCAGAAACGAGCCCGGACGCCAAAGCCTCATCAGCCTCAATCAAACGCGAAGTAAAAATAATCTCTTTGGTCCGGGCTACCCCGATGAGATCTGAGAGGCGCGCAAGATTGGCCACGGAAAGGCAGTTGCCGAGCGTCCGCGAAATCGGAAAGCCGAACCGGATATCCCGCGAGGCAATGCGCAGATCGCAACAGGCAGCAATAGCGGCACCGCCCCCGGTGCAAGCCCCGGCAATAGCCGCAACCGTTGGAACCGGGCAGCGCTCGATCGACCCCAACACGACATCCATCGTCCGTTCGTAATCGAGCGCATGCTGCGGCGTCGTAAAATCGCGAAACTTGGAAATATCGGTTCCAGCTGCAAACGCCTTTTCCCCCGCGCCGGTCACAACCAGCGCCCGGACGTCGCCGCCTGGGACAATCCCTTCGAAAATGGCTTGGAGCTGAGCATACATCGTGAAAGTCATGGCGTTGCGCGCCTGCGGCCGCGACAGCGTCACCCAACCAATGCCATCACGAACCTCCAACGTAACTTGGCCGTCATTGTTATTGGAATTGTCGCTCATATCCGTGCCATCTCCGCGTTTCTGTTAGGCCGACGCATCCCTCCCAATCGCAGGTATCTCGCGGATCGGCAAGACTTGCACCCACCGGCATCATCAGACTTCTGGCTTACTGGCCCAGGTCCGAAGTTCACCGGAGTTTAAGGCGAGCCTAATAGGCGAACTTCAGAATCAAAAAGGGACACAAGAGACTTAGTGTTGCTGATGTAATTCAAATAATGAAATTTGCTCGCCACCCGGCAGAGAATACCGACGAATTTATCGATCATCACACGCGCTTGACGCCGGCGTCGCGACAGCCAATGTTGCCTGCATGCCCAATCAGAACGCATCCCAGGGCGGAGGCGGAGCGGCCGGCAGCAAGCCGACGCACCGCTCCGGCCCGGAAGTCATCGCTGAATATCTTAAAACGCTCCCCGCGGCACCTGGCGTCTACCGCATGCTGGACCGACACGGGGAGGTTATTTATGTCGGCAAGGCGCGTTCTCTAAAGTCACGCGTTTCCAATTATACGCGTCTCGGCGGCCACACGAATCGCATCGCGCGCATGATCGCCGCCACAGCCGCGATGGAATTCGTCACGGTACGCACGGAAGCAGAAGCTCTGCTCCTGGAAGCCAACCTGATTAAACGCTTCCGGCCCCGCTTCAACGTGCTTATGCGCGATGACAAATCATTTCCGTTCATCCTGCTCGCCCGCGACCACCGAGCTCCTCAAATTCTCAAACATCGCGGAGCGCGAAATCGTAAGGGCGACTACTTTGGCCCCTTCGCTTCCGCTGGCGCGGTCAACCGCACCATCAACATGCTCCAACGCGCGTTCCTGCTGCGCTCATGTAGCGACAGCGTCTACGAGAGTCGCACACGGCCATGCCTGCTCTGGCAGATCAAACGCTGCTCCGCGCCGTGCACCGGAGAAATCAGCCTCGAAGACTACGAAAAGCTGGTTGATGAGGCGGTGCGCTTCTTGCGCGGTGAAAGCCAAACCGTCCGTCAGATGTATCAGGCGTTGATGCAGGAAGCATCCGACAAGCTCGAGTTTGAGCGCGCAGCGACCTACCGCAACAGACTATGGGCTTTGGCACACGTAACTGCTGATCAGTCCATCAACGCTGCCGGGATCGAAGAAGCCGACATTTTCGCCGCGCATCAGGAGGGAGGACAGACCTGCATTCAGGTCTTCTTCTTCCGTGCTGGTCAGAACTGGGGAAACCGCGCTTACTATCCCAAAGCAGACCGATCGCTCGAGGCCGATGAGGTGCTAGGTGCCTTCATCGCTCAGTTTTACGATGACAAGCCGATCCCCCGCATGATTCTGGTTTCGCACGATCTGCCCGAACGCGACCTGCTCACAGAAGCCCTCTCGACCAAGGCCGAACGGAAAATCGAGATCCTGACGCCGAAGCGCGGCCCCAAGGTCGAACTCGTGGCCCACGCCCAGGCGAACGCGAAGGAAGCTCTCGGCCGCAAAGTCGCCGAAACGGCATCCCAGCGCGAGTTGCTGAAGGGACTAGCCGAACGTTTTGATCTCGATTCCATGCCGACCAGAATTGAAGTTTTTGACAACTCCCACATCGCCGGCACCAACGCCGTCGGCGCCATGATCGTCGCGGGACCTGAGGGATTCTCGAAATCCCAGTACCGGAAGTTCAACATCAAGTCGGACACGCTCACACCTGGTGACGACTACGCCATGATGCGCGAGGTGCTGACCCGACGCTTCAAAAGGCTCGTTGACCCGGCTGGGACAACCGCTGAAGCCGAGAAAACCACAGAGCTAACAAAAGATTACATCGTCGAAGAGCCCGGTACACGCATACGCGCGCCCGATCCCATGCCGCTTGCAGAACGCGGTTCCAACTCTCTGGCATTCGCCGCCTTGCGCGCGCAAAACGGAGAGCCAGAGCACGCCGAAGAACCTCAAGCCACGTTAGAGGAGAATGACGAACGGACCGCCGCCGAAAAAAAGATACCCGACCTCGTTCTCATCGACGGCGGGGCAGGCCAGCTCGCCGTCGCCCGCGAAGTCTTGGCGGAATTGGGCCTCCACGACATAGCACTGCTCGGCGTGGCCAAAGGTCCAGACCGCGATGCCGGCCGCGAGCACTTCCATAAGCCTGCGGGAGGCCCACCGGTCATGCTCGAACCGCGGGACCCTGTACTTTACTTCGTTCAGCGACTGCGTGACGAGGCCCACCGCTTCGCCATCGGCACCCACCGCGCCAAACGCGCGAAGGCCTTCAGCGCCAACCCGCTCGATGAAATCGACGGCATCGGACCAACGCGGCGACGCGCCCTGCTAACGCACTTCGGATCGGCCAAAGCTGTCAGCCGCGCGGGTGTCGAAGACCTCAAAGAGGTTCAAGGCATCTCAGCCGAGATGGCCCAAAAGATCTATGACTTCTTTCACGAGCGCCGCAGCTGACCGACCTTCTTGGTAGGGTCTTTGCGCTCTGCTAGCGGCTAAGGCGCATATAGCCGGACGCCCCGCCACCATCCAGCGACGCACTCAGCCGGCTGCCGCGCAAGGTAATGAAGATGGAACCCGAATAGTTGTATTCGGCATTGTGGAAGCTACCGGAATACTTGTTCGATCCGACCCGCCGGATAACGGCCGTCTGCACAGCACGCCCTGACGGCGTCGCACACACGGCATGCATATTATAGCTCTCACTGGAATAGCGGTTGAAACGTACGCGGCACCGGACCTGTTGGGAGTCCCCCGAGGGCAGCATGACCGTCCCCACACCGTTCCAGGATCCACCAAGATCAGACTTGCGGCTTTGCGCTGGCGCCGCCGCGGTAATTGCAAATAACGCAACCACGGCGTAGATCGCGGCAACATACAATGAATGAATTCGGGACATGAAAGAGCTCATAGCCAAACCTCGCTTGCAACTGCTCAGGTTCTAAAGCCGTTTCGCCACCTCCCCGTTCCAAATTATGCACCACTATCTCAGACGCACCTACAGATATTCAGGCCGCTCAGAACGACCTCCCAGCTGGAGAGAACTGACGAAGAGAGCGCCTCACCATTGACGTCGCCTTCAGGTGATGCTCTTTCCAGCTTCATGCTTCACTCTGCGTCGCGCGCCACTGTGCTGAACATTCCCAACTGTCTGACTTTCGCCCGCATCCTTGCGGTGCCTGCGCTGGTGCTGGCCCTCTACTATCTTGATCCAGTTACAGCTCATTGGACGGCATTCGCAATTTTCGTGCTGGCCTCAATTACGGACTGGCTGGATGGATATCTGGCCCGCATCTGGAGCCAACAATCGCTCATCGGCGCAATGTTCGATCCGATCGCGGATAAGTTGCTGGTGGGCGCCACCCTCATGATGCTCATCGCGGATGGCACGCTTTCCGGAACGGCCGTATTCGCCGCCGTGATCATCTTGTGCCGTGAAATACTTGTTTCCGGGCTTCGCGAGTTTCTCGCCGGTCTTCAGGTAAGGGTACTCGTAACGCAATTAGCCAAGCTTAAGACGGTCCTGCAGATGGTGGCATTGGCCTTGTTGCTTGCCGGTCCGGCCATGGGCGGCCCGACGTCGCTCACCATGCAGGCGGGGCTCGTCTTGCTATGGCTGGCGGCTATACTTACCCTCTGGACAGGCAGTGATTACCTAAGTGCCGCAATCCGGCATGCAACGAGTGAACGAAATGACTGAAAATTCAAAACCCATCAAACTCATGTATTTCGCCTGGGTGCGCGAAAAGGTGGGCCGCGCCGAAGAACACATCGAACCACCCGAAGATATCGCAACGGTCGGCGACCTCATGGGCTGGCTCAAGGGCCGCGGTCCCGAGTATGCCGCCGCTTTCGAACGCGCCGATGTAATCCGCGCCGCAATCGACCACACGCACGCCCGCTCCGACGCGCCCATCGCCAGTGCCCGCGAAATCGCGTTTTTTCCGCCCGTGACAGGGGGCTGACCTAATGGCCGTCCGCGTCCAGACTGACGATTTCGACGTCGGTGCCGAAATGAAGGTGTTGACCAAAGGGCGCACCGACATCGGCGCCGTCGTGACATTCACGGGTACAGTGCGCGGAAACACACCCGATACCCCGATTTCGTCGATGACGTTGGAACATTACCCCGGCATGACGGAAACCGAACTCGAGCGTGTTGAAGCGGAAGCGGCAGCCCGTTGGCCACTAGCTGCCAGTCTTATCATTCACCGCTACGGCACGTTGAAGCCGGGCGACAACATCGTACTCGTCATTACCGCGTCCGCCCACCGGCAGGCAGCCTTCCAGGCCGCCGAATTCCTGATGGACTACCTGAAGTCCCGCGCACCTTTCTGGAAAAAAGAGACCGATGATGAGGGGCGCGGTGAATGGGTTGATGCGCGCGAATCCGATGACAAGGCTGCAGCTCGCTGGCAGACACCCAGCAAAGTAATTACCTAACATTAACTAAAAACAAGAACGAGATCAGCGGCTTAAGGAGTCAGCGAATCCGTTTGGCTTTGGCACAGCCATTAACGTTAAGCCTTCGTTAACCCGCATACGTTAAGACAAGTAAAAACCCGATGAAGACCCGGAAATAGCCATCTTCAGCGGGAATATTACCGGTCTCGATTCCAAATGAACCGTATCGCGTTAGACGGGGGTCCAGCCGAAATGGGTTTACGGTTTGAGCGCTCCATTGCGTGTGCGCTCGTTCTTGGTGTAGCTTCAATATTCTTAAGCGCGGCGGCTTCAGCGGCGCCACAAGCCGCGCCTGCAAACCAGGCTGCGCCTGCGCAATCCGCTCCACACCCCGACCAAAAACGCACGCGCTTCATCATCGCGCTGGAACGCCGCAGCACCTATCAGGTGTTCTCGCTGGCCAATCCTAATCGCGTGGTCGTGGAGCTGCCCGCCGTCGGCCTTCGCCTACCACCGCTTCCGAAAAACGGTCCGGTAGGTCTGGTAAGCGGCTTTCGGGGAGGCCGCTCCGGCCCCAAGAAGTCAAAGGTTATCATCCGCGTCACAGAGCCGGTCTTCGTCGAAACGGCGAAGCTGGAGATGAAAGACGGCAAGGAGCCCCAGCTCGTTCTCGATATCGTCTCGCTCGCCTCGGCGCCCGTCACACCAGTGCACACCGCGAGCGCAGCTCCGGCTCCAAAACCCGAACCCGATTTTGATAAACCATTCGGATTGGGCGCCTCCGACCTCTTGCCGCGCCCGCCGCAACCTGCACAGCGACCGGATGCCATCGAAAAGCGCACCGCAAAGCAGCTCATCGTCATAGATCCGGGACACGGTGGACATGACTCCGGCGCCCAGAAAAACGGTGTCGTTGAGAAAGATGTGGTCCTCGCGTTCAGCCATACCCTACGCAAGAAGCTCGAAGAATCGGGCCGCTACCGCGTACTGATGACTCGCGAAACCGATGAGTTTATCCCGCTCGGAGACCGCACAGCCTTTGCCGAACAGCACAATGCGAGCCTCTTTATCGCGGTTCACGCGGATTACGCGCGTTCATCGGCGCGCGGGGCAACGATCTACTCGCTTCGTCCGTCTGTCGCCGAGCGGCTGAAATCGAGCGCACGTGCGCGAGCCTCCGACATCGACATCCCCGAAAGCAAATTCGCAGCAATCGACGCGCGGGATTCTGACATCGTCAAACGCATGCTTGCCGACCGTGCAACCGCCGCCGTCGAGGTCACGCACCACCGTACAGACCTCTTCTCGCGCTCCGTCGTCGAATATATGGGGGACTCGACCAACCTGCGCAGCAACCCTCACAAGACAGCTGCCTTCAAGGTTCTGAAATCTGCGCTTGTACCTTCAGTTCTGATCGAGCTGGCCTACGTCACCAACAAGAGTGACGCAAAGCTGCTCATGTCTGAAAGCTGGCGCCGGAAGGTATCTGACTCCATCGCTGAGGCCGTCGACAACTACTTCGCCTTGAGCATCGCAAAGATCCCGATGTAACGCGCAGTCGATTTACAGACATACCGAACAAACAAAAGGGCTGATCGTCCATCGATCAGCCCTTTGAATTTATCTGGCCGGCCTACCCTCGCACTGGCTTACCGGCAAGGCTCAGTTAGGCGGGACTTGGAGGGTAATGCGGTTTGAGACGCCAGAGGAGCAACAACCAGTCGAATTCGAGATGACGCGGGTGGATCTGGAAAACTCGTGAAACAAATCTCAGCGGAACCAGACGTGGATGAAGGCGCGTCAGCATGGGCCACTCCATCTTCGTGAAGGTGCCGCGACCGAGGCCCAACCAAGGGCGACCAAACGGCAGCATCGCAGCGCACGCTCCACCCCGCTCAGCCGGGGACGGCTGGCATGGAGACGACTACAATGTCTGAAATTCGGCTGTCGAGGCGATCCAGGATGCGATTGTGAGAAGGCAGTGCCTGTAAGGCTGCCGAACGCTCCCTCGGGTGGGGTCATCCGTACCCACCACGCGCTCGGCAAGTGCCAGCCGGACTTGTGCCGGCCTGTTAACGGCAACAACAAGGGCAATTGCCCCCCTTTTGTCCTTAACGCGCACTCTCGCAGGCGCCACCACACAGCGGTGGCAAGGACTAACTCCTCACGAGTCAACAACTTAAATGATTCGCCCCGTATTTTCATGGGCATTGTGCGGCGCACGCTGATCAACACCGCAGGCGCGTAAAGGCCGCAGCCCTTTTTTATAGGGCCGCGGCAGGCATTTAAGCCTCTTCGCGCTCAGCCTCTAGGGCTGCTTTCTGAACCGCCTTCTGAACCTTCTCGAAGGCACGCACCTCGATCTGTCGAATACGCTCGCGGCTCACGCCAAACTCACCAGACAGATCTTCAAGCGTCGAAGGATCTTCAGCCAATCTCCGGGCCTCGAAAATCCTCCGCTCCCGCTCATTGAGAGTCGAAAGCGCCTCGGACAGATAGCTGCGGCGCATGCCGAGCTCTTCCTGTTCCGCAAGCTGCTCTTCCTGATCCGGAGCATCATCAACGAGCCAATCCTGCCATTCACCCGAATCCGGTTCAGCACGGAGCGGAGCATTGAGCGAAGCATCACCACCCAGACGCCGATTCATCGAAATCACGTCTTCTTCGGTAACGCCGAGCTTCGTTGCGATCGCCTTCACCTGGTCAGGGCGCAGGTCCCCGTCCTCCAGAGCCTGCAACTGGCTCTTGGCCCGGCGCAGGTTGAAGAAGAGCTTCTTCTGCGCCGCTGTGGTGCCCATCTTCACAAGGCTCCACGAACGCAGGATGTACTCCTGGATCGAAGCACGGATCCACCACATCGCGTAGGTCGCGAGGCGGAACCCGCGATCCGGATCGAAACGCTTCACCGCTTGCATCAAGCCGACGTTGCCCTCGGAGATCACCTCACCGATCGGCAAACCGTAGCCGCGATAGCCCATCGCAATCCGGGCAACTAAGCGAAGGTGCGACGTGACGAGCTTGTGAGCCGCTTCGGAATCTTCATGTTCCTGCCACCGCTTGGCGAGCATGAACTCCTCGTCCGGCTCGAGCATCGGGAATTTGCGGATTTCTTCCATGTACCGGGACAGTCCAACCGATCCGCCGCTGACTGTCGGAAGAGTTTTACTGGCCATCGCGTAACCCCACTTTCCAATGCCCGCCGACCACCATTGTCGGCTCTAGCAAACGTTTCGAAGGCGCCCAGTCCGTTGCAAGGGCCGGGAATGTATTTAAGTGCTTATCCAAGCAACGCGCGCCCAGCAATGAACATTGCCGTGTTATTGACGTAACAAGCCGTCACAACTCCTTGAAGTGATACGCAGTTCTTCGCATTCGGTTCCCTCTCAAGAAGTGATCGGACCGATAAGCTAATCTGTAGCTGACGACATCTGCGAGAATTGCCATTTGCCGGTCGAGTAGCGGCCGGGAATGGCTATTCGCCAAATCCCATTTCAGCGGAATTTATTCTAGCACAAACTTCAGCGTCCGTGCACGCACGGTCGTTTAGCCCCAACATTGTTTTAAGCCATGTTCCAGGTTCAGTTTCCGGCTTCCAGGCATTCAACAAGCCGGACCATATCGTCGGGCAAAGGGCTCTCAAATGAGAGCTGTTCGCCGGTAACCGGGTGTTCAAACGCCAATTCTGCGGCGTGTAGAGCTTGTCGCCCCAACCTCTCGAGTGCCGTTCGCGCTGCTGGCCCTAGCCGACGCGCGCTCGCTTTGAAGCCACTACCATAAACCGGATCCCCCAGAACTGGATGCCTGATATGCGCCAAATGCACGCGAATTTGATGTGTGCGGCCTGTTTCGAGCACCAAACGCATCAGCGAAACGAGTTTCGGCGCAGAAGGAGCATCGAACGTCCGCAGAACCTCATAATGGGTCACCGCGTGCCGACCTTCCTCAGGTGCGACAACAGCCATTTTTGTGCGGTTTTGCGGACTGCGGCCCAGATTCGCCTCGATTTGCCCCCGATTGCGATCGGGCTCTCCCCAGGACAACGCGATATAGGAACGGCGTAACCGCCCATCAAGTCCATGAGACACGAACTGCTCAGCCAGACCTTGGTGAGTTGCATCGTCTTTTGCGACCACTAAAAGCCCTGAAGTATCTTTGTCGAGCCGATGCACGATCCCTTGCCGTTCTGGCCCGCCAACAGCAGAGAGACTCTCGCCGCAATGCGCGATAAGCGCATTAACCAGCGTCCCGGAGGAATGCCCGGCTCCAGGATGCACAACGAGTCCGGCCGGTTTGTCTACGACAATGAGATGCGCGTCTTCATAGACGATATTCAGCGCAATGGGCTGAGCACGCGGGGGTTCCGGCACAGCGTCAGGCACTATAATTCTATATGCCTCGTCGGCTTTGATACGCTCACCGGGATTGCTGAGAATCCGCCCACCGGACCAAACCGCTCCCTCCCGCACGAGCGCCTGGATACGCGAGCGGCTGAAGTTTGGAAGCTTCCCCACAAGCCACTTATCGATCCGCTCACCGACGTCTTCGGCTGAAGCGAAAAACTCGCGCACGTCGCTCTCCGCCGTCTTGTCTTCATCCACCTTCACGAATTTCTCTTTCACCTGCGGATACACGTAACGCGCACGCCACGTGAGCCGGACGTTTTTTCAATCATGCGCCAAAACAGAACGCGACGTGTCGATTCTATTTCCTTGATCAGCGAAGCAGCCTAAACTATACGAGCCGTCTGCCAACAGTGCACACGTCCCGTTCGTCTAGTGGCCTAGGACGCCAGCCTCTCACGTTGGAAACACGGGTTCGAGTCCCGTACGGGGCGCCACTATATTTGTTTTTATTTATTTTCCGCCGATCTGAGCCAGAAGAACCTAGTCCATACCCGACTCGGCTCTACGATTTACTGAGCCGAGAAAGCCATCGCGCTTCGATTGTGAGCGGGAGACATGGAAGAACTGGGTAAGTTCCCGTGCTGGCTTTTCTCACCACAGTTGGATTTGATGTCACCGATGCGCCAGTGCAGGATCTATAGCCCTGAGAGCAATTCGGAAATTCACAAGACATTCTAATCGGAGACCTTCTCCTGCTTGTCGTCCGGCTGCGAAAGATAGCCCATGTCCCACAATGGACCTTCCTCCATTCTCGTATTTGACGTGAATGAAACCCTGCTCGATATCACGACGCTCGAACCTCTGTTTGATCGCGTCTTCGACGACCCGGCGATTTTGAGAGAATGGTTCGCGCAGCTTGTCCTCTACTCCCAGACCATGACCCTGTCGGGCCTGTACACGCCATTTGGCGAATTGGGCGTGGGAGCGCTCCGCATGCTCGCGTCAATTCACGGAAAGACGCTCGTCGACAGCGACATCGATGAACTGAAAGAGCGGATGAACGCGATGCCGGCGCATGCCGATGTCGTGCCGGCGCTAGCACAGCTACGCGATGCAGGATTTCGGCTTGTGACACTGACAAATTCAGCGAGCGCAGCTTCGCCAACACCACTTGAATGTGCAGGTATCGCCGAATTCTTTGAACGCTCCTTCAGCGTCGACGCGGTTCAAAAATTCAAACCAGCCCCCGAAGTCTACCGACTGGTCGCTGAAAAATTGCACGTCGAGCTATCTGACATTTGCCTCATCGCGTGCCATGTCTGGGATACGATTGGTGCGCAGGCTGCTGGCTGTCGTGGCGCCCTCATTACACGCCCTCACAATGCCGTTCTGCCGGCGGCACGAGTGCCGATCCCTGATCTGATTGCGCCAGATCTGAGCGACCTCGCCGATCAAATCATTAAGCGCTGGCAGACTCAGACCACACGCTAACGCTTCCGCGCCACGAGAAACAATCGAGGGTCCTTCCGCCCCGATCCGTGACGGCCACGCTCGATGATTTCAAATCCCGCCGCAGCAACCTCGCGCTCCAACTCCTCCGCTGAGAAAAACGCGACGTAGGGTGCTTTCCCGAAGAGCTGCATGACAGGGACTCCGAAACGAACAATCGAACTCATTTCATTGAGGCACGGCGTCTTCGAGATAAAGAGCCCTCCTGGCTTCAGGATACGATGCACGCTCTTCAACGCGGCTTCGCGCTCATCGAGAAGGTGCAAAACATTGAAGCCCAAAGCCGCGTTGTAGGTCTCATCCGGCCACGGCAGATCATCAGGTGTCGCCACATCGAATGACACATTCGAGACGCCCTCGACCGCAACTTTCTCGCGCACAATCGCGATCATTTCACTCGAGATATCGGTCGCGGCGATCTGCGCCACGGAAGGAGCAAGCCTGAGCGCCGTCGTCCCGGTTCCGCATCCGAATTCAAAAGCGACATCGGTATCTTTCAGGTAGTCGCGGGTACGCTCGAGCGTCCGGTCGTAGCCTGCCATATCGGAAATCGAACCGGCGGCATATTTGCGCGCAGCACGATCCCAGAAGCGGGCATTGTTAAGGGTACGGAACATGAGCAGCCTCCTATGAGCCGCCGCTCACTAGCATATGCGTGAAATTTTGAAATTGCGGAAAATTGCAAGTCACATATACAAAAATGCATGAAGACGATGGATTGGAACCGAGCTCAGGCTTTCCTCGCGACCGCAGAAGCTGGATCGCTCTCGGCTGCCGCACGACAGCTCGGACTGACCCAGCCGACCCTGTCCCGCCAGGTTGCCGCCCTCGAAGCTGAACTCGATGCAACGTTGTTCGAAAGGGTCGGCAAGAAACTCGTTCTGACCGAAACCGGCATGAGCCTTCTGGAGCATGCACGCACCATGGGTGAAGCCGCAAACGCCTTGACCCTCGCTGCCTCCGGGCACACTCAAGCGATCGAAGGCCGCGTCAGCATTTCCGCCAGTGACGCTTACGCCGCTTATATCCTTCCAGACATCGCAGAACGTATTCGCGAGGAAGCCCCGCAGATCACGCTCGTCATCATATCCCGCAACTCATTGAGCGACTTGCGCCGGCGCGAAGCGGATATAGCCATCCGCCACGTACGGCCCGACGAAGACGGTCTTGTCGGCAAACTTGTTCGCGAGAGCACAGCGAACTTTTACGCATCTCAATCTTGGCTTTCACGCAATGAACGCCCCAAATCCATGGCGGACATAGCTCAGTACCTCATCGGGTTCGAAGATACCGAACGCTTCGCCCAATTCATGCGCGGCATCGGCATTCCTGCGACGGAAGACGGATTTCGGCTCGTATCGGAAAACTCGGTCGTCGTCTGGGAAATGGTCAAACGCGGATTGGGAATTAGCGCCATGATGCGCGAGATCGCCGAACGCACCACGGGCATCGTCGAACTATTTCCCGAAACCGAAGCCGCAAAGGTTCCCGTCTGGCTAGTAACCCACCGCGAGCTGCGCACAAGCCGGCGGATCCGGGTCGTCTATGACATCCTGGCCGAGGAACTGACGCGCCTGACGTAAACGTCTTTAGCACGTCGCGACGAGGTCCATGAAGCGCTAGAGACCTGCAAAAAACTGAATCACCATCGCGTTGACCAGATCCACGAAGAAGGCCGACACCAGCGGTAAGATGATGAGCGCGAGCGGCGCCGGTCCATGATGCTTCGTCACCGACGACATGTTTGCGATCGCAGTGGGCGTTGCGCCAAGGGAAAACCCGGCGAAGCCCGCACTCAAAACCGCAGCGGTATAATCGGCTCCGGTGAACCGGTACACGACGAACAAAATAAACACCATCGCGGCCACGACCTGTAGGATCAAAATCCCGACCAAAGGCCCACCCAGACCTGCGAGCGTCCAAAGCTGCATGCTCATAAGCGACATCGCCAGGAATACGGAAAGACAGTAGTCAGAGACGACTGCAAGCGCACGTGTGCCTCCTGGCCATGGCAACGTCGGAAAGAGATACGGAATAGTGTTGGCCATTACGATGGCGACAAGCATGCACGGCACAAAGAGAGGAAGCGTCAAACCAAGGTCAGAGATCCACTGATTTGCTAGGTAGCCGAGCAGCACGGCAACGTGCGCAGCCAGGATAGCGCGCATAAGCTCGATGTGGTCGATATCCGGCTCCCCTGGCCCCGGATCTTCGTCAGGAAGCCCAACAATAAGAGTATCGTTGTCACTCGCCTCAAGCTTGTCCCGCTCAATCAAGTACTTTGCAAGCGGTCCTCCGATAAGCGCCGCAGCCACAAGTCCGAGCGTAGCCGCAGCGATACCGATTTCCTCGGCCGCAGCGAAACCAGACACGGAGGTGATTGTTGGCCCCCACGCGATAGCGGTGCCGTGTCCCCCGATAAGCGAAGCCGAACCGACAAGCACGCTGACGCTCGCGGGCAGACCAAAAAGGCTCGTGCCCAGGAAACCAACCGCATTCTGGATCAGGATGAATATCACGGTAAGCGCGAGCAAAATCCCGAGAAGGCGACCGCCGGCCAGCAGATCCGAGAAACGCGCATTGAGACCGAGAGTAGCGAAGAAAATCACGAGCAACTGGTCACGCACGATGAGATCGAACGTAATCTGCGTGCCGGAGACCAAGAAGTACACCCACGTGACAAGGGCAGCCATCAAGCCGCCCGCCACGGGTTCGGGAATGTTGTAGTCGCGCAGAAAAGGGACGCGACGCGTCAAGAACGCACCGACAAAAAAGACGATTATACCGCACGTTACGGCCGGAAATGCTGGAATCTGCATGCTACCCGAGAATTCTGTCTCAGCGAATGCGCGCTGCTGACCAACGTCTCAACTTTGAATTCGCAACCTGAGAAACAGCCAGCGCGATCTGCAGCCCAGACTGCCTCACACGGAAAAAGGGCGGCGATGCTAGGCGCCACCCTTCAATCGAGTTCGTTAGCGCTCTCAGCCCCGTCTCACACCGCTTCCACAATGCAATACTCTAAGCCTCGTTTCCAGCCCTTGGATAAGCGAGATGCTATTCCAAAAATACGAGCCGTTCACTCACAAGAGCACTTTGCTGAAGCTGCGCATGGAGGGGCCGGAGCGGCAACACAGATGCCTTTAGCCGAGCCCTGTCCCTTACACCAAACATCACAGTCGAACTTGTCGGGGTGGCCAACATCATCGCTGTGCGCGTGAACGACATCAACCCCAGGATTGGATTCAACAAGCAGGGTATCCGAGAGGCAAGCTTCGCCGAACATCCTGCCGTTTGGATTCCCGTCCTTATCCGTTCCAACGTGACAGCCTGCGGCACCAGGATTTACTCCGTCAGTATCGGACCAGTAAGTCATCTCGCCCTGCTTCCAATCATCAGGCTTGAAACTGAAAACACCCAAGGCACCCGCCATACCCTTGGCGCCTACAGAGGGGCCATGGCCTTCGTCAGCCATCGCAGAAAAAGCCGTCATCATCGACAAAGCAGACAACATAAAAATCGTGAACAATCGAACCATAGGGGTTTCCCTTAAAAGCGTGGTCACACGCTAACGACAGCTGGAGTTTTCTAAAGCCTCGTCGGACTTGGCATCACAACGTGGGAAGCGGTTTATCACGAACCCCATTTTGTGAAGCTTACATACCCTTTTTATGGAAAAGCAGACATTAAGCTGCCCAATGCAGCCACAACCGTTTTAACGAAATCGTTTCATTAGAACGTTCAAAGCAAAGTCAGCCAGCAACGCCATGACAAGTGCGACGGCGCCACAGAGAAAGATCAGGCTGTAGTTCTCATCGGTATGACTGAACAGAAATGCGTATCCGTAAGCACCAAGAGCCTGAAACAAAGCGTATGCCATAGCCGTACGCCCCCATGCGGTGCGTTGCGCAGCATAATTATGGGGGAAGATCTCACAGACCCGACCGAACACGATCGGCACAATGCCAGGCGTGAAGGCACCCAGAATGACAGCCGTTACACCGATCACCAGCCAATGCTCGCTAAAGGCAAGGAACGCCGCAGCTATGGCCTGTAGTGCTAAGACCACACGGTAAGCTTGCCGAAATCCGATTTCATCCGCGAGGTAGCCACAGACTATTGGTCCTGCTGTCGCGGCCAGCCCATAAGCGACCCAATATACCGATCCGATTTCCGCTCCACGGCCAAGTCCGCGCGCAACATAGTCAACGAGCAGGATCATCGCCGGCACAATGCCGAGGGCATTCAACGCATATTGCGCATAAAGAACACGCAGGGCGATGCGCTCCTTCGCCTTCTCAGCCCCCGTTGCGACCTCCGTGGTGGAAGGGGGAGTAAATGCAGGCCACCCAAACCAACTGATCGCGGTCAGAATGATCGATAAAATGCCCAATCCGATCCAGGGCTCGCGGACTCCAAACTGAAGCAGTGCGGGGATGAGAGTGCCGGACGACGCGATGCCAAGACCTATGCCCAAAAAGATCATGCCACCGGCAAAACCGCGTCTGAGCACTGGAATGTGCGGCAGCACCGTCGTCGCCACCAGCACCATGATGGCGCCACCGGCAAAACCTGAAAGAAAGCGCCATGCGAAAAACCATGACACCGAGAGCGGATAGGCACACCCAAAAAATGCGGCCGTAGCCAATATCATGGACGCCCGCAGCGCGAGCCGGTTGGACAACATCGTGCCCATACCTTTGCCGGCGAAAGCTCCGATCAGGTACCCGGCCAAATTCGCAGCGCCAAGCGCAACGGTTGTGGCAGAGGAAAACCAGTTAGCATCGATGAGTGCAGGAATAAGTGGCGTGTATCCAAACCGGGCAAGACCGATTGAAACGAAATTCGCCGACAAACCGGCAATCGTCGCAAACCAATCCGAACGGCTAAGAGTAGTCCTCGCAACCTCTTGCGGAGAACTCGCGGAATTTTCTGACATGCTGATGAAGCTTTCCCCGTTGTGAGCACGCCCTGGGTTGCCGCTAGAGAAATGTCCAACCGACAAAACCGACTACGTTCGGTCTTGCCTGGAACGATCACTTGTCAAACTGGCGTGCCTCGGACGGCGGAAAGGCAGGAAGTTGGATGTTAGACAAGCTGACACCTCACGCCCAATGACATGAAGCCATACCTATCTGACGAAGCATCATGACGCGCGTTTCGAACAAAACGCACGTGAGTGTTACACCTCACACGGCCAAACACTTTGCGAGATTAGCGCTCGATAACCCATTGAGTAACCGCCTGATGATAGTTCAGCATTCCCGGTACTGTCTTATGCGTCTTGAGATACTTGAATCCAGCGTTCTGCAACGTTCGGTTCGGACCAACATTAAACGCGTTTGGCTCGCAGAAGAGGCTCTTGAGCTTGAGCTTCTCGAAATAGGTATCGACGCTAAGACGAACGCACCCTGAGCCCACACCCCGCTGCCTGAGGTCCGCCTCCGTGATATGCAGATGCATGTTCGCACGCTGCCCAAAAACGATTTTGTCGCAACTTGAAAAGCCAATCGGCCTACCATTCTGCAACCATATCAAAAAGTACCGGGCACGCTCATCCAAGGGCAGCAGGAGATCGGTTTGAAATCGCTCGCGCCACACGTCCGGACTGGGGAGGCGCGTCGGATCGACACCAAGAAGATCCAGATATTCCGGCGTCGATCCGTGAAAATACTCAATGACCAAATCGACTTCTGCCAATGCCATTTCTCTCACGATGATCGACATCCGGTCTCCCTCTAGTTGCATCCGATTTCCAATCCAATCGGGACGCCATAAAGAATTTCAAACACAGGATTAACAATGAAACCCGCCCATCCTAACCACCTCACTATTAGTCATTGATCCGTGACGAATTTGGCGTAGCCTAGGACAGAGAATTCGTCTGCGGCAGACAGATGGGAAGCTCTCATGGAACTCGACGCTCTTTTCCTCGCAAGGCTCCAGTTCGCGTTCACCGTAGCCTTCCACATCATCTTTCCCACCTTCACGATCGGGCTCGCGGCATTTATCGCGACGCTGATGATCCGTTGGCATTGGACGAAGCGCGACTATCTTTACCAACTCGCGCGCTTCTGGACGAAAATCTTCGCCGTGTCCTTCGCGATGGGCGTCGTCTCCGGCATCGTGCTATCCTACCAATTCGGTACAAACTGGAGCGAATTCTCGCACCGGGCCGGCAATATTATTGGCCCCCTGCTCGGCTACGAAGTCCTGACAGCATTTTTCCTTGAAGCAACCTTCCTCGGAATCTTGCTGTTTGGCTGGAATCGCTTTCCGCCGAAACTTCACATCACAGCGGCAATATTGGTCGCAGTGGGGACATCACTCTCTGCCTTCTGGATTCTGGCAGCCAACAGCTGGATGCATACGCCCACCGGCCACGTCATGAAGGACGGGATCGCCTCACCCGTCGACTGGTGGGCGATCATATTCAATCCAAGCTTTCCCTATCGCTTCTCACATATGTTCACCGCGGCCTTCCTCACCACATCGCTCGTCGTGCTCGCGGTCGGCGCGCGCTACCTGATGGCACGCGTCTACATAGAAGAAGCAAAGACCATGATCCGCATGGGGCTTGGCATGGTCGCGATCCTTGCTCCGCTACAGCTCATTATCGGCGACATGCACGGCCTGAACACGCTGGAACATCAGCCGGCAAAAATCGCCGCCATGGAAGCTCACTGGGATGGTTCGAAACCCGGCGCCTTGGTCCTGTTCGCGTTGCCAAATCAGGCCGAGGAGCGCAACGATTACGAAATTTCGATCCCACGAGGCGCAAGCTGGGTTCTTCGCCACGACCCGGATGGCTTGTTTCCGGGTCTGAAGGATTTCAAACCTGAGGATCGCCCCCCCGTCACACCCGTCTTTTTCGCATTCCGCGCCATGGTGGGCATCGGCTTGCTGATGATCGCAATTGGATTTGTAGGTGCTTGGCTCTGGTACAGGGGCCGATTGTTTGAATCGCGCTGGTATCTCGGCTTCGTACAACATTGCTGGCCGCTGGGCTTCATCGCCATTTTGGCTGGCTGGTGGGTCACCGAAACCGGCCGTCAACCCTGGCTCGTACAAGGCATTCTGCGCACCGCGGACGGCGTCTCGCCCATCGGACTAACAACGGTCCTGACGAGCCTTATCCTGTTCGTGCTGGTTTATTCGAGCGTATTCTCCGTAGGCATCTACTACATCAACCGCCTGATCGCGAAAGGTCCGCAACCTTCCATTATCTCGGGAGATGAAACTGCTCCCGGCGTTCCCTCGCGGCCACTCTCAGGCGCCACGGGCGCAGCGCGCGAAGCAACAACTGAATCGGGGCAATAGCTATGGATGACATGACATATTGGCTACCCGTGGTGTGGGCCGCCATTCTCGTCGTTGCCGTCGCGGCCTACGTCATCCTCGACGGTTTTGACCTCGGCCTCGGAATCCTCTTTCCATTTTATAAGACAGAAGAGCATCGCGACGTGATGATGAACACCGTCGCACCCTTCTGGGATGGAAACGAAACATGGCTGGTTCTCGGCGGTGTAGGAGTGCTCGTCGCATTCCCGATGGCCTACGCCATTATTATGCCTGCGGTATACTTGCCGATCATCATCATGCTGCTCGCCCTGATCTTCCGGGGCGTCGCGTTCGAATTCCGCTGGGTCGCCAAACCCGATCATCATTCTGTATGGGACGTCGCTTTCGCCGGCGGCTCGATCGTCGCCACCTTTGCTCAGGGCGTTGTCTTGGGCGGGATCCTCCAGGGCATCACCGTCGAGAACAATGCTTTTGCGGGCGGCGCTTTAGACTGGCTGCGTCCCTTCCCGATCTTTATCGGCCTTGCCCTGATAGCAGGATACGCGTTGCTGGGAGCCACCTGGCTCTTAATGCGCACCGAGGGGGAAGTCGCGAGCCGCGCACGCGAGCAAGCCAAGGCTCTGCTACCGATCGTACTCGTAGCGATGGGGATCGTGAGCTTGTGGACTCCTTTGGCAACCGAACACGTTGCCGAGGTATGGTTCTCCTGGCCCAACATCCTCTACTTATCGCCTGTTCCCATCCTGACAGCATTCGCAGCATGGATCTGCTGGCGTAGCCTCGTAACGGGCGACGAGCTCACGCCGTTTATAGCGACGATTGCCCTGTTCATGCTCGGGCTTATCGGGTTGGGGATCTCCAACATCCCTTACCTAGTACCACCGTCAATAACCTTCTGGCAGGCGGCTGCACCACCTGAGTCACAAATCTTCACTTTGGTCGGTGTTATGATCATGCTGCCGTTGATCCTCGGCTACACGATCTTCAATTACTGGACATTTCGCGGAAAGGTCCGGCCTGGAGAAGGCTACCACTGAAGGCATAAACGTTGATGAATAAAGCCCACCTTGTTCCAAGGTGGGCTTCCTTAAATTGCGGCATGAGTGAAGCTGTTTGCTCGGTCAGTCTGCGCGGTCGAGGCGGGTAATACGCTCCAAAAGACCGCCCCTTGGACGGTCTCCTTCTGTACCTTCATCCTGCGTTGAGATATCGGACGCTCCGGCAGAGGCAGCATTTGTCTTCGCGCCCTCGTCACCCTGATGATGATCCTCCGCCGAACCATTGTTCCTCGTAATCGAAACCTCAGCCGGTTGACGAGGTATGTTACCGCCCAATGCTTTCAAAAATCCCGAAGCGCGCGACATGTCACCAGAGCTCCTGGATGACCCTTCGCCGCTTGCCTCGCTACTACGATCAGGACTGACACTCAGGCTGCCTATACGGTCACTCAACGACCGACGAGCAGCAGCCTCAGACGTCGATGGTGAAGAAGAACTAGCCGCACGACGCGTTTCTCCGCCCGCCGATGCACCACGCGCGGCGCCGAGACGCCGCATCTCCTCCGTATAGTGCGCAGCCTGCAACGCTGTGCGTTCATTGGCCGCCGCAATCTCCGACTTGAGTCCCTGGATCTTCTGTTCTTGATCCACCGTTTGCGCTTCAAGCGTGGCAATGCGCGCCTGCATAGCAACCTTACTTTGAGCCAGAGACTTGTGTTCCCTCTCCGCTTCCTGATAGACGGCCAGCCCGGCCCTTAAACGGCCAACCTCAGCAGCTTGATCTTCTGATTTAGCCTTCAGCGCACGGATCTCATCTTCAAACCGTGCACGCTCCTGTTTCCCGGCCTCGGCAGAACTTTTCGACGACCGCAGCGCCGTCTCCGCTTCCTCCAGCTCGTTGCGAAGACGGCTGATCTCCTCCTCCGCGCGGCGGACCTTGACCGGGGTCATATCGGCACCTTCGTCCGATCCTGCACCCATCGCATTACCTGCGCGCGCAAGCAGTCCTTCAAGACGTGTGATCTGAGCGGCCTGATCACGCGTCTTGGCCTTAAGCGCCTCTAGCTCGGTCCGCAGTGCAACCTCGTCCTCGACATCCGACGACTTGCGCATCCCCAGGCCCATGCGACCACGCAGAGAGCGCACGTTCAACGCTGCTGTCAGCCGATGCACCTCATCTCGTGTTTGCGAATTGAGATGCGTTGCGTCCTCAAGTGAGCGAGCTTGCTTCTGGGTTGTCTGCGCAAGCGCGCCAATCTCTCGATCACGTTGCATCAGTAGCTTACGCGCCTCTGCGAGACGCTGCTCGACCTTGGGCAAGCGATCCATGATTGTCTGCTCAAGTACACGCCGTGCATTCTCGTACTCTTCCTGCGAAGTATGGAAGCGTTCAACTTCGCCCTCAAGCCCGCTAATAACGGCATCCCTACGGTTGATCTCAACACGCTGCCGTGCCGAGGCCAGCGTCGCCTTTTCAAGCTTGTACTCGAGCTCATGAATGGTCAGGGCATAGTCCGCACGCAACCGGTCCTTATCGGCGCGAATTTCTGCTTCGGTTAGCGGCATAGCGCGCTTGAGACGATCAACCGCCAGCCGCTCGGTACGGCGCCGATAAGCCGGCACGATCAGCAATCCGATAAGGGCAGCGATCAGAAAGCCGAGCGCGATCAGCATGAACGACTGGATCGATATCACCCGCTCATCCTCGGCTTTTTCTCAACATCAACTTCGTAACGCCTCGGCATCATGAGCGAAGGCACTCCACGTGTTTCCCCGCAACCCACCGGCTACTGGTCCAAATGGGACCGTGTTCCAGTACGACCATACAGCCTCATGTGGAAAGAGGAAATCGCGACGGTCACACCCTTAGAATGGATTCCAAGTCGGCGACCGAGTGTACTTCAGATACCCAATATTCGCACCCAGCCGAAGCCCCACTCCCGCGCGAATAGGCGCCATCGTGACATGCTCATAAGTCTGGAACTGAATACCGACGCCGCCAACCACATAAGCCGACCCCTGTACGCCACCGAAACGATGATAAATATCCGACGGGTCTCTCATGTTGTATACGAGCACCATTGTCTTGGAACCGTCACCACCGAAATCGTAACCGACGGATGGCCCTTGCCAGTAGACTTTGTGAGTTCCCCAACGTCGCGTGTGTAGACGCCCCTCGCCGTAGCGCAAACCAGCAACGAATGCGCCGCCTGCGTCTTCCCCAAGAATATAGCCGTTAGGGCGGCCCGATTGCTTGAATGCATATTCTATGACGTTGGCCAGCCCCTTGCTCACAGAACCAAAAAACTGATGCCCCGCACCAAGAATTTCATTCTGGCTGTAGGTTCCACCACCGTCGTCTTGTGGATAGTTACGGGGAGCACGGTCATCATAAGGCTCGTCGGCATACTGGCCAGGCCCGCTATCGTAGCGACCATTGTCGCGATAATCACGGCCGCCGCTATCGTAACGGCTTGTCCGGCTGCCATAGTCCGGACCATTGTTATACGCACTCCCCGAACCATACCCGCCACCCGATTGTGGAGACTGATATGCATCGTTCGATCGGTAAGTATCGTTCGAGCCGTATGTGTTGTTAGGGCGGTACGCCTCGCCGGATCCATACGACTGGCCGCCGCCATCTCCGGAATACCCGCCCCCGTTTGAATAACTTCGGTTCGACGGTCCCTGAGTCGGCGTGCCATACCGCGAATCAGCCGCGACGGCATCAGGATCGGGTGCCTCTCGATAGACGTCGTACTGGGAACCCGAATAACTATCCTGCGCATCGGCGGCGCCCGCATAAGCGAACGCAAGCGCGAAACCCAATGCTAACGTCGCGAACCGCGCCGTCCAATATCCAAGCATCTTTTTAATCCGATAGATCTGGGTCAATGAGCAATTGAACGCGCGCCGACTTATAGTGAACGACGCAGCCAATAGCGTTAATGAATCTTTGCTCGGAAGTTGTTACCAAAGTGTGGCCGAGCGCGATGCCGGGGGGCCACACCAGCCTGGGTTTCGCCCCCGAGCTACCCTGAAACCGCAGGAACGGACAATTCGCACCCTGCGGAGCCTTTGCATCGGCGCGCAACGCCGTGTATTTCTGCGGTTCTATAGGATTTACGAGCGGCCCCCGTTTGGCTCGCGTCGCCACGCTTCTGATACGCTGGCGAGCCGCCGCTTTACTCCAGAACTGATCACCGATGCCCGCGGTAAACGGGCCGACGAGGGGGCACCGAATGGGTGAAATTCAGACACCAACCGATCTTGAGCTTGCCGCCTTGATCTCCAGCAAGATCTGTCATGACATCATCGGTCCGGTTGGCGCAATCTATAACGGCCTCGAAATACTCGACGAAGACGATGATGCCGAAGCCCAGTCCTACGCGCTCGATGTCATTCGCAATGTGACCGAACAGGCTTCTGCGCGCCTGCAATTTGCACGTTTCGCATTTGGTGCTGCGGGGTCAGCCGGAGCACAGATTGATCTGCGGACGGCCGAGCAGATTTCACGCGCCTATGTCGGTCAACGCAAGCACGTCCTGAATTGGGTCGGACCGCCCGGCCATATGGCCAAGGACAAAGTCAAACTGCTCCTTAATATGATCTCCTCGGCAATCACCGTTCTGCCGCGCGGTGGAGAGATCCGCGTTTCGATCGAAGGAGAGTTGGAGCAACCAGCATTCGCACTGCGCTGCACAGGTACCGGCGCACGCCCGCCGCAATACCTGACCGAGTTCGTCGCCGGAGAAGAGCCCACCGAATTCAACGCTCTCAATATCCAGGCGTACTACACGTGGCGCTTGTCTGAAGCCACCATGATGCGACTAGAGATTATCAAGGACGGCGACGACATCATCATTTCGGCGGTACCGTAGGCATAGGCGAACCAGGGCGCAGGTTGTTCGTAACAAAACCTAAACTTAACCATTTGCCGAGAGCATTGCCGCGCCTTCGATACTGCCGCTAGGCGTGGCGTTCCCCTTGATGCTGAGATTTCATCCATGCAGTGCTGTCTGGTCATCGATGACGCCGAACTCGTTCGCAGAGTCGCGAGTCAGTTCCTCGAGCGTGCGGGTTATATGGTGATCGAAGCTGAAGACGCTCAACAAGCTCTTCAGACCTGCACCGCTCGGATGCCTGACCTTATCCTCTTGGACTGGCAGCTTCCAGGAATGAGCGCGCATGAATTCCTTGAAGGGCTGCGTGGGCTCTGCCCTGCAGGCGGCCCGCAGATCCTCTACATGATGACCGAATTCGACATCAAAGATCTGACACGCGCCCATGCCGCCGGCATCACAGATTTCCTGCTCAAGCCCTTTGATCGGCAGACACTGACCGCAAAGCTCGATCAGTTTGCCCAAGCCAGACTTGCATCCACTTGAAGTACGACACTCCGACCAGGGACAAATCCTCGTCGCTATCCCTATCCGTAGAGGAAATCGGCCTAGCCCTGTCGTTCCACGACTGCTAATTCACGACCTCAGCATTTCACCCGAGGTTTGCCTGGCCGTGCTACGCGTCGAGCACTTAAAGATCCCGGATTTGCCGCCCCTGACGTTCATCGTCGCGGAGGGGCATTGCCTCGCGGTTGAAGGCCCGTCCGGTTCAGGCAAAACACGACTGCTGCGCGCCATAGCCGATCTTGACCCGACGCCTGGGCAGATCTTCCTGGACGGAGCCGAACGCGGTGAGATGCCGGCACCAAGGTGGCGTTCGATGGTGCGCTACGTCGCGGCAGAACCGGCCTGGTGGACACCAACGCCGCGTCAGGCCTTCCCCGCTGACGAAGGCGCATTGGAAAAAGTTGAACGCGCGATGACCAGCCTGGGCCTGGGCCCGGAACTCATCGACCGCCCCATCTCTCAACTCTCAACAGGCGAACGGCAGCGTTTGGCCTTGTTGCGCGCACTCGTCGATGAACCGAGAGTTCTGCTCCTGGACGAACCGACATCGGCTCTTGATGCCAGACATGCAGCACTCGTTGAGGAACTGATACGCTACCAGCTCATCAGCAATCGTGCGGTGATCATCGTAAGCCATGACGACGCTCAGATCGCACGTCTCGCCGATGCGCGCCTTCAACTCGGACCTACGAACAATACGAAGGCACGAGCCTTGAGGGGTCCGCAATGACCTACATCGATCTTAGCGTCTGGGACCTAGCACTCGCCGCCGCGCTTATATTGCTGAACGCCGCCATCTCATGGGGCTTCCATTTGGGACTGGGGCGCACGCTGGCCTTCAACACTTTGCGAATGGTGCTGCAGCTCGCGTTGATCGGCTACGTGCTTGGCTGGATTTTCGCCCAATCCAACCCGCTGTGGACTGCACTCATCGCCGCGATCATGATCGCTGTCGCTGGATACGAAATCCGTGCACGCCAGTCCCGGCGCTTTACGGGGTTTACGAGCTACCTGCTCGGCTCGGGCACGCTCTTATTCGTTGGCACACTCACCACGATCTACGCGGTCGCGGCCATTATTGGTCCAAATCCATGGTACGACCCGCGCTACATTCTACCAATCTTGGGAATGGTGCTTGGCAACACCATGACCGGCATTGCCCTGACACTAAACACGCTGACAGAATCGGCCGCCCGCGACCGCGCAGCAATAGAAGCCAGATTGTCCTTGGGTCACAGCCGCTTCACAGCTCTGAGCGAAACGCTACGACAGGCCCTGCGAACCGGAACGATGCCAATCCTCAATGCAATGGCGGCATCTGGCGTCGTCAGCCTACCAGGCATGATGACGGGACAAATCCTCGCCGGCCTCGACCCCATCGAGGCGGCGAAGTATCAAATCATGATCATGTTCATTATTGCCGGCGCGACGGCCCTCGGCGTTGTCATAGCCGGTTATGCAGCCGCGCTTCTCCTCTCAGACAATCGACACCGTTTGCGCCTCGACCGTCTTGAGAAAGAAGCCTAAGCCCGCAGATCAGCCGTCCCAGCAAACGTCGGCTTCGGCACGGCACGTGTATTCATCAAAGATAATCAAGTCCAGGAACAGCTCGCACGACACGTCCTTTTTGCCCGTGCGATATTTTGAGATGCCCCGTTCACTCGTCCATTCCTTGATGTACTTGTCGAGGAGATCCTTAGCGTCTTTGGTCGGCCCGTCTTTGCCATAATCATTGACCGAGAACGCAAGGCGCGTGCACTTGGCCTGCGCGGGAGCGACGACAATGAAGGAAAGTGCGATCGTCGCCAGGACGGCCGACAACATCGATGCACGCGTGGACATGGCTGTACCCTGGAAAAATTAACCCTGTTCATCTCCTATAGACGCCAGCGTTTGGCGTGCCTAGAGGCCCAAACGGGTTTCCCCATGGCAATTGCAGCAGGACAACAGCTCAATCCTAGCGGGAAAGCAAAAGCGCCGCTCCCCAATACCAGGATAGCGGCGCTTTGTAGGTCTGAAACCGGCAGATCAGTTCATATACGGCGAGTCGCCACCATGAAAGGCAGCCGGGCTATCAAAGAAAAACCCGTGATCGAACGGCCCCATCACGCTCTGCTGATCAACGGAAGGATCACGATAGCTGTTAACGCTACCGAAAATCGAACGGGCATTGCCGTAGGTATTTACAGTGTCGCTATAGTTGTATGAGTAGCCGCCACGGCGCTTCACATACCCCTTAACCTTTACACCACCGCCACGATAGTAGCTCGATTTTGGGTGAGCGCCTTCAGCGCTAGACCAGCGAGACCGCGAACCGGCCTCTGCGGACACTGAGAAAACGGCAAAACTACACAGCAATGCCGCCAACACACACAAACGCATCATAACTCGACCTCACTCACATTGACGTTTAGCCGCCACACTAAACCGGAACTCGTCAGCACTCTGTAAAGAACCGGAAACAATGTCTACGGTTCCAGGTTGTACAGTCTCCATGCATATATGGGGCTGGCCCGAATCGAGCATATTTGCCATAGGAATTATAATTCATTAATGCGTTATCTGTCTGTCGCATAATGCGTTTACTCGACGATTGCTGGTTCAGACGAATCTTCATCCGAACCAACATCGTCACCCTCAAGCTCTTTCGGGAGTTGCATGAATTATGGATATCGTTTCTCTGCTCGTTCAAGCACTAGGTGGGGCTATCGGTGGAAACATCGTCGGTCAGCTCTCACGCGCGCTCTCAACAGGCACGCTCGGCAACACCGTTCTGGGAGCTATCGGCGGCGCGATTGGCGCTTATGTCCTCCCCAAACTTGGCATTCCCGCACAGGCCATTGATCTTGCCGGCTCCGTTGACTGGCAGCAGATCTTGAGCCAATTGGGCATGGGTGCCGGTAGCGGCGCCATCATTTCGGGAATTATCGCGGCGATCCGCAACGCAACATCACGTAGCGCATAGGCAGAAAAAAGAGAGCGGGCGCTTCTCGGAAAGAGAAACGCCCGCTCTCTTGTGAAATCAATTTCACCGACTATTTGCAGGCTTTTTGGTGCGCAACACAATGCGTACCGAACGTAGCCCCTGTGCAAGTCATGTTCACCTGCCCCGCCGGTTTCCAGCTATTGGCGCTGATCTGGTTTTTTAGCGCGGCGTTGGCCATGAACTTCGCCAGATCCTCTGTGATCATGGTCGCCTCACCACCGGCGCGGACGCAATTTCCCGCCTGAGCACCGGTGCTCACACAGCAAACTATTGAAACGAATGCAGCTGTCAGAATGTGAATCCGCATAGCCCACCTCATATGGGATGTATTGATCGTATCGTTTTAGAGATCTTACTTTTTACAAATGGTCGAGGTGCCGTAACACTCGTACCCAAGACCGCCTTGCTTGCATTTGTATTTACGGGGGCCAAAATCATAGCCACTCGTCTTGCCGGTTGCCATCCACTCGGCCCACGCGCCCCAATCCGTTGCCTGAAGCAGCACTTCATCAACTTGGAACTTGGCGCCATCTAGGGATCCGGCGGTACCTTGTCCGGCCTTCTTGAAGCACTCACGCGCTTCCACGTCAGCCGACAATAGGCTCATCCCCACCATCAATCCGACGCCGGCAGAGAACGCCATCGCGAACTGCCTGAGCTTTGTCATAACTCGTCTCTCCTGATGTTTGCGAAACACGTCCGCACAACCAGTCACATTGCATGAAGTGCGGTCGGTTGCACATCGCATGCCCACACGTTTCGGTGGTTGGAGTACTCTTTTCATCACGCGCGTTGCGCACATGCGACAAGCGCTGCCGCGCCCCATTAGGCTCGCAAGAGTAACAAGAGCCGCTCTTTCAGGCGCCGTCTGGAGCGTCTGAGACAACGTCGAACCAGGGACCACATCGAGTGGACCCGGCTCACTGAGCCATTTGCAGATTAATCGCTTTGGGGCCTTTGCCGCGACGGTCCGGCTCCACCTCGAACGACACCCTCATGCCTTCGCCGAGTTGGCCAATACCAGAGCGCTCCACCGCGGTAACGTGAACAAACACGTCAGCCTGCCCCTCATCCGGAATAATGAAACCGAACCCTTTTCGGCCGTTGAAGAACTTCACTGTCCCAGTCTGCCGCATATCGAACCACCTATTCGGAACCGAACGCGATTATCGTCGCATGTAGCAGGTGAGCCCGAATGAAATTCCCGACCAAAACACGCGGGAAACAAATCAACTCTAATTGGCCCATCGCATTACTACAGAACAACGGAGCGGATGGATCCCAAACAATTACAGAATAAGAAACTGAAAATTGGGCAGCAGGCACAAGACCCTCCCGACGCTCAATTCGTGTGTTTCTTGGGGTTAGTCCAAAACTTTTTGAGTATCCGCCCTCGCCACAAGGGACGCAAGATTAAATAATAATCAAAAATGGATTATTTAGATTAATTACTTTAGCGCAAATGGGGGCTATTTAATTGCTAGAGCCAGCCAGCCAAGTGAGGTGAGAACGCGCTTCACGAGACTGCGCAAGCCTCTCGGCCAGAAAAGGCAATATCTTCCCGAGATGTGCATCAAGAAAATAGGGAGGATTGATGATGAGCAGTCCACTACCATTTAAGCGCTGCTCGTCACCGGGCCGATGCACGAAAAGCTCCGCGCACAAAAGCTTGTCGATACCCAGCTGAGCAACCCGCTGCTTCATAGTTTCAACGGCCGGCAGCCCTTTGATAGGATACCACAGCAGATAAGTGCCTGTCGCAAAGCGCCTGAGTCCATCCTTCAACCCGCTCACGAGCCGATCAAGCTCTCCCGCCACTTCGAACGGTGGATCGATCAGGATGACGCCCCGTCGCTCCTTCGGCGGCAACAGGGATCGCAGCGCAATCCAACCATCAATGTTCAAGATTTTCACGCGCACGTCGCCACGCAGAATTCTAACGAGTGCCGCGTAATCCTCAGGATGCAACTCGTTGACGACCAGAGAGTCCTGCGCGCGCATCAACCCCCGCGCCACCAATGGACTGCCGGGATAACAACGCAACTCTCCGTCTCCATTCACGGACCGTATGCTTGTGAAATAGGGCGCAAGAAGTTCTTTGATGCCGTCGGGAAGATCTTGCCCCCATAACCGTCCGATACCCTCGCGCCATTCACCGGTTTTGCCGGCAGCCTCAGAATTGAGATCGTATTGCCCAATCCCCGCATGGGTATCAATAACGCGAAACGGAGAAGCCTTTCGTTTCAGGTATTCAATGACGAGACTGAGCGTCACGTGCTTGATGACGTCGGCGAAATTCCCCGCATGATAAACGTGACGGTAATTCATCGTTCTATACCGGCAAGAATCTCATGGGAGGACGACAACCAACCCGCCGCATTCTTCCGCAACAGAAGCTCCCCAAACCATACGACCATGGCCAAGTATCAGGCTTTCTTTTCCCAACGGCCATCGCCGTTCTGCTGCCAGTAGGTCACTGTACACCCCGCTGATTTTGCAGCTTTCCACTGTCCGCGCGCGTGGTCCAAGGCTTCGGGGTCCCGACCATCGAACATAAAGACGATGCGAACAAAACCATCAAATGTGCTCGCGCTCGCCCCATCGACAAGAAAACGAACCCCAGCGCCGTTTGGCGTATCATCATCCGTCGTCAGATATATCGGCTGTAATTCGCTGTGCCCATCTGCCCTGCGCCCATGCGGCAGAAAACTGTCATCGCGATAAGTCCAAAGCGCCAGATCCAAGGCTTCGAGCCGTTCTTCTGAACCCGATTGGACCACAGCGCGCCAGCCACGCTCGATCGTCTTCTCAAGCAAGCTCGGCAACACCCGCTCAAGAGGCTGACGCTCCAGATGATAAAATAGAACTTCAGTTCCGATTTTAGCCGCGCCCGCCCCGCCGTTTACCGATCAAAATGAGCTCCACCCGGTCTTACGCGACGCCATTCAAACAGCCACTGAAAACAACGAACGACGCCGTGGAGCTGGCTAGACAGCTCTTGAACGGGACCGGAGTATAAACTATTTAACCATGTCCGGAACGGCGCCAGACACTCGGCTGACGTCCGTGTGGGCGGCGAGCCTTCGGAGAAGCGCTTGCGCTCCCGGGGCTCCCGCCCACTGCGTTCCGCTAAACCCTCGTTCCAACTAGAATCCGACGATTTGATCCGCCGGCATCAACTCACTGATTGTTGGACTTCCGCCACTTCGAATATTCGCCGCGCGTCATATGACCTTCACGGTGCAATGCATCTGCACACACCCGCGATAAACGCTTGCCATTCGTACGCATGCAGCTGTCCAGCTTCTGCGATCCGACTTCGTAGCCATTGCACAAGCGACTGTAATCACCGCTGCACGCCACTTTCACGGCGTCCGAAACTTTTCGCGCCTCCGCACTGCCTACGAAGACCGCACTTGCAACGGCTAGTCCAGCAATCGCCAAACCCGCCGATCGGGCAAACTGCATCTTCGATAGAACTGCAAATATCTTCATATGGTGTCGATCCTTTACCTGCACCTGTTCTGACTTCGCATCGCCGGCACAATGCGAAGATCACGTGATTGATCTTCCCCTGGCATAGAACTCACAAACTCAGCTCTTCGACGCAACGCCCACAGTAAACAACTCCCGCGCCTCTAACGCTTCTTGGACGGCGCATACGGATTCTCACCTTTTCTGAGATTGAGGCGGATAGGTACTCCGGGCAAGTCGAACGCACTACGTAGACTGTTGGTTAGGTAACGCAGATAACTGCGCGGCAACTCATCTGGCCGTGAACAAAATGCAATAAACGTCGGTGGTCGCGCCGACGGTTGCGTTATGAATCGAATTTTGATGCGACGTCCGGCGGCTGCCGGCGGCGCATGACGAGCTAACGCTTCTTGCAGCCAACGGTTCAAATCGGGCGTACCAATTCGCCGGTTCCAGGTCGCATAAGTCTCAAAAATCGCATGTGTCAGCTTGTCGAGCCCGCGTTCCGCCAACGCTGATATCATGACCAATTTAACGCCTGGCACCTGCGACAGACGTTCATTGACCGTCTCACGTAGCGCTTTGAGCTGGGCCTGTTTGTCCGTAACGAGATCCCACTTATTGACCGCGATGACGAGCGCCCGGCCTTCCTGCGTGACCATGTCTCCAATCGTCAGATCTTGATGCTCGAACGGACGCTCCGCATCGATCATCAAAACAACGACTTCTGCAAAACGTATCGCCCGAATCGTATCGCTGGCCGACAGCTTTTCGGCCAACTCATTGATCTTTGCTTTGCGTCGCAAACCCGCCGTATCGAATAGGCGAATGCTCCGGCCATTAATGGTGACATCGCTTGAGATGGTATCTCGTGTAAGCCCCGGTTCGGGCCCCGTGATCATGCGGTCTTCACCCAGCAGCGCATTGACCAGAGTCGATTTTCCAGCGTTTGGCCGGCCGACAATAGCAACCCTTAGCGGTCGCTCCAGGTCCGCCACCTCCGGCTCAGAACCACGCTCACCCTTTCGGGTCTTAAAATTCGCTTCGAGGCCGAGCGCCGACATCACGTCATCGACAAGGTCAGCGATCCCTTCGCCATGCTCGGCCGAAATCGGTACCGGCGCACCCAAGCCAAGTTCGAAGCCCTCGAAGAAGCCATCTTGCCCCGCACGTCCCTCGCATTTGTTGGCAACCAAAATCGTGGGGCGCCCAGACCGGCGAACAATCTGCGCGAATGCCTTATCCGCTTCCGTCACACCATCGCGTGCGTCGATCACAAACAGCACGACATCCGCCAGTTCAATCGCACGCTGGGACTGCTCGCGCATGCGTGATTCAATGGAACCGGCGCCGGCCTCTTCCAATCCCGCGGTATCGATTATCCGGACGGTATGGGAGCCAAAGTCCGCAACACCATCTCGGCGGTCCCGCGTCAGGCCCGGCATGTCTGAAACAAGCGCAGTTCTTCGCCCCGTAAGCCGATTGAACAATGTCGACTTACCGACGTTCGGACGGCCAACGATAGCGATAGCCGGCGCATTGGTAGATATTTGGTCCGCCATCAACGTTCCTGCACCGGCCTACTATGTACGGACCCGGCTTTTGGTACACACGCCACAAGATTAAGGCCGCACCGATGGATTAACACCCCGGACACGGTCGAGTAATGCTCAAATACCAAAAAACTTCGATCGCTACGAGAAATCAATTCAGCGCCACCAGATGCGCATCGTCGCGGAGAATAAACATGCGTCCCTGAGCCACGACCGGCGCAATGAATACGGGGCCACCAACGCTCTGCTGAGTATTGACCTTGCCGGTCTTGGCATCAACGCTAACAAGCAATCCCTTATCGGATGCTAGCCACAGCTGGCCGCCGGCAAGTGTCGGGCCAGACCACGTTTTGGCACCAGGTAGCTTCGTCGTCCAACGCACACTGCCATCGGTCCGCGTGATGGCCATGAGCTGTCCCGACGTGTTCACAACGAAAACACTGTCACCCGCGACCCAGGGACGTTGCGTGCCCGGGATGTTAAGCGACCAAAACCGCTCCCCCGTCGTCGCACTGGTGGCAACCATACGCCCGGCATGCCCGATGGCATATACTGTCCCCGTATCAATTGCCGGTGTCGCGGTATCGCTCAACGATGCGAGTTGCGATGTCCCGCGGGTACGCGCCAAGTTCTCGGTCCACAACAACGACCCATCGGCAATCTTCAACGTCATCAAGTCACCGGATGGATAGGGAACGGAAACAATCTCGCCATCTACCGCCGGACTAACGTTCATGACGAGACTTGCCTGTTGCGGCAAGCCACGAACAGCCCAAAATTCACTGCCATCGGCACCCGACAGGCAATAAAAGCGACCATCCATACTGATGATGAACAGCCGATCCCCGGATGCCGTAGGCGCCGCACGAACGGGCGTACCGAGCGTTTTTTCCCAGATCACTTTACCTGATGCCGGATCGAGTGCGGCGATCTTTCCAAAACCGCTGACGGCATATAGGCGGCCATTCTCAGCCGCGATACCGCCACCGTAGCCGCCCTGCGCACTTGAAGACATCGCAAACGCCGACATGAAACCGCTGCCTGCATTGGCTTCGGCTTCTGGAACCAGGGAATAGCGCCAGATCGCAGAGCCACCCGTCGCAGCAAACGCGCTGACGTTCCCACTAGCGTCTAACGCGTAGACGCGCCCCTGATAAACGACAGGGCTCGCCGTGACGCGCCCCTTGGAGCTCGATCCGTCACCCGTATCCGCCGTCCAGATCTGCTTGACGCTGGTATTAAGAACAAGATGGCCAGGCGAGTTATTAGGGTCTCCGCCAGGTTGTCCCCAGTCCTCATTGACGCGCGGCGGCGGCAAGGCGACAGGGGTATCAGCGGAAGCAAGCTCACCGACAACCTTCTCTTGAGCGTTCAAGACAGGCAAACGTCGACCGGGCAGAGGCTGCTGCTTCTCAGAGAAGGGATTAAGTTCTGAGATTTTCGGTAAGCTCGGCATACTGTCCGCGCACCCGGCCAAGCCAAGCCCGAAGCCGCCTGCAATAATGAGCGCAAGTGCACGACCGATCATTCCGTAGTCCCCTACTTGCCTGCTTCCTCCGGCTGGCTTTTCGCCTGGCCGTCAGAAACCGACTTGGCCTCCTCGGCCTTTTTGTCGTCGCCAGCTGCCTTACCCTGACCCTCCGTAACAGGATCCGATTGCTTTGACGCTTTCATGTCCTCAGCAACGATACTCTCCATACGGATACGGGCGCGCTCCTGAATGCTAGGCGGCGCCTCGGGATCCCCGAGGACAGACTCAAAATATTCGCGCGCTTCCTTTGACTTCCCGGCACCGAGCGCGGCCAGACCAAGCAATTCGCGTGCGCTATGGCGCCAAGCGTTGCCAGCACCCGTCAAGTCGGTGAGCCGATTCTCCATCTCGGTCCAGTCCGCTTTCCCCAATTGAATTGCGGCAACCTGCAAGCGAGCGAAATCCCGAAGGAGAGTATCAGCGCCGGCGTCGTTGGCCACCTTCTCAAAAGTCGCGAGAGCTTCCGTCTCTTTACCCGCTTCTAGATGCGTTGCAGCGAGCTGCAATTCAGCGAGCGTGGCATAGCCCTTGGGCGCAGTCTCGACGACCTTTTCGAAGTCTTTCGCAGCTTCATCAAGCTTATTGGAAGTCGCCTGTTCCAATGCGACCTCGTACTGTGCCCCGGCCTCCTGGGCGATCGACAGCGTATGAGCGCGCCACCACTGGTACCCACCGACAGCGGCGAGAACCAAAACCACACCGGCAATTATAAAGATGCCGTAGCGTTGCCAGATCCGCTCGAACTTTTCTCGCTCGAGCTCCTGTTTGATTTCGCGCAAAAAGGAGTCGTTACTGTCGACCATTATCGCTTATGCCCTTGGGGTTGAGATCACTGCTTCTGCCGAACGCGCGATCAAACTTTGCGCATCCGATACATACACCCGACTTGGGCATAAATACCGCACCGTGGCAACAACACAACCAACCGTCGTGACAACGCTGGGGTTTGTCGCACCAAAGATCCGTTTGATCCCACTCAAGGACCACAACGCTCAGGCATACCGCAACCCTAAGTCAGCCCAAGCACATTCACCACTAGGTGGTTGGGTTTTTGGGCTTTTTCGTGGCTCTTTGGGTTAGCCCCGCTTGGCATTGTTCGAGCCTTCTCCCCCAACAACCTCCGGAGAACCGCCCGTCGCACCGGACTTCATCTCATAGGTGTGTTTTGTAGACGGAAAACTGCGGGCCCGGACCTCATCGGCATAAGCCGCAATCGCTCCTTCGATCGCTTCCCCGACCCTGCCGAATTCCTTAACGAATTTAGGAACACGCGGCGACAGCCCCAACATATCCTCCATAACGAGAATTTGACCGTCGCAATCGGCGGAAGCGCCGATACCAATGGTCGGTATGGGAATGGCATCCGTAATCCGCCGGGCCAGCGGCTCCGCAAGGGCTTCTAGGACCACGGCGAAAGCCCCGGCCTCAGCAACCGCGCGGGCGTCGTCTTCCAGGACCTCCCACTGCTCCCGCTGGCGCCCCTGCGCCTTGAAGCCGCCGATAACATTGATTGATTGGGGCGTGAGGCCGATGTGCGCGAGCACCGGCACACCGCGGTCAACCAGATAACGGATCGTCTCCGCCATCCGGCGCCCGCCTTCCAGCTTCACTGCTCCGCAGTTTGTTTCCTTCATCACCCGCGCCGCGTTCCGGAATGCGATCTGCGGACTTTCTTCATAACTACCGAAAGGCATATCTACGACAACCAGCGCCCGCTTAGATCCGCGCACCACCGCCTTACCGTGCATGATCATCAGATCCAGCGTCACCGGTACCGTTGTCTCGAAGCCGTGCATAACCATGCCAAGGCTGTCCCCCACCAGAAGGAACTCGCAATATTTGTCGGCAATTGCGGCCGTGTGCGCATGATAGGACGTCAGCGATACGATCGGCCGTTGTCCCTTCAGGTTCGCGATATCTGGCGCCATCAGCCGTTTAACCGAGCCCTGCCCGGGAAAAGATTGCGAAGACATAAATTAGCTACTCCGGTGTCGGATCATCGTGATTGCGCTTTGATGGTGACTGGGCTCTGGAAAGCATGGCGATCACGGTCGCCGCTAACGCATTCCTCTTCAAACCCCATTCACTCTAACCCGTCGAGGCGAGACGTTACATACGCCTTACCGTCAATCAGGTCGCTCCCTGGTATACCAGACTTTGACGCGTACGCCTGAAAATTGAGCAGTCCGGAGCCGGCACGTTGAACTTCGGCAACATGTTGCCAGCGACCTGACATTCAGAATGAGGATCGAGTTGCATGATCGCCAAGCCGCCTGATAACCAAAAAAGGTGCGAGCAGTAACCGACGGTTAGCCATCGGATTCCTATACTGCCAGTAATATTTTGCGTTCGCTTTTTTTGAGATGGGTTGATTTGCTTATGACGGGGATGGGGTCGCCGACACGGCGCAACTGGAAGCCTCGTGGGCTCCTGTTAGGGTTAACGCTGGCACTCCTAGCTGGCATTGCTCCGATAACTGATGCTACTGCGAAAAAGCGCTCGAACACGCCGCAAAGTTCGGCTGAAGAAGTCTCCGGGCCATTAACGATCGTGGTCTCGTTACGCCGACAACGGCTACACATCTTCGACGCAAACGGACTCGTTTCTTCTGCGCCTATCTCTTCAGGCCGCGCAGGCTACCGCACCCCAAAAGGCATCTTCACGATCCTGCAAAAGCGTCGCCGTCACTATTCGAACCTGTATGGTGGCGCGCCCATGCCCAACATGCAGCGTCTGACGTGGTCGGGCATCGCTCTCCACGCCGGCCCGTTACCCGGATACCCAGCGTCACACGGCTGCATTCGACTTCCGAGCAGTTTTTCCAGATATCTCTTCGGCCTAACAAATCTCGGTGGTCGCGTTATCGTGACGGATGAACCGGTGGCCCCGGTCCGGATCGCCCATCCAGCGCTTCTGAAACCCTTGCCGCCAGGCAACCCGCCAGCCACCGTACAAACAGCTAGCTTGGTTCAAACTGCTGGCCCTGGCGCGACGCCCCACAGCACAGATCTTCTCCTTGGTGTAACGGCGGCAAATGCAGCCGAAACGCTTGGCAGTGAAAAACGCACCCGCGCATCCGTCGCCGCAGCCCGTGCACAGGAGTTGATTGATCTTGAAGCAACTCTCACCCGGTGCCGCAACGAAGAACAGGAGATCGGGGCCGAATTGACGTCAGCCAATCTCGCATTGCGCTCCGCCATCGAGGCTGTAAAAACCGCGGAAGTGGAACTGGGCAACGTCCATGGTCTCATCGATGCGACCGCATCAGCAAAAAGCAAAACGGCCGATGAAATGCTCGCGTTCATGACAAAGAACGCTCAGGTCGAAGGTGAGGAGGCCATCGCAAAAGCGATGGCTGAGGAAGACACCCTCGAAACAAAAATGTTGGAACAGATTGCCACTTACGAGCTTGCTCTAAGTGATGAAAAAAACTTGCGACGCCTGATCGGTGACCGGCGGTTGGCTGCCGGTCAAGCCAAAGACCATCGTGACGGCATTCTGAGACGGCACATCGCTGCCCGCAAAGCGGCAGTCGCAGCATCAGCCGCGCTGGACAAGGCCAAGAAAGCTGATGCGCGTCGTGATAAGCCGATCTCAATCCTACTGAGCCGGAAAGCCAGCAAGATGTATGTGCGTCAGGGCTACGACGACATTTTCGAAGCTGCCATTGAATTTCAGCATCCGGATGCGCCGGTCGGCACGCACGTCTTTACGGCGCTGGCTTATACGGAAGACGGTGCGGATTTGGAGTGGCATGCGGTGACGGCAACGACACGCAGCGTCTCTAGGAAATCGTCAAAGACGAAAGGCGAAGTAATCCAGACGGCCAACCTTCCAAAGCAGACACCAGGGAACGCAATCGAACGGGTCAACATTCCCCAGGAAATCCGTGATCAACTCGCCGAACATTTAAAGCCCGGCTCCTCCATCATCATTACTGATGAAGGCAGAAGTTACGAAACCGGCAAGTACACGGACTTGATCGTAGAGTTCCGTTAAGAGCTCAGTGGCCGCCACGTGAGCGGCCACCCAGAACCCGCTTCCGCTCAGGTTCCGCCTGCCCCACCAACCAGCGGCACGCCGATTAGCCACGCATGTCCCCAAAACAGCATCGCCGCATAAAGCCCAAGACCCAACACAACCACGAGAACATCGTTGATCACCGGCGCATTAGCGCCACCTGCCCCCATGTTTCCACGGTGTTTGAGGCTAATCCGGTCGTAAACGGCATACGCCAGGAAGCTGCCGAATAGGACGATCGAAGCGACATCCCCATTGGCCAACAGGTGCGCCAGAGCCCAAATCTTGATCGCCACCAGCATGGGATGCTTCACCGCCGCCCGAATGCGTGAGGGAATATAGGCGGCCACGAGGAGGATCATCGCTGGCAGCATGAGGGTGAATGCCACGTGCCGCGTCCATGTGGGCGGATACCAGAGTATCGGGTTCTTTGATCCCAACATGGCCTGCATTTTTGCGAAGCCGAGAACGATCATCACAAAACCGATAAGGGCCACAATGGAGAACACTCCCTTGTAGCCCATCTCGCCAAATCTCACTGCGAGACCATCGCGCAATGGGCGGTTCGTTGGCACCAGATGGATCGCAAAAAAAAGCGCAAGCCCGGCTATGAGCAGCATCATCGTCAGTGTTCTCCCCTCGATCGAGACACGGTGTAGAAACGCACATCAGACGCGGCGATGCATGTCCACCGTCATTAAGCTCCAGGTAATTCCTTGGCTGAATACCTGAATTCTGCCGCAAAAGCTGCCTCCACCTTTTCTTCACGGCAATCGGATAAGCTGTGGAAATCTACACGTATTGCCGAAATGCGACATGCAGTATAATTTCACCTCACGGGAGGGTTGAGGGACCCAATCGTGGTTTATGTGGCAATAAGCTAGGGCCCGGGCTGCGGCGGCGATGGGCCGGGAACGGTGTTCGTGCGTACTCGCTCACCCGAAGCCACGGGATGCGCCGTGGTCTGCCGACTCCTCACCGATCGCCGGTCGGAGGAGGGGCTATGATGTCCCTGTTCCGCGGCTCAGCCCGATCCGACGAGGAAACCAAGGCACGGGCGACCGCCCCGCCTCGCATGCGTCGCCGCCTCAATCCATTACAGCGACAGGCCGAACACCCCCCGACGCCAACAGTACCTTCTGACGTCGAATGGCGCCTTGAGCAGGAATTATCTGCTGTTTTGTCCCGTCGACCGATGAGACATCGTCACTTCGACGATCAGACAGAACGTTCGCACGCCTACGCAGACATCGAAGCCCCCGAACCTCCAGCGCGTACATTGCCCTTCGTCGGGCCGCATCCTTCAACCTTGAATCAGACGATCGAGGAAACGGGAGAGACAGACAGCCTCTTTTTCGTAGACGAGTACGCAGAGGAAGAGGTTTGGCCCAACACAAAAAATGCGGGCGCTAGATCATCGGATCTTGAGAATACGAACTGGCTGCTCACCGCGCGACGCGCGCGGCGCAATCGTGGCCTTCGCCGTATCGCGTCCTGGCTTATCACAATCATCGTAGGCGGTTTTATTATCTCGATCGCAGCCGCGATCCTGTTTGGAATTCCAGGCAACGAAAAATTTGCCTTCCGGAAAAACGCCGCTTTGGAAGCTCCGGCCGTTAGCGAACCCACCCGAACTGCGCTGACCAAACCACGGTGGCGACTAGACTGAAACCGGTTAGGGCAGATAGCCCCTGTCGAGATCCATCGTGACGCGATCAAGGCGTGAGCCAGTACCGGACAAAACGTCGGCCTGCCATTTCAAGTGAGTCCCGGCTTGCGGCGAAGTCTTCGAACCGATAGCAAACTTCAGCTGTGCTTTCGCAGGCACCTCAAGTGGCCGCTCCAGTGGAAAATAAAGCTGCTCCCAATGGGTCTTTGCAGCCCCTGGTCCCGTTGAGATGCTCACACCCTCAATCAATTCTGCCTGCCACCAGACAGCAAACCCGTAAACAGTACTCTCCTTACTCACGCTCCAAGAAGCTTCACCGCTGCGGTTTGCCGAATTGTGCTTGCTGAGATCAACGTGATCCCATTGCCGCTGTCCGCCCTCAAGCAACTCGCTCTCGCGCAATCGCCGCACATAGACATTGTTGAGGCTCATTAGCTGAGCGTCCGTCAAATCCAGCCCAAAGCGTTTTCCCGTTTCGCCCCAAACCGTCAGCTCCCGATGCAAACGCGCACCAATCACGGGCTGCACAAATTGCGAGATCGCGCGCGGTATGATCTTGCCCCCCTTCTTGAGGAACCGCCGCCGCGCATCATTCAATGTCGCGATAATGTCTTCTTCAAAGGCGTAGTTGCCGAGCGTTTCGCTGACGATCAGATCTACCTTGGGCGGATCGTACATCTCTGTCGAATGGCACGGCATCAAGTGACAGTTGTCAAAACCGCTACGCGCAATCGTTCGCTCGGCGACGCTGGCCACCTCGCCGACTTCATAGAGAAAGATCTCCTTCGCACCAAGCTGCGCCGCCATCACACCTAACAACCCGGTCCCCGCTCCTATGTCGGCAACAACCGTTTCCCCCGGTTCGATCAGAGCTTTCAACGCGCGATGAAAGGCGACGTTGCGAACGGTATCGGCGATCAATGTACGGTGATATTCGATGCGCATCAGGTCAAATGCTCAGATGAGGGCCACGGATCTGATAAAGGGTCAGCGCCGTAGCAATAGCCAGGTTGAGTGAATCGAGCTTCCCCGCCATCGGAATTTTCACGCGCCGGGAACAGGCTTCCGTCAGTTCTGCTGAGAGCCCTGGCCCCTCGCTTCCCATGACAACCATGACCGGCCCGCGATAAGCAACGTTGCGGAAATCATCGCTCGCACGCAGATGCAGGCCGACAACGTCTCCTGGCCACTGCACGCGCCACGCCAAAAATTCCTCGCGCTGCATCTTCACAAGCGGCGTGGAGAAAATGGAGCCCATCGTGGCGCGTACGCATTCTCGCGAATAAGGATCACAACAATTGCCGACCAGGATAATGCCGCGCCCACCAACAGCATCCACGGTCCGGATCATGGTCCCGAGATTTCCAGGATCACGAACCTCCTCGAGCACAAGCCAAAGATCATCCGCATTTTGTGTGTTGGCGTCAGGCGCGACACCCCAGCGCTGGTCGAAAACGCCGAGCATGGCCTGAGGATTGTCCTTCGACGAAACCTTCGCAAGCACCGCTGAGGAAACTTCCAGAACCTCGGCATGATCCGCCAGGGCCGACTTAATGAGATCGCGCGCAACCGAACCGCTCGCCTCCTGCGGTTCGTAGATCAAGGTCCGCACTTTGAAACCCGCCTGTCGGGCGGTCACAAGGATCGACGCACCCTCCGCAACGAACAGTCCCGTCTCGCGCCGCGCTTTGCGCATATCGAGAGCTCGCACAGCCTTGATGCGGTCGTTCTGTAGGCTGGTGATTGGTCGGGGACGAGAGGCCTCACGGCCGTACGCGCGATCAGTCATCCCGCCACCATCTCACAAAGAGCGAAGTCGGCACGGCGTTACCTCCATGTACGGGAGAGATAGCCAACTCACCGATGGAAAACCGCCCCTCAGATCCTTCCACGACCTGCTCTGCAAGTTGACCGAACGCCAACGCAGACGCGCGGATGGCATACACCGTCAATATGAATGCGGAATTCTCTAGTGCCAGCAAGCGGCTGCAGTCTTCAAGAAAGCCCGGAAGGCTCTGAAACAAATCCCAGGTCTCGTTCTTCGGGCCACGCCCGAACTTGGGCGGATCGATAAGAATGACATGATAGGTGTTGCCGCGCCGGACCTCGCGCGCAACGAACTTGACCGCGTCATCGAGCATCCAACGAATAGGCGCATTTTCAAGCTTGGAAGCCGACTGATTTTCCTTCGCCCACCCGATCGCCTTTTTCGAGGCATCGACGTGAGTAACCTCAGCTCCCTGCGCAGCCGCAATCAGCGATGCCGCGCCGGTGTAACCAAACAGATTGAGGACACGCGGTCGCTCTTTACCGCGCGCGGTGACACGCGCGATGCGTTCCCCCATCCATTGCCAATGCGGTAACTGCTCGGGGAACAAACCGATGTGCCACAAGCCCTGCAGGCGGCAGATCATGCGCGCTTGAAGCACATCGACGGGCCAACCATCCGGCACAGCTTTGTCGATGCGCCATCGTCCCTTTTCCTCATCCTCATCCGACGCGGAAAAGACCGCATGAGCGCGCCCCCAACGGTCCGCCCCAAGCGCGGGCTTCCACAGCGCCTGCCGCTCGGGGCGATCAACGATCACGCTTCCAAACCGCTCAAGCTTACGCCCACCGCCGGAGTCCAAAAGCTCATAGCCTTCGCACCCCGGTGTGACGATCAGTTCGAGCGAATTGCGGTCAGGAGAAGTTGCCATAAAGAACGTGGGTAAGCTGCGGGATGACACAAAACGAAAAGACGTCTCTTCCAAAGACAGACCGATGGATACGCCAAGTTGGCGCCTCCCGCCAAATCCGTCCGAACACACGCTCTTTCAGTTTAGCGGTTGTAGCACCGCTACAAACTCTCGTTCGTGCGACGGATACGGCCCGCTAATAGACGCATAAGCCTCAAAGCGAATTCCGGATCATGCCGCACGAGTTCATGAAACGCGGCGCGGTCAATCGGGAGAACCTCGGTTGGCTCCTCTGCAACGGCAGTTGCGCTACGCGGAGAGCCATCGATCAAACTCATTTCACCGAACACGCCGTTAGCTTCGATGTTTTCCAACACCATGCCACCGGCTTTGATGCTGACGCGGCCTGAACGGACGACATACATGCAGTCGCCACCGTCGTCCTGCACGAAAATCCGCTCACCAGGCGCAAACTGCGCAGCCGCTGCGCCCACCCGCTCAAGAACACCGATATCAATCACCGGCTCGCTCATCTTCCGCCTCGACATCACAGGTTCGAGTGCGAAGCCTATCCCTCAGTCGTAGGATCGACAAGCGAGATAGCCCGCGGAACTGGCCAGTTGGTTGACGCCGCGGGCCAATCCGGATGGTTCACAGATTATTCGACGTCTTCGACCTCTACAGGCCCGCCACCCTTGATCCGCTGCGCGAGAGCCGCTTCAAGGAAGAGGTCGATCTCCCCGTCCAAAACCGCACTCGGATTGCCGCTCTGCACACCCGTCCGCAGATCTTTGACCATCTGATAGGGCTGCAAAACGTACGAGCGGATCTGATGCCCCCAACCGATCTCCGTTTTGGAAGCAGCTTCCGCGTTGGCCTTTTCCTCGCGTTTCTTGAGTTCAAGCTCATACAATCGCGATTTCAACATAGCCCAGGCAATCGCACGGTTTTTGATCTGCGAACGCTCTTGCTGGCTGGCCACGGCGATGCCGGTTGGGATGTGCGTGATGCGCACAGCCGAGTCGGTTGTGTTGACGTGCTGCCCGCCCGCACCCGACGAGCGATAGGTATCGATCCGGCAATCACTCTCGTTGATATCGATATCGATATCGTCATCGACCACCGGATAAACCCACACGGACGCAAAACTGGTGTGCCGGCGCGCGTTGGAGTCATACGGCGAAATGCGCACGAGCCGGTGCACACCTGACTCCGTCTTGAGCCAGCCGTAAGCATCCTCGCCCTTGATCTCTAAGGTCGCCGACTTGATGCCAGCTTCTTCGCCCGGGCTCTCCTCGATCAACGAAACGCGATAGCCGGCACGCTCCGCCCAGCGCATGTACATACGCGTGAGCATCTCTGCCCAATCCTGGCTTTCCGTGCCACCAGCACCGGCATGGATCTCGACAAAGGTATCGTTGCCATCGGCTTCGCCCGAAAGCAGGGCGGAAACGCTACGCCGCTGCGCTTCCTCATCAAGCTTCTTGAGCGCCGCCTCTCCCTCGGCAACAGTCCCCGCGTCGTCTTCCATCTCGCCAAGTTCGATCAGCGTCACGCAGTCGTCGAGATCGCGCTCCAGGCTCTCGTACGAATTGATCGCCCGCTCCAGCGTCTGACGCTCGCGCATCACTTTTTGCGCACGCTTCGGATCTTCCCAGAGGTTGGGATCCTCAGCGCGGCGATTCATTTCATCGAGACGGTCTTTGGCTGTATCCCAGTCAAAGATGCCTCCGTAGGAGGGAAAGCGCCTCTTGGATGGAATCAACGTGCTTTTGCGGTTCAGCGCGCATTGCGGCCTCAAGTGAGTTGAATTGTTCTGAATCTGGCGGTGGATATAGTCACGCCCACCGTGCCTGTAAACGCGACCCATTCACGGGAATATTGCCCGGGTTACCAGAACCCGCCGCGTCCGGAGCCGAAACTGCTCGGTGCAGGACGGCTACTATAGCCGCTGCTCTGGCTGTCGCCCATATAGGCGCCCCCACCATCGGGATCGGAAAATCCAATAATGGAATAGGCGTCGTCAGGCTCTTCGTTCGGCTTGAAAGCCTCCATGATGGCTTGATCGTCACCCGGTTCTGCCCGAAGTCCCGTAGTTCTGTTAACGAGCACAAGCTTGATGCCGGGCGGAATACGGAACGGCGTCGCCGGCTTATCTTGCAACGCATACTCCATGAAGTCACTGAACACAGGGGCCGCCACCTGGCCGCCAGTCATGCCTTTACCCATCGGCCGTGGCGTGTCGTAGCCAATAAACACACCCACGACGAGGTCCGGCGAATAACCTACGAACCAGGCATCCTTCTCCTCGTTCGTGGTACCGGTCTTGCCCGCGAGAGGACGATTGAGCTTCTTCAACCGCGTTGCCGTACCGCGCTGAACGACACCTTCAAGAATTGACGTCATCTGATACGCCGTATGCGGATCGATAATTTGACGCCGATCATCAGGGATTTCCGGCTCTTCTTGCCCCATCCAAGCCCGCGCCGTGCAATCCGGGCACTGGCGCGCATCATGCCGCCATACGGTCTTACCCCAACGATCCTGAATGCGGTCGATAAGCGTGGGATAAACTTTCTTCCCGCCGTTAGCCAGGATGCTGTAGGCCGTCGCCATACGCAGAAGCGTCGTCTCACCCGCACCAAGGGACATCGAGAGTACCGGCAGCAGAGAGTCGTAAATACCGAAACGCTGCGCATACTCCGTGATCAACGGCATGCCCATGTCCTGAGCCAGCCGCACGGTCATCTGGTTTCGCGACTTCTCAATACCGATACGCAGCGTCGACGGTCCGTAGGACTTGTCCTTGTCGTAGTTTTCAGGCCGCCAGATATCCTGCCCAGGCCCCTGCTCGATTTCGATTGGAGCGTCCAGGACGATGCTTGTCGGCTTGTAACCGTTGTCAATCGCGGCCGCATAAACAAACGGCTTGAAGGCGGAACCCGGCTGCCGCTTAGCTTGTATCGCCCGGTCAAACTGACTGATATCAAACGAAAATCCACCAACAACTGCGAGCACACGACCAGTGTGTGGATCCATCGCGACAATGCCGCCACCCACCTCCGGAATCTGCATCAGCGACCATACGCCGGTGATGTCATCCGGGTCCTTGGGAGCGACAAAAACGACATCGCCAACAGATAAGACGTCGGTTACCGACTTCGGCGCCGAACCATTCGATTTCGCCCATTTGACTTCATCGAACTTGAGTTCAACCGCCTCACGTTTATCGACAAGCGACCCATCCTGGTGCTTCTCTGGCTTCAAGCCCACGATCGCCTTTGAGGACTGCGTATCGAGCACAACGCCGATCCGCCAGGGCGCAAGATCCCCAGGTGCATCGACCTTATTAAGCGCCGCACCCCAATCACCCGCGACATCAATTTTAGCGTGCGGACCGCGCCAACCCTTGCGTCGATCTACAGTAACAAGGCCGCTCATGAGAGACCGGCGCGCGTATTTCTGAAGCACGGGGTCGAGCGTCGTGCGCACCGATAGCCCCCCACCGTAAAGCTTGTCCTCTCCGTATTGCGAGAGAAGCGCGCGACGAACTTCCTCGGCGAAGAAATCGGCGGCGAAGATGTGAGCGCCAAACGAGCGAATATTGACCTTTAGCGATTTCGCTTTGGCCTCATCCGCCTGTTCTTGAGAGATATAACCATTCTCCAGCATCTGACCGATAATCCAGTTCCGCCGCTCAACAGCGCGCTCGGTATGACGGAACGGATGGTAGTTGTTCGGTGCCTTTGGCAGCGCAGCCAGATAAGCCGCTTCCTCAATGGTCAGATCCTTGAGCTCCTTAGAGAAGTAATTGAGGCCTGCAGCCGCAACACCATAGGAGCCGATGCCGAGATAGATCTCATTAAGATAGAGTTCGAGAATCTTGTCTTTCGAAAACGTGCGCTCGATACGTATGGCCAGAATGGCCTCTTTGAGCTTGCGCTCCATCGTACGATCGCTCGTCAACAGGAAGTTCTTGGCGACCTGCTGGGTAATCGTCGAAGCACCCTGCACGCGGACCGACTTACCGAGTGCTTTAGCCTCCACCACCTTGAAGACAGCACGGGCCACACCCTGGAAGTCAATGCCGCCGTGTTCGTAGAATCGGCTGTCTTCCGCGGACAAAAACGCGGCAATCACGAGCTTCGGTATTGTGTTGATTGGCACAAAGATCCGCCGCTCTCGCGCATACTCCGCGATTAGAGAGCCGTCATGCGCATGAATCCGCGTCATCACGGGCGGCTCGTACTCAGCAAGCTTTTGGTAGTTGGGCAGATCATCCGAGATACGCATCAAGACGTACCCCGCACCCGCCGAAGCAACGAGAAAAACGACCACAAACGCCGCGAAGCCAAAGCCCAGCACGCTCAATAAAAGGCTCCGCCCGCGGCGCTTCTTGGTCTTTCGGCGCGGCGCGGGTGGGGGTATGGTCGGCGCTCTCATCAGCTCCTAGACCTGCATAAATTGCTCGCGTCGGCCCTGCTCAACGCAACCGCCGACATTTCATTGGCTGGAGACGAATTTAACATGCATTGTGGCATCACGTCGTCGCCGCCTTAGAATTTGAGATACGTACACGCAATGAACGCCACGTTATCAATCATTGTCGTGTGACAAAAAACCTGCCTGATCGCAAGCCCGCGCCATGTCCCATGCAGTATAGATCACGGATTGGTAAATGCTGGGTACAAGCTTCAGTGGGAACGGCGCTCAAAGAAAGCGTCAACCGCGTCAGCAATGGATACCGAAACAGATTCACGCCATTTTTGAGACTGCATCATTTTCTTGTCTTCTGTATTGCTGAGGTATCCAAGCTCGATAAGAACAGAAGGCGTGCGGGTCTGCTTGAGCACCTTGAACGCAGCCGACCTTTGCGGAGACCGCGCCAACCGCAGTTTCTGTCGCATCTCTCCTACAAGCGTCGAAGAAAAATCCGCTGAAAAATTGGCCGTCTCGCGTTTCAGCAAATCCGCCAGAATACTGCGAACCTCGAAGGCGCCCTCCGACTCGTCCGGGTTCAGGCCCGCAACCGCATCAGCGCTGTTTTCCTTCTCCGCCATTCGCCGCGCCATAGCATCCGAAGCTCGCTCTGAAAGAGTGTAGACGGTCGCCCCTCTTACGTACTTGGCTGAATCGGTATCGGCGAGAGCATCAGCATGCAGAGAAATAAACAGGTCCGCCTTTTTCTCTGACGAAAACATCAAACGATCATCGAGGGATACAAAAACATCGTCAGTTCGCGTCATAAAAGTTTGATAGCCGCCGCGCTTCGTCAACTCTCGATGCAGCTGCTTGGCAACTTCAAGAACGACGGATTTCTCGTAGATCTCGCTTCCCCCGAGAGCGCCAGGATCGACACCACCATGCCCAGGATCGATAACGATGACCGGCTGGGCGTTGCGCGGGTGAACCGCTTCGGCGTCATCCACAGGCCTAGAACGGCTCATCGCCCGTTTGCGCGCTCCGCCGGTACCAGTGCCAAACGTCGCTGCGTCCGTTGCGCGCAAAAGCAAATTGAGCTGTACCCCCTCACCTTCCGGAACATTGATCATCTCGGCCCGGGCGATAACAACCGGGAGTTCGGTGTCCATCACGATGCGGGATTTACGCGGTGCGAAGAGCCCATACCGAAAGGCCTTTACCAGCCCTACCCCGGAATGGCCTGCATCAGCGGTCAGCCGAAACGAAACGTCCGGCATATCGATGATGACCCGATAAGGATTGGCCAAAGTGAACACTTCGGCAGGAACCCCAGCTGACAGTGTCAGGCTGAAAACGGTCTCGTCGCGATCACCCTCGACTTTAGCGTCGGTCGCAACAACACTCGCCGCCGCTGGCAACGCGCTGACAACTATCGCCAGCACAATGGCCACCAGCGCCCACATCATACTAAGTCCGCTGCGCCTCGCGATGCGCAATAGTTAGCCCCCCGGCTGACCTTTAACCTTAAAAACAATCGGCTCCCCCGAGCCCACTGTCTTTCGCAAATCCGCGATCGAATCACCGCCTGCGGTGATTCGTGCAAGCCACCGCAGTATCTTCCCATATGTAACAACACGACATGCATTAACGGATTATTTGCCCGCAGACTACAAGCTAGAGCCTATAACTTCATGGCTCAGGCGGGCCCAAGGTCAAGTTGAAGGCCTTGCGCGATTCGCCTGTTCGTCATAAAGAATTGTAATGGTCGTTCGGAATGCGACAGACGGGATGTGACTCGGGTCGCAACTACGGCAGTTACGGCGCTTGCAGCCCACCCTTTATAGCGGATTGGCGCTGACCTTAGCGAGTAGCCGCGCATTTCCAACAACCGGTGGTGGCATCCTCCGTGGTGCGCTCCCGTATCGACCCGTGTGACCGTTTAATTTGGGCCGGTGCCGTTTTTGCGCCGTTATTTAGGCCTGCAACGTTTCTCAGGGACGATCGCTCAGCGCCCCAGGCGAAGATGGTGCTTTTTTTGCGAAGGTCTGCCGCGTGCCAGGACCATTGGCTTCGCAGATCCTGTCTTCTGGTGGGCATGCCCGAGCATTACCGCCCTTTCCTCCCCCTTTTTCAAAAGGGGACTCGTTTCAGCCCGGCGTCGCAATTCGTGGCGCGGCAGCCGGTTCATAAAGCTAAGTAAGCTACGCAATGCCTAATGCACGCACGACCAACCTGAATGCTCAAGAGCGCCGCTCGGCGCTCAGCAGCTGCTGCCGGAATGATTTCGGCCCGGGTCGGACGCGCGACAATCGTTCCACCTCTAACCCCAACCACTTAATCGCCACAGCGCGCATCGCCCCCGTGCGATCGAACCGCGCTGGCCATTCATCCATGACGGCCGATCCGCCAAGCGGGCAAGCCCAGGAAAATCTTCAATGTCAGAAAACAAGATGCTTATTGATGCCGCGCACCCGGAAGAGACCCGGGTCGTGGTTCTTCGCGGAGGTCGCGTAGAGGAATTCGACTACGAATCAGCGGCTCGCAAACAACTGCGCGGCAACATTTACCTCGCCAAGGTAACGCGCGTTGAGCCGGCGCTGCAGGCTGCATTCGTTGACTATGGCGGCAATCGCCACGGCTTCCTTGCCTTTAACGAAATCCATCCGGACTACTATCAAATTCCGATTGCTGACCGCATTGCTCTCCTGGAAGAGGAAGCAGCAATAGAAGCGGAAGAAGAAGCTGAAGCAGACGCGCGCGCCGAACGCATGGCAGCACGCCGCGCCCGCCGCCAGAATGCGACGCCCTCAAAGGACTCGGATAACGACGACGACAACAATACGAACGACGAGTCCGACGAAGCGGAAGACGTCCATGCCGCGTCGTCGGACGACCATGATTGGGACAACGACGGCGACAACGAAGCTTCCGTCGCCGATGATGCTGACGCTGTCACTGCGGATGAAACCTCGGAAGAGGCCGTCCAAGCAGAGAGTGTCGGAAGCAAAGACGACCCAGTAGACCCTCCGTCGGATGAAGACTCCGGGCAACAAAATGGTCCGAAAACGATCGCCATTAACATGGCGCGCGACGAAAGCCTCTCGGAAGAGTTGTCCACAGAAGGCGACAGCGAAAGCTCCGACAGAACGGAAGTTCTGGTGGACGCTGATGTTGCAGAGGCTCTCACCGCCACCGTCTCAGAGGCGCGTCCGAACACAGAGGTGGACGCAAGCCCTGCTGCTCCGGAAGAAGCCGAAGAAATGGCACCTGCGGACGACGACACCGATGGAGATACGACAAACGCATCCGCAGACACGGACGCAATCGAAAACGTCGGCGACAGTGAAGATGCCTTGGAGGAACTGCCCTCCAGGCCACGGCGCTCGCGCCGTAGCTACAAAATCCAGGAAGTTATTAAGCGTCGTCAGGTCCTGCTGATCCAGGTTGTGAAGGAAGAACGCGGCAACAAGGGCGCCGCCCTGACGACCTACTTGTCACTTGCCGGCCGCTACACCGTGTTGATGCCGAATACCGCACGGGGCGGCGGTATCTCACGCAAGATCACCAATCCCCAGGACCGCAAGCGACTGAAGGCCATCGCTACGGAGCTCGAAGTTCCGGAAGGAATGGGCCTGATCATCCGCACGGCCGGTGCCGCACGTACGAAGCAGGAAATCCGGCGTGACTTCGAATACCTGCTGCGTCTGTGGGAAAGCGTGCGCGAACTCACACTGCAATCAACAGCTCCAAGCCTCGTTTACGAAGAAGGCGACCTGATCAAACGTTCGATCCGCGATCTCTACAATAAGGAGATCGACGAGGTCGTCGTGGCAGGTGAAGATGCGCACCGTGAAGCGAAAAGCTTCATGCGCATGCTGATGCCGAGCCACGCCAAGAACGTTACGCTCTATAAGGACGCCGAGCCTCTCTTCACACGCTATGCTATCGAACGTCAGTTGAACGCCATGTTCAGCCCGTTCGTCACATTGCGTTCCGGCGGTTATCTCGTCATCAACCAGACCGAAGCGTTGGTTGCTGTCGACGTGAACTCGGGCCGCTCCACCCGCGAGTTCTCGATTGAAGAAACGGCGCTCCATACCAACTTGGAAGCAGCCGATGAAATCGCCCGCCACCTTAAGCTGCGGGACTTGGCCGGATTGATCGTTATCGACTTCATCGACATGGAGGAGAAGCGCAACAACCGGGCCGTGGAACGTCGGCTCAAAGAGGCGTTGAGGCTGGACCGCGCCCGCATTCAGGTCGGCCGTATCAGCCCGTTCGGCTTGCTGGAAATGTCCCGTCAGCGCCTGCGCACAGGTGTTCTCGAAGGTTCCACGTCGCAATGCCCGCACTGCCAAGGCACCGGCATCATCCGCTCGACTGAATCGATTGCACTCGCTGTTCTGCGCGCCCTCGAAGACGCTGTGATGAACAAATCACGCGGATCGTTGATCGCGAACACCACGGCCGAAGTCGCCTTGTACATTCTCAACAACAAGCGCGACTTCATCATCGACATGGAAGCGCGCCACGGCTTCCCAATCCTCGTTCAGGCTTCGGAAAAAATGGCCGGCGCCAACTTCACGGTCGAGAAAGGCTCCGCCCCCGCGCAGGCCCCGACCCCACGGCGCGCGGATCGCAGCGCGGTCAAGATGGATTGGAACTTCGACGAGGCCGAGGTCGTCACGGAAGCTTCTGACAATTTCGACAATGAAGATGGGAACGACGAAGCAACCGGTTCGGGCGAAGAGGACAACGGCCGGCGCAAACGGCGGCGTCGGCGCCGGACGCGCCGCGGTGGCAGCGAACGTTTGGCCAACGCAGCCGACACAAGCGCCAGCGAGAACCTCGTCGAAGCATCAGACGATATGGATGAAGACGAGCAGGATACGTCCACATCAGACGATGGCGAAGCCAGCGATGACACCACAATAGAGTCTGCTGACGGGTCCTCGGAACGCCCCTCACGTCGTCGTCGTCGCGGGCGCCGCGGTGGCCGCCGCAACCGTGAACGCAACCGGACAACGGCAGAAGGCGAAGGCGAACACGCAGACGGTACACAAGATGCCGCCAGCGAAATTCCCGGCCTCGGCCCCCAACCCTCGATTATCGAAATCTCGACCGAACCGCGTGCAGAGGCTGAACCCACACCGGTGCGTGAGAAGGCCGAGCCATCATCAGAAACCGTCATGAGGGTGACGGAGCCCGCATCGGAAACTGTTGAAGCCGTAATACCACCGGCTGAACTACAGCAATCCGTTACGGAAGAAGTCACCACCGAAACGCAAAACGAACCTGCCGCGTCAGTCCAGGCCCCCGAAACCACGCCGCCAGTCGAGGCCGAAGCTCCGGTTGCCACGAAGGATAAACCGGTTCCCGTCGTCGCTGCTGAAGAACCTAGAGCCCCTGAATCAACACCGGCTCCGAATGGAGGGCTGCGTCTGCAGCGTGTAATTATGGGGCCAGACCGTTCCGTAGAAACAGGCCTCGATGCGACCTTGGAGCCATCCGAAGATAAGCCCGCGCGCAAAGGCTGGTGGCAACGTAAACTTCTGGGAAGCGACAGCTAAGCTGTCCCGCCTCTAAATCGCGAGAGCAATCGGGCTGATCTCAGATCAGCCCGATTTTGTTTGACCCACCATTAAAGACGCAAAGCAAAACGACCCTTGGCATCGGTGGGAAATGCCAAAGGGCCGCTTCGCGGGTGCCACGAGCCAATAGCCTCAGGACCGGAGGCCTAGGGACTGGGGATTGGCCCGCACGGGGGGAGGCACCTTAGCTTCGCAGGAAAACGACCAGGGACCCGCCGAACTCCGCTCGGCCGAAACTCGCGCGAACGCGACACCAGCGCTGTTACCGAGGAAACAGCCCGGCAATGTTCATCCGCGGGCCGTCGCGTCGTTGATAATTGAAAGCGCCGTCGCCCCGTCAACCTGACGCGGCAAGGCATTGAAATTGCCTTGCTTACTGAGCGCCTCTTCCAACGTTTCCTGGAATGTGCCCCGGTCAACCTCGATGGTACCGAACTGGCGCAAATGATCCGTCACAAACTGCGTGTCCAGCAACGTGAAATCACCCGCAATCAATCGCGCGACAAGATGTATGAGCGCAATCTTCGAGGCGTCGCGCTCCGTCGAAAACATGCTTTCGCCGAAGAAGGCACTCCCCAGCGCCAAACCGTATAGCCCGCCAACCAGCTCATCATCGCGCCAAACACCGACTGTGTGGCAGTACCCCAGTTCAAAGAGTTCGCGATAAAGCGTGCGGATACGCGCATTGATCCACGTAGAGCGCCGCCCAGGCTTGGACGCTGCACACCCCGAAATAATGGATTCGAAATTGTCGTCGATTCTAACGACAAACGGCGTGCCCCGCACCGTCCGGGCCAACCGCTTCGGAACATGCACCTCATCCAGGGGCAGAATCCCACGCTGTTGGGGCTCAATCCAATACAACGCCGGATCGGCCGCACTTTCGGCCATCGGAAAGATGCCGCAGCTGTAGGCCTTCAGCAAAACCTGCGGCGTAATCTCAATCATTATGTCGTCGTGTGAAGTCACCGTTGGGCGACCTCCTTTGGTTCTCAGCGACAACAGAACAACGTCATCGCTTTCAATCAAACCAAAAGATTAGGGCTTTCCGAGGAATTTTTCGAGCCAGTGAATGTCATAAAGCCCATTTGCGATATCTGGCTGTCGAATCAACTCGTTAAATAGCGGGATCGTGGTTTCGATGCCATCAATCACGAATTCCGACAAGGCGCGTTTGAGGCGCATCAGGCACTCGTTACGCGTCTTACCATGCACGATCAGCTTCCCAATCAAGCTGTCGTAGTAGGGTGGAATTCGGTAGCCTTGATAAACACCGGAATCGACGCGCACGCCCAGACCTCCTGGCGGATGCCAGTAGGTGATCTGACCTGGCGAGGGCCGGAAAGTACGCGGATTTTCCGCGTTGATCCGGCATTCGATGGCATGCCCGGCGAATGTGATGTCATCCTGCGTCAGGCTGAGCTGAGACCCGGAGGCCACGCGGATCTGCTCCAGAACGAGATCAATCCCGGTGATCGCTTCGGTAACCGGATGCTCGACCTGAAGCCGCGTATTCATCTCGATAAAATAGAACTCACCATCCTCGTAGAGGAATTCTACGGTCCCGGCGCCACGATATTTAAGCTCCCGCATGGCATTCGCCACGACATCGCCGATCCGCGCGCGCGCCGCTTCGTTGAGCGCGGGAGAAGGCGCCTCCTCCCAGACTTTCTGGTGGCGCCGTTGAAGCGAGCAATCGCGCTCACCCAAGTGGATAGCGTTGCCTTGTCCGTCACCGAAGACCTGGATCTCGATATGACGGGGCTTTGTCAGATACTTCTCGATGTAGACAGCATCATCGCCAAAGGCCGCCTTAGCCTCTGTCCGAGCTGTTGACAGGGACAGCGGAAGCTCAGCTGCGGTCATCGCAACCTTCATACCGCGTCCACCACCGCCGGCGGCAGCCTTGACCAGCACCGGGAAACCCATCGCCTCAGCGACCTTCATGGCTTCCGCTTCACTGGAGACACCGCCATCCGACCCCGGAACCACCGGAATTCCAAGCCGCTTCGCGGTCTCCTTGGCAGCGATCTTATCGCCCATGATCCTGATATGCTCAGACGTGGGTCCGATGAATGTGATGTTGTGTTCTTCGAGAATTTCAGCGAAACGCGCGTTCTCGGACAAGAACCCATAGCCGGGATGCACAGCATCTGCCCCGGTAATCTCACACGCGGCGAGCAGGCGGGGTATATTCAAATAGCTATCGGATGCCGGAGGCGGTCCAATACACACACTTTCGTCCGCCAGCTTCACGTGCATGGCGTCAGCATCGGCAGTCGAATGGACGGCGACAGTCGCGATCCCGAGTTCCTTGCAGGCTCTCTGGATCCGCAGGGCGATCTCACCGCGATTGGCGATTAATACTTTATCGAACATGGCTATGCACTCGCTGAAGGCTGCTCCGGCAGCTATTCGATGATGACGAGTGGCTCGCCGAATTCGACGGGCTGACCGTTTTCAAAGAGGATTGCAGCAACGGTTCCAGCTTTCGGTGCCGGAATCTGGTTCATCGTCTTCATCGCCTCGATAATGAGCAACGTATCACCCTGGGCAACACGCGTACCCACTTCGATGAATGACGGCGCACCGGGCTCAGATGCACGATAAGCCGTGCCCACCATCGGTGACTTAACCGCGCCAGGATGCTTGCTGGCATCAAGCCCCGGGCTATCTGCAGCTTCAGCTGGAGCAGCTGTCGGAACGCTTGCCATTGCAGGGGCCGCAGCAGCTACGAGACCCGACGTTACGTTAATCTGCCGCGCCACGCGCACACGCAGGCCGCTCTTTTCGATCTCGATCTCGCTAAGGCCCGTTTCGTTGAGCAATTCAGCGAGCTCGCGAATGAGCTGGCTCTCCGCGCTCGTCGTACCCTTTGCGTCCTTGGCGCTCATGCCAATCTGTCCCTTGCTCTGCGGCCGCTTTTCGGGCCGTCCCTTTCGTTTCATCGCTTTTGTGGTTTGCTTGTGAGCTGAACCATCGCCTCAAGCGCCAATTCGTAACCTTTGGCGCCCAAGCCGCAGATCACACCGGTTGAACCGAGCGATACATACGAATGATGGCGATAGGTTTCACGTTTGAAGATGTTAGAAAGATGAACCTCGATGACCGGCAGTTCAGCAGCCTGAAGCGCATCGAGAATGCCAATCGAGGTATGTGTGAAAGCGCCTGCATTGAGAATAATCCCGCGAGCGGCCTCACGTGCTTCTTGAATCCAGTCAATCAGTTCGCCTTCGTGGTTGGACTGGCGGAAAACAATTTCTGCGCCCAACTGTTTGGCGCGTGCAGACGCTAAGTCCCGCACGTCATCCAACGTATCGGTGCCATAAACGGAGGGCTCACGCCGCCCGAGCAAATTGAGGTTAGGTCCATTAAGGACGTAGATTGGCTTGGCCATATCCTATGTGCGCGAGAAGATAAGACCGATGGCTCCGGATCGGTAGTGCACCTGCCCCCGGAAGGTCCTTTCTATGAATACTGCGAAGGGGTCTAACAGTTTTCACCGGCAAACGAAAGTCTGGCCCTGCAACGGCAAGACTGCGTCGGGGAAAAGCCCAAAGAAAGAACCGCAGCAACGCTCCCGATGGAGTTATTGCCGCGGCTCCAACTGTGAATCGTCCCACCCCTAGAAGAAAGGCCATCTTAGGGGGAACACAAGCATACCGTCGCAAAAACGCAGATCAGCAAACTTTGCAGCCGCCGTTGTCACGCGTTTCCTTTACCAATCCAACAAGTTGTTCATATAGATTCTCTGGCGCACCTGCGATTGACTTGTCGGCAACGAGATAGTGAGGCGTTCCATTTATGCCCATCTTCTGAGCAAGATCGCGAACATTCTCGATTTCTTTGGTCACTTCAGGAGACTTCATGTCTTCTTTCAGTTTCGCAACATCAAGACCATGCTTCTCAGCGATCTTTAGCGCATGTTCGCCGTTCATGGTGCCCTTCGCGGCCATAAGAGCGCGATGCATTTCCCAATACTTGCCTTGGGCTTTTGCCGCCAGGGCAACCCGTGAGGCTTCCAGAGATCCCTCAGACAGGATTGGAAGCTCCTTGAAAACAACCCGAACGTTCTTGTCGTTCTCGATCAGCTTCGCCAGCTGCGGAAAACCCCGTTTGCAAAAGCCGCAGTTGTAGTCGAAGAATTCGACCACAGTAACGTCAGCCTTTGGATCACCGATAGCCGGCGCATTTGCCCGCCGGAAGAGAGCCTCAGCATTGTCCGCGATCGCAGCCGTAAACTGCTCCGCCTGCATGGCTTCAAGCTTCGTCTCAAGAGCCGACTGGATTTCCAGGAACAACTCCGGATGAGCAAGCAGATATTCTTTGACGATAGCCTCGATGCCAGCGCGCTGCTCCGAAGAAAAGACCTTCGCCGCCTCAGACTGAGCGCCAGCCTTAGCTTCAGCCGCGCCCGCATCTTTTGTCTGGGCAGTCGCTGCCGGCTCACCCGTCATCACGGCTAACGCCAAGCCGCCTGCAGCAGCAAGGGGAAGCGCTAAGGTCAGGCTTTTAATGCTGAGCAATCCGTTCAGCGCTTTATCCACGAAGTTGGTGGTCATGTGAGTTCCTTGATCGAGGACCGATAATGTCACGGCACAGGGGTGAAGTGGATCTAGACCAACGGCACCGCAGCGGTCTGGGTTTAAGCTGGCGGCTTGTACGTCAGAATGTCGTCGTTCTGTATCCATTCTGGCGAGCCCGGCTTCAACTGGCTTTGCGCCCGCTTCGCGAAGATTTGAGCTTGCTGCAGGTTTCCTTCAAGGAAATATGCCTGCGCCGTCATCGCATCCGCCTGCGGCCGCCTACCTTGATTGTAATACGCCGTCGCAAGCAAGCGATAGGCGCGGGGATTCTTGTCCTCTACGAGGGATTTGCGCAGCAGGCTCACAGATTCCGCGAGGCCACTCTTGTCTCCGGCATTCTGGATTGCCGCCGCTAACTGGACCCGGATAAGACTTGAACCATTCGTCAACTGCAGCGCTTTACGCAGGTGCGGGATCGCCTCGCGAGACTTACCCGACCGCATCAGCAGATCGCCCTTTACCTCGTGGAAATAGGGATTGTTTGGCCGCTCGCGAACAAGTCCATCGATTTCCGTAAGAGCGCCCTCGAGACCTCCTGGACCGCCGCGGAAAAAGCGGGCCAAGCCCCGCGCATAGCGCGCCGGCAGACTTTTGTCCGTCACCGGATAGCGGTTAAACACGGCGGCTGGAGGATCGAGATAGCCCGCCAACTTAGCGCGCATAAGGTCGTGGCGAAGTTGGAGCTCCGCCGTATCCGACTGGCTGTAATACTTGCTACCAGTTACCAAACGCCGCAGCTGATTAAGACGATCCGTCGCCACGGGGTGGCTCCGAACGAAGGGGTCCTTGTGCGTGTCGGAAATGTATTCCTGCTGAGCAAAGCGCTCGAACGTCTCCAACATGCCGCGACCGGATTGCTGCGTAGCATTGAGGTACGACAACCCGGCTTGGTCTGCAGCCGACTCCTGCGATCGGCGCTCTGACAAGAGCGAGCGCATGACCATATCACTGCCGCCGTAGAGAACCCCCGTACCAGCACCGGTTACGTTACTGTCTCCGGAAACACCGCCGGCCACCATGATGCCGATGCCAAGGATCTGCATAAGCAAAGCCCGCGTCTGATCCTTAGCGATACGAGCGCGGAGAGCCGCCATATGGCCACCAGCAATATGACCCGCTTCGTGCGCGATAACACCGATAACCTGATTGGGCGTATCCGCCTGCATAAGCGTGCCAGTATGGATGAACACGTTACGGCCATCGATAACAAACGCGTTGAACGAATCGCTTTTGACGATGCGCATTTGCACCCGCCCGGTTCCCAAGCCTGCAGCCTTGAAGATTGGGCGTGCGTAGTCATTGAGAAGATCTTCAATTTCGGTATCGCGAATGAGCGGCAAGCCCTGCGCCATCGTCGGCGCAACGTTGGCGCCAAGCACGACTGCAGCCAAGCTCACAGCGCGCGCAATCCTACCCGCTGCTCCGCGCCCCAAGACCGTCCCTGCCAACGTTTTGAAAGCAAGGTCCGAAGCTGCTCTAAGGCCCATAAACTCGTCCCCCTTGACCCGGATTCGAACGTCGTTGCGACGGCTTATACCATGATAGATTGGGCTGGCATGCGTTCGTCACACCGATTATAGCTGCGCCCGGTCCCTGCTGGCGACACTGACCGAATTCACCAGCTTCGAGAGGATTATGATCGTTCGATAGACGAGGTCGAATGGTTATTCCCCGAGGACCCAAACCACATAGACCGATCAGCACGCGATAATGGGGCATGATCAAGGCACGGCAATCAATCAACAAGGTAGTGAGCATAAGCCTTCCTGCAAGTTTTTCTGGAAAGACCCAATGAGCGGTGACGACCTGAAATCGGCCTCTAACGTGCGGCCCATGCCCGCAAGTACCGTTCGCGACGCCATCCCTGGACGGCTGGCGGCTGCGAGACGTAGTGAGATCGATAGCTTCATCGTCATGGACGTTATGCGCGCTGCGGCTGCAAAAGAGGCCGCCGGCGAGCGCGTCATTCACATGGAGGTCGGGCAGCCCGCAACCCCAGCCCCCAAAGCAGCGCGTGAAGCGTTGCGTCAGGCCCTCGATGACAACAGTCTCGGCTATACGTTGGCACTCGGAATGGAGCCCTTGCGCGCACGCATTGCGCAGCACTATCAGGACACATACGGCGTCGACGTCCCCGCAGAACGGATCATCGTGACAACAGGCTCCTCGGCCGGCTTTATCTTAGCCTTCCTAGCCCTTTTCGATCATGGCGACACGGTCGCGTTGCCGTCACCAGGCTACCCCTGCTACCGCCAGATCCTGCGGGCCTTGGGTCAACAGCCGGTCATGATCGAAACCGGGCCGAATACGCGTTGGATGCCGACGCCCGAAGCCGTTGAAGCCGCACATTCCGAAAAAGGGATACGCGGTCTGCTTATCGCTTCACCAGCCAATCCCACGGGCACGATGCTTGAGCCGGAGCGCCTCTCTGAGATCTGCGCGACCTGCCAACGCCTCGGCCTCTGGTTCATCTCCGACGAGATCTACCATGGGCTCACCTATGAAGCGCCCGCCGCAACGGCCCTGGCACACAATGACGATGCCATCGTCATCAATAGCTTCTCAAAATACTTCTCAATGACCGGCTGGCGCGTGGGATGGATGGTCGTCCCGGACCGCCTTGTCCGCACAATCGAACGCTTAGCGCAGAACCTTTACATCTCCGCCCCTGCCGCCTCCCAAATCGCCGCTTTAGGCGCCTTCGACGGTATGGAGGAACTCGAAGCCAACAAACGCGTCTATGCGGAGAACCGCGAACTTTTGCTGGCCGGCCTTCCCAAAGTTGGTTTTGATCGCATCGTTCCGGCTGACGGCGCGTTCTACCTGTACTGTGACGTCAGTCATCTGACGGACGATAGCCCTTCCTTCGCAGCCCGAATGTTGAACGATATCGGAGTAGCGGCCACGCCCGGACTGGATTTTGATACCGAAAGGGGTGCGCAATATCTGCGCTTCTCCTACGCAGGTGCAACCAGCGACATGGAAGAAGCCGTAAAACGGCTCACGAACTGGCGGCGCTAAGCAAGCAAACGCTAAGGCCGAAGTCCCTTACGAGGACTCCGGCCTTACCAATCTGGTCACCACAATCGGGAGCTACTGGCTGAGCGTCAGTCGCAGGCGAGATAACCCGTATAGGTAACGATGTTATTGCGCTCGTTGCTCTCATCAATGAGGTTGTAGGGATCAACAACAGCGAAAATGGTGATTCGAGTACGCCCTTGGGCGTCCTTCACGTTATCAACCGTCATGCCGGCAGCAACGCCGGTGAGTTTCTCGATCGCCGCCTGCGTTTCAGCGTTCCACTCACCCGTGGCCTTAAGCTTCTGGTTTTCTTGGAATGATTTCAGCGCACGCTTTGACCCGGCACCCCAATCGCCGTCCACCGAAACAACATAGCCGCGTGACTTGAGGAACGCCTGAATGTCTCGTGCGAGCTTTGCATCCTTTGCCGGATCGGCCGCCGAACTGCTGTCACCGTTCGGCAAGGCGTTGTAATTACGCCCCTTCTTGACCTTCCCAGCGCCAAGCGTGAACTCGATAGCCCGCTGCTCTCGCGGCTCCATCTTCGTGCGCTTGGTGTCCTTCTCGATGAGGTCGATGTTTTCAGGAACATAGACCGCTACAAAACTGCGGAAGAGTTCGTTTGCACCACGCAGGTTGGCGTCACTGTCGCCTTCGTTGCGGATTACCAAACGCCCCGTCGCGAGCGGTTGGCCTTCTTCACAACCTACAAATTTAACCTCTGAATCCGACTTCTGAATTACAAGGTCGGGCGCTGCATGGGCGGCTTGCGCACCCAAGGTAACCGCTGCCAAAAGCCCGCCGCACGCAATAAATCTTCCTGCCATTTTTAACATTACAGTTCCCTCGAGAGCGGAAAAATTGTGCCCATACAGATACGCGCGAACATGCCAGAACCCTTGATCACATAGCAAGCTGCATCATAGAGCCGTGCAACACGTCAGATGTGGATATGTTGCAGTTGAGCCTCGGCCACACATCGGGTTGGTTCACCACGAGCAGGGGGCAAATAACGGGTCCAAACGCCACAACTGGGAACAAGATGCAATTCAGCCACGATCGTCTGATCTCCGCGGAAAGGTCCCAAAAATCTGAAATCTCACAGGGCAGACACAGCGACATCTGGCATCTGAAAAAAGACTCACATTCTCCGAAACGCGATCGAGAACCTAACCAACGGAAACGGCACATGGCAAAAAGAGCAAAGTCAGACATCCGCGTCGGTATCGGTGGTTGGACGTATGAACCTTGGCGTGGTGTTTTCTATCCCGACGGCCTGGCACAGAAGCGCGAACTCGAATATGCGAGCCGTCACCTGACGTCGATCGAGGTCAACGGCACCTACTATGGCTCGCTGAAACCGCCGACCTTCGCCAAATGGTATGACGAAACACCGGATGACTTCGTCTTCGCGCTGAAAGGCCCGCGCTTCACCACCAATAGGCGCGTGCTAGCCGAAGCTGGCGAATCCATTGAGCGGTTCTTCACCAGCGGTGTCATGGAATTGAAGGAGAAGCTCGGTCCCATCAACTGGCAATTCATGGGCACGAAGAAATTCGACCCGGATGACTTCGAAGCCTTCCTGCAGCTTTTGCCGAAAGACATCGGCGGGCATCCGATCCGTCACGCCGTCGAAGTGCGCCACGATAGCTTCAAAACACCAGAGTTCGTAGCCCTCGCCAAGAAATATGCCGTCGCCATCATCACCGCAGCCGATTCCAAATACCCTCAGATCGCCGACATCACCGCGCCGTTCATCTACGCGCGGCTCATGGGATCGAGCGAAAAGGAACCGGCGGGCTACTCCAAGAAGGCCATTGCTGCTTGGACGGAACGGGTACGCACCTGGGCTACAGGCGAAGTGCCCGACGGCCTGAGCACAGTCACCCCGCAATCCGAAAAGACTGGCCGCACGAAAGCTCACGACGTCTTCGTCTATTTCATCAGCGGCTACAAAGAACGAAATCCCACAGCGGCAATGACCATGATCGAAAGGCTCAAAAAATTGGATGAAACTTAGCGAAACTGCGCGGCGTATGTCTCAGGTTTGAAGCCAACGATCAACTTCCCACCGCCCACATCCAGAACCGGCCGTTTAATCATCGACGGCTGAGCAAGCATCAACGCGACAGCCTTCGCTTCATCGAGACTGGTTTTGTCGGCCTCCGGCAGCTTACGAAATGTCGTCCCAGACCGGTTTAAGAGGATTTCCCACCCAACTTTGCCGACCCATTTTTCCAGCATGCTCTTTTCAAAGCCCTGCGTCTTGTAGTCATGAAAAGAGAATGCAACGTCATGCGCATCAAGCCAGGCCCGCGCTTTCTTCATCGTGTCGCAGTTCTTGATCCCGTATATCGTGACAGACTTCGCCATCAACGCCCTCCTCGCGCGATTGCACCAAATTCATCACGTCAGTGATGCCGCAGAAACCCTCGTCCCGATACACATCACGCGTTCATTCCACATCCATTTCCGCCCTACCCCAACAACGCGTCCGACCTTTGACACGCGGCCACGTATCGGTGATTACCAAGGACATCGCGGCAGCCAGCAACCGCTACGCTTGACGAAAGGATTTGACTTTTGACGATCGCCCTCAACGTGGCATTGATCCTGACGACCGCCGTAGCAATCACAATCCTCTTTTCCAAGCGATTGGTAGACAGTCCCACCTACCGGGCCACCGTCACCCCGCTTGCTTCCATTATTGGCTCGGGATTTCTCGTCTCCGTTCCTCTGCTGGCCAGCGTGTTGGGCAACTATGCGCTGTTCGGCATGACCGCGCTGATCGTTTTCGCATACTGCGTAGGAGGCGCAATCCGCTTCAATATTCTCCACGGTGAACCACTTTTCAGGACAGGTCCACGCAACGGAGCCGGATCACTTGCCTATCTCTCCGAACGTATCTCCCACGTCGTGCTCGCAGGAGCCTACTTTGTCTCCGTCGCCTACTACCTCTCCCTCCTCTCGATTTTCCTATTGAAAGGTGTGGGGATCGACGACCCGTTGATGGCGCGCAGCATGACGACACTCTTCCTCGCCTTCATTGGCGGCTTTGGATTTATCCGCGGCCTCCGGGGACTTGAAGGTCTGGAAGAATATGCGGTGGGGTTCAAGCTCGCGGTCATCGCAGCCATCCTCGCCGCCCTCGCCCTTCACAACATTCACCTTAGCACGACGGGCACCTGGCACCTCCGAGATCTGACAACGCACCTGGATAGTGAAGCGATCCGCATACTCTGCGGCTTTGTCATCGTCGTGCAGGGATTTGAAACATCCCGATTTTTAGCGGGCCAGTACCCCCCGGCCCTCCGTGTTCGCACGATGCGAAACGCGCAATTGATTTCCGGCGCGATCTATCTCGCATTCTTCGCGCTTGCGACCGTCATGTTTCAAAACCACTTTGCGAAGGGCGAGGTTGCAGCCATCATCGACATTGTCGGCAAACTGGCGTTCGTGCTACCGATCATGCTGACAGGGGCCGCGGTCGCATCGCAGTTCTCGGCATCCATCGCCGACGCGATCGGAGCTGCCGGTCTCCTTCACGCAACTCTCCCCGAACGTTTCCCGCTCAGTTATTACTATCCCGCGATCGCAACCGTGGCGATTGCCCTTGTCTGGAGCGGAAGCGTTTTCGAAATAATTGCGCACGCCTCGCGCGCTTTCGCGTTTTATTACTTTCTGCAGTGCGTCGTTGCGGGATTCGTGACCTTTGCGGCGCCAGATGTAACGCGTCGCCCAGCACGCTTGGTTTGGTTCGGAAGTCTTGCGGCTATCTCACTCGCCGCTGCAATTTTCGGCATTCCAACTGAAGGCTAAGCCCCCAAAGCTGGCTGCGCTTTCAAGAACCGGAGCTCGAATCTCAAACTCCAGAATCTTTTCACGTCAATTCAGCGATATGAGCCAACTTGTCGGGATTGCGAGTGATATAGATCGCAGCGATCCGTCCATCCGCGATCTCGAATGCTGTGGTCTGCAGAAACTTACCATGCTCCCGACTAATGTAACCGGGTAATCCGTCAATCCAGACAGGCCGGATCAAAATCGCCGACTGCGATACATGTTTCCGATATAGCCCAGCAAACATGCGCAGAACACGGTCGATCCCAACGATTGGATTGCGGAATGCCAACACCTTACCCCCACCATCAGACCTGATGACGACATCGTGTGTCAGTAAGGCACGAAGTCCCTCAAGGTCGCCGTTCGTTGAAGCATGAAAGAAGGCCCGTGCAATACGGTCGCCATCCTCCCGCGCCACTTTAAAGCGTGGCCGGTCCTCCTGAACGTGACGCCGCGCCCGTACCGCAAGCTGGCGTATTGCGGAAGGCTCGCGGTTCAGGGTCTCCGCGATCTCGTCAAGCGGAACCCCAAACACGTCGTGCAATAGAAACGCCGCGCGCTCCAGCGGAGACAGCCGCTCCAACGCCAACATGAGCGTCAACGTCAACTCGTCAAACCGCATATCGTCATTCTCCGGCTCGACGATAGGGTCAGGAAGCCATGAACCGAAATAAGTTTCCCGCCGAGCCCGAGCTGATTTCATGACATCGAGACAAAGCCGCGTAACCGTCCGGTTGAGATAGGCCGCAGGTTCGCGCACATTCGTTCCATCCACACCCGCCCAACGAAGCCAAGCTTCTTGCACGATGTCTTCGGCCTCTGTCATCGACCCAAGCATGCGATAAGCGATGCGCAGCAGCCGCGGCCGCTGCGCTTCAAAAAGATCTGTACTCTTATCAGGCTGCGTCACGCGCATTATCCACGGGGTGAGCGACTCGGAAACCAACTTGAAGCCGGTTCCAGACATTAATGGCACCAATGGCAAGCGTCAGGTTCACTTGTTCAGCTTCGGTAAATTCCGCCTTCACCAGCTCATAGTCAGCATCGGGTGCATGCGTATCCGACAACCGCGTGAGCGCTTCGGTCCAGGCAAGCGCCGCCCGCTCGCGCGGCGTGTAAAGAGAAGACTCACGCCATGCATCAAGCATGTATAGGCGCATCTCAGGTTCACCGTTCTTACGCATGTCGGTGGTGTGCATATGAATACAAAAAGCACAGCCATTGATCTGCGAAGCGCGCAATTTCACAAGTTCGAGCAGACTGTGTTCAAGCCCACAGTCTCTCAGTGCAGTCTCGACGCCCACCATCGCCTTGATTACAGCGGGAGCGGCTTTATGTGGGTCGTTCAAACGCGGTGTCATGATCATCTCCAATCTTGGACGAGGGTTCTGCCCAGTTGACGACGCAGCACCAACGGAAGTGACATGATGCATCGCCTTTTTTGAAAGAGTCAGTCGCGATAAGGTGTCGTGAGCTCTTTTTCATCGGTGTCCACGATGAAGACGGCCAACAGCTTTGCAGGTTCAGTGGCGCTGGCATTGGAGCTAACATCGTGCCGATCTCCGGGATTCTCCGAGAAGCTCTCGCCAGCACGATAGGTCACAACAGGCCCGCCATTGACGGCACTGTTGATTGCGCCTTCAAGGACGGTTGCATAAATAAAGGCCGAACTTGCATGCGTATGACCAGGGCTGGAACCACCCGGGCCATATTCGACAAGAACCGCCTTGATGCTCTTGCCTGGAACATTGGGCAGAACGTGCTCGTAAACAACCGTAACGTTGGCTTTTTCGCCGTGAGCTTTGGCCGGAGCCACGAAAACCACCGCAAGAACCAAAGCAAACAAAAATCTATTCATAGCTACTTCTCTCACTCACCGATGGGTAAATCGCTGCGCTTCAACCTCAAAGACGAGGTCGGAGACCTCGGTGTGACATGAGCCGGCGATTTTTTTGAGATATCCCGCTTCTTCCGAACGTGTGTGCGGAAATAAGCTCAGCAAACGATGCGCACGTCTTGCGGTCGTTTATGAAAACGCTTGAGAAATTAGCGTCGCATCGCAATGCGATTGGCAAAGACCACCAAATAGCTCATCGCGTCTCGTACAAAACGCCACCGCACACCGAGTGATTCTTCCACAGGCATATGCGCGGAGATGTATGCGTTCTATCAGGGAACTGATCTAATCACGCCCGGCAAAAGATTGATCTGATTCGCACGAGCCAAAAATAACTCGTCGTTCCAGGAGCCGGGAAAAATGACGACAATCTCTTCACTTAACAACGCAGCGTTGTCGCTTTTTAAATCCACTCAGCCTGAGCGGATGACAAGCAGAAATACTGAGACAAACGAGCAAGTAAAAGTTGGGAGCGGGATGTCCACGTTACCCGGGGCCGCATATCAACAAGCGGCAGCCGCAGCTGGAAAATTCTCCGTCGAGACAGCGTCACCTTCCCGAAAGGTTATTGCCACCGGAGAAACGACACCTGATGTCGATCCAAATGAAACATCAGGCGAATAGCTCTCTGGTCAACCCACACAATAAATATGTTGGAGCGGCACAATAATATTGGCAAACTCCCCAAAAAATGAGGGAGAAAACATTTGCCGGCGGTGCAAAGTGCTCAAACTCACGACAGCGATGTTCTGTTGGTTACGGGCGGAAGCCGTGGCATCGGCGCCGCGATCGTGCGTGAAGCAGTCGCGCGGGGCTACGCTGTAGGCTTCAGCTACCAGTCGGATATAGCATCAGCGCGATCGTTGGTCGGCGAACTTGCCGCCGAAGGCGGGCGCCTCCAAGCCATTCAGGGCGATGTCGCCGACGCGAGCTTTACCTCTTCTTTTTTCGATGAAGCGTCAGCCCAATTCGGCCCTGTGACCGCCGTTGTAAACAACGCCGGAATGACCGGGCGGATTGGGGCCTTTAGCGAGGTCCCTGTCGACATCCTGCGTCGCACGATAGACGTGAACCTGCTTGGGACGATGTTCATGGCCCAAGAAGCCATCCGCAGATGGCAAGCTGCATCCATTCCCGGACGCCTCGTAAACATATCTTCGGTCGCGGCAACCCTCGGTTCTCCCGGAGAGTACGTCCACTACGCAGCCACGAAGGGCGCCGTGGACACGCTGACCATCGGCCTCGGCAAGGAAGTCGCCGCATCAGGCATCCGCGTGAATGCGGTTGCACCAGGGACAGCTTACACGGATATTCATGGCGCAGGCGGCGACCCTGATCGTCCAAAGCGCATTGTTGCGCGCGTCCCTATCGGGCGCATCGCCCAACCTGAAGAAATCGCAAAAACCGTGCTCTGGCTTCTCTCAGACGAAGCCTCGTATGTGACGGCAACCGTCCTCCGCGTTGGCGGTGGAGTGTAATCGGAACCGAAACAGCTCTAACTTTCCAAGTCTCGCGCGGCTTACGCAGCTATCTGACATTCTGCCTTGTGAAAGGCGTATTCGAGACCTATACGCGCGCTCCCCGGTCAACAAAACCGGCGTGAGCACAACGGTTGGAGTTCCTGAACTCCGCCCGCGCAGGCGGCCTTGCCAGCCCTGTGTACGGAGCCACGACGGGGAGATCGGTTGGGGTTTTAGCTCAGCGGTAGAGCACCGGACATTTGTCCGGAGGTCGTGGGTTCGACTCCCGCAAACTTCACCACTGGATAGCTCAGATGGGTAGAGCATCAGACTGATAATCTGACCGTCGAAGGTTCGAATCCTTCTCCACTGCTGGCCTCAAAAACCAGCTCCACCCTTCCAAGGTGTTGTCCAAACGGGGCCGGGGACCGGAATGCGGAAGGACTGAAAACAACGCTCGTACCTTCGGGCACGAACGAAGCGGAAGGTCCCATGCCGTTTATGCGCCGCCTGATTTCAGGTGACGGCTAAGACGCGTTTGCGCCGGCACGCGGGCTTTAGTCCGTAGGTCCGTGCAACCGCCGCGATGCCCGCTCCCTGCGATCCGCTGCGCGTAGATGCCAGCGGTCCCCGGCTTCATGACCGGCATCGAAAATACCTGTCCCGCGCCATGCGGGACAAAGGCTCAAACAACGAAAGGACGATCGACGCATGCCATAGCCATGCCCGACAGGAGTAACGAACATGCTGATGAAGATTCTCGACGAACTTATGGGCCGCATGCGCTTTCGGGTGCAGGAAAACCAACGTGCCATCGTCTTCCAGAACGGCAAGCTGTTGAGCATTGCCGGACCGGGCGAACATGTCCTGCCGAACTGGCGCAAGAGCCTGGAGGTCGTACCTTACGACATCATCACTGGTGCGGTGTTCAAATCTCCGTACGAGAAGCCCTTGTTCGACAAGCTCCCGGACGTGGCAGCTAAGCACCTGAGCGTCTTTCGCACGGGCCGTACCGAAGTTGCTGTCATCGAACGCGACGGTCGTCCCTTCGACGTTCTTCCGCCAGATAGCAAATTGACCGTATGGGCCGACGCCGGTCCGTGGAGCGCGACGCACATCGACATCTCCACGGACTTGCGCATCGATCCCGACCTCCTGCGGCGACTAGTGCTTGCCGGCAAGATGAACATCATCACCGGCGCCACGGTGGCCGAAGGTCATGCCGGATTGCTCTTCATCGACGGCGTCTACGTCGAGACGTTGGAACCTGGCGTCTACGGCTTCTGGAAGTCCGGGCGGACAGCAACGGTGAAGCAGATCGACCTGAAGCGGCAGTCGGTCGACGTCACCGGCCAAGAGGTACTGACGAAGGATCGCGTGACGATCCGCATCAACCTCGCGGCGGAATACCGTGTGACCGATCCGGTTCTCGCTGTCTCAGCGGTAAAGGACTTTTCGGACAGCCTCTACCGCGCCTTGCAGTTCGCCTTCCGCAAGACCCTTGGCGCACTGAGCCTCGACCAAATCCTTGAGAAGAAGGTAACCATCGACGAGGAGGCCGCCGGCAAGGTGAAGGCAGACATGGCTGCAATCGGCGTTGAGGTCTTGGACATCGCGCTGAAGGACGTCGTATTGCCGGGCGAAATGCGCGAGATACTGAACCAGGTCGTCGCGGCTGAAAAGCAGGCCGAAGCCAACGTGATCCGTCGGCGTGAAGAAACGAACGCAACCCGCTCGCTTCTGAACACCGCAAAGGTCATGGCCGAAAACCCGGTCATGCTGCGCTTGAAGGAGCTGGAGGCTCTGGAGGCAATTGCCAGCAGGGTCGAACGCCTGACGATCCACAACGGCACCGGCGGTTTGATGAACGACATCGTCAAGCTGCGAGACGAATAAAGAGCGGGCCATCCCTCTGGATGGCCCCTCCGCACCCCGCACTCACCCAAGAAACTCACCGATTTCCGCCGCGATTTCTTTTGCATGCGTTTCCAATGCGAAGTGACCGGTCTCGAAAAAGGTCACCCGCGCATCTGGGATATCCCGCTTAAAAGCTTCAGCCCCAGGCGGAAGGAAGAAAGAATCGTTCCGCCCCCACACCGCGAGAAAGCGCGGCTTGTGGGTACGAAAATACTCCTGAAACATCGGGTAAAGCGCGACGTTGTTCTTGTAATCGCCGAACAGGTCAAGCTGTATCGTACCGGCTCCGGGGCGGCTGATATAATAGTCGTCGAGCGTGTAGCCATCCGGGGAAACCTCCGTCTCATCCGGGACCCCGTGAACATATTGCCAGCGCGTCGTTTCCAGCGTCAGCAGTGCCCGAAGCGCGTCGCGATTAGCCTGCGACGCATCCTCCCAATAGGCGCGTATGGGATTCCATCCCTCGCTCAGTCCCTCGACATACGCATTGCCATTCTGGGAGATGATGGCAGTGATCCGTTCGGGATGGCGAACCGCAAGGCGGAAACCAGTGGGAGCGCCGTAATCGAACACGTAGACAGCGAAGCGATCGAACCCGACGATTTCAGTGAAGCGCTCGATCGTATCCGCGATGGAATCGAAGCTATTCACCTTCGGATTATCGGACTGCCCAAAGCCCGGCAGATCCGGAGCAATGATGTGATAGCGGTCGGCCAACAGCGGGATCAGGTCTCGGAACATGTGGCTTGAGCTCGGAAACCCGTGCAACAGCAAAAGTTTCTCAGCGCCCTCCGAGCCAGCTTCCCGATAAAAAACCTTCACACCGTCAACGTCGGTGCTGCGATAATGAATACTGCTCATTTGTCGTTCTCCTAGGTCACTGCCCCTCACGGGCATAATTCACTCACCAAGCCGCGCCTTTAGTTCGGCGTTCTCCGTTTCGAGCATCATGAGACGCTCACGCAGAGGCTCGATCGCCGTCGTGATCTCGGCTTCGGTGAAACGTGGGGTGATGTGCTGCGCGCAGTTCCAGTCGAAAGCTTCAAGGTGAAGTCGAAAGAGTCGTTCAGGCTTCGCCCGATAAGCCGGATCGAGAACCTCTTCGGTAAGGGCGAGATCGTCTGCGAGACCGAGCACCTCAGTGCGTGCGTAAATTTTGAGACGCGCCCGGCGCGCATAGTCCACAAGGATCAGCGCAGCGCGATCATCCGCCTTGAGGTTGCCGAGACTGATGTACTGCCGGTTCCCCCGGTAATCCGCGAACGCCAGCGTCTTTTCGTCGATGACCTTCAGGAACCCCGCCGCCCCGCCACGATGCTGGACGTAGGGCCAGCCGGTTTCCGATACCGTAGCCATGTAGAAGCTGTCGCGCTGCGCGATGAAAGCAACTTCGTTCGGAGTGAACCGGTCGAATGTGCGGTGCCCGCGAAAATCCTGCCAAAGGTGGTCACTTCCCATCTCAGCCTGGACAGCACGAACGCTCGGCGTAATAGCAATGTCGAGAAATCCGTAGACCATAGCGGCTGCCTCTCTTGCTCGTGACTGGGCTCTGAAGACCGGCAACGACAAGATGAGCGTTTCTCCAACATGAAAGAATACGTTATATTTGAGATGAACTATTTCAAATATCGAGAGAAAAAAATGGATCGCTTCGAAGCGATGTCGATCTTCGTGACGACTGTCGAAACTGGAAGCCTCACGGGCACCGGCCGCAAATTGAATATGCCGCTACCGACCGTCAGCCGGAAGCTCGCCGAGTTGGAAGATCACCTTGGAGTTCGTCTCCTGACCCGTACGACGCGCAAACTAACGCTGACGGACTCCGGTACCGACTACTACCAGTCCTGCAAACAAATCCTGGACGAGGTCAACGATGCGGAAAGGAAAGCATCAGGCGAACAAACTGCACCGCGGGGGGAACTCGTCCTCACCGCACCAATCGTATTCGGTCGCCTTCATGTCTTGCCGGTAGTGAATGCGTTTCTCGCAACCTATCCCGACATCAACATCCGCATGTGGCTGTCAGATCGAAACGTTCATTTGCTTGAGAACGATATCGACTTGGCTGTGCGCATCGGCACGCTTGCTGACAGTTCGATGATCGCCAAACGCGTTGGAGCTGTCCGCTATGTCGTTTGCGGCAGCCCCGCCTATTTCGAGACATATGGGCGGCCAAGAACCCCCGCCGATCTCACCGACATACCCTGCGTCACCTTCGATACGCTCAGAGCCTCAGATGCATGGACGTTCGGCGGTCGCGCAAAGGGCCGCCAGCGTAGTATTCGTGTTCAGTCTCGTCTTTCGGTCAATACGGCGGAGGCAGCGCTAGACGCTGCCATCGCCGGCGTTGGCGTCACTCGCGTCCTGTCATATCAGGCTGAACATGCGGTGAAGGAAGGCAAATTACGCGTAGCCTTGGCCGCGTTCGAATCCGAACCTCTGCCCGTCTACCTACTCCATCAAGGCCAAGGTGCCCTGCCCGTTAAAATGCGCAGCTTTCTTGATTTCGCCGGACGGCAGCTTCGTCATCGCCTGGAAAAAATCTCGCTGTAACCTCTATTGCAGGCCCACCGGCCCTAGAGGGATCATCTCGCTATCAGTCCCTCGCCTGCGATCCCTCATCTGGCGCTGGCCTCCGGAAGGCGAGCCGCATCTGCTTTTCGGTTTCGATGAGCATGAAGAACACAACGCCGACAGCGACGGTCAGCATGCCATCTTGCAATGATACCGACTGCGTACCGAAAGCCGCTTGGAACACAGGTAAGTAGGTGATCGCAAACTGCGCGACCGTTACGGTAATGACGCAACCCCAGACAATCGGCGTGCCGCGTACGGCGGCCCACGTAAGTGACGTGCTATAGATATTCCTGATAAAGAACAGATGGAAAATCTCCAGCACGACAAGCGTATTCATCGCCATCGTCTGCGCCAGCGCCGGAGGATAGGACCGACTGGTCGCGTAAGCATAGATACCGAAGACCGCGACCAGGAAAAGCATCGAAATCAATATGATATGCCAAATCAGCCCGCCCGTGAGAAGCGGCTCATCGCGCGGTCGAGGTGGACGGCGCATGGTACCGGACTCACTCGGCTCGAAGGCAAGCGCCAATCCCAAAGTGACGGCCGTGATAAGGTTGATCCAGAGTATCTGCACCGCCGTAATGGGAAGCGCCAACCCGGCAAATAACGCCACGATGATCGTCATCGCCTCACCCGCACTGGTGGGGAGCGTCCAGCTGATGACCTTTTTAATGTTGTCGTAGACCGTCCGGCCTTCACGCACCGCCGCTACGATTGAAGCAAAATTGTCGTCAGCCAAAACCAGTTCGGCGGCCTCTTTTGCGGCTTCGCTACCCTTGCGCCCCATCGCGATGCCCGCATCCGCGCGCTTGAGCGCCGGAGCATCGTTCACCCCATCACCGGTCATGGCGACTGTCAGCCCACGCGATTGCAGCGCGGTCACCAGTCGCAGCTTGTGCCTCGGAGATGTGCGGGCAAAGACATCGGTTGAGACAGCCACTTCAGCAAGAACGGCATCGTCCATTGTCTCAATGTCCGAACCGGTCAAGACGTTCTCGGCGTTCTTGAGCCCGATCTGGGCTGCGATCGCACGCGCGGTAGCGGCATGATCGCCTGTGATCATTTTCACGCGAATACCTGCACCATGGCACGCGGCCACAGCCTCGACGGCCTCGGCACGGGGCGGATCAATCAGCCCGATCAGACCGATCAACGTCATCTGACCGTCGAGATCCGATGTGTTGAGAACCGTGTGGTCCTGAGCCACCTCGCGCACAGCGACCGCGATCACGCGCTGACCTTCTGCGGCGAGCCTTTCCACCATGTCATGCCAGTAGCCCGGGGTAAGCGGGGCGATACCGTTATCAAGAGCCCGTTGGTTCGTACACATCGCCAACACAGCCTCAGGGGCTCCCTTAACGTAAATGCTGGCATGGCCTTCGTGATCGTGATGGAGCACGGCCATGTAGCGATGCGCCGCATCGAAGGGAATAGCATCCGTACGTATCCAGCCGCGAAAGGGTTCGGCACCATCACCGGTAATCTTCCCCGCGAGCACCAACAGGGCACCTTCCATCGGATCACCCTCGACCCGCCATCCGTCCTGCACATTGTGGAGCATTGCGTCGTTGCACAGCGCGGCGGCGCGCGCGAATTCCATCAAGACCGCATGTTCCGGAGGATGGACCTCGGCCTCACGCAAGCGCACCGCGCCCTTAGGCGCGTATCCCTCGCCGGCAACCGAATAGACGTGTCCGGACGCAGCAAGCGCGGCAACCATCATTTCGTTGCGGGTGAGCGTACCGGTCTTGTCCGAGCAAATCACCGATACCGACCCCAACGTCTCGATGGCTGGCAAGCGGCGAACAATCGCGTTCCGGCGCGCCATAGCCTGCACACCAACCGATAGGGTGACGGTCAGCACAGCAGGCAGCCCTTCGGGAATTGCCGCAACCGATAATCCCACCACAGCCATGAAAAGCTCTGAAAATGGGAGGTGGCCGACAAAATAGCCATAAACCAAAAGGGTGGAAGCAATCAGCAGGATGAAGATCGTGAGCCAGCGGGCGAAAATATCCATCTGATGCACGAGCGGTGTGGTCAGCATCTCCACGGTAGAGAGCATCCCACTTATCCGACCGATCTGCGTTGATCCCCCTGTCGCAACGACAAGCCCGCGCGCAGTACCAGCGGTCACGAGCGTACCGCTAAAAAGCATTGAACTGCGGTCACCCAACGCGGCCTCAGGCAAAACCGGCTCCGTTGTCTTTTCTACGGGAACAGATTCACCGGTAAGAATAGCCTCGTCCACATTAAGCCCACGGGCTTCGATCAGCCGTAGATCCGCCGGCACGCGATCGCCCGCTTCGACCAGAACAATGTCGCCTGGCACCAGTTGATCGGCGTCCTCACTGCATCGCCGACCGTCCCTCAACACGGCCGATCGCGGCGCCAGCATTCCCCGGATCGCCTCCATTGCCTGCTCGGCGCGTCCCTCCTGAATGAAGCCGATCACCGCATTCACCAGCACCACCGCCAGGATGACGCCTGTATCCACCCAATGCTGCAAGGCCGCGGTAACGACAGCCGACGCAACCAACACATAAATCAGAATGTTGTTGAACTGGCTTAGGAAGCGCACCAAGGCGCTACGCTTCGGCGGCTCCGGCAAGCAATTGAACCCGTAGTGCTCCAGGCGGCGCTCAGCCTCTTTTGCACTCAGGCCTTCAGCCGACACCCCCATAGCGGCCAGAGCATCGGCGACGGAAATTGCATGGTAAGGGGTTCGCTGTTTATCCGTTGTCATCGTGTCTGGTTTTCCCTCAGCCCTGAAACCAACTCACGAGAACTTGCAGTCCTCAGCTATGAACCAGCTCTCGATATTCCGCAGACCGACATCGTAAATTTCCACGTTTCTTGTGGCCAGACCTGAGCGATCAGGTCTTGGCCTAAAGCCAGCGACGATACTTGAAATAGACGTAGGGCAGGATCGCTGAGAACACCATCAATGCGAGTGCCGTCGGATATCCGTAAGCCTTATCAAGCTCGGGCATGAATTTGAAATTCATACCATAAATAGAAGCGATGAGCGTTGGCGGCAGGAACACGACCGCAGCGACCGAGAAAATCTTGATGATGGCATTCTGCTCGATGTTGATCATGCCGAGCGTGGCATCGAGCAGGAACGTGATCTTCTGCGAAAGAAAACTCGCATGGTCTGCGAGCGAACGTAAATCACGCGCGAGGGTCTTCACCCGCTCGCGTGTCTCCTTGCCGCTTTTTCGCTGAATCGTGCAGTGCCCGAGAAAGCCGATCAGGCGTTCAAGCGTAACAAGACTGTCACGTATCTTCGAGGTTAAGTCCCCCTTTTGACCGATGGTCTCAAGCGTCTTCTGAAAATCTTTGCTCTTGGTCGGCCTGGCGCCTTTGCGCTGGAAGATATCACGCGAAATGGCATCGATATCGCGACCATCCCGCTCTAAAATATCAGCGAGGCGATCGACGATTGCTTCGAGAAGAGCGATCAATACGCCCTCGCCCGTTTCACATCCCATCGGAACCTTTTCGGCGCGCATGGGGAATGTCGTAAAGGCTCGCGGCTCGTGATACCGAATGGTCACCAGCCGGGTCTCCGTCAGAACGAACGTCACAGGCTGCATATCCGGATCATCGCCATCCGCGCGTGCAGGGAGAATTGCTGTCATGAACGCCGCGCCATTCTCATGATAGAGGCGCGAAGAAATTTCTATCTCCTCCATCTCCTCCTTGGTGGGGAGATCGATACCAAGACTTTTTTCGAGTTCTTTTTCTTCCTCATTCGTAGGACTAATGAGATCAATCCAGACCATACTTTCTGGAAGCGTTGACACCTCCTCAACCGCTCTCAAGCGGCCACCCTCATTCAAAAAGCCCCGGATCATCAACGCCTCCTGGTTTCATCGACTCCCGGTCGGAAATCCGCTTACGTTCCAATCGTTCCTGCGGGTCGGAAATCAATGCCCCATTACCTCGACGCCGTCACTCACTCCAGCCTGACCATATCCGCTGGCAGATCACTCCCACTCAATTGTGCCCGGTAGCTTTGAGGTGATGTCGTAGACGACACGGTTGATACCGTTGACCTCGTTGATGATGCACCAGCTAAGTCGAACAGGACTACCGGCGTGCCAGCAGATCGTAATGCGACGACTCGCGCCGAATTCAAATGTAGATACCACGACAAGTGCGCGTGGGAACGCCAAGCCCGAAGGACGGGGTGGCGGGCCTGAGGCCAAAAAACAAGGGATGGGCACACGCCACCCCGCGCTGCACGCGCTCTACTGCATGGCCCGGGAGATCATCCCGCTATCCCACGGTCGCCCCGCCTCAACTATGAGGCGAAGCCGCCATGCAATGCCCGCTGTCCAGCTGATGGGTACCGGCTTCCCACGTGCAGGGGAAGGTGGCGAGGGTCCTTTGTGAGGTCGAGCCACACAGACGTACCGATTAACAAGTTCAAAGTCATTCGCGCTCATCCGCCATCTTGCAAGCAGTCCTTAGCGCAATTCAGATCTTTGACGAGCTGTTTAACTCGCCGCTTCGGCGCAGGCTCGACGCACCGACAGGCGGCTCCCCGAAGGCGATGCGGCGCGTCGTCACGCAACCCGGTGACGCAACAATTTCAATCACTGCATTGTTCGGCGCATTAACAAACAAACGATTGAACACTTTTGGAAATTTCCGATGGGTGAACATCACCTGAGGCAGCTTAATGTCTGCCAGCGTACCCGCCAAGAAATCCGGCAACCGGACAAATTCTGCATATTCAACCCCACGGTCCATACCCGGCGTCGTGAAGAAGAACTCCGGCCGGCGTAGGTCGATCACGCCACCCTTGCTTCGCCGGATCATCTGAAAGAAAAGCCAAGCGAGATCGAATGCTATCCCTTCGTGGCGGTCGAACATGGCGTCCCTGTCGCTGATCCACCGAATGACCAACGGGGATTTCACATCATTTATCAAGTCGAGGACGACTGCTGCGAAAGACGCCACAAGGAAAATCTGACGCAGAAGTTTGAGAGCCGGCTGTTTACGCGCAAGTTCGTCGGCAACAAGCCCAAGCCGCCGATGGAGAGCATCGTAGAAAGCCACGTTTGGTGGCTCTTCCACGGCCCAATCTCGAACAACGTCTTGGAGAGCACCTATTTGCCTCCGCATCTCTCCAACGGTCAAGGCGCTTTTCAAATAGTTGCTCTGGCGCTCCACTACGAAATTGAAACTGAAAGAGACAGGGCAACTGAGATAATCAATAAGCCCATCTGATGGACTTCGGGACGCCTTGATATCCTTCGGTGCAACTGCCGCTATATAAGATGCGATGTTTGCGAATGTGTCGTGGTTCAACAAGATAACAAACGAGAATGCGTCGTTCTGCTTATTGCTGCTGCCAACGCTATAGTCGGATATCACGTTCCACACAGCCGCGGCAGGTATGCCTTCAAACCACCGACGAAAATCGGAATGAACAGTTTGACTGGATTTCTCGATGAGCTGGATGAATCCGATCATGCATATGCCTAAAGCATCATCCCAAACCGTCAGACGAAACAGCAACACACGCAGTTCTCACGAAACGACTATGCATCCGTGTGTTGATGCACATCCGGCTTGAAACAATCGTCAGGGGCAATGGAGCGGGGTTTCTTTTCTCACCGACGCCTTTCGCCCAACACGCGTCTTGAATCGCAGCGAGCTCAGAAACTTTTCTTGCGCTATTCCCCTCCAGAGCCCGCCAGTATATCAATCACTCCCACTCGATTGTTCTAAACCCAGCTAGGTCATTGATATAGATGGGCTTTTTCTTGCTTGATGCTTGGAAAGCCGACGCTCGGGCCGTCAAAAAGTTACGGTGTTGATTTCAAAAGGAAAATCGCCTGAAATTTTTTTTGGGTGGTGTCGACATCTATCGAGGTCGATCAGGCGAAAAACCTTTCCGCGCTCGAAATACATTGCGCTGAATCAGGTTCAGCAAAGTACCGTCACGCACGTATAGCACGTGCTTAGATCGCGAGGTATGGCGGCCGGTGATCGGCCGCAATCAGCCACCCCGCAAATTGAGATCGCGCACGGCGATGAACGCGCGATTGGTTTCTGCGGCCCGACGGGCCTTCTCCTCCAGCACGTCGATCAACGACACCTTGCGTGAGAGGACCTCGTACAGGTCGAGGCCGTCGGCGCAAATTAGATTGGTTTGCCTCCCACGCGAAAACGCCTCCAGCCCGTCGGCCGTGAACCCGGAATTGCTGACGAACAGGCCGCGCGACCAGGACGCTTTGCCTGCGACCTTCCCAGAGAACGTCATCAAGTCGGCGAAGCCAATCTGCGGCCCGTGCCATTTGGCTTCCACCAAGTAGGTCTGCCCTTGCAGCTTGAAGCTGCCGTCGATTTGCTCCCCCACAAGCCGAAATGCACCGCGTGGCGCCAATCCGAAGCCAGCGAAGAGCTCATTCAGAAAGCCCTCGAAACGAAGGCCGCGCGCCTGCGGGTCCAGCTTCGTGATCTCGATGAGATGCGTCGCCAGTTCCTGAGCTTTGGCCGCGCTCAGCGTTCCAGCCATCTGTGGCGGCGGTTCTTCGGCTTTCGGCAGCGCGAAACTGTTGAGAAAGCCGGGATCAAGCAATTCAGGTATCTTGAATTCGACGCCGGGAAGAAGGCTGTTCAGCCGATCGATTTCGGCGCGCGTCAGGGGATTTCCCTTGCCGCGCCGATAGGTCATCGCCTGCCGGACGATCGCCACGATCAGCTTCGTGAAATACGAGCGCCGGTGTTCGAGCGTGGACGTCAGGAGCTGAACGATCGCCGGCCTTTTGCTTCCCGGAACCCAGAGTTCAGCAACACCGGCCTGCGCCGCCGCCAATGGAAAGGCGGTCTTGTTGTTTCCACTTCCCGGCAGGAAATCATAAAAAAGGTCGGCCAGGTCTTCGACAGTCTGCGCTTCGCGGAATGACAGCATAGTTAGTCGCCCTCGGCCTCCTGCATTCGCGCTTCAAGCTCGTTCAGGAACGGAGAGCGCCCCCAATACATCCTCCCGCTGCGCGTATCGACGTAACCAGAGTATAGCATGTGGATTTCATCGCGGGCCCGCGTCAGACCCACATAAAACAGGCGCCGACTTTCCCGCCGAGCCGCAGGTAGTTCGTTGCGCCACGGCAAGCTGCCCAGATCGAGGCCTACCATGATCACTACGTCGTATTCGCAGCCCTTAGCGGAGTGCAGCGTCAAAAGATTCAGATGGAGCGGCGAGCCGTCTCTCCCCCCAAGGCTCGCGAGATCGAGATCAGCCAGCGGCCCGCCAAGGGCAAGTGCCGCCGACATGCGGTCGACCTGTTCGCGCTGATCCGCCAGGCTCGGCTCGGCCGCCATCAAGGCATCGAGCATTCCCGCCCGCAGCGCCGTTAGGAAGTCTCGGGCAAGCCCTTCTTCAACTCGCAGTGACCAGAGGAGTTGAGTAAGGCTTTGCAGTTCCGCGCGGGCCTCCGCATCTGAGATCCGCGCGCGATGGAAGCCGATCCACCGGTCCAACAATCCACGCAACTGCGGCCGCGCTTCACGCCAGCCACCCGCGCACCAGGCCGCGCAATCCTCAATCCAGCTCGTGAGCGCAACCTTGCGATAAGGCGCGGCCGTGTCGACCCGCACAAAATCGAGGCCTGCAGCCGCAACGGCTCCAGCTACCACGTCGCCGGCACGATAGTCCCGATAGAGGATGGCGATGTCGCCGAGTGCACGTCCCGGTTTGGCGGCAAGCGCCGCTGGAATGATCTCGGCGACCGCGTGTGCGGCCTGGCCTTCCACGCCATCGTCGCATTCGACGAAGGCGATGACGGCCTGGCGATCCGGGTCGTTCGATTGGTAGCCGCGAGCCTCACCGAGCGCCATTTCCGAGGCGCTGACAATCCGCGAGGCCGAGCGATAGTTGAGCTGAAGCTGAACGCGCTCGACATCGTCGCGCTCGGCCAGCTCCTGCAGCAAAGCTCCGTCCGCGCCCGTAAAGCCGTAGATCGACTGATCCGGGTCTCCGACCGCAAACAGGCGGACACCCCCATCAAACGCCACACGCTTGACGATGCGGTGCAATGCCACGCCGAGATCTTGATACTCATCGACCGCCAGGACAGGGAATTTCGCATGAAGCAGTGGGAGTACCCAATCGTGCTCCGACACCAAACGCTGGCCAAAAATCACAAGATCATCGAAATCGACGAGACCTGTTCGCCGAAGCTCGGCCTCGTAGCCCTCCGCCCAAGCCGCAAGCTCTTCTTCACTAGTCCAGGCTTCCGATGTCCGGTCGAGGATCGATCGCCGATGACGCCCGAGGTCCATCGGCTTGTTCGGATGGCCAATGCCGAAGAGCCTGTCGCCGACCCGCTTCATCGCCTGGTCGCTCTGCCGTTGTGTTGCGACGCTAAGCGGGAATGGCACCGGCAGATCCGCGAGCCGGCCATAGGGCATCAACAGATGCCGCAGACAAAAACCGTGAACCGTGCCGATGAAAAGGTTCGGTGCCTCTCGCAGGCCCAGCCGTTCCAGCCGGCGCGTTAGCTCGCGTGCGCACTCCTGGCTATAGGTGATGCATGCCGCACCGCGCGGCGCGCGCACATCTTCAGCCATGATCCGGGCGAGCTTGAGCACCAGTGTCTTGGTCTTGCCGCTGCCGGGGCCAGCAAGCACGACGCAATGTCCCGTCGAGTCATAGGCCGCTTGTTGGCCCGGATTGCTGGCCAGGTCAGCCGCTTGGGCTAGATATGCAGCGCTGACGCTACGCAAGGGCATCGCGGATATGCTCCAGCGCCTGCCGGATGTAGTCCGGGCACGTATCCTCGTCGACGTGAGGCGCTAGCGCCTGGGCGAAGCGTCCCTTGCCGATCCGCTCAATGAGTTTGATCAAGCGCTCCTCATCGAGCGTCTCGGTGTCGTCGACCCAGCCCTGTATCAGGTCGCGGGTGCCCTGATTGATCGACAGCTCCTCTTCGATCACCGCCTGCATCGCTTCCGCCAGCCCGCCACAGAACAGCTCCGGCTCAAGCGTGTTGCTATTCACGAAGTAGCCAAATGGCTCGGCGCGGGCGATCACAGCGTCAGCGTCCAGCGGCGTGTAGTTCACGCCGTTCTCGACCAAGCGCAGGACATTGATCAGACGGCGCCGCACCAGCGGTGGATTCGCTCCATTCGGATCACGATCCGTCAAGATGACGTGCGGAATATTCAGGCCGTGCGGACCCAGCAACTTCACGTATGGCGTGAAATTGGTGCCGCTTACCGAGCATACCGTGATGCCCAGCATGTCGAGCGGAATGCCCAGCGACTCGGCGAATGCGGGAATGAGAAACCGCTCGGCATCGCCTTCGACGAGAATGACGCCTCGCGCGAAGAATATCTCGCCGCGGCTGACGTCGATGTAACGCTGGAGGTCGGCCTCATCGCGTTCGGTCAGCGGAGCCGTCGCCGTCGAGACCGCCGTCGTCGCATCCTCGCCGGCGTCGTGCCGGAGCAGCACGATTGAGCGGATCGGTGTGACGCTGGCGATATGCGGCGAGTGCGTCGTGAGGATGGTTGTGAGAGGTGGCGTGTCTTCCTGCTCGTCTGCAGCGCCGCCGAGGAAGTACCGATAGACCAGCCGTTGGACATGCGGGTGAAGATGCGCCTCAGGCTCTTCGACCACGAAGAAGGTGTGGTCGCGCTCGCCATCGGTCACCAAACGATCGAGCTCGAGGCTCTTCAGCGCCAGGAAGATCAGGTTGGCCGTGCCAAGGCTGGCGTCGCCAATGCCCCGCGCGCCATTGTCGATCAGCAGGCGCAGGCTACGCAACAGCGCATCGACCCGAGTTGGAGCTAAGCCGAGCGTGAGCGGAACGGCGTGCTGCTCCCCCGCAATTGCGATCAGGCGGTCGCTGATCCGTTGCGCGGTGGCAACCACCTCGGCATGGCTGGCAAGCTCAGCTTGAGCCTCGTTGACCTGTTCCTGGATTTCGTTGCGAGCGTCTTCGTCGAGCGATGCCGCCAACTGCTCGATCAACGGTCTCAACGGCGAGTTTCGCCAGCTCGACAGGTCTTTCTCGGCATCGCGAAGCGCCACCTGAACGTCGAGCGGCAGCATCCGGCGCAAGGACGATCCGATCGCCATATCGGGATCGTCGCCGCCGAAAATGACGTACTCGTAGTCGGTCAGACTTTCTGGATCGCGGCCGAGATTTGCCTTTGGCTGGAAGCGGTACGTGAGGCGCGCGACCATGGGCGGACCCGGATCCACCACGCAGTCGTTGAGATGCGCCATCAGTCGCGGATCGCCGGTGAAATCCGTTAAATCTACGGAGATTTCGATCGTCTCGCCGATCCTGTCCTCGCCTAGGCCATCCCAGAATTGCTCGAGTCCGAGCTGGCGGTCACGTTCCGACAGTCCGGGATCGAGGATCAGTTGCAGGGCGCGGATGAAGTTGCTTTTGCCGACCTTGTTCTCACCGACAATGACGATGCTCTCGCCCGTCTGGACGTCGATGTCCGAGAAGTTTGCGAAATTGCTTATTTTTATTCGTGATATGCGCACACTTCTCTCCCCCCAATTTTCTTATGCTTGGTCGCCGCGATTGGCCCGCTCAGCAATCGCGGCGCATCGTTCCATGAGTGCCTCGAAAGACTCGGCGTCATCGAGAAGAAGACCGTCGTCGACCATGTGGGCATAGTCGACGCTGAGCGCCTTCAGCGCCTCACCCGCCGGCACGAGGTGAAGGCCTCCATTGACTGCCGCTGCATAATCGATCGGTGCGCGGTCGGCCGCCTTCTCGGCGAAGAACATCGCCTTGTGACGCGCGACAGCGTTCGCCAGCTCCCGATCGGCGAACGCAGCTTGCGCTAGACTAGCGTCGTCCAACCGCACAATGTCATGCCAATGACGAGCGAAGCGTTCGCCACGCAGGCGCTCCTGCAGGCAGAAGACGTGGATCGCGGTCGCCTTCTCCCAGAACGTCCGCTCGGCATGCATCACGCGTGGCCGAGCAGTAGGAAAGACAACACCGTCCACCATACCGGCCGCATCACACACGACATCACGCATGCTCGCGGGTTCGCCCGTTGAGCGCGCGCCGAATTCGAGCATGACGCTCGGCGCCACATAGCCTGAGCCCGCTGTCGTCGCCTCATAGTCGATGAAGAGCTTCTCACTTTCGACTCGGATCGCCGCAGACAGCGGTCCGGCCGCCAATGCCTCGGCGATGACCGGCTGAACGGAATCCGCCACCCATTGCGGCAGACGCTCGCGCACCGCGCTCGTCCAGCGCTTTTCCTCGCTTCGTGTCTTCGGTAGCGCCTCGCCATTATCTCCGACGAGGTCGGGCGCGAGCGCGCGAATGTCGTAGGTCAGATCGACGTCCTCGGAAAACCGCCGGATGACCCGATAGGCTTTGGAGAGCGAAGTGCCGCCCTTGAAGACGAGATGTTCGCCGAGCGGCGAGCCGTAGAGCGTTGCCAGCGCCCACACCACCCATGCATCCTTCTCAAGGAGGTGCGCCGGTCGGCCTGAGCGGTCGGCAGCGACGCCCAAGGCTTCCCGGCGATCCTCGGCCGTAAGGAGCAGGAAGGCGTCAGCCATGCGCGACCTTCCCCACGCTGCGCGCGAGCCAGGTCGGAAGCTGAGGGGCCGCTGCTACCAGCTCGCTGAAAGCGGCAGGCGGCAGCTTCCGCTTCAGTGTCTTGAGGGCCGCCTCGGCCTTCTCCGGCCCGAGCCAGGCGAGTGCTCGCACTGCCTGACCCGCCGGCCGATGTGGCATGGCGAGCTGCCAGCGAGGCGCGTGGCGAAGTTCGACGGTCTGCTTGCCAAGGCTCATCTTCCGGGTGCGCCCCGACGTCAGATAAACCGATCGGACCGGCACTTGCGTCGTAAGTCCGAGGCTGTTGGCGGCGGCGGCGCCGCTCGAGACGATAACTTCGCCACGCTGGGCGGCGAGCGCCTCGACCGCCTGCTCCACCGACGGCGCCCTGGTCCCGAACCGGCTCGTGACCGGCAGGAGGTAAACACCACGGCCGGCCCGGATCAGTTGTCCCCGCTCGGCCAGGCGCGACAGGGCCTGGTCCACCGCGGCGCGATTGCCAAGGTGAAGCAAACTCTTAGCCGCGAGGGGCGTGCCCTCCGGCAGCCGCGTTGCATGCTCCAGAATCTGTTCGGTCAAGCGCTGCATGGCCATGTCTCCTGTCAGAAATATACGCAGTTTTCTGACAGTTTTCAACCGGAACGGCTACGGCCGGCCAGCCCTCATGACACCCGTTAGGTCAAGAACCTGCCAAGCAGGCGGCAGTCCGCGCTACTCGCCAATTTTCAAGGTCGGGATGAAGCCGCCGACGGAACGGTTTTGGTCATAAATATGCAGCGGTAAATCGGCCTTCGGCATCAACACCCTTCCAACCTCAACCGCTGCCGATGTTGGGAGCGCCGGAAAAACGTTGATGGTGGCCTGTTCCCCCTGAACCGCCTTGATCCGATCGAACAGACGCCGAAGGTGACGCTTGAACTCCACGAGATCCTCGGGCCGCCGCATAATGTCGTTGTGCGGATTTTCCGCCGTCAAAGACCAGATAGCAGTATCATCACCGAGTACGGCGCGAATTCGATCGTCCGTCACTGTCGCGCTTAGCGCCAGCTTGAGCGCAACGTTTGCGGCTGCAGGTCCCGAATATTCCTCAACGCGGAAGTTTATAGCAGGTTGGTCGGGCTGCCAGCGCCAGGTCGCGGGCTCCCGATGCCGCTGGTGGACCGTGACCGGGACGATGTCTCCCAAGAGATGCCCTAGCTGGATGAGCAGCGGCTGCGGCGCCAAGGCGAAGACACTAAGCTGTTTGATCTCTTTCTGCTCAATCCGCTCCTTCACCTTGCGACCGAAAACGCGGCGGAGATTATCCTGCTGAACAGTCCAGTAGCTCTCTTCGTGATCAGCGTAGTCACTTCCGACCAGCTCGATATCGATCGTTCTTCCTTCGGCGGGGTGCCTGTCGGGCGGCATGGCCATGAAGATCGAACGGGTTGAAACCAGTGCATCCCGCTGGCCAATATCGGCCGCAAAGCGGAGCACGTGCGCGGCGCGCTCTTGGGCCATGCCGGTAACGATCGCAATTCGATCCTCATGCTCCGCCTTCATCTCAAGAAGGACATCTTCCGGATGATCCGCGAGATAATCGACATCCACGCCCTTATGGTGCTTGGCGCAAAGCAGCATCAGGTTGTTCAGATCTTTTGCGAGCGCGGGTGAGCGAACCGGATCCCCGCGGGGCCCATCGGCGCTATCGGCTACGATGTGGGCGATGAAACCGAACTTCCCATCCTCGCGACCGGCCATGAGGTCGCCGATCAGTTCCTCATTGCATCCCCGGTATTCGCAGCGTCCCCCGGCCTTGGCCCAAAGAGCGGTCTGAACTTTGTGGGGGATTTGCGTTTTTGCCATGGTGAAGTTCCGGTCCGACTCTGTATAGTGTTCACGTTTTATCCTCAAAGCTCAACCGCGCAGTTCGGCAATCCACACGCGGCTCCTGGGCATACTTGGAGGCCGCCTGTGGACCAGCAGACCCTTACCCGCGAGAGCGAGGAATTCCTGGAGGATCTCGCCGAGGAGCTGAGCGTGCCACCTAGCCGCTACGAGCAGGCGGAACGAAGCTACAAGTCCCTGGGAGATTGGCTTCATCGCGATGCTTCGAGCGTCCGGCAATACGGCCCGAAGGTCTACGTGCAGGGGTCGTTTCGGCTCGGCACGACAATCCGTCCCGCGAACGAGGCCGAGGAATACGACATCGACTCAGTCTGCGAGTTTCAGAAGCTGTCCAAGGCATCCCTCAGCCAACAGCAGTTGAAGATCTTGCTCGGTGCAGAGATCGAGGCGTATCGCAAAGCGCAAAGCATGAGCAAACCGCTGCGCGAGGGCCGTCGTTGCTGGGTTCTGGATTATGCCGACGGCGCGCAGTTCCACATGGACGTGGTGCCTTCGGTCCCCAATGGTCAAAGCGCCCGCATCCTCCTGGAGGCCCGGGGCCTCGATGCGCGGTGGACCGCGACGGCGATTGCCATCACCGACAACGAATGCCCGACCTACACTGCCGTCACAGACGATTGGCCGCGCTCGAACCCGAAGGGCTACAGCGAGTGGTTTAAAAGCCGGATGGCCGCTGCCCTGGAACGGCGCAAGCGCATGCTGGCGGAGAGCACACGGGCCAGCGTCGAGGAGATCCCGGACTACAAGGTGCGCACGCCATTGCAGGCCGCCATCATGATCCTGAAACGCCACCGCGATCACAGCTTCGAGCACCGGAAGGAGGAACGGCCGATATCCGTGATTATCACCACCCTTGCGGCACATTCCTACAATGGCGAGGAAACGATCGGCCAGGCACTGGTCGCGATTCTGACCGGCATGGACAAGCATATACTCTGGCACAACAACCAGTATTGGATTCCGAACCCGACCGACCCCTTGGAAAATTTCGCCGACAAATGGGCAGAGCATCCCGAGCGGGCCAAGGCTTTTTACGAGTGGTTGCAGAAGGCCAGGTCGGAATTTGCTCAAGCCGCGGGTTCGAATGACAGGACGCTTATCACCCAAACCGTGGGACGAGGTGTCGGCGGTTCGCTGGCCGATCGGGCAGCACGCCGTCGCCAGCCGCCGGCGCGCCCCACGCTCCTGAAAACCGCATCAGTCGCGCCGGCAAGTGCGGGTCTATCCTTTCCCGACAGGAGTCGCGTTCCAACGAAACCGCAGGGGTTCGGCGGCGCGGGATGATATGGTGGCTCGAAAATCCGGCACGGGCCCGATCCGAACGTCAGGGCGTCGCCGAGCTCGCCGAACGCGTGAGCTGGCTCGGGAACGTTCGATGGTATCTGTCAAATAGCGCCGCGCTCGCCGTTGACTTTGAGATCGACCACGACGGCCAGGGCGTCCCGCTCACGATGACCTATGCCGAATTTCATCCCAACGCCCCGCCTATCGTCGTCCCGCGCGATGGCAGTCGATTGTCGAGTCATCAGTACGGCGCCGGCGGAAACCTGTGCCTGGAACATCGCGCCGACAACTGGGAGACCACGGTCACCGGAGCCATGATGATCGAGAGCGCTCATCGGCTGATTGCCGGTGAACGTGATGGCGAGGGTCCCGAATTGCCCTCGGCGCATTCCGTTTCGATCGGTCAAAGCGTCCGTGGCTCGTATTTCCGGTTCCTGCTGACGTCATCGCTCGAGGAGCGGCTGAAAGCGATCGAACCTGGCCAATCCGTCGAGATCGGCGTGGCGGAGAAGTACCACGGCGAAACGTTCACCGTGACGATCGCCGAGTTCGACGGCGCCACCGACACGCGCGCCTGGCCCCCAGGAATTCGGGAGACGACTAAGCGGGGCCACGCGATTCGCCTCCCGGTCGGAACACCGATGCCAACTGCGACGCAAGACAGCATCGCAACCCTGCTCGGTGATCTCGGGTTCGCGACGATGCGTGAGCAGGCATTGGCCGCGACCGGCGAGATGGACCTGGTGTTGATATCCGGGACCGATATAGCGCACTTCTATGCCTATGATGGTAGTCAGAAGCGCCACTTCGGGCGCTCGCGGATCGTCAACGTCGGCGCAGGCACTCGGCTCCCGGACAATTATGCTGTTCTCGCGACCAAACGCGTCGGCGTCGTCGGCTGCGGCTCGCTGGGGTCCAAGGTAGCCGCCATGCTCGCGCGCTCGGGCGTGCGCCAGTTCACGCTTGTTGATGACGACGTTTTGTTTGCGGCCAACATCGTCCGAAACGAGCTCGGCGCTCCGGCGATCGGTGTTCATAAGGTCGATGCACTGAAGGCCCGGCTCACGGAGATCGCAGGGACGATCGACATCACAGTGCGGCGCGTGGCGCTGGGTGGGCAGGAAAGCGCAGATTCCACCGACTCCGTGATGTCGGCGCTGCAGACCTGCGACCTCATTATCGACGCAACCGCCGACGCCCATTGTTTCAACTTTTGCGCCGCGGTCGCAAAGGGGAGCCTGAAACCCCTCGTATGGGGCGAAGTGTTTGCGGGCGGCATTGGCGGCCTCGTGGCACGCGTTCGATCAGGTCACGAACCCGAACCCCACCTCGCGCGCAACCAGATCAACGGTTGGTGCGAAGCGCATGGCATTCCTGCTCCGCTCGCGGGCTTTGCCGCACCCTACGCTGCTGCGGTGGGAGATGGTGCGCCACCGCTCGTGGCCGACGATGCTGAAGTTGCAATCATCGCGGGACACTTGGCGCGTTTCGCAACGGACGTCCTCATTCAACCCAACGAAAGTGCGTTCCCCGCTCCGGCCTACGCTGTCGGCCTACGCCGAGCATGGATCTTCTCCGATCCGTTCGAGACCTGGCCCATTCAACTCGCCGGTTCTGAACCTTGGAAGGTCGAGCAAGACTCCGCGTCGGCGGCCGAGAGCCTGGAATTGCTTCGAGAACTCCTACCCTCGGCGTTCAATGGTCACGATCAGTCTTCCAAGTGACCAACGAGCCCGCTTTCGCACCTGCCTGAGGCGAGCCGGCAGGCGCGAAATCGGCGGCATCCTAATGGGTGAGCAAGTCGCACCGGACCATTTCCGCATCGTCGATTTCTCCGTCGACGCCATGAGCGGAACGGCCGCTCACTTCGTCCGCAGCCCCGACCATCATGCCGAAGCCCTCGAAACCTTCTTTCGGAAGACGGGATCAGATTTCAAGCGCTTCAACTATCTCGGTGAATGGCATTCCCATCCGAGCTTCCCGGTAATGCCGAGCCAGGAGGACATGATGTCCATGCAAAGCCTGGTGGATGGCGAGCGCGACATCGAGTTCTCTGCTTTGATGATCGTCAGACTGCGATACCTCATTTTCTTCGAAGCCGCCGCATACATGTTCATCCGGCATGGAGTGCCCGGGCATGTCGCACTCACCTCATGACGCCGGCTGCTACCCGCTCTCCCCCGTTTCGCCATTCATCCGCGGCCTTATGATCGGCTGCTCGCGACCGCCTCGGAAATTTTCACCCGCGCGCCCGTTGGCGAGGAGAATGCCGAACTTGGCTCGTTCGCCGAATATCTCGCCTTCTTCCTCGACGGGCCGGCCAACGCTCCACGCAAGCATTGTCGGCACGTTGACGCCCTACGAATAGACAGTCTTGGTATCTGTCCTTGTGGGGGAAAGCCTTCCCCTGCGGCCGAGCCTTTGGTCTCGGCCGACCCCTTCTGCGGGGAGACCCCGCAACGCCCCCTAGAGTGAGAGTGCGGACCGGGTTCGCCGTGACGGGTTGAGGGCTGGGAGAGAGGCTTCCGGCGCCCGTCGCGGAGATCCGCGATGTCCAGAAGAACAGCACCCGCTCGCGCCGGCCAGGACCGGGCGAGCCTCTATGACGAAATCACGGACAAGATCATCACCGAGCTGGAGGCCGGTCGTATCCCGTGGGTCCAGCCGTGGGGCACGGCGGCGGCGAAGGCGCCGCTCGCCATGCCGAGGAACGCCGCCACCGGTCGGCACTATTCGGGAATCAATGTCCTCATCCTGTGGGGCTCCGTCGTCGAACATGGCTTTCCCGGCCAGAGCTGGCTCACCTTTCGCCAGGCGCTGGCGCTCGGCGGCAATGTCCGCAAGGGCGAGCGCGGCACGACCGTCGTCTATGCCGACCGCTTCGTGCCGGACGACGAGAAGCGCCGTGCCCGCGATACTGGCGACGAAGCCCAGGCAATCCCGTTCCTGAAGCGGTTCACGGTGTTCAACGCGGCGCAGTGCGAAAACCTTCCCACCGACATCGCGACCGTTGCGCCGCCACCGCCGCCAGGCCTGATCGAGCCCCAGGTCGAGGCGCTGATCCGCGCCACCGGCATCGACTTCCGCATCGGCGGCAATCGGGCCTTCTACGCTCCGGCGCTCGACTATGTGCAGGTCCCGCCACCCCAGGCCTATTTCGAGCCGATCAACTGGCACCGCACCGCGCTGCACGAGCTCGGCCACGCCACGGGCCATCCGTCCCGTCTCGGCCGCGACCTGACCGGCGGCTTCGGCACCAAGAAATACGCGTTCGAGGAGCTGGTGGCCGAGATGAACGCGGCCTTCTGCTGCGCCTCGCTCGGCATCGTACCGACCGTCCGCCACGCCGACTATATCGGCTCGTGGCTGGAGGTCCTGCGCGAGGACAACCGGGCGATCGTGCGAGCTGCATCCCAGGCGAGCAAGGCGGCCGACTGGCTGCTCGGCTTCGTGCCGGCTGATGGCGCAGAGGTCTCGGCCGATCTGGCGATCGACAGGAGGGCGGCATGATCCTCCTCACGCCCGAGCTGCGCGGGCAGCTTCTCGCCAACGGCCGGCGGCGCGACGTCGACCACATGCCCGTGGTCAAGTTCTTCAATCCGCTCGGCGAAGGCGTCTGGCTCGCCACCGAGCTCGACGAGGATGGCGACACCTTGTTCGGCCTAGCCGATCTCGGCGAGCCGGAGCTGGGCTCGTTCAGCCTCGCCGAGATGACCGCGGTGCGCCTGCCGCTCGGCCTCGGCATCGAACGCGACATCCTATTCGGGGTCGTCTCAGAAAACGGAAAAAATCGTACGCTAAGCTATCCTCAGCCCCATGCTGCAAACAGCCCGCGCAAGGGCAGGCTGTCGATGATGCCGGAGAAAAGTCTGGTGTTACCTGCTACACCCGTGCTCAGGTAATTACTCCTTGGCGGGCCCGGCAGCAGGGGCAGCGCCTTCGGCGGGGCCAGCACTTGGAGCGGCGGCATCGCGCTGCCCCTTCAGCTCGTCCATCATGCGCTGAAGCATCGCCTCGGCCAGTGTCCGGCGCGCCTCGGGATCCAGTTCCGAGAACATCATGGAGATGCAGCGCGGCATCATGTTCTGCATGAAGTCCACTCGATCCTCGGTCCTCATTTCCTTGAACATGCTGTCCATCATGGTTTGCATCATGCGCGGCATATCCTCCGGCGTCATCATGCCGGACATCATTTTCTCCATCATCTTTTTCATCATGCCCATCGGATTGAATCCACCGCCTTGCCCGGGCTGCGATTCGCCGCTTGCTTTGGCGTCCTGGTCTTTCGGTTCCATGTTGGTCTCCTGGTGAATGACTCGATTGGCTCTGCCGTCGCTATGGATTTTCAGCCCGGACTTTCTTGGCCAGCAGCCTCGGGTTGCTCGCACCCACGGTCATGGCGACGCTGATCGCCTCGTCGATCTCGGCGTCGCTGGCCTGGAGTTCCCGCAACACGCCAAGGGCGTATTTCGTGCAGAATTCGCAGCCTGCACCCAGTGCCGCCCCGAGACAGATCAAGTGACGGGTCTTCCGGTCCAATGCGCCCTCGGGACCGTAGACGGCTGCGTGAAAGCGGTTGTAGTGTTCGATGATTTCGTCGTGATTGTGGGCCATGGTTCACTCCTGTTCTGAATCAGTTCGCGCGGACGAAGATTGCCCCATAATGGAAGGGCGGCAACTCGACCAAGGTTTCCAGCTTGAAGCCAGCCGGCTCGACCACCGCGCGGGTCTGCTCCGGCGACATGCGCAGTTCGGTGCTCGGCCCTCGCGGCTGGCCCAGGACGGTCGTTTCTTCGCGCGGGAGGGGATACCAATTGACGATGGCAAAGCGACCGTTCGGCTTTAGGGCGGCGGCGACCTCACGAGCCAGCGCCGCCTTGTCCGGCACGCCGTGAAAGGTGTTCGCGATCAGGACATAATCCGCCGGTGCGCCAAGCAGGCGGCTCAGTTCCATGGCGTCGCCGTGCAGCCAGTCGCAGTTCGCCATCCCTTCGCAAGCTGCTTGCGCCTGCTCCAGCATGTTCGGATCGAGGTCGAATCCGACAACTCGCCCCGGCCCGACCTGCCGGGCAATGGCGGCGGTGAAGTAACCATATCCACAGCCCAGGTCAACGACCGTCATTCCAGGCTCGATGCGCAAGGCCCTGACGACGCCATCGGGGTCGGGCCATAAGGCATGCCACCAGTTCCTGTCGGGCATCCCCGTGGCCGGAAACAATCGATCCTGAATCATCATTCGAGTTCCTTCTTCATTTGCTGATACTCCTCCCGGCTGATTTCCCCACGGGCGTAACGCCGGTCGAGAATCTCTTTTGCGTTTTCTTTTTTGTCACGCATTCCTTCATCACGTATTCCCCACCCGCCGCACATCGGCCCACCCCCGCCTCCGCGGCCGCCGCGGAAGAGGAAGATCAACATCACGACCAGGAAGATCAGCGGAAATATCCACATGAAAGGAAACCATCCCCACGGTCCATAAGGCCACATGATTACACCTCCTCGGCTTCTGCCAACGCCGATTTGGGGTCGGCTGGGTGGCTGGATTGATCGGACAGTCCCGCGACCGGCGTCTGACGCGCGTCCAGCCAACGCATCAGGTCATACAGGATGCGCAGCAGTTCCGGGTCGGCGAGGCAGTAATAGATGAACGCTCCGCGCCGCTCGGCACGAACGAATCCCGCCTCGCGCAGCACGCGCAAGTGGAACGAGACATTGGTTTGCGCCAGGCCCGTCGCGTTGATGATGTCCGTCACCGGACGGCATTCGAGGCCGAGCCCGTACAGGATACGCAGGCGGTTCGGCTCACCGAGCACCTTGAGTGCGGGAATGATCTGCTCTTGGTTGTGTTCGTGAAATTTCATAGCAGTATATTAGTTGCTACGCATATAAACTGCAACTCATATTACGAGCCGACACTTTGAAACGGGCTATGTCAAGATAAGGCATACCCTAACCGGATGTCAGGGTAGCCCAATGGAAGTGTCAGAATAGAACCGCGATTGCAATTAATTGACGTATGCCGCGCAAGGCCATAGATTTCTACCTGACACTTTCAGCTCGGGAGGCATCTTGCAGGGGCATCGCATCGGCTACGTCCGCGTCAGTAGCTTCGATCAGAATCCGGAACGGCAACTGGAACAGGTCCAGGTGGACAAGGTGTTCACCGACAAGGCGTCAGGCAAGGACACGCAGCGTCCGCAGCTCGACGCGCTGCTCGGGTTCGTGCGCGAGGGTGACACGGTGGTGGTGCACAGCATGGACCGCCTGGCCCGCAACCTGGACGATCTGCGCCGCCTGGTGCAGAGCCTCACCCAACGCGGCGTGTGCATCGAGTTCGTCAAGGAGCACCTGACCTTTACCGGCGAGGACTCGCCGATGGCGAATCTGATGCTCTCGGTGATGGGCGCGTTCGCCGAGTTCGAGCGCGCCCTGATCCGCGAGCGGCAGCGCGAAGGCATCGCGCTCGCCAAGCAGCGCGGGGCTTACCGGGGCCGGAAAAAGGCGCTTGCGCCGGAACGGGTGGTCGAGTTGCGACGGCGGGCCGCTGCTGGCGAAAAGAAGGCGCAGCTTGCCCGCGAGTTCGGCGTCAGCCGCGAAACTTTGTATCAGTACCTGAGAACGGAAAGGTAGCCATGCCACGCCGTTCGATCCTTTCCACCGCCGAGCGCGACAGTCTGTTGGCGTTGCCCGATACCCAAGACGAACTCATCCGCCACTACACGTTCAGCGAACCCGACCTGTCACTGATCCGTCAGCGGCGCGGCGAGGCGAACCGTCTGGGGGTCGCGGTGCAGATGTGCCTACTGCGTTTCCCCGGTCAAGGCCTGCTGCCCGGCGCCGCGGTGCCGATGCCCCTGCTGCAATGGATCGGACGGCAACTGCGGCTCGACCCGGCATGCTGGCCGCAGTATGCCGAGCGGGAGGAAACCCGGCGCGAACACCTGCTCGAACTGCGCGCGTATCTGGGCATGGAGTCGTTCGGTCTGGCGCACTATCGGCAGGCTGTCCATGTCACGACCGAGTTGGCCTTGCAGACCGACAAGGGCATCGTGCTGGCCAGCAGCGTCCTCGATGTCCTGCGGCATCGGCGCATCATCTTGCCGACGTTGGATGTTGTCGAGCGCGTCTGTGCCGAGGCCATCACCCGCGCCAACCGGCGCATCTACGATGCCTTGTCCGAACCGCTTTCGGACGCGCATCGCCGCCGCCTCGACGATCTGCTCAAGCGCCGGGACAACGGCAAGACGACCTGGCTGGCCTGGCTGCGCCAATCACCCGCAAAGCCGAACTCGCGGCACATGCTGGAACACATTGAACGCCTCAAGGCGTGGCAGGCGCTCGACCTGCCTTCCGGCATCGAGCGGTTGGTTCATCAAAACCGGCTGCTCAAGATCGCCCGCGAGGGCGGCCAGATGACGCCCGCTGACCTGGGCAAGTTCGAGCCACAGCGGCGCTACGCGACCCTGGTGGCGCTCGCCATCGAGGGCATGGCAACCGTCACCGATGAAATCATCGATCTGCATGATCGTATCCTGGGCAAGCTGTTCAACGCCGCCAAGAACAAGCATCAGCAGCAGTTCCAGGCATCCGGCAAGGCGATCAACGCCAAGGTTCGACTGTTCGGACGCATCGGCCAGGCGCTAATCGAGGCCAAGCAAGCGGGCCGTGATCCGTTCGCCGCCATCGAAGCCGTCATGTCATGGGACGCTTTTGCCGAGAGCGTCACCGAGGCGCAAAAACTCGCTCAGCCCGAGGACTTCGATTTCCTGCACCGCATCGGCGAGAGCTATGCCACGCTGCGCCGCTACGCGCCGGAATTCCTCGCCGTGCTCAAGCTGCGGGCCGCACCCGCCGCCAAGGACGTGCTCGACGCCATCGAGGTGCTGCGCGGCATGAACAGCGACAACGCCCGCAAGGTGCCCGCCGATGCGCCGACCGACTTCATCAAGCCGCGCTGGCAGAAGCTGGTCATGACCGACACCGGCATCGACCGGCGCTACTACGAGCTGTGCGCGTTGTCGGAGATGAAGAACGCGCTGCTTTCCGGCGACATCTGGGTGCAAGGCTCCCGCCAGTTCAAGGACTTCGAGGACTACCTGGTGCCGCCCGCGAAATTCGCCAGCCTCAAGCAGGCCAGCGAATTGCCGCTGGCCGTGGCTACCGACTGCGACCAGTACCTGCATGAACGGCTGACGCTGCTGGAAACGCAGCTCGCCACCGTTAACCGCATGGCGCTGGCCAACGAGTTGCCGGACGCCATCATCACGGAGTCGGGCCTGAAAATCACGCCACTCGATGCGGCGGTGCCCGATACCGCGCAGGCACTAATCGACCAGACGGCGATGATTCTGCCGCACGTCAAGATCACCGAATTGCTGTTGGAGGTGGACGAATGGACGGGATTCACCCGTCACTTCGCGCACCTGAAATCGGGCGACTTGGCCAAGGACAAGAATCTGCTGTTGACCACCATTTTGGCCGACGCGATCAATCTCGGCCTGACCAAGATGGCCGAATCCTGCCCCGGTACGACCTATGCCAAGCTCGCCTGGCTGCAAGCCTGGCACATCCGTGATGAAACCTACTCGACGGCGCTGGCTGAGCTGGTCAACGCGCAGCTCCGGCATCCCTTCGCCGAGCATTGGGGCGACGGCACCACGTCGTCGTCGGATGGTCAGAACTTCCGCACCGGCAGCAAGGCCGAGAGCACTGGCCACATCAATCCGAAATACGGCAGCAGCCCAGGACGGACGTTCTATACCCACATCTCCGACCAGTACGCGCCGTTCCACACCAAGGTCGTGAACGTCGGAGTTCGCGACTCGACCTACGTGCTCGACGGCCTGCTGTACCACGAATCCGACCTGCGCATCGAGGAGCACTACACCGATACGGCAGGCTTCACCGATCACGTCTTCGCCCTGATGCACCTCTTGGGCTTCCGCTTCGCGCCGCGCATCCGTGACCTGGGCGACACCAAGCTCTACATACCGAAGGGCGATACCACCTACGAGGCGTTGAAGCCGATGATCGGCGGCGCGCTCAACATCAAGCACGTCCGCGCCCATTGGGATGAAATCCTGCGGCTGGCCACCTCGATCAAGCAGGGTACGGTGACGGCCTCGCTGATGCTACGCAAGCTCGGGAGCTATCCGCGCCAGAACGGCCTGGCCGTGGCCTTGCGTGAGCTGGGCCGCATTGAACGCACGCTGTTCATCCTCGACTGGCTGCAAAGCGTCGAGCTGCGCCGCCGCGTACATGCCGGGCTGAATAAGGGCGAAGCCCGCAACGCGCTGGCTCGTGCCGTTTTCTTCAACCGCCTGGGTGAAATCCGCGACCGCAGTTTCGAGCAGCAGCGCTACCGGGCCAGCGGCCTCAATCTGGTGACGGCAGCCATCGTGCTGTGGAATACGGTTTATCTGGAACGGGCGGCGCATGCGCTGCGCGGTAACGGTCATGCCGTCGATGAGGCGCTGTTGCAGTACCTGTCGCCGCTCGGCTGGGAACACATCAACCTGACCGGCGATTACCTCTGGCGCAGCAGCGCCAAGATCGGCGCGGGCAAGTTCAGGCCGCTACGGCCGCTGCAACCGGCTTAGCGTACGATTTTTTCCGTTTTCTGAGGCGACCCCTATTCGAGGGCCTGTTTCCGATCTCGGTTTGGGCGGAGGCCGCGCGCCGGACCGGGAGCATCCGAGAGGCCGAACGCATTCTCTTTGCCGCCGATCGAGCGCAGCGGGATAATGGAAGGGCCGGAAGAAGAGAGTGAGAGGGAGGACGGGATTTCCGTGACGGGTTGGAGGTCGAGAGAGAGGCTCTCGGCCGCCCGTCGCGGAGTAAATCCCGATGGCTACTGCAGCTCAAAAGATCGTCCTGTCGTCCTCGCGCGACATCCCCTTCAACAAGCTGGTGCTCAGCCAGTCGAACGTCCGGCGCGTGAAGGCCGGCGTCTCGATCGAGGACCTGGCGGCCTCGATCGCCCGGCGCGGCCTGATCCAGAGCCTCAGCGTCGTGCCCGTCGCCGATGCCGAGGGCAAAGAGACCGGCATGTTCGAGGTCCCCGCCGGAGGCCGCCGCTTCCGAGCGCTGGAGATGCTGGTCAAGCAGAAGCGCCTCGCCAAGATCGCGCCGGTGCCCTGCGTCGTGCGCGAGCGCGACAGCACCATCCTCGCCGAAGAGGTCTCGCTCGCCGAGAATATCGAGCGCGCGCCGCTCCATCCCCTCGACCAGTACCGCGCCTTCCAGGACATGCGCAGCAAGGGCATGAGCGAGGAAGAAATCGCCGCGGCCTTCTTCGTCCCCACCCAGGTCGTGAAACAGCGTCTGCGGCTCGCATCCGTGTCGCCGGCGCTGCTCGACGTCTATGCCGAGGACGGCATGACGCTGGAGCAGCTCATGGCCTTCACCGTGTCGAACGATCACGCCCGTCAGGAACAGGTCTGGGACGCGATCAAGGACGCCTGGTCCAAGGAGCCGTACCAAATCCGGCGCATGCTCACCGAGACCACGGTGCGCGCCTCGGACAAGCGGGCCGTGTTCGTCGGCATCGAGGCCTATGAGGCGGCCGGCGGCGTCACTATGCGCGATCTCTTCCAGTCCGACGATGGCGGCTGGCTGCAGGACCCGGCGCTGCTCGACCGTCTGGTCGCCGAGAAGCTGAAGGCCACCGCCGAGACGATCGCCGCGGAAGGCTGGAAGTGGATCGAGGTCGCGGTCAGCTTCCCCTATGACGCCACGCGCGGCCTGCGCGAGCTGCAGGGCGAACCGCTCGACCTCTCGGCCGAGGAACAGGCGGCGATCGACGCGCTCAACGCCGAGTATCAGAAGCTCGAGGCTGATTACGAAGGCGCCGACGAGCTGCCGGACGAGGTCGATCAGCGCCTCGGCGAGATCGAGACGGCGCTCGCCACCTTCGATACCCGTCCGGTGCGCTTCGAGCCGGACGAAATCGCTCGCGCGGGCGTCTTCATCAGCATCGCCCATGACGGCAGCCTCGATATCGACCGCGGCTATGTCCGGACCGAGGACGAAGCGCCGATCGAACCCGAGGGCGAAACCGGCGTGGAAGCCGGCGGCGATCCGGCGGAGCCGATGGTCCAGCGGGCCGTCATCGCCATCGGCGGCGAACCCGCCGAGCCCGAGGACGAGGACGACGACGTCATCAAGCCGCTGCCGGAGCGTCTGGTGATCGAGCTGACGGCCTATCGCACGCTCGCGCTGCGGAACGCCGTCGCGGAGAATCCGCATGTCGCCATGACCGCGCTGCTCCATAAGCTGGTCTCGGACACCTTCATGACCCGCATGTACACGGGCGCCATGGAAGCCGGGGTGAAGCATATCTTCTTCCCGGCCCAGGACGATGCGCTGAAGGACAGCCCATCCGCGCGCGCTGTGCAGGACCGCCACGCCGCCTGGGCGGGCGACATCCCGAAGGACGACAACGCCCTGTGGGACTGGCTTGCCGCGCTCGACGACGCCAGCCGGATGGCGCTCCTGGCGCATTGCGTCAGCTTCGGCGTCAATGCCCTCTATGAGCGCCCCAACCCGCACAGCGCCGGCGGCGTATCTCAGCACACACTCGACATGCGGCTCGCCCAAGCCGACCGCCTGACCCGGGCGACCGGGCTCGATCTGGTCGAGGCCGGCTGGCGTCCGACCTTCGGCAACTATCTAAACCGAGTGACCAAGCCCCGCATCCTGCAGGCGGTTCGCGAGGGCGCCGGCGAACAGGCCGCGCAGCTCATCGACCATCTGAAGAAGGGCGACATGGCCAAGGAGGCCGAACGCCTGCTGGCCGATAGCGGCTGGCTGCCGGAGCCGCTGCGCGTGGTCGCCGCGGCCGAGGCGTCCACGCCGGAAAACCAGACCAGCGGCGAGGATGACGGGACGGTACTGCCCGACTTCCTCGCGGACGATGACGAAGAGTCCGCCGGCGAAGACGACGAACGCCATCTCGTCGCGGCCGAATGAGCGCGCAGGCGGAGCGGCATCGGTCGCTCCGCCCATCGCTCCAACCCAAGGAGCTGCGTCGTGTCGCAATCCAGCCCGGCGCCCCGGCGCGTCGTTTTTCCAGTATCTCGTGCCTGTGCATGTCGATGTCGAGTACGGCCTGGTCGGCCGCGTGACGATCATCGACGAGACGCCGGTCCGGGACCCCTCCGTCGTCGAGGGCGACCCCGCCCATCTCGACGATGCGGTGCAGGCCGCCGACGACGGCCAGCCCTGGCCGTCCTGGCAGTTCGGCTACTAGCACGACGCCCCTTCGATCCCTCCGAGCCCGGCCCAGCGCCGGGCTTTTTCGTTTCAGGAGCCCGCCATGACCGATTTTCTCACCCGTTTTTCCTGCCTGCTCGACGTCGGCACGGCCGCCAACGCGGCGCGCGCCTTCGAGATCTACACCGCCCTGATCGCGGATAACGCCCGCGATGACCCGCCAGCCGAGCCGTTCCTGCTCTCGCTTTCGCCCGAATACGGACCAGCCCGCCTGTGGCTGCGCGACCCCGGCAGCGCCGACCAACAGCTCGCGATCACCTTCGTGACACGCTGCGCCGAAGCCTTCGGCCTGACCGGGCGCTGGGGATTCCAATGGGCGAACATCGCCTCAGACCCTGTCGTTGACGGCTTCTCCGGCGGCGCCCATGTCCTCGACCTTTCGACCGGCCGGACGCTCGAATGGATCAGCACCGGGCGCTGGCTCGCTGAGCGGATTCCCGAGGGAGGCGCGCGATGAGCATTCCCGACCATGCCCGCGCCAACTTCCAGACGCTGCTGCGCGCCGCGAGCAGCGGCGACCTGGCGCTGATGGAATGCACCGAGGTCGCGACGGGCAAGTCCCGCTACGTCATCTGCGCCGTCGGGCGCGATGACGGCGACTATGTGTTCACCCCATTCGGCCATCTGGCCGACGGCAATCCCTTCGAGCTTTACCGTCCGCCCGAGGCCTCGACCTGAGGACGGACACGCTCGAAGAGGTCCGCGACGATCGCGAGGGCCCTGGCCGGAAACGCCGCGTCGCCCGCCGGCACGACGAAGCTGTCGAAGGCGTGCTTCGGATAGTAGGCGTTCAGCACGGTGACGACACCGTCCAGCCCTGTGACCGCTTTCAGTCCTGCGGTCTTGGCGAAAGCCAGCGCCTTTTCCAGATCATGGCGGACATCGCGGCGGCAGCGATCGTCGCTCCAGCCCCGGGCGACGAGGAATGCCTTCAGCACCAGCTCGGTGGCGATGGCGATCGCGTAGCAGATCTCACGCGCATCGCCGCGATCGGCCGTCTCTGCGCCCGGCAGGAAACCTTCGCCATTGGCGAGGAACACGGCCGCCAGCTCGCGGTCGATGTCGCCCGCCGCTACCAGACCGCGACCTCCCACTGGCCGTTGACCCGGGCGAACCCGATCGGGCGGTTCTGCGGAGCCGCACCGGCCTTCGTCGGGTCCATGACGAGCTGTGTCATGCAGGTCACGCCGGGTCCGACGCCACCCGGCGAGCAGTCGCCGAGCTTCAGCGTCGCACGTTCGAGCAACGTGCCCGTGAACCGGCGATAGCGCCGGACGGCGGCCGTTGCTTCTTCCTCGCTCGGCTGCGCCACGCCCGCGGCCACGGCCGGCGACGCTGCAACGGGCGACGCGGCGACGGGCGAGATCACCGGCCGGAGAACAAAGCCCGCGCCGAATCCGACCGCCAGGCATCCCGCCGCAATGATGCCGATCGCGCTTCCCTTCATGCCGTCTGCCTTCCTCGCCGGCGCGGCGAGCCCGTCGAAGGAGACGCCGTGGCTAATTTTCCCAACCGAGATTAGCGTCCCATCGCTCCCGCCGGAAGCCGGAGCGATGGGACGGGCGCCGACCGCGCCCGAGTGAGAGGTCGGCCGGGACGGGTTTGAGCCCGTCCGGTCGAGAGAGAGCGCCGGGCCGGCTCGTCCGTCTCCCGCTCTTTCGAGGTATCCTCCATGGTCCACGCTCGCGTCTCCGGAGCCGCTTCGGCGGCCTTGCTTCCGCTCGCGTCCGACGCCTCTCCGGCCGCCGCCATTTTCGCCGCCGCCGGTTATCTCCTTCCTCATCTCGAGCAGGGCCGCGCCATCGATGCCGCGATTCTGCGCTCGGCCATGGAACAGGCCTTCGGCGCGTCCGACGCCAGTGGCGCCTGGGACTGGAAGACGGCCTACGACGCCTGCGAGGCGGCGACCGTCCTGTTCCTGCGCAAATACGGAAAGCCGCTTTTCCGCAAAGCCGCGTCTCCGGCTGCACGGCTCGCCGCGCTGAACAAGATCGCCGGCCTACTGCCGACCCACACGCGCCGGTCCGAGGAAGCCCAGGCTTTTCAGCAGTTCTCGACGCCGACCCCGCTCGGTCTCGCGGCCCTGACCGCCGCATCGCTCACTTCCGCCGACCGGGTGCTGGAGCCCTCGGCCGGCGTGGGCCTGCTCGCGGTCCTTGCGGAGGTCGCCGGTTCCGATCTCATCCTCAACGAGTTGGCGCGGACCCGCGCCGATCTGCTCGCCTCTCTCTTTCCGGCCATTGCCGTCACACGCTTCGACGCCGCCCAGATCGACGATCATCTCGATCGGGCCGCCACCCCCAGCGTCGTTATCATGAACCCGCCATTCTCGGTCATGGCGAACGTCTCCGGACGCGTGGCCGACGCCGCTTATCGCCACGTCGCCTCGGCGCTGGCGCGGCTCGCGCCTGGCGGCCGGCTGGTGGCAATTACCGGCGCGAACTTCTCGCCCGATCTGCCGGCCTGGCGGGACAGCTTCGTCCGGCTGCAGGAACGCGGCCGCGTCGTGTTCACCGCGGCGATCGCGGGCGCGGTCTATGCCAAGCACGGCACGACTATAGAAACGCGCCTGACCGTTATCGACAAGGCGCCCGCCGACGATGCGGCTCGCTTCCCCGCATCGCCCGGGGTCGCGCCGGACGTGCCGACGCTGCTCGCGTGGATCGAACGGGACGTCCCGCCACGCCTGGCCGTCGCGCTGCCCAAGGTCAGGCCCGATGCCGCGCCGCGCACGGTTCGCGGCTATCTTGCCCGGGCCGCAGTCGCCACGCCCGCCCGGCGCACGGGCGAGATCGGAGGCGTCCCGCTCGACTACGAGACGGTCGACTGGATGCCGCCCGAAGGTGGCCGCCTGTCGGACTCGATCTACGAGGCCTATGCGCTCCAGTCGATCCGCATCCCGGGCGCACAGCCCCATCCCACCAAATTGGTTCAATCGGCCGCCATGGCATCGGTCGCGCCGCCGAAGCCAAGCTATCGCCCGACGCTTCCAGCCGCAATCGTCACCGACGGCCTGCTGTCCGACGCCCAGCTCGAGACGGTGATCTATGCCGGCGAGGCCCATGGCGAATATCTCACCGGCGCCTGGACCGTGGACGAGACCGGCGATCTCGTGACCGCCGCGCCGGACGGTGCCGCCAATGCTGTTCGCTTCCGCCGGGGCTTCATGCTTGGTGACGGCACCGGCGCCGGCAAAGGCCGACAGTCGGCCGGAATCATCCTCGACAACTGGCTCCAGGGACGGCGCAAGGCCGTGTGGATCTCCAAGTCCGACAAACTCCACGAGGACGCCCAGCGCGACTGGTCCGCGCTCGGCATGGAGCGGTTGCTGGTCACGCCACTGTCGCGCTTCCCGCAAGGGACGTCGATCCGGCTCGCCGAGGGCATCCTTTTTACCACCTATTCTACGCTACGGTCCGACGACCGCGGCGAGAAGCTTTCGCGCGTCAAGCAGATCGTCGAATGGTTGGGTTCCGACTTCGACGGAGTGATTATTTTCGACGAGTCTCACGCGATGCAAAACGCCGGCGGCAGCAAAGGAGAACGGGGCGATGTGGCCCCGTCGCAGCAGGGCCGTGCGGGCCTTCGGCTCCAGCACGCGCTCCCGAACGCCCGCGTCGTCTACGTCTCGGCGACCGGCGCGACGACCGTCCACAATCTTGCCTATGCCCAGCGGCTCGGCCTGTGGGGCGGCGACGATTTTCCCTTCACCAATCGCGCCGAGTTCGTCGAGGCCGTGGAGAATGGCGGCGTCGCGGCCATGGAGGTGCTCGCCCGCGATCTTCGCGCGCTCGGCCTCTACACGGCCCGGTCGCTCTCCTATGACGGCGTAGAATATGAGTTGGTCGAGCACCAGCTCACCCCCGAGCAGACCCGCATCTATGACGCCTATGCCGGCGCCTTCGCCATCATTCACAATCATCTCGACGCCGCGATGCAGGCGGCCAACATCACCGGCGACACCGGCACGCTGAACCGGCAGGCGAAGTCGGCCGCGCGCTCGGCCTTCGAGAGCGCGAAGCAGCGCTTCTTCGGCCATCTGTTGACCAGCATGAAGACGCCGACGCTGATCCGCTCGATCGAGCAGGACCTGGCCGCAGGCCATTCCGCGGTCATCCAGATCGTCTCGACCGGCGAAGCATTGATGGAACGGCGCCTGGCCGAGATCCCGTCGGAGGAATGGAACGACGTGCGCGTCGACATCACGCCGCGCGAATATGTCCTTGATTATCTCGCCCATTCCTTCCCAGTGCAGCTCTACGAGCCGTTCTCGGACAGCGAGGGGAATCTGTCGTCGCGTCCCGTCTATCGCGACGGCCAACCCGTTGAGAGCCGCGAAGCCGTCGCGCGCCGGGAGGAGCTGATCGAACGGCTCGCATCGCTGGAGCCCGTTCCCGGCGCCCTCGACCAGATTGTCCAGCGCTTCGGCACCGATGTGGTTGCGGAAGTCACCGGACGGTCGCGCCGCGTTGTGCGCAAGGGCGAACGTCTTGCCGTCGAGAACCGAGCGGCTTCCGCCAATCTCGCGGAAGCGGCAGCGTTCATGGATGACGACAAGCGCATCCTCGTCTTCTCCGACGCCGGCGGCACCGGCCGTAGCTATCACGCAGATCTCTCGGTGAAGAACCAGCGCCTACGCATCCATTATCTGCTGGAGCCGGGCTGGAAGGCCGACACCGCGATCCAGGGCCTCGGCCGCACCAATCGGACCAATCAGGCGCAGCCGCCGCTCTTCCGGCCGATCGCGACCGACGTGAAGGCTGAGAAGCGCTTCCTCTCGACGATCGCGCGGCGGCTCGACACGCTCGGCGCCATCACGCGCGGGCAGCGACAGACCGGCGGCCAAGGCCTCTTCCGGCCTGAGGACAATCTGGAATCGCATTATGCACGTGACGCGCTGCGCCAGCTCTATCTGCTGATCGTCCGCGGCAAAGTCGAGGGATGCTCCCTTGAACGCTTCGAGGCAGCCACCGGCCTGAAGCTGATGGACGACAACGGCATCAAGGACGAGCTCCCGCCGATCACCACCTTCCTCAATCGCTTACTGGCGCTGACGATCGAGCTGCAGGGCGTGCTGTTCACCTCGTTCGAGCAGCTTCTCACCGCCAAGATCGAGGGTGCGGTCCGAAGCGGCGTCTACGATGTCGGGCTTGAGACGCTGCAGGCTGAAAGCTTCGTCGTGACCGACAGCCAGGTCATCTATACCCATCCCGGCACCGGCGCTGAGACGCGGCTGCTCACCATCACGCGCCGGGAGCGCAATCGCCCGGCAACGCTGGCGCAGGCGTTCGATCACCTTTCCGATCCGCGCGCACGTCTGCTCGTCAACGGCCGCTCCGGCCGCGCCGCCGTGCAGGTGCCCGCACCGTCGATGATGCTCGACGATGGCGAGATCGAGCGGCGCGTCTGCCTGATCCGGCCTATGGAGCATCACTACGCGTCGCTGCGCATGATGGAGGAGAGCCACTGGGAGGAAGCCGATCACGATCGGTTCGCCGCGGCCTGGCAGGCGGAGCTTCGTGATGTCCCGGAATTCTCCGACAGCACGATACACGTCGTCGCCGGCCTGCTCCTGCCGATCTGGAAGCGCCTGCCGGAGGAGTCCACGCGCGTCTATCGGCTCCAGACCGATGACGGAGAACGGATCATTGGTCGCCGTGTCTCCCCAGCATGGGCCGCCAACGCGGCATCCTCCGGCACGAGCTCGCTGACGCCGGAACACGCGTTCGCCGCGCTGATGAACGGCAGGACGATCCTCGATCTCGCCGGAGGTCTCCAGCTTCGCCGTGCCCGGGTCATGAGCGCCTATCGCCTCGAACTGACCGGCTTCACCGAGACGATGCGCGACCGGCTGCGCGCCTACGGCCTTTTCAGCGAGATCATCTCTTGGAAGCTTCGCTTCTTCGTTCCAGTCGACACCAGCGGCACGGCCGTGCTCACCAGACTGCTCGACGCCTATCCGATGCAGCGCATCTCCGAGCAGGAGGCTGCGTGATGGCCCGTCAGGACGCTTCCGATCTCGCGCATCGTCTCGGCCGGCAGGCCGAGGCGGTGTGCCGCCATTATCTCTCCAGTGGCCGCCGCGAAGGCCGCTATTGGCTGGTGGGCGACGCCCGCAACACGCCCGGCCGCTCCATGTACGTTCGGCTCACGGACTCGCCGAAAGGCCCAGCCGGAAAATGGACCGACGCAGCAACCGGCGAGCACGGCGATCTCCTCGACGTGATCCGGGAAAGCTGCGGTCTCGTCGACTTCAAGGATGTCGCCGACCAAGCGCGGACCTTCCTCAGCCTGCCGCATCCCGAGCCGGACGTGCATGCATTTCGGCACCAAGCGCCTGCACCGCACGGATCGCCAGAGGCGGCCCGGCGCCTCATCCGGATGTCACAACCGATCATCGGCACGATCGTGCAAGCGTACCTCCGCGAACGTGCGATTACGGATTTGCGCGGAGCCGAGAGCCTGCATTTCCACCCGCGCTGCTACTATCGTCCGGACGAGCACTCGCCGACCGAGACCTGGCCAGCGATGATCGCAGCCGTCACGGACCTGGACGGCAGGATCACCGGGGCGCATCGCACCTGGCTCGACCCGCGCCGCCGGGACAAGGCGCCTCTCGACACACCGCGCCGAGCAATGGGCGATCTTCTCGGTAACGCCGTCCGCTTTGGCATTGGCGGCGAAGTGATGGCAGCGGGCGAAGGCATCGAGACGGTGCTGTCTGCCCGGCAGGTCCTGCCCGACATGCCGATGATGGCGGCGCTCTCGGCGGCCCATCTCGCCGCCATCCTGTTCCCCGACACACTGCGCCGGCTCTACATTCTGCGCGACGACGATCCGGCCGGTGACGGAGCGCGCGATACATTGGTCGAACGGGCGAACACGGCCGGGATCGAGGCGATCGTCATCTCGCCCCAACTCGGAGACTTCAACGAGGATCTCCGCACGCTTGGCGTTGATGCGCTGCGCAGCCAGACGCGGATGCAGATCGGGCCCCAAGACGTCGCACGCTTCATGGCGCTGGCGGCCTAGCCGGCAAGGAGAACGAGGCGGCGCCGCCGGCGATCTCGCCCGGATGCTTCGGTGTGTCGGAGGGGACCGCGCCTCGGCCTTCGAGAGGGCGATCGGCCCACAAGCCGGCCGGCCCAGCAACGGCGGCGGTCGACTATTTTCCGGCGTGGCCTTCGGCCACTTTCCATCGCGACGCAAAATAGCCGGCCTTCGCCGTCCTCCGCTGACGCTCCGGCCCTGCGCTGCGCTCCGGGTGCAGGGCCAGCCGCCCCGTGGGCTTCGTCGCCATGAAGGCCGCGACGGTCGCGGTCCAACCGACGGAGCATCCCATGAGCGAGCACGACGACTACGAACCGCATCACGAATCCTCGCCAACCGACCACGTCCTCAACGAACTGCAGCTCCACGGCTACCGGCCCTTCGCCGACGAACCCGATCAGCGGCTCCTGCCGGACGGCAACGCGGTCGCAGGCGCGGTCGCCGACATCTTCGACGCCCTGATCGGCACCCTGGAGGATACGCGCCTCGAACCCGACCTCGACGATCTTCTGTGGTCGACCGTCAACGTCTTCCACCGCGCCACCGAACGGATCGCGCGCGAGCTGGACGACAACGAGCAGGCCCAGAAGCGCTCGCAGCGGGAGCAGGATGGCAGCGAAGTGAAATCGGTCGACCTCGAGCGACTGATCGCAGAGGGCAAGACACTCATCGAACGCCAGAGCGCCTTCGAGCTGATGCGCGACCAGTCCGCCGAACACTACGAACGCCACGTCGGCAAAGCGTGGCTCCCGCGCAGTGGATCGAAGGTCAACCATCGCAATCTGACCTCGGCGATGATCGACAGCCGCGACTTCCTGATGGCGAAGAAGCGCGCTGATCAGGAGGTGCTTCTCCCACCGGGCCCGAAGATCGTCGTCACCGGCGGCCTCGACTTTAACGATCACCACCTCATCTGGGCCAAGCTCGACCTGGTGCGCGAGAAGCACCCGGACATGGTGCTGGTCCACGGCAAGTCGCCGAAGGGTGCCGAGAAGATCGCCTCGCTCTGGGCGAAGAACCGCAACGTGCCGCAGATCGGCTTCGCGCCCGACTGGACCAAGCACGGCCGGGCCGCACCGTTCAAGCGCAACGACGAGATGCTGGAGATCGTGCCGAAGGGCGTGATGCACTTCCCCGGCACGGGCATCAACGATAATGTCGCCGACAAGGCCAAGAAGCTCGGCATTCCGGTCTGGAAGTTCGGCGGCGCGTGAGCGCCGCCTCAGCTCAGATCAATTTCCCAGAACTTCAGCACTGCTTCGACCTCGGCCTTTGGATAGTGGAGATAGCCGGCGTTCGCGAGATCGGCGCGAAGCTTGGCCTTGCGCCTTGCGATCTCGCGTTCGACCCGGGGCGTAAATGGCGCGGTGCCCGGCGGCAGAATGCCTGGCCGCTCTGGACTTGGCCAGCTCTGAGGGTAGTGGTGCGGAATCCAGCCGGATCGCACTTGATCCGCTTGTGGCCGCACGGATTCGTGCTCGCACGCCCACCCATAGAGGTGGAACGAGCAGACCCGTAGCATCGCCTTGATTTCGGGAAGCGTGTCGGTGAAGCCCTTCAGCGATGTCGGCAGCCACACCATGTTCGCGACACAGGAGAAGTAGCGCAGGTCCTGCACGACGTTGCTGCGCTGTGCGAACGACGGATCGTCGTAGCCCCAGATATGACAGACGGTCCAATTCTTCGGCTTCGGAGACGCCACATCGAGCGCCGCGACCAAAGCATTGAGCGCGGCCACATTGCCCTCGAACTTCTCGGCGGTCAGACCCGTCGCTTTGCGTGTGTTGGTATAGCGGCGCGTCCAGCCGGCATCATAGAGCGGGCGTCCCCGCGCCGTGTGCGGCGCCCACACCGGCAGATCGCGGAAAGTGTCCGGGTGCACCCACCGCGCGGTTCGCTCAATCAGCTCGACGATTGCGGGAATGTCGCCCCGCAGCGCCTCGTTGCCGTCTGGCACATGAAATCCACTCGCCACCAGTCCCCTGCCGATATTGTCCCTCGGCTGCGCGAGACGTCCGGCTGAAGTCTTGGCACCAAGGCTGTTGAGATAGTCATCGACTACCATTTCAGACGGGCTGACGCACCCCGCTTATCTGCGCTGATCCTTGGTCCGACTGAGCGCTTGACGCCATCAACCCGTGAAGGGTCGGCTATGCGAGCATGCCGCCGCTGCGGCTTCGCCTGCGCGGTGATTGCAGCGCTCAGTCGAACTCTTCGGGCGCCTGTCAGCGGGGGATGGTCCTCCGCTCGAACAGGAGCCGGATCGATGTCTCTCAACGACGCCCACGCCTTCGCCTTCAGCCTCGCCACCACGCTGATGGCCGCCATTATCATCTTCCAGGCCGGCGACGGCACGCTGTCGGTCACGCCCGCCAGCGAATATGACGGCGACACCACCGCCATCATCCACGAGATCGATCCCTTCGCCCCCTGACCGGGGAAACCCGATCGCGAGAGCGGAAATCACCGACGATTTCCGCTCCCGGCGGGTCCACTCTTGCGCTATATTCTGGGCGCGCCGCGGTGGCGGTGGAAGGCGCGACCGTCTGACTTTGTCCTTACGGAGGCCACCGCCATGATCATCCTCGCAATACTTGCATCCGTCGCAGCCATTGGCCTGCTTTGCTGGCTGCTGTTCACGCTGGCCGTCTTCGCGCTGCCGGCGTTCGTCGGCCTGACGGCGGGCGCCTGGGCGCATGGCACGGGCGCCGGCATACCCGGCGCCATCCTGGTCGGCGCCGTCGCCGCGGCTATCACGCTCGCCGCCGGCCATCTGCTCATCGCCTTCGTCCGGCCCATGTGGTTGAAGCTGATCGTGGCCGCAGCCTTCGTCGCGCCGGCGGCGATCGCCGGCTTCCATGCCACCCATGGCATCGTGAAGCACCTCATGCCGTCCGACGCGTGGCAGATCACGTTCTCGGTCATCGGTGCGGTTGCGGTCGGCATCACCGCCTTCGTGCGGGTCGCTGGAATGGCGGCGGCTCCGGGCCCGTCCGGCCGGAACCTTGCGCGGGCCTGATCTTCGTCATCGCCGTCAGGAGGATCAGAGCAGCAATGACCGCGTTCGCTCCCGTCGTCTCATGTCGGAGCGATGGTCGTGTGCGGCGTGCATCGACGCTGGCCCCGAAAGGCGGTCCTCGCTGGAGCGCTGCACGAGCAGAGCCGTGTCTTCGCGGGCACCGGACATCAGGCGCGGCGATCTCCATGCTGGCGGTGGGAAGCCAGGATGCGGCAGCGTCGGCCTGGAGGGAGGAGACGAAGCCGGCGAGCATGCCGTGACGCCGGTTTGGCGATGCGGGGCGGCCGCCACCTTCTCCGTTATCTGACCGTGCCTCGACCGCTCCAAACGGCCTCTTCAATGGCCTGATCTGGCCGAAGGCCGGCTTCGCCTCGATCGCCTATGACGCAACAGCCGCGTCAAGCTTTCTTCCCCTGCCGGCTGCGCCGTCATTCCTCACGGGACAAGAAAGCCCTCCTTGGCTGTCAGGCCCCTTCGGGGTGCGCCGTCGATCGCCTCCGGCCTGCCGATCGCCATCGAGGCCGCAATGGTGCGGGCTCGGGAACGGAAAACGGAGACTTACAATGGCGACCATCGGCACCTTCAAGAAGACCGGCTCGAACGAGTTCACCGGCGAAATCGTCACCCTCAGCGTCCAGGCCAAGAACGTGCGCATCGTCCCCGACCAGCGCGCCAGCGGTGAGAACGCCCCCAGCCACCGGGTCCTGGTCGGCCGCGCCGAAATCGGCGCCGCCTGGTCCAAGCGCTCCAACGAGGGCCGCGACTATCTGGGCCTCAAGCTCGACGATCCGAGCTTCACCGCCCCGATCTACGCCAACCTCTTCGACGACGAGGAAGGCGACACCTTCTCGCTGATCTGGTCCCGCCCCAACGGGCGGCGCGGCGACTGAGGCCCGCGCGAGGCCCCGGCCGAAAAGCCGGGGCCTTCGCCCCTGGCAGGCGGCTCGCCGGAAACGGCTGTGCCTGACCATTTCCCACCATCCAGACCATGGTTTCAGTTTGGCGTTTGGCGGGCGCTGGCGGCTGGCTTCCCGTTCAACCAACCGCAGCGACCAAGGCGACCTGGGAAACGAATCATCTCACATCGAGAGACCCCCTCGCCGTCCGGAAGGCATCTTCTGGGCTGGTCCTGAGCGCCGATTACGACTATTATAGTCGTAGTTTTGGCGTGCGCTTAGGTCCGTGTGGGAGGTGATCATGCATGATCACCGCCCGACAATCGCGGGCCGCTCGTGCGTTGCTGGGTTGGACACAGGAGACGCTCGCAGACAAGGCCCGGGTATCATTGACCGCCTTGAAGCGCCTCGAATCCGAAAGTGGGCTCGAGGTTTACGAGTCGACGCGCGATCAGGTACGCCGAGCTTTCGAAGCGAATGGCGTCGTTTTCCTGAACTCCGACCGTGGCGAAGGAGTGATGGTCGTCCAGGGGAAAGGCGGGGCTCGCCCGCTCTAACCTCGCGGCGACCTAAATATCCTCTCCTGACGAGCGTTGTTGCGCCCGCCCGGAGTGGTTAACAAATCGCTCCAAAATGGATATTGTCGGTGCCCCGGGATCTGGTGAAGCGATTGAACTTTCAAGACGAACCACCGCAGAGCGCGGTGCTCACGAACTATGACCGTGAGCACCTTAAGACGTACCTGCGTCTCCTCGATTCTGAAGCGGACGGTGCGTGCTGGGAAGAAGCCGTCTCAGTCATCTTCGGCCTGGATGCGAGGAAAGACCCGGGACGAGCTGAGCGGGTTTATGCAAGCCATCTCGCACGCGCCAAATGGATGACCGATAACGGATATCGAAACCTGATTCGGGCTAGCTACCATTAACCAGAGGTGATGCAGAAGTCGCATCACCTCACGCGTCCCGCGACCTTCCCAACGCCATGACAACTTGGAATCGTAATTTCCTTGTTGCTCGCCTTCGTGCGGGCGCCGAGGGGAGAGAGCCAAATGCAGGGAGAAGAGAACTGGCGTTCATCGGCGGCATATGACTATCTCGATAGCTTACCGGCTGCCGATTTGGCTTGGGAATTCTTGCGCCGCAATGAAGAGTACCGTCGGGAATACAGCGAGATCGTTGCCATAGCCGATCCGGACGACCCTCGAAAGCAGCGGTTCTCGCAGCACTGGGGGTTATCCTTTCGCCCTCGATCCGAGCGTTCCCGCGCAGGCGTCAGCAATTCCTTGGACGCCGGCAACTGACCCCTTCAAAATTCTTCTGATCTCCTCACCAGCGTTCGTTCCGACCGCAGACACAGAGATCTGCAACATCGAGCTGCCCGCGATACTCGCGGACGGAAGCGCCCGCATTCTCCTTTCCAAAGAGGCTTTTGAGGTCTTGTTCGTCGAGCCATCGCCTCCGCCGCCGCTCGCGGCCATCGTTCTGCTTGATAGCGACACACCTGACCGTCTCGAAGGCGTGGGACGTTTCTGGACGGCGGCAAGCGGCCAGCCGCCGCCGCCCGACAACCGAATTACGCCCAAGCGTCGCGCCAGGCTGCACAGCATGCTGCGAGCCATCGACGGGCATATAGCCGGGGCCACGTATCGCATCATCGGCGAAGTCCTGTTCCCCGCGCATGAGATCGATGCGAAATCTTGGGTCGGAAACTCCGTTCGTGAGACCACCATCCGCCTTGTCCGAGACGGCATGAAGCTTGTTCGGGGCGGATACCGCGATCTCTTACGACGTTCCCGCCGATCGTAGCCGGCGCCCGCCGGTACGAGGGTGTCGATTTTTCCTGAACATCTTCGACATCGTTAGCAGCCTTCCGAAGAGCCACCGTGCCCTGGAGCCGCCGATTGCACTCGGCGGCATCCGATCACCGCACGGAGGTTTCGACGATGGCCGCAAATCAGGCGGGCATACCGCCACGCTTTCTGCGCACGCCTGAGGCGGCGCGATTCCTCGGCCTGTCCGGCCGGACACTTGAGAAGCATCGCACCTATGGGACGGGACCTGCCTTCCGAAAGCTCGGGGGCCGCGTCGTCTACGCGCTCGACGATCTCCAGCGGTGGGCGGCGCGCGGCGCCAAAATCTCGACCTCGGACCCCGGCGCCGGCGGCGTGTCGGCCGCCAAGCCGCAGCACAACGGCGTCGCCGATGTCCTGTCGCACGACGGCTGAGGAATTCGGTCGTGACCTCTCGCCATCAACACCACGGAGAGCGTGCGCAGCTCGATCTGTTTCGAGCGCTGCCCGGCGATCTCGCGCCGCGCGATGCCCAGGACCTGATGGCGTATCCGTTCTTCTCGCTCGCTAAATCGAAACGGCTTGCGCCGATCGACTTCAAGGCAGGCTCAATCATCATTCGTGTCGAGGCTGTCGCCGAGCACGGCATGGCAACTATCTGGGACGCCGACATCCTCATCTGGGCGGCATCGCAGATCGTCGAGGCGCGCGACCTCGGACTGCGTCCATCGCGGCTCATGGCGGCGACGCCCTACGAGATCCTCAACTTCATCGGTCGCGGCGTCAGTTTGCGCGACTACGACCGTCTGAAGGCGGCCTTGGACCGCCTGCAGTCGACCACCGTGGCGACGTCCATCCGCCAGCCGACAGAGCGGCGAATGCACCGCTTCTCCTGGATCAACGAGTGGAAGGAGCGCGCGGACGATCGCGGCCGGCCCCTCGGCCTGGAGCTGATCGTGCCCGATTGGTTCTACGGCGCCGTCCTTGACGACGCGCTCGTGCTCACCATCGACCGCAACTACTTCAAGCTGACCGGCGGCCTCGAGCGCTGGCTGTACCGCCTGGTGCGCAAGCACGGCGGCAAACAGGAGTTCGGCTGGAGCTTCGACTTCCCGCACCTCCACGCCAAATCCGGCAGCCTCTCGCCGCTCAAGCACTTCGCCTACGACCTGCGCGACATCGTCAAGCGCCAGCCGCTGCCGGGCTACCGGCTGACCATCGAGCAATGCATCGGCGGGCCCGAGATCCTGTCCTTCGTCCCGACCGATCCCGACGCGCTCGGCATCCCGCGCCGGCGACGGCGGCCGGCCATTCACCTTGGGGATAACCTGTGAATCGTCTCGTGCTATCGGGGACCGGCACCATCGTGCCATCAAGGACCGGACTCTCGTGCTATCGGGGACCGGAATCGTCGATTCCTCGCGCCGAATCAGCAGCTTGCGAGCCCTCTAACTTCTCTAACTTAGATTCCTTCGGAATCTTTCTAACGGACCGGTGCTTTTCGGCCGTTGTGGACGAGTCCCCGATCGCCAGGAGCGCGCCATGATCGTCGCGCTCCTCAACCAGAAGGGGGGCGTCGGCAAGACGACGCTCGCCCTGCATCTCGCCGGAGAGTGGGCGCGGCAGGGACAGCGCGTCACTCTGATCGACGCCGATCCGCAGGGCTCGGCGCTCGACTGGTCCCAGCAGCGCAGCCGGGAAGGGTTGGAGCGGCTGTTCGGCGTCGTCGGACTGGCCCGCGACACTCTCCACCGTGAAGCGCCGGAGCTGGCCCGCGACGCCGACCATGTCGTCATCGACGGACCGCCGCGCGTCGCCGGGTTGATGCGCTCGGCGCTGCTCGCGGCCGATCTCGTACTGATCCCGGTGCAGCCGTCGCCGCTCGACGGATGGGCCTCAGCCGAGATGCTTACCTTGCTCGGCGAGGCGCGCGTCTACCGTCCCCAGCTCGCCGCTCGCTTCGTCTTGAACCGCTGTGCAGCCCGCACGGTGCTGGCGCGCGAGACTGCGGAAACCCTCTCCGATCACGATCCGCCTCTGCTCGCGACGACCATCGGACAGCGCATCGTCTTCGCCGATGTCGTTCAGACCGGCCGGCTCGCCGCAGAGCAGGATGAGGATTGTCCGGGCGCGCGCGAGATCGCCGGCTTGGCGGCCGAAGTGGCGGGGATCGGCCAATGAACGAGCGATCCCCCCGCCGCGGCTTCGCGACCCGGCCGGCTGATCCGGAAAGCTGGATCAAGGCTCCAGATCGCCAAGCGCAACGCGCCCAGCCCGACGCGGACTTCTCCGCTCGGCTGACAATCGACGTCACCGTGGACATGCGCGGTCGCATCAAGATCGCGGCGTTCCAGCGCGGCCAGACCGTCGCCGACATGCTGCGCGCGCTGTTTGAACGCGAATTTCCGCCCCCCTCAGGAGAAGGACAATGACCGGTCTCAACGTCGAGCCCCCGGGGGTCGGCAGCGCTTCCGCCGCGCTGTCGCCCGAGCACCTCACCCAGGTCGAACTCGTCTGGATCGAGAAGTATACCGAGCACTGGATCCGCTTCGGCCGCGAGCTGCGCGAACAGATCCTCGATCGCCGCAGGCGCATCCTCTACTTCCCTCCCGGGGCGACCTTCGCGTTGGTCCGCTGGGCCGCGAACGAGCACGGCACTGTGCTCTCCCGGCTAGACATCGTGTGCGCCGTCGAGCGAGGCGCGCCCTGCCAGACGGTGCCGACCGTCAAGCCTGGCGGAGATATTCTGCTGCGCGTCGACGGCTGGCCGAAGGTGGAGCTGCTGCTCCAGCTCATCGATGCGATCGAGGATGCCGGCATCGATCCCGCCGAGGTCTCGCCCGACCATTGGCGCCACGTCCACAACCGCCTGGCCGCTGGCGAGACGCCGCGCACCTACACGCCCGCGCACCATCGCGCCTTCCTCCTGCGCCGCGAGATTGGCGCATGACCCGGCTCGCCTACGCCATCACCACGACGGCGGCGGTGTCGCTGCTCGGCGTCCTGTCGATCGTGTCGTTCGCACCGAAGCTGATCTGGAACGCCTCGGCGAGCACCCCGATCGGCCTCTACAGCATCGAGCCGGAGCGGTCCGCGGAAGTCACCGACCTGGTCGCCGTGCGCGCCCCCGAACCGTTGGCCAGCTTCCTCGCCGATGGCGGTTATCTGCCGCGCGGCGTGCCGCTCCTCAAGCGCGTCGCCGCGCTTCCCGGACAACGGGTTTGCCGGACTGGCCTCGCCATCACGGTCGACGCCGTGCCGATGGGCGACGCGCTCGATCGTGATCGCCGCGGCAACCCGCTGCCGGTCTGGCAGGGCTGTCGCGTCGTCGCGCCAGGCGAGCTGTTCCTGATGAACTGGCAGGTCCGCGACAGCCTCGACGGCAGGTACTTCGGGCCGCTTCCCGCGTCCGCCGTGATCGGGCGGGCCACCCCTCTCTACACCGACGAGGACGGCGATGGCCGCTTCGTTTGGCGCACGCCGACGCGGTGACCGTGCGCCCATGTCCAACCCCACCGCACATCCACGGAGGCAATCATGTCCCTGATCGGTCAATTCAGTCGCACGAAATCGGGCTATGCCGGGCGCGTCAGGACGCTTGGCCTCGATATCGAACTCGTGCTCGTTCCCGCCGAGCACTCCGACGCGGAGAACGCGCCGGACTATCGCGTTCATCTTGGCTCGGATGACGATGGCCCTGAGGTCGGCGCTGGCTGGAAGCGCACTGGCGAGAAGGCGGGGGACTACGTCTCGCTGCAGCTCGACGATCCCACCTTCGGCCACCCGATCCGCGCCAACCTCTTTCAGTCGGCTGACGACAAGTCCGCGTGGGGCCTGCACTGGAATCGCCCGCCCAAGCGCGGCGATCGAGACTGAGCGATGGCGGCCCGTCGCCCAAGAGCTGCCGCTGGACGGTTCGAAACCGTCCGGCGCACAGCCTTCCTTCTCCTTTCCGGCCTGGCCATCGCGACGCCGCCGGCGACGATTGCTCATGCACAGCAGGCGTCGGCCGAGCGCGGTTTGCCCGCCGATCCCTATGCCGCCTACGTGGACGACGCGGCGCGGCGCTTCGGCGTGCCGGAAGCCTGGATACGCGCCGTCATGCGCGTCGAAAGCCGCGGCAATGTGCGCGCGATATCGCCCATGGGTGCGATGGGCTTGATGCAGATCATGCCCGACACCTGGGCGGAGCTGCGCGCGCGATACGGCCTCGGAAGCGATCCCTTTGACCCGCGCGACAACATCCTGGCGGGCGCAGCATATTTGCGCGAGATGCACGATCGCTACGGCTCGCCCGGCTTCCTGGCGGCCTACAATGCCGGTCCTGGGCGTTACGAGGACTATCGCGATCGTGGTCGCCCTCTGCCCGCCGAGACGCGGGCCTATGTCGCGATGCTCACGCCGGCCATTGGCGGCAGCGATCTCGCATCCCCCGTCACGGTGGCGGCCGCGGACCCGCTGGCCTGGACGCGCGCGCCGCTGTTCATCGCGCAGCACGAAGGGGCGTCGCGTGCAGGGGGTCGGCACGAGGACGGCGATCCGGCTGCAGCATCACCGCAGCGACCGGAGCGTGATTTCGCGCCGGCTGACCCGCAGACCGGCGGCCTTTTCGCCGTCCGAACCGCTAATGCGGGGCCGCAATGAGCGCGTTCGCACTCCATGCGGCGTTCGCGGGCTCTGGCGTAAGATTGGCGGGAGCCGAGGGGAGCGCAGGCACCACAACCGCACGATGGCAGGATAAAGGGCCGCGATGTGCGGCCTTGGGCGGTTGTGGGTTTTCAAGGGGTTATGGCGCATTTGCGCGATGTGCGCCTGATTGGCGCAATGTGCGCCATACGCGTTTCTGCAACGGTTTCCGCAGCTTTGCGCGATGTGCGGGGCTTCGGCCATGAGCGCGGAGGACGATTTCCGCATACGGCCCGGCCGCATCCGCTCGACCAAGGCACAGCAGGCCCGCCCTTTCATCGCGCAAGCGCTCGCCGCCGCGCAGCGGGCCGGCGGCGCGGTCTCGCGGAAGGGCAGGATCGGCCCCGGCAATCGCTCGCGCTTCGGCCGCGGACAGCGCGCCGCCGTGCAGGCGAACCGTCTGCTTACCGCTCGCTCGCGCGGCGCGGTCATCAAGGCTCGCGTCGTGCGCCACGGCGGCCGCGCAGCGCCGCTCGCGACCCACCTCGGCTACCTGCGCCGCGAGGGCGTTACCCGCGACGGGGAGAAGGCGAGGCTGTTCGGGCCGGGCGGCGGCGACGTCGACCCGAAGGAATTCGCCGAGCGCTGCGAAGATGACCGCCACCATTTCAGGTTCATCGTCTCGCCGGACGATGCGCTGGAGATGTCGGACCTTCGCTCCTTCACACGCGAGCTCGTCGGCCAGATGGAGAAGGATCTCGGCACCCGGCTCGACTGGGCGGCCGTCGACCATTGGAACACCGAGCACCCCCACGTCCATCTGATCGTCCGCGGCGTGCGCGACGACGGCGAGAACCTCGTGATCTCGCGCGACTACATCAAGGAGGGCATGCGTGATCGCGCCCGTGATCTCATCACCCAGGAGCTGGGGCCACGCAGCGATCACGACATCCGCCGCAGCCTCGAGCGTCAGATTGAGGCCGAGCGCTGGACCAACCTCGATAGGCAGCTCGCCCGCGACAGCTATCGGACCGGCGTCGTCGATCTCGCGCCACACCCCGATCGTCAGCCTGACGAATTCCATGCGCTCAAGGTCGGCCGGCTTCGCAAGCTTGAAACGCTCGGGCTGGCAGACGAGATCGGCCCGGGCCAATGGGTCATCGCGGAGCGAACGGAGACGACGCTGCGCGAACTTGGCGAACGCGGCGACATCATCAAGCGCATCCACCGCGGTCTGAGCGAGCGCGGCATCGACCGTGGCGCGGCAAGCTATGTGCTCGCCTCGGAGAGCATCGACGATCCGATCGTTGGCCGCCTTGTTGCGCGCGGTCTCGACGACGAGCTGAAGGGGACGGCGTTCGCTGTCGTGGACGGCGTCGACGGCCGAACCCATCACATCAAGCTGCCGGACCTCGACGCGGCCGGCGACAGCGCACCGGGCTCCATCGTCGAGCTGCGCCGATATGACGATGCGCGAGGGCAGCGCCGCGTCGCGCTCGCCGTTCGGTCCGACTTGGACATCGGCGCCCAGGTCACCGCCAACGGCGCGACCTGGCTCGACCGGCAGGCCATCGCGCGAGAGCCCGCCGCGCTCGGCGGCGGCGGCTTCGGCGTCGAGGTGCGAGAGGCGATGGACCGTCGCGCCGAACACCTGATCGAGCAACGCCTCGCCGAACGGCACGGCCACAGCGTCGTCTTCACACGAAATCTGATCGACACGCTACGCCGACGCGAACTGGACACGCTAGCGAAGAAGCTCGCTGCAGAGACAAGCCGCACCTTCGCCAGGGCTGGGACCGGCGAGTATGTGGCCGGCACCTACCGGCAGCGTTTCGCGCTCGCTTCGGGCCGCTTCGCCATGATCGACGATGGCCTCGGCTTCCAGCTCGTGCCTTGGACGCCGTCCCTCGACCGCCAGCTCGGCCAGCACGTGTCCGGTGTCGCCCGCAATGACGGCGGCGTTGACTGGAATTTCGGACGGAAACGGGGCCTCGGCCTCTAACGCAAATAAAAAAGGGAACGCCGCCATGTCCGCGACGAAGATCCTATGGAGTCAGATCCTCACCGTATTCACGATCGTGCTGTTCACGATCTGGGCGGCCACGCAGTGGACGGCCTACCGGCTCGCCTTTCAACCGCAGCTCGGACCACCGTGGTTCGAGATCGCCGGCTGGCCGATCTACTATCCTCCGGCGTTCTTCTGGTGGTGGTATTTTTACGACGCCTACGCGCCGCCCATCTTTGTCGAGGGCGCCTATATCGCCGCGTCGGGCGGCTTCATCTCTATAGCCGTCGCGATCGGCATGTCGGTGTGGCGGGCCCGCGAGGCGAAGAACGTCGAGACCTACGGATCGGCGCGCTGGGCCAGGCCTGAGGAGGTTAAAGCCGCAGGGCTGCTCGGACCCGATGGAGTCGTGCTCGGCAAACTGGATCGGCATTATCTGCGCCACGACGGCCCCGAACATGTCCTGTGTTTCGCGCCAACCCGTTCCGGCAAGGGCGTCGGGTTGGTGGTGCCCTCGCTGTTGACTTGGCCGGGCTCCGCAATCGTCCACGACATCAAAGGCGAAAACTGGCAACTCACGGCGGGCTTTAGATCCCGGCATGGCCGCGTGCTCCTGTTCGATCCGACCAATCCGAAGTCGGCTGCCTACAATCCACTGCTTGAGGTGCGCCGCGGCGAGTGGGAGGTGCGCGATGTTCAGAATATCGCCGACATCTTGGTCGATCCCGAGGGCTCCCTCGAAAAGCGAAACCATTGGGAGAAGACCAGCCACGCTCTGCTGGTCGGCGCCATCCTCCACGTTCTCTATGCCGAGGAGGATAAGACCCTCGCAGGCGTCGCGGCATTCCTGTCCGATCCACGACGTCCGATAGAGTCGACCTTGGCAGCGATGATGAAGACGGCGCATCTCGGCGAGGCCGGTCCGCATCCGGTCATCGCCAGCGCCGCGCGCGAGCTGCTGAACAAGTCGGACAATGAACGGTCCGGGGTACTTTCGACTGCCATGTCCTTCCTCGGCCTCTACCGGGACCCTGTAGTGGCGGAGGTGACGCGACGCTGCGACTGGCGGATCACTGATATCGTCACCGCCCGACGGCCGACCACGCTCTATCTCGTGGTGCCACCCTCCGACATCAATCGGACCAAGCCGCTCATTCGCCTGATCCTCAATCAAGTCGGTCGCCGCTTGACCGAGGACCTGCAGGCCAAGGCGGGGCGGCATCGACTGCTGCTGATGCTGGACGAATTTCCGGCCTTGGGCCGTTTGGACTTTTTCGAAAGCGCACTTGCCTTCATGGCCGGCTACGGGCTGAAGAGCTTCCTGATCGCGCAGTCGCTGAACCAGATCGAGAAAGCCTACGGCCCGAACAACTCGATTCTCGATAACTGCCATGTGCGCGTCAGCTTCGCGACCAATGACGAGCGGACCGCCAAACGTGTTTCGGATGCGCTCGGCACCGCGACCGAGATGAAGGCGATGAAAAACTATGCCGGTCATCGGCTTTCGCCATGGCTGGGCCACCTGATGGTCTCGCGTTCCGAAACAGCGCGGCCACTCCTGACCCCTGGCGAAGTGATGCAACTCCCGCCGGCCGACGAGATCGTCATGGTAGCGGGAACCCCGCCGATCAGAGCGAAGAAGGCGCGCTATTTCGAGGACCCGCGGTTTCAGGAGCGCGTGCTTCCACCCCCCTCGGTCGTCAAACAGGTGAGTCCATCAAGCGACGATTGGAGCGGGCTGGTGCTGCCGACGGTCCCGGATCTCTCGGCGTCTGCGGCGGCCGCTAATCTTCACGATGAGGACACGACCGGCTCCGAGCGACGCCGCCAGCCAGAGCTGGAGAGAGTTGAACCTGTCGAGAGGAAAACGCCCATCGAGAACGAGTTCGAGATCGATCCGACCGACGACGTGGACGACGACGTCGCCCGGAACAGCCGGTTACGTGACGCCATGAGACAGGTGGCTCGGCAAGCTTCGCTTGATCCTGGCGATGGCATTGAGCTGTAGGAGGCGACCTTGACGAAACCTCCCAAGAAGCAGCGCCTATCCGTGTACCTTGAGCCAGACATTATGAAGGCCTTGGCGGCGCATGCAGCGCGGCGCGGCCATTCGCTCTCCCTGATCGCAGAAGCTGGCATCGCCTCGTTCCTCTCTCCCGACGCGGCCGAGCGGCAGGAGGCCGCCATCGTTAAGCGGCTCGATCAGCTTGATCGGCGTTTGGCGCGCCTGGAGCGCGATCTCGGAATTTCGGTCGAGACGCTTGCCATCTTCGTGCGGTTCTGGCTGACCACGACGCCCGCCCTCCCGGAGCCAGCAGCTCAAGCGGCTCGAGCGAAGGCCGGTGAGCGCTATGAAGCGTTTGTAGCAGCGCTGGGCCGCAGACTCGCCACTGGCCCGAAGCTTCATCAGGAAATTTCGGAAGAGGTTGGTCGCGCGCGTGACGCGGAATAATCGCTCTACTGATCGACGCAAGTAGTCCTCTGTTCCGCCGATTGTCAGTATTCCTTCGCCACAGCACTACTACGACACGCCTGCTGTTGCGCCAGCCAATTATCCGGTTCTTTTAATCATCCCCGATCCAGGGCCGCGCATTGGGCGCGCCCGCGCAAGAACGGGGACGACGTGGCGCACCCTCACCAGAAATCAGAGGCGATCCTTCGTGGTGCGCGCATGCTGCGCACGGCCCTCGGGTCCGCCATCGCCCGGTTTCTGGAAGACCCCGCGATCGTCGAGGTGATGCTCAACCCCGATGGGCGGCTCTGGGTCGACCGGCTCTCGGAAGGACTTTCCGACACCGGTGAGCGCCTCTCGCCGGCCGACGGCGAGCGCATCGTCCGCCTCGTTGCGCACCATGTCGGCGCAGAGGTCCATCCCGGCGCCCCGCGCGTCTCGGCGGAGCTTCCGGAAACAGGAGAGCGCTTCGAGGGGCTCCTGCCGCCGGTCGTTGCCGCTCCAGCCTTCGCGATCCGCAAGCCGGCGGTCGCCGTGTTCACCTTGCAGGACTATGTCGCCGCCGGGATCATGTCAGGCGAGCAGGCCGAGGCCCTGCGCGCCGCCGTCGCCGACCGGCGCAACATCCTCGTCGCCGGCGGCACCTCGACCGGGAAGACCACTCTCACCAACGCGCTACTCGCCGAGGTGTCGAAGACCTCCGACCGCGTGGTGCTGATCGAGGATACGCGCGAGCTGCAATGCGCCGCGCCGAACCTCGTCGCCATGCGCACCAAGGACGGGGTAGCCACGCTCTCCGATCTCGTTCGCTCCTCGCTGCGCCTGCGCCCCGACCGCATCCCGATCGGCGAGGTGCGTGGCGCCGAGGCGCTCGATCTCTTGAAGGCTTGGGGCACCGGACATCCCGGCGGCGTCGGCACCATCCATGCCGGCACCGCGATCGGCGCACTGCGCCGCCTCGAGCAGCTCATCCAGGAAGCCGTCGTCACCGTCCCGCGCGCCCTGATCGCCGAGACCATCGACCTCGTCGCCGTCCTTTCGGGCCGCGGCGCCTCGCGCCGGCTCGCCGAGCTCGCCCGCATCGAGGGGCTCGGTCACGACGGCGACTACCGCGTCACTCCCGCCAGCCCGCCCCTCACAGGAGATCCGTCATGATCCGCAAAACCCTGCGCATTCGCCGTCATCTCGCGACGGCAGCCTCGGTCACCTTCCTCTCGCTCATGCTCGCGCCGGCCGCTCACGCCTCCGGCTCGTCCATGCCGTGGGAAGCGCCCCTGCAATCGATCCTGGAATCGATCGAAGGTCCGGTCGCCAAGATCATCGCGGTGATCATCATCATCGTCACCGGCCTGACGCTCGCCTTCGGCGACACGAGCGGAGGCTTCCGGCGTCTGATCCAGATCGTGTTCGGTCTGTCGATCGCCTTCGCGGCGTCGAGCTTCTTCCTGTCCTTCTTTTCGTTCGGCGGTGGAGCGCTGGTCTGATGACGCTCGGCGTGGACCCCGCCGGCGAGGTGCCGGGCTTCTCGGTCCCGGTGCATCGGGCGCTGACCGAGCACATCCTGCTCGGCGGCGCCCCGCGCTCGATCGCGATCATGAACGGGACTCTGGCAGGCGCCGTCGGACTTGGCTTGCGCCTCTGGCTGGTCGGCCTGGCGCTCTGGGCCATCGGCCATTTCGCCGCCGTCTGGGCGGCCAAGCGCGATTCCCAGTTCGTCGAGGTCGGACGCCGGCACCTGCGCATCCCGGCCTTCCTGTCGGTCTGAGGCGGCGCCGATGATGAACCTCGCCGAATATCGCAACCGCAACGCCCGACTCGCCGACTTCCTGCCATGGGTCGCGCTCACCGGCGAAGGCGTCATCCTCAACAAGGACGGCAGCTTTCAGCGCACCGCCCGCTTTCGTGGTCCCGATCTCGACAGCGCGGTGCCGGCCGAGCTGGTGGCGGTCGCGGGCCGCCTCAACAACGCCTTCCGCCGCCTCGGCTCCAGCTGGGCGATCTTTGTCGAAGCGCAGCGCCACGAGGCGGCGACCTATCCCGCGAGCCGGTTTCCGGACCCGGCGTCGGCGCTGGTCGATGCCGAGCGCAAGGCGGACTTCGAGGAAGCGGGCAGCCACTTCGAGTCGAGCTACTTCCTCACTTTCCTCTATATGCCGCCGGCCGAGGACGCCGCGCGCGCGGAGGGCTGGCTCTATGAGGGCCGGGACCGGGCCGGCGTCGATGCGCATGAGATCCTGCGCGGCTTTGTCGATCGCACCGACCGCATCCTGCAGCTCATTGACGCCTTCATGCCGGAATGCGCCTGGCTCGATGATCCCGAGACACTGACCTATCTGCATTCGACGGTCTCGACGAAGCGCCACCGCGTCCGCGTTCCCGAGACGCCGATGTATCTCGACGCGCTCCTTGCCGACCAGCCGCTCGCCGGCGGGCTCGAGCCGCGCCTCGGCGACATGCATCTGCGCGTTCTCACGATCGTGGGCTTCCCGACCGCCACCACGCCCGGCATCCTCGACGAACTCAACCGGCTCGCCTTTCCCTATCGCTGGTCGACCAGGGCGATCCTGCTCGACAAGACCGACGCCACCAAGCTGCTGACCAAAATCCGGCGGCAATGGTTCGCCAAGCGCAAGTCGATCGCCGCCATCCTCAAGGAGGTGATGACCAACGAGGCGTCGGTGCTGGTCGATACCGACGCCGCCAACAAGGCCGCCGATGCCGACCTGGCATTGCAGGAGCTCGGTGCCGACTATGCCGGCCAGGCTCATGTCACGGCCACCATAACGGTGTGGGACGCCGATCCGCGCATCGCCGCCGAGAAGCTCCGTCTCGCCGAGAAGGTGATCCAGGGCCGCGACTTCACGGCCATGCCCGAGACGATCAATGCGGTCGACGCCTGGCTCGGCAGCCTGCCAGGTCATGTCTACGCCAACGTCCGGCAACCGCCCATCAACACGCTCAATCTCGCCCATATGATCCCGCTCTCCGCGGTGTGGGCGGGACCGGAACGGGACGAGCACTTCGCAGCACCCCCACTGCTCTTCGGCAAGACCGAAGGCTCGACCCCGTTCCGGCTCTCCATCCATGTCGGCGACGTCGGTCACACCCTGATCGTCGGCCCGACCGGCGCCGGCAAGTCGGTTCTGCTGGCGCTGATGGCGCTGCAGTTCCGCCGCTATCCGCGCTCGCAGGTGTTCGCCTTCGACTTCGGCGGCTCGATCCGGGCCGCCGCGCTCGCCATGGGCGGCGACTGGCACGATCTCGGCGGTGGGCTGACCGAGGGGGCCGAGGACAGCGTCGCCCTTCAGCCGCTCGCCCGCATCGACGATGTCGCCGAGCGGTCTTGGGCCGCCGACTGGTTGACCGCGATCCTCGCGCGCGAAAGCGTCACCATCACGCCCGAGGTGAAGGAGCATCTCTGGTCGGCGCTGACCTCGCTCGCCTCGGCGCCGGTCGGCGAACGGACGCTGACGGGCCTGTCGGTGCTCCTCCAGTCCAACGACCTCAAGCAGGCTTTGCGACCCTATTGCGTCGGGGGCCCCTATGGTCGGCTGCTCGATGCCGAGGCCGAGCATCTGGGCGAAACCGCGGTCCAAGCCTTCGAGACCGAGGGCCTGATCGGCACCGGCGCCGCGGCCGCCGTCCTCGCCTACCTCTTCCATCGCATCGAGGACCGGCTGGACGGGCGGCCGACCCTCATCATCATCGACGAGGGTTGGCTGGCGCTCGACAACGAAGGCTTTGTCGGCCAGCTCCGTGAATGGCTGAAGACGCTGCGCAAGAAGAACGCCAGCGTCATCTTCGCCACCCAGTCGCTCTCCGATATCGACGGTTCGGCGATCGCGCCGGCGATCATCGAGAGCTGCCCGACGCGCATCCTCCTTCCGAACGAACGCGCCATCGAGCCGCAGATCACCGCCATCTACCGGCGCTTTGGCCTTAACGACCGCCAGATCGAGATTCTCGCGCGCGCCATGCCGCGGCGCGACTATTACTGCCAGTCCCGCCGCGGCAACCGGCTGTTCGAGCTGGGCCTCTCCGACGTGGCGTATGCGCTTTGCGCCGCCTCGTCGAAGACCGATCAGGCCGCCATCGCCGGCGCCTTCGCCGAGCACGGCCGTGACGGCTTTTTGGACGCCTGGCTCCGTCATCGCGGCGTCGACTGGGCGGCCGACCTCATCCCCAACCTCAACAATAAGGAGACGTCCTCATGATCTCACGCCGTTCGCGCGCGGCCCGGCTCGCGGTCGCCCTGCTCACCACCTCCACCCTCGCAGCCCCGTTCCTGTCTGCGCCAGCCCAGGCGCAATGGATCGTCTACGATCCCACCAACTACGCGCAAAACCTGCTCTCCGCGACGCGCGCGCTCCAGCAGATCAACAGCCAGATCACGTCGTTGCAGAACGAGGCGACGATGCTGATCAACCAGGCGCGCAACCTCGCGAGCCTGCCTTACTCCTCGCTCCAGCAGCTTCAGCAGTCGGTGCAGCGCACCCAGCAGTTGCTCGGCGAGGCACAGCGCATCGCCTACAACGTCCAGAACATCGATCAGGCGTTCCGCACCACCTATGGCAACGCCTCGATGTCGGCGTCCGATCAGCAACTCGTGGCCGATGCGCGCGAGCGCTGGCAAAACACCGTCGGGAGCCTGCAGGACGCCATGCGCGTGCAGGCCGGCGTCGTCGGCAATATCGACACCAACCGAGCCCAGATGTCGGCGCTGGTCGGCCAGAGCCAGGGCGCTACTGGCGCTCTGCAGGCGACCCAGGCGGGTAACCAGCTTCTCGCCCTGCAAGCCCAGCAGCTTGCGGATCTGACCGCCGTCGTCGCCGCCAATGGCCGCGCGCAGGCGCTCACCGAGGCCGAACGCGCCGCAGCCGCCGAACAGGGACGCGAGCAGCGCCGGCGCTTCCTGGCGCCAGGCCAAGGCTATCAGCCGGGCAATGCCCGGATGTTCCCGAATAGCGGCAATTGAGGGCGGCCATGGACGGCAAGATGCTCGCGCGCCTCGGCGCCATCGTCTTCATCGCGGTCGCGGTCACCGCGACCGCAATCGAGATGAGCCGGGACGAGGAGCCGGCGGAGAGCTGGGCCTCCGCCCGGCCGGCCACGACTCCGTCCGATCCGCTGCAGCGTGAGCTCATCCGTTGCCAGGCGCTCGGCGAGGCCGGTGCGCGCGATGCCGCCTGCCTGCAGGCCTGGGCGGAGAGCCGCCGCCGCTTCCTCGCGCCCGGCCAGCCGCGCGCCGAGCGCCTGCCGGACAATCCGCCGGCTCCGACGCCAGCCGATCCGGCCGAGGCGCGATAGGCCATGAACAACACTGGCGTCATCGATCATTTCCTCGAGGTCTTCACCCGCTACATCGATGGCGGCTTCGGCCTGCTCGGCGGCGAGGTGGCATTCATCGCCACCACTCTCATCGTGATCGACGTGACGCTGGCCGCGCTGTTCTGGTCGTGGGGCGCCGACGACGACATCATCGCGCGGCTCGTCAAGAAGACGCTGTTCGTCGGCGTCTTTGCCTACATCATCGGCAACTGGAACAATCTCGCCCGGATCGTTTTTGAGAGCTTCGCCGGCCTTGGCCTCAAAGCATCCGGCACCGGCTTCTCGGTCGCCGACCTGCTGCGTCCCGGCAAGGTGGCGCAGACCGGCCTCGATGCCGGCCGGCCACTGCTCGAATCCATCTCCGGCCTGATGGGCTGGATCTCCTTCTTCGAGAACTTCATCCAGATCGCCTGCCTGCTCTTCGCCTGGGCGCTGATCCTGCTCGCCTTCTTCATCCTCGCCATCCAGCTCTTCGTCACGTTGATCGAGTTCAAGCTGACGACGCTCGCTGGCTTCGTGCTCATCCCGTTTGGCCTCTTCGGCAAATCAGCTTTCATGGCGGAGCGCGTGCTCGGCAACGTCATCTCATCGGGCATCAAGGTCCTGGTGCTCGCCGTCATCATCGGCATCGGCTCGACGCTGTTCTCCGAGTTCACCCAGGGGTTCGGCGGCGCGACGCCGTCAATCGACGATGCCATGGCCATCGTGCTCGCCGCGCTCTCGCTGCTCGGCCTCGGCATCTTCGGCCCGGGCATCGCCTCGGGCATCGTCTCCGGTGGCCCGCAGCTCAGCGCCGGCGCCGCGGTGGGAACCGGCCTTGCCGCCGGGGGCATGGTCGCTCTCGGCGCAGGTGCGGTCGGCGCGGCCGCGACAGGCGGGGCATCGCTGGCCGGCGGGGCCGCGGCCGCCGCGCGCGGCGGCGCAGCCCTCGCGGGTGGCGCCTCGACCGCATACAGCCTCGGCGCGGTGGGTCAATCGGGAGCAGCCGGCGTCGCATCCGGCCTCGGCGGCGTGGCTCGCGCCGCCGGAAGCGCCGCGGCCTCGCCGCTGCGCCGTGCCGCGACACGCGCGGCCGAGAGCATGCGCTCGAGCTTCAATGCCGGAGGGCGCGCGGCCTTGGAATCGACCGGCGGGAGCTCGACCGCGGGGACCATCGGCGGTGACGCCGCTGAGGTCGCACCGGCGGCGAAGGCCGACGGCCCGCCGGCGTGGGCGCAGCGCATGCGCCGCCATCAGCAGATGACCCATGCCGCCCAGGCGACCGCGCACGCCGTGCGCTCCGGCGACCCCCATGGCGGCGGCTCTTCCGTCAATCTCTCCGAAAGCGACCGCTAATGTTCAAACGACCCTCCACCCATTACGGCAAATCCCCTGAACCCGAGACGCCCTACCAGCGCGCCGCGCAGGTCTGGGACGAGCGCATCGGTTCGGCCCGGGTCCAGGCCCGAAACTGGCGCATGATGGCGTTCGGTTCGCTCTTCCTCTCGGCCGGATTCGCCGCCGCGCTGGTCTGGCAGTCGGCGCGCGGCACCGTCGTGCCCTGGGTGGTGCAGGTCGACCGGCTTGGCCAGGCGCAGGCGATCGCACCTGCGGAGGCCGCCTATCAGCCGACCGATCCACAGATCGCTTTCCATCTCGCGCGGTTCATCGAGCAGGTCCGTTCCATCCCGGCCGATGCGATCATCGTCCGGCAGAACTGGCTGCGCGCCTACGAGTTCACGACCGATCGCGGCGCGGCGGCGCTCAACGACTATGCGCGCGCCAACGATCCCTTCACGAGAGTCGGTCGGCAGCAGGTCGCGGTCGAGGTCTCTAGCGTGATCCGCGCTTCACCGGACTCGTTTCGTGTCGCCTGGATCGAGCGCCGCTACGAGAACGGCCAACTCGCCACCACCGAGCGCTGGACCGCGATCCTGACGATCGTGATCCAGACGCCGCGCAACGCCGAGCGCCTGCGCGCCAATCCGCTCGGCATCTACGTCAACGCCATCAACTGGTCACGGGAGCTTGGGCAATGAAGCCGTCTTTCCGTAAAGCCGGAATGCCGGCTTCGTACATTTCCGCCGTCCCGACATTGCGCAAGGGCGCATTGCCGGTCCTGATGCTGGCGGCGACCGCGCTCGCCGGCTGCGCCACCACCAATCCGCCTCCGGAGATCTCCTACGACAATGCTGCACCGGCGGTGCAGACCGTCGATCCGCCCGCACCCGTCACAGTGGTCGAGGTTCCTCGCCCCCTGCCATTGCCTGGCCAGCTCCAGCGCGTCGAGCGGTCGCGGTCATCGCCCGAGCCCAGCGAGCCCACGGCGCGCGTCAACCAGGCCAATGCGGCGGCGCGCGTCCAGCCAGTCCGGGACGGCTTCATCAACTCGATGCAGGTCTATCCCTTCACGCAAGGGGCGCTCTATCAGGTCTACACCGCCGTGGGCCAGATCACCGACATCGCGCTGCAGCCCGGCGAGCAGCTCGTCGGCTCCGGCCCGGTCGCCGCCGGCGACACCGTGCGCTGGATCATCGGCGACACGCTGAGCGGCTCCGGCCCCACGCAACAGGTTCATATCCTGGTCAAGCCGACCCGGCCCGACCTGATGACCAATCTCATCATCAACACCAATTTGCGCACCTACCACATGGAGCTACGCTCGACCGAGCGCACCTATATGGCGTCGGTCTCCTGGCAATATCCGCAGGACCAGCTCATCGCGCTGCGCAGGCAGAATCAGCAGGCGCAGGCCGCGCAGCCGGTGGCGACCGGCGTCGACCTCGCCAACGTCAATTTTCGCTACGCGATCGAGGGGGACCGTGCCCCGTGGCGGCCGCTGCGCGCTTTCGACGACGGGCGGCAGGTCTTCATCGAGTTCCCGCGCGGCATCGGCCAGGGCGAGATGCCGCCGGTCTTCGTGGTCGGACCGGAGGGCAACACCTCCGAGCTCGTCAACTATCGCGTCCGCGGTCACCACATGATTGTCGACCGGCTGTTCGCCGCTGCCGAGCTGCGCTTCGGCGCGGGCCGCGACCAGAAGCGCGTCCGGATCGTCCGCACCGACGGGAGGCCGACATCGTGAGCGAGACGGATCCCCGGAAGGAGGAAGGGCCTGAGGACCGTGCCGAGCCGCTGACCGGCGAGCCCGCCGGCGCTCAGGCGATGCGCCTGCGAGCCGAGCCGCCGCGCGTCACGCGGCTGTCGCGCAGGGTGCTGGCCGGCGTTGGTCTCGTCGCAAGCGTCGGGATCGGCGGCGCCCTCATATACGCCCTGCAGACCCGCGATAGCGGTCGTCCGAACGAGGAGCTCTACTCGACCGAGAACCGCCCGACCGCCGATGGCATCGCGGGACTGCCCCGAGACTACAGCGCCGTACCTCAGCTCGGTCCGCCGCTTCCCGGCGATCTCGGGCGGCCGATCCTCGGCGCCCAGAGCCGGGGCCAGCCGGTGCCGGCGCCGGGTGTCGCGCCGCCGCAGCCCGGCCTCAGTCCCGAGGAGCAAAGGCGGCTTCAGGAGCTTGAATCGGCGAGGACAGCGCGCCTGTTCGCCCCGACCGAGACGCGAAGCGCCAGCCCGGCAGCATCAACGCCGGCTGGGGCCGCCCCGGCAATTCCAGATCTCGCGGGCCTGGGCCTCGCACCGCAGCCGGTGACACCTACCGCCCAGGATCGTCAGAACGCCTTCCTCAACGCCGCCGCCGATCGCCGGACCGTCGCGCCCGATCGCGTCGCCGCGCCGGCGTCACCCTATGTCCTGCAAGCCGGCGCCGTGATTTCAGCGGCGTTGATCACCGGCATCCGCTCCGATCTGCCGGGCCAGATCACCGCGCAAGTGACCGAGAACATCTACGACAGCCCGACCGGTCGCATCCTGCTCGTGCCGCAGGGCACCCGCGTGATCGGGCAATATGACAACAACGTCCAGTTCGGGCAGAGCCGGGTCCTCCTGGTCTGGAACCGGCTGATCTTCCCGAACGGCCGATCGATCGTGCTCGAGCGCCAGCCCGGCGCAGACGCCGAGGGCTATGCCGGTCTGCAGGACGGCGTCGATTATCACTGGTGGGAGCTCGCCAAGGCGGCGGGGCTCTCGACCCTGCTGAGCATCGGTTCAGAGCTTGCGGTCGATGATGAGGACCGGCTGCTCCGCGCCATCCGCAACGGCGGTCAGGACACCTTCAATCAGGCCGGACAGGAGATCGTCCGGCGCCAGCTCAACATCGCGCCGACGCTGACGATCCGTCCGGGCTTCCCCGTCAGGGTGATCGTCACCCGCGATCTGGTGCTTGAACCCTATGGAGGCTGACCATGGCAAAGCTGAAGCTCGGGCCGATCATTGACGATAAGCCGGTCAAGGTGACGATCGAGCTCCCGGCCGCGCTTCATCGTGATCTTGTCGCTTACGCTGAGGTGCTGGCGCGCGAGACCAGACAGGAAATCGGCGATCCTACCAAGCTCATCGTCCCCATGCTGGAGCGCTTCATCGCCACCGATCGCGGATTTTCGAAGGCGAGACGTGAATCACCGTCATCTTGAAGCCTGAGCTGTCTGGTCGATGTCGCGCAGCCAGCGACGCGAGAGTCCACGGGCGAGGCTAAGCAATCTTCGCAGCGCCGGATTGTCGTTGCGCGCAGACCAGATCGCGGAAAACGGAAGGAGATCGGTCGCGAGCTTCCTATAGACGACGCCCGGATATTGGACGCCGATCGTCGCCTCGCTCGTCACCGTCAGACCGCGGCCCATCGCCACGAGATTCATGAGGTTCTCACGTCCGACGGCATGTTGCTCCACTTCGGGATGATGCCCCAGCTCGGCCAGATGCTTCATCAGGTAGTCGTAGATCTCGGGCCCGGGATCGGCGTTCATCACGATGAGCTTCCGATCCTTCAGCATCGACCAGGTGACCTCCCGTGCTGCCGTAAGCTTATCGTCCGCCGGCAGTGCCACATAGACCCCCTCGTTCCAGAGATGCGCCCGGTCGCAATCATCGGCGATCGGCTCGCCTGTCAGAAACGCGACATCCAGTTGGAAGCGTTGGAGCGATGCGATGTGATGCGCCGGGCCGCCTTCGATGACCTCCAACCGAACCGACGGGTGGGCCAAAATATAGGCGCGTACAAGCTCCGACAGGAAGCCTGACGCCAGCGACGTGAAGATGCCGATACGAACAGAGCCGTTTTCGCCGCGTCCAAAGGCGCCGACGTTCGTGACAGTATGCTTGATCTGCTCAATCGCCTTGCGCGCGCCGGGCAGGAACTGGTTTCCGGCCTGGGTCAGATAGACCCCGTTGTGTGAACGTATAAAGAGAGCCACTCCCAACTCGTCTTCAAGATCGCGGATCCGCCGGCTGATTGTGGACTCGGGAAGATCGAGAACCCTCGCCGCGCGACGAAAACTGCCAGCATGAGCAGCGGCGATCACGTATTGTAGTTGACGGAAGTCAATCGTCACACACCGTCGCCGGCGCTCCGGCTCTCGGCCTCCCCAGCGTGCCGAACCGCAAGGCCGCTCGGTCTTAATGCGGCTACCGCGTCTCCTGATCTACAGAGATTAAGCGCGGGGTCGGGCATCTTGGGGTGACCACCTACGCGACCGCCTCTACCTCGAGGCCGGCGGCAACCCATTCGGGATAGCCGTCCTCCAGTCTCCGCACTTGATAGCCTTTCGCACGAAGCGCGGCGACCGCCTCGAATGAAAGGATGCAATAGGGACCGCGGCAGTAGGCGATGATCTCTCGATCTTTCGGGAGCTCGGCCAAGCGCCGCTCCAGCTCTTCGAGCGGCACATTGAGAGCGCCAGGCACATGTCCGAGCGAGAACTCGTCCTCCGGCCGAACGTCAAGCAGCACCACGCTCGACTCGGAAAGGCGGTGGATCAACTCCTCCCGCGACACCGGCTCCAGCATGTCGAGCTTTTCGAAATAGTCCGACACGATTTCCTTCACCTCGGCGCAGTTCTTCTCGGCGTAGCAGCGAAGGGCGCCCAGCAACGAAAGCACAGGGCCATCGCCGAGACCGTAGAGCACCTGTTTTCCCGCTCTTCGGGATTGAACGAACCCCGCCCGGCGAAGCTGGTGAAGATGTTGAGAGGTGTTGTTGACCGACATCCCGGTCAGTTCCGCCAAGCGATCGACCGATCGCTCCCCCTGCGACACATACTCAAGCAGTTCGAGCCGGTTCGCATGTCCGAGGGTGCGAGCCACTTCAGCGAACTGCGCAAAGACCTGTTTTTTCGCCCCGGCCATTGACAAAGCCGCCCTTCACGTTGAATCATTCAAGGAATACATTGAATGATGAATCAGCCAGTGTCAATCCTATGCCTTTGCGGGGGTCCGGTCGACAATGAGAAAACACAGCCACAGGCAAGTCTTCGTCCTTGCCACGGCCCAAGCGCTGTTTCAGACCGCTTCCGTCCTGGTGATGACGGTGGGCGGTCTGGCAGGAAGCCAAATTGCAAGCCGTCCCGAACTGGCGACCGTCCCGATCGCCGCGATGTTTCTCGGCACCGCTATCACGACGTTCCCGGCATCGGCATGGATGGCGAGGGTCGGCCGGCGAGCCGGCTTCCTGCTCGGCGCTACACTGGGCATACTCGGGGGGCTTATCGGAGCCGGTGGCATATGGCTGGGCTCATTGGCGCTCCTTGCTCTCGGCACCCTGCTGGTTGGCGCTTACCAAGCCTTCGCCCAGTTCTATCGCTTCGCAGCGGGCGAAGTCGCGGATGACGCCTTCCGTCCGCGAGCCATCTCCCTGGTGCTTGCCGGCGGCGTCGTCGCCGCATTGCTCGGCCCGATGTTGGGACGCCTGGGCGGCCCCTTGCTGCAACCCGCTTATGTAGGCTCGTTCCTGATCCTTGCGATCGTGTCGCTCGCTGCGTTCGGCACTCTGCTCGCGCTCCGAATGCCGAACATCGCAACCGATCACGTCGATACCGGCAAGGGTCGTCCGTGGGCGACCATCGTCACTCAGCCGGGCTACCTCGTCGCTCTATTCGGGGCTGCCACCGGCTACGGGATCATGATCCTCGCGATGACTGCGACTCCGATCGCGATGACCCATCACCATCATGAACTGACGACGGCGGCTACCGTCATCCAATTGCATGTCCTTGGCATGTTCCTGCCATCGTTCTTCACCGGCACATTGATTGCGCGCTTCGGTGTGCTGCGCATCATGCTCGCCGGTGTGGCTCTGCTCAGCGCCCATGTCCTCATGACGTGGACAGGCACCGGCTTCGGGTCCTTTGCAAGCGCGTTGGTGCTGCTCGGAGTGGGCTGGAACTTCCTCTACATCGGCGGCACGACGCTGTTGACCACCACCTATAGCCCTGCCGAAAAAAGCCGGGCCCAAGCCACGAACGACATGACGATCTTCATCGTCGGGCTTGCCTGCTCCTTCGGCGCTGGAGGCCTTCTCGAGGCGGTCGGCTGGCAGACCCTGAACGGCCTGCTGCTGCCTTGGCTGGCAATAGCTGCGCTCGTCCTCCTCTGGTTCAGCTTCCGAACCTCTGCCGCCGCGCGGTCTGCGCCGGATCTCTCTCCCGCAAGCATTAGAAAGGGTGCTCGATGACCCGCTATCCGCTGTCTACTGTCGTGAAAGCAGTGGGGATTTTATCGATCACGGCGAGCCTCGTGACCTGGGGAACAGACCTCCTCGGGATCGTCGACCCATGTGCCTATTGCCGCGTCAGCCGGTCTATCATCGGCATCTTGGGAGCGCTGATGCTGCTCTCCTCCGCGTCCCACTGGCTACTGCAATATTTGACGACAACGATAGCCGCACTCGGCGTCGTCGTCGCCGGGACGCAGCATTTCAACGCCTGGAATGAAATCTCCAAAGGGCATTTTGATTTCTCTGCTCCGCTGTACGCCAATCACTACCTCCACTTCCTGATGTCCGCCGGAGCGCTGATGACGATCGTCGCTCAGATCCTCCTCATCCACGGCTTGGCTGGACAGCCGCTCCACACAACGAAGAGGCCTGCATGACTGAAACGCTTCTCGAATCCTGCGCCGCAGAGCCGCGCGCGCGCCTCTTTGACCGTTTCGCCAATCTCGCAATAGCGGCCCCAACCGTCCCTTACCCAGCACACAAGACAGTTGAAGAAGGAAAGGCTCTGCGCGGCCAAATGGCCGGAACGTTCACGAAGAACCTTCTGCTGAAAGACAAGAAGAGCCGTCATTTCCTTTTATCGATCCACGAGGATCGAACCATCGATCTTAAGACGCTGCACAAGCGGGTTGGGGCCAAGGGCCAGCTCGGTTTTGCATCAGGGGAGAAGGTAGAACAGTATCTCGGCGTCATACCCGGCGCTCTCACGCCTTTGGGCCTTATCAACGATATTGAGGGTGCGGTTACGGCCGTGATCGACGCGTCTCTCCTCGATGCGGATCAGCTCAACTTCCATCCTCTGATCAATACCGAAAGCACCGGCCTTCGGCCCGACGATCTTTTGACCTTCATCCGCTCATGCGGTCGCGAGCCCATGATCGTCGATTTTGATGAGCCCGTTCCCGATTAGGGGAACGGTCGCACCGCCGGCGCGTCGGAGCTGAGATTTTCTCGCCCAGCGTCCCCCAAACCCTAATCAACTGACCAATGACGAGGAGCGCTTAAATGGCGACCGAAGCCGATACTCAAACCGGACTTTCAACCTTGTGCGTCCATGGCGGCGAGCAGCTAGACGCCAACGGTGGCATCCATACCCCCCTCTACAATCATTCCACCTTCGGCTTCCCATCCACGGAGGCTCTGCTCGATGTCGTAGAAGGGCGCGCAGATGGAAACCTCTATACGCGCTACGGTCTCAACCCAACGATCAAGTCCGTCGAGCGCAAGCTAGCTCTTTTGGAGGGCGGAGAGGCAGCACTGGTCTTCAGCTCCGGGATGGCCGCGGAGGCAGCCACGATTCTGGCCAACTGCCGGAATGGCGATCACATCGTCTGCATAGGCGACGTCTACGGCGGCACCTATGAGCTTCTGGAAAGCAATCTGCCCAACCTCGACATCAACACGACATTCCTCCTCGGCAGCGAGATCGGCCGGCTCGACGACGCCATCACCGACCGCACCCGCATCGTCTTCTTCGAGACGCCCACCAACCCGAACATGGAAGTGATCGACATCGCCGGGGCGGCGAGGGTCGCCAAAGCACGTGGCGTCCTCGTGGTCGTCGACAATACTTTCGCGTCACCGGTCAACCAGTCGCCGCTCAAACTCGGCGCCGACATCGTCGTTCACAGCACCACCAAGTATCTTGGCGGCCACAGTGATCTCACCGGCGGCGTCGTGATTGCGGCCAAGTCGCTGATCGATCCGATCTGGCCATGGCGGAAAAATCTCGGGCAGATGATGGCGCCGGAAGTCGCTTTCCTGCTCGCGCGCAGCCTGCGCACGCTCGTGGTCCGCGTACGTCAGCAGAACGCCAACGCGCAGGCGGTCGCTGAATTCCTTGCGGGACATCCCAAGGTCAAGAAAGTCAACTACCCTGGCCTGCCAAACTTCGCCGGCCACAATGTTGCTGCCGCACAGATGGCCGGTTTCGGCGGCATTCTCAGCTTTGTTTATGACGGTGACGCACAAGCCACAGCCGCCGCCGTCGACAAGCTCAGATACTTCACGATAGCGGCAAGCCTGGGCGGCGTCGAAAGCTTGGTGACGCAACCCATCACAACGACCCACCACGGCATGACGCCCGAGGAACGCGCGCGGCGCGGCATCGTCGATGGCATGGTCCGCCTGTCCTGCGGCTTGGAAGACGCCGAAGACCTCATCGCGGACCTGAAGCAGGCGCTTAGTTAAGCCACGACGCGGGCCGTCGCCCGCACCAGGTCAATTCCGAAGGAGAAGTAAATGTCGGCCATCACACCGATCGACTCGCTGAGATTTTCCGAGGGCGATCTGACGCTCATTGATGTGGCAGCACGACAGTTTGGGCAATCGCGGCTTGAATTCATGCGTGAGGCCGTTCTTGCCTCTGCGCGGCAGGTGTCAGACTACTGGCATTTGGCGGAGGTCCAAGAACGAGCCTACGACGCCTTTATGCCGATCATTTAGGAAACGCCGCTGCTTAGGCGGCTGCGACACGCCCACCTTCTCGGTCGAGCTTGCGCCGTCCTCGTCCGCGGCGCGCCGTCAGGAAGCCGGTTCGCTCTGCTCCTAGGGCGCCCGCGTCTTCCGACGATATTCGATCGCAAGCATTTCCGCGCTCGCACATAGCTCGTCAGCCGCACTCAACGATAGCGCGATGGTCGCTTTACGGCCGTCAAGGGATGACAGAGATCCGCGAATGACCAATTCCACTCCGAGGGGGGTGGGACGTTTGTATTCGATCCTCAGCGAGGCTGTTACGAACCGGATCGGGTCTTGCCCGTGACCCCACTCTAGGCCCCGCTCGCGGAGAGCGAAAGCGGCGGCCGAAGCCGTCCCATGACAGTCGAGCAGTGAGGCGATCATTCCGCCATAGACGTGCCCGGGATATCCGCCGCTGTAGAGGTCAGCCGGCGTGAACCGCGCTACAGTCTCGGTCCCGTCGACATAGCTCTTCAGATGCAGCCCCCGCGCGTTCGCACGGCCGCAGCCATAGCAATGCGCGAACTCTTCGGGATAGAAGTCCTGGATCGCCTTCACGCTCTATCCCCTCCGGATGTCGTGACCGCTCGCGCCTAGACGCGAGATTCAACCGCGAGCCCTGCTGCCCGCCATTCGGGAAATCCATCCTCGAGGCGGCGAGCGCTGATGCCTTTGGCGCGCAAAGCGGCGACGGCCTCATAGGCGAGCACACAGTATGGCCCGCGACAGTAAGCGACGACCTCCACACCCTTTGGTAGCTCACTCAAGCGCTTCTCCAATTCAGCGAGGGGAATGTTGCGAGCCCCAGGAACGTGTCCCGCCGCGAACTCGTCCTCCGGCCGGACATCCAGCACGATAGCTGTCCCCTGCGCCACGCGCTCAGCCAAGTCCGCCCGCGAAACCGGCTCCAGGGAGTCACGGGCATGGAAGTAGTCGTTCATCACGCGGCCAATCTCGGCAAGATTTCGCTCTCCGACTTGGCCAAGCGCCTTTATTAAGGCGACGACTTCAGCGCTGCTGGCAAGACTATAAAGCACCCGCTTGCCCTGACGCTCGCTCTCCACGATGCGAGCCCGCCGAAGGATCTGCAGGTGGCGTGATGTGTTCGCGAAGGACATGCCCGAGAGCGCGGTAAGGTCCTCGACCGACCGCGCGCCCTGCGCGATGTGCTCCAGCAACTCCAGTCGATTTGCGTGTCCGATAGCCTGCGCGATCTCTGCGAGGCTTTCGAAGATCGCTTGCTTCGGTCCAACGCTTGACAAGCCGTCCTCCTAAGATAAACATTCAGCAGAATGATTGAATCAATCTATCACCTCGCTTTATGGAGTGCAAGCTGATGATCCTGCGACAGTTCCTACACGATGATCCGGTTGGCATCTCGTACCTCCTGGGTTGCGGGGGAAAGGCGACCGGGGCTGTGGTCGATCCGGTGGCTGAACCCGACTTCTATCTCGCCGCGGCACAGGCCGCCGGGATGAAGATCGACTATGTGATCGATACGCACGTGCACGCCGATCACGTGTCCACAGGGCGAGCTCTCGCCGATGTTGCGGGTGCAGAATACGTGCTGTCCGAGCGGGCTGACGTGGCCATCCCGTTCAAGAGCGTGAGCGATGGCGACGAGCTTTCGTTAGGCAACGTCACGATCAAGGTATTATCGATTCCCGGGCATACACCCGAGCACATCGCATTGCTTGTCACGGATCGCACGCGCGCCGACGAGCCTTGGTTCGTGGTGACCGGGCATACGCTTATGGTCGGCGACCTCGGTCGCACCGAACTGGCGGTCAGCGCCGAGATAGGTGCGAAGGATCTGTTCAGCAGCGTTCAAAAGCTGAAGGCGCTTCCTGACTACGTCCAGGTCCTGCCCGGTGCCTATGCAGGCTCCGTTTGCGGACGCAGCCTCAGCGCAAACCCCGTATCCACCATCGGGTTCGAAAAGCGGCACAACAAGGCCTTCGGTATCGAAGACGAAGCGGAATTTATCGACTTTATGCTCACCGACATCCCGCCTGCGCCTCCGGAGGCGGCGAGGCTACGCGCCGCGAATTCTGGACGGTCGGCCGCGGTGGCCTGACCTATGAATTCCGCGTCGACAACTTCAGAAACCGTAGTGCTGGGCTTGAAGGAGAACTGGCGTCAGTTCTCGCTTCTCGTACTTATCAACGCTTTCGTAGGCGGCATGGTGGGCATCGAGCGGACAGTCGTGCCGCTGATCGGCTCCGAAACCTTCCACATCGAATCCACGACGCTCATCACGTCATTCATCATCAGCTTTGGCGTGGTGAAAGCATTCGCAAACCTGATCTCCGGCCAACTAGCCGACAGCTGGGGCCGCAAACGTGTCCTCATTGTCGGCTGGCTGATCGGTTTGCCCGTCCCTTTCATGATTATCGCCGCGCCGAACTGGGAATGGGTGATTGCCGCCAACGTTCTGCTCGGCCTCAGTCAAGGCTTTGCATGGTCAATGACGGTCATCATGAAGGTCGATCTGGTTGGGCCCAAAAGTAGAGGCCTCGCAGTCGGCCTCAATGAGTTCGCCGGCTATCTCGCCGTCGGTCTAACGGCATTCCTGACCGGCTACTTGGCCAGTCGTTACGGTCTGCGCCCAGCGCCGATCTATCTTGGCGTGCTCTATGCTATCGCTGGCACGATCCTCTCAATCCTCGTGGTCCGCGATACCAGACACCACGTTAGGCTCGAGGCAAGCGGCATCACGAAGGAAGCTTCGCCTCTCTCGTTCCGGGAGGTCTTTATGTTGACCTCCTTTAAGGATCGCAACCTCTTCTCCGCATCGCAAGCGGGCCTCGTCAACAACCTGAACGATGGCATGAGCTGGGGTATTTTCCCGCTCTTCTTCACCACGCTCGGCCTCGGCGTCGAACGGATTGGCATTCTCAAGGCGGTATATCCGGTCGTCTGGGGCATCGGGCAAATCGTAACCGGTCCCCTTAGCGACCGTTGGGGCCGAAAGGGCTTGATTGTCGCCGGGATGTGGGTTCAGGCGGCGGGCCTGGTTCTGACCGCCCTGACTGGCCGCTTCGAATGGTGGTTCGTCGCCAGCGTTCTGCTCGGGCTCGGCACCGCAATGGTCTACCCGAGCTTGATAGCTGCCGTGTCCGACGCCTCACATCCCACGTGGCGAGCGCGCTCCCTTAGTGTCTATCGCTTCTGGCGAGATCTCGGTTACGCGATCGGAGCGCTCGCGGCCGGCCTTATCGCCGACAGCTTCGGTTTCGCTGCTGCGATTCTCGCAATCGGCGCGCTCACTTTCCTGTCGGGCCTCATCGTCGCGGTGACGATGCGTGAACACCGTTGATCGGCAGACGCCTACCAGCGTCCGAACTCGAGAACAAATATGACCGACATCTACCTCGACTATAACGCAAGCACACCGCTCGACTCCAGGGTCGCAGCCACGATGCGCGCGCTGCTCGACAACCCCTTCGGAAATCCTTCGAGCGGCCATTGGGCCAGCGTGTCCGCCAAGACGATACTCGAACGAGCGCGTGGCCAGATCGCAGCTCTTCTCGGTGCTGATCCGACGGAGATCGTCTTCACGAGCGGCGGCAGCGAGGCCAACAACATGGCACTCAAGGGAACGTTCTTTGCGCTCCGCGACAAAGGCGATCACATCATCACTCAGGCGACCGAGCATCCGGCGGTCCTCAAGCCGCTGCAATTCCTCGAGCGACTCGGCGCAAATGTGACCGTGCTGCCGGTCGACGGAAACGGATTGGTCGATCCAGATGCTGTGCGGCAGGCAATCACCCGTCGCACCATCCTGATTAGCGTCATGCACGCCAATAATGAGACGGGAGCGATTCAGCCGATCGAGGCTATAAGCCGTGTCGCGCGCGATCACGGCGTTCGCTTCCACACCGATGCGGCCCAGTCGGTTGGAAAAATCATTACTCGCGTCAACGACCTTGGCGTGGATCTCCTCACAATCGCGGGCCACAAGCTCTACGCGCCGAAGGCTATCGGCGCCCTGTATGTCCGACAGGGTACGCCGATTGAGCCATTGATCCATGGCGCTGGGCATGAGAACGGCCGCCGTGCCGGCACCGAGAGCATTGTTCTGGCCGCAGCACTCGGGGAAGCAGCGGAACTCGCCGGCGATCTCGAACCGCTGAACCGTGTCCGCGCATTGCGGGATCGCTTCTGGCAGCAGCTCAAGACGATCTTTGGCAATAGCATCGCGCTTAACGGTCCAGAGAACGGGCGCCTTCCAAATACCCTAAACGTTGCCTTCGTCGGTCGCGTCGGCTCGGATGTGCTCTCAGAGTTGCAAGGGGTCGCGGCCTCGACCGGCTCAGCCTGCCATGCCGGGCGCGTCGAGCTATCACCGGTGTTGGCCGCGATGGGAGTGAGCGAGCGAGTCGGCATGGGCGCGATCCGCTTCAGCTTGGGCCGCGGTACAACAGACGAGGAGATTGATGCCGTTATCACCCGCCTCGCAGAAATTCGCTCCGGCACCCCGTAACGGCTATGGTTTCCGAAGCCCCGAGAGCTAGCAGTCCACTGACTGACGCATATGAGCGGTGGCGCGCCAGCAGGTTGGGACAGATCACCGATCGACTTCAGCAGCAAACGTTGAGCGGGTTGATTGGCGAAGTTGACGGTCTTCGCGTGCTCGACGTCGGCTGCGGCGACGGCGTTTTCGCCATAGAGCTGGCCAAACGAGGCGGGATCGTCACTGGCCTCGATCCGGATCCCACCATGCTCCAGGCCGCAGAGGCCCGCGCTCTTAAAGAGGGCATCACCCTCACTCTTGAACAGGGGGAAGCCGGCGCATTGCCGTTCCCGGACGCCGCCTTTGATCGCGTAGTCGCAGTAACGGTCCTCTGCTTTATCCCCGACGCCGAGCAGTCCATAGCTGAGATGGCGCGGGTCCTGAGGCCAGGCGGACGGCTCATTGTAGGGGAACTTGGTCGCTGGAACGTGTGGGCGGCACAGCGCCGAATACAGGGCTGGATGGGCAATTCCGTCTGGCGCGACGCGTACTTTCGGACCGCGTCAGAGCTTCGCCGCCTCGTTACCCGCCACGGCCTTACGGCCTGCGAAACGCGAGGCGCCACCTTCTATCCGCCATCCGGCGCTGCCGCTTCGAGGCTGGCTACAATTGACCCGTGGCTCGGCCGGCGGACGACCTTGGGCGCAGCGTTCATCGCCCAAGCCGCACAAAAGGGTCGCAGGGCGAAATGTCGGCCGCAGTCATTCTCACCGGAAATGTGAACTATCCGATTTGTACGCTATGGTGCGATATTCCCGCACGCAGGCCCACAGGGGCTTCTCACGCTCAATATCTATCGCTTTCTATTGTCATCCATAGCTTAAGGAGGCCAATAGAATGAACTCAGGAGCTACCAACCCAATTTTGCGCAGGACTATCAGACGTCATCAGCTGCGCGAAATGGTACCGCTCGCAGACAGCACTATTTACGAGATGGAGCAGAGAGGCGAGTTCCCGCAGCGTTTTGCCTTGTCCCCGCGGTGTGTCGTCTGGGACCTTGCGGAGGTTGAGGCATGGCTTCTGGAGCGGCGAGCGGCGCCGATCCGGCGCGCTCAACACCCCGACGTGACGAAGCGAAGGACGCGGCCAATCAAAGGGCAGGATCAAGCTCCATCAAAGGCATAGCCGGAGGGAGCAGAATGGGCACGTGCTTTCGGCCTTCTACCCACGCATCCACGATGTCGGACCATTCCTGCATCATGTGGCGGCGCTGAACCTCGTACTCGGCCTTATTGTAAACTCCACGAGACGACCGGCCATCCTCGTGCGCCAAGCACTTCTCGATCCAGTCGCGATTGAACCCAAGCTCGTTGAGCAGTGTCGATCCTGTCCGCCGAAGGTCGTGCACCGTGAACGGCGCCAACGGCAGCCCTTCCTTTTTCGCCTGCTCCACGACGGAATACGTCACGCGATTGAACGTCGCACGCGACATCGGCGCATCGGCATCGTACCGCGAGGGCAGCAGATATCGCGAGTTGCCCGCGCAGGTCTTGAGTGCGATCATGATGTCAAGGGCCTGGCGAGACAGATATACGTTGTGAGCCTTCGATCGCTTCATACGTTCCTTCGGAATCGTCCAAACGGCGTTCTCGAAATCTACCTCGTCCCAGACTGCGTCCTGCAACTCGCTCTTGCGAACCATCGTCAGCAGATACAGCTTCATCCCGAGCCGGATCGTGGGCAGCGTCGCCACCTTCTCCAGTTCCTTGAGCATGATCCGGATCTCGGTCGGAGACAGGGAGCGATCCTTAGGCGCGAAGGTCGCGATTGATGCTGGCCCAACGTCATCGGCCGGATTCGCCACCTTCTCGCCGTGCAGAATGGCGAAGCCGTAAATCTGTTTCAGGATATCGCGCACGTGGATGGCGGTCGCTGGAGCGCCGCGATCGACGATCTTGCCGCAATGCGCGCGCAGATCGTCCGGTGTGATCTCGGTCAGGAGACGATTGCGCCAAACCGAAAGCAGCTCCCGTTCGAAAATCGACCGCCTCATTGCCCGCGTGCTGTCAGCCATCGGCGCGTTGACGAGCCACTTCTCTCCGAATTCTCCGAAGCTCTTTGCTTCCTTCAGGCGTCTCTTCTCACGCTGCTTTTCGATCGCGGGGGAGCGCCCCTCGCTGACGGCCCTTCTTGCATCAATACAGAGTTCGCGAGCGCGAGCCAGTGAGATGCCATCGCGGCCGTACTTCCCGAGGTAAACGGTCTCGCGACGGCCGTTCAGCCGATAGTCTAGGCGAAACGATATCGCGCCGGACGGCATGACACGCACATACATGCCATCCCGATCCGCAACTTTGTACACTTTGCTCTGAGGCTTCAAAGCCTTGATCGCTGCATCCGTTAGCATCTCCGCGCCACCTCCAAAAAAGTACCGTCATGCGGCTTCTGGATAGCTTTGGCGGCAAATTCGCTGCTTTTACAAAGCGTTATAGCAAAAAAAGTACCGTCAAAGGCCTGTTCACCCCTGACGGTACTTTCGTTTTCACAGCTGATCAATATGCGAGAGACCCGTCAGACGGTCCGTCATCGCCGACCTTTACACACCGATAGCAGCCGATAGGTGCCGAGCAAATTTTTCTTTTTCACCAACGGGTTACAGCGTGCTGTAGCGTATTTTCGGATACCCCCGGATGGGCAAAAATCATTCCCACTCGATCGTCCCCGGCGGCTTTGAGGTGATGTCGTAGACGACGCGGTTGATACCGTTGACCTCGTTGATGATGCGGGTCGCTGTACGTCCAAGAAAATCATGGCTGAAATCGAAATAATCAGCCGTCATGCCATCCGTTGATGTGACGGCACGCAACGCACAGACGTGATCGTAGGTGCGCGCATCCCCCATGACACCCACCGTTCGCACGGGCAGCAGAACAGCAAACGCCTGCCAGATGCGGTCATACAAACCAGCCTTGCGAATCTCTTCCAAATAGATGCTGTCGGCATGACGTAGAATGTCGAGCTTCTCCGACGTCACCTCACCTGGAATTCGGATCGCCAAGCCCGGACCGGGGAACGGATGTCGGCCAATGAACGCTTCCGGCAACCCCAGCTCGCGCCCAAGCACGCGCACCTCATCCTTGAAGAGTTCGCGGAGCGGCTCGACCAGTTTCAAATTCATTCGCTCTGGAAGCCCACCCACGTTGTGGTGAGACTTGATTGTTACCGATGGCCCGCCGGTGAACGACACGCTTTCGATAACGTCGGGATAAAGCGTACCCTGCGCCAGAAAATCCGCACCGCCGAGCTTGCGGGCTTCCTCTTCGAATACATCGATGAACAAACGGCCGATGGTTTTGCGCTTTTGTTCCGGATCTGAAACGCCATCAAGTGCGGAAAGGAACGTCTCGCGCGCGTCCACGTGAACGAGTGGGATATTGTACGTGCCCCGGAACAGGCTCACGACTTCGTCCGCCTCTCCGGACCGCAAAAGCCCGTGATCGACGAAAATGCAGGTGAGCTGGTCGCCGATCGCCTCATGGATCAACACGGAAGCAACCGCTGAGTCGACACCACCGGACAACCCCGAAATGACCCGAGCGCCGCCAACCTGTGCACGGATCTTTTCGATCTCGCTGGACCTGAAATGCGCCATGGTCCAGTCGCCCGGCAAGCCTGCAATGCGGTGCACGAAATTGGAAATGAGTTGGGCGCCCCGCGGCGTATGCACGACTTCTGGGTGGAATTGCACGGCGTAGAACTTGCGCGCCTCGTCCGCGATCGCCGCAAACGGCGCTCCATGAGATACAGCGGTTACCTTGAAGCCATCAGGCAAACGTGTGACGCGATCACCGTGGCTCATCCAAACTTGATCTGTGTCACCCTTCGCCCAGACGCCCTCGAACAACGCGCACGCGTCAGTGACCTCTATCTCGGCACGACCGAACTCGCGGGTGTGTCCCCCTTCAACGCCGCCACCGAGTTGCGCCACCATCGTCTGCTCACCATAGCAGATGCCGAGCACAGGAAGACCGCACGTCCAAACCCAATCGGGCGCCCGAGGCGTTCCGGTTTCCGTGACACTCGAAGGTCCGCCTGAAAGAATGATCGCCTTCGGAGTAAGCCGCTCCAGAGCGTCCTCCGCCCGATTGAACGGTACGATCTCCGAATAAACACCCGCTTCACGCACACGTCGTGCGATAAGCTGAGTGACCTGGCTGCCGAAATCGATGATGAGAACGGTATTTGTCATGGAGCACTATGTAAGCAAGAAGTGTCGGGAAAAACGGAGGCGCAAAACGGCGAAACCGCCTGCTTTAGCGCTCGATAGACCATTGCACTCAAGAAGCGTCAAGCAATGCTTTCGCAACCTGCGCGATCCCGCCACAGCTCAGGTATTGGACTGCAGAAGCGCGAGATTGAACGCAGCCACGTAGACAATCCATCCAGCATACAGTCCAAACAAGACGGAAGCAGACTTCCGCAACCCCCAGGACACAAAGATGAAGGCCGCAACGGCGAACAAAAGCGCAAAGATGACATCCATGGCGCTATCGATGCGGTGTCGCTCAAAAAGAACGTAAGGCCACGCCACATTGAGGCCCAACTGCACGAACCAAAGAAGCAGCGCAAGGCCAAGCCCCTGCGCGCGCCACACGATCCACCCAGCCACCGCGATGACCACGTACCAGACGAGCCAGATTGCCGCCAAGACATCGAGAGAAGGTGCCCAATCCGGCTTCACGAGTTGACCATACCAATCCGTCGGCCAGGTTCCGGAATATAGTCCGGTTACAAACGTCGTATTAAAGCCAAGCGCGACAACCGCAGTGATGGCGAGAAAAACGAACAATGAACTCCGGCGTCGCACTGCTGTTCCCCCCAAGCGAAATCCCAGCCATCTCGCGCGAGCTCACTCCGAGCATTTACCCGTTTTCCCGGCGGTACGCGCCAGCTGGGTCAAGACCGTATCGATATGGTCGTATATCCAGAAATGACCGGCCCCTTCAATCCGCTCAACCGAGCAATCGGGGAGTTGTGCACCGAGCCATAATGCAGCTTCCACCGGCACGATCCGATCATCCGTGCCCTGCCAGATGAAGGTGGGTGCATGAATCGCGCCGAAATCCACACCCCAGGGCCGCGCAAAAATATCTAAGTCTGCCAATCCGCCGGCAACGCCTTGCCGCAAGGCTTCGCGCGTCATCTTGATAAGACTCGCCTCGACATGGGGTTGGCTCAACGTCGCCGTATCCGCTGGGTTGAGCAGACGGGCGAAGAGACGTGCGGAAAGCTTGGGCGAAATATTGAAACCACGCGCAGCGACAGCCGCAACGGCGCGAAGCGCTCTCCGCCGTTTCGGCAGCTCCATGAAAAACCTACGCTTGGCGCGGGAGGCATGCACACCGGCGTCGCCCTCCTCCTCACCCAGCGCCGCGTACATATCGGCAATCGGCCCCATCGGACTGACAAGAGCCAATGCTGTTATCCGATGCGCCAAACGGGCAGCGAGCGCCACCGCATAAGGCGCCCCCCCCGAAACCGCGCAAACGGCCATTCGATCAAGCCCTAGGTGATGAGCGATCGCTTCAAGCTGCTCGGCCCGCTGCGCCAGCGTCGGCCGATGATCTACCGGCGAGAGGCCGTATCCCGGCCGATCGGGGCAAATAAGTTGAAGCCCCCGCGCGCGGGCAGCCGGGCCAGCAACCTCGAACATCAAACGCGAAGCAGGTGCGCCGTGGATCGCAAGCACAGGGATCCCGGAAGGATCGCCATAGCGCGTCAGTCCAAAAACGCGCCCGTCATCCAATTGCAGCCGCTGCGGATTGAGATCCTCTGGCTCACGTAACCGCTCCACAACCCCTCCGCCCAAATACAAATGACGGCATTGGCCCCAGGGCCAAACCACAAGGGATATGGATAATGCGCAGCGGCGGCGGACACAAACCTATGCCGTATCCACCGCCGACTTATGATCAAGCTACTTGCTTGGCTCGTTGCGTCGCTTTTTTCTGCGTCGTCTTATTCGTCGTCTTGGACGACTTGGCAGCCCGGACAACCGGACGCTCGACAATACCGAGCCGTTCAACAGCCGCGCCAAGTACCTGCCCCAGCATTTCGCTGTAGCGAACGCCCGCAAAGCCCGCCATCAGGTTGAACTTGCCATCCCAGCACCAGCCGGGGTTGGGGTTCACTTCCAGAAGCTTGATTTCGCCGCGAGCATCCGCCCGAAAATCAAACCGGGCATAGTCTCGGCAGCCTAGCCGCTCGAACAAACGCGAGGAGTGCTCAATGAGCTGCTGTTGAGCAAGGTCATTGAGATTGGCTTCGACATAGCGAATCTGCGTCCAATATGGGCTCTCTGGTTCCCATTTTGATTCGTAGCCCAGAATTTTCGGCAATGACGGATCGAGCCTGGAGTAATCAACTTCCAGGATCGGGAACGCTCTGAGCCCCTGTCCTGGATTGCCGATCATGCCGACAGAATATTCCGATCCCGTCAAATACTCCTGCACGAGGACGGAGCGCTTCGGAAACGACGTCCGCAGCTTTTCCAGGTAATCCATAAGCGCCGTTTCGTCGGTAACGACGGCATCTTTTGTAATACCCTCCGAACTATCCCCCACGTTCGGCTTCAAAATCGCAGGAAAAACCGACGGTAGCGTCGCGCCTTGATCCCCTGGACGCACATACGTTTCAAGCGGCACCGGCACATCGAGCGTCATCGCTGCCGCGCGTACGAGCCCCTTGTCGTAGCAAGCCGCTAACGCAGCTGGTGCACCGCCCGTGTAAGGCAAATCCAGCATCTCAAGCATTGCTGGCACGTGTAGCTCTTTGAAGGGGTCGTTATTGAAACCCTCATCGCAGAGATTGAACACGAGATCGGTCGAAAGCTCACTGAGATCGCGCGCCAAGGTTTTATGGTTGTCGAGAAAACGGAACTCGTATCCCGGCAATTCAGAAAGACCTTCTTTAAGTCGCCGTACCGTATCCAGATCTTCGGCGTTGAAGACGCCATCACGCTTGACTTGATCCGGCAGGCGGGGATCGCCGAGGAGCACCGTCACGTCGAGGCGGTGCGTCACACCTTTTGCCTTGCGGGCAGCCTTAACCGGCGCATCCGCAGTCAGCAGAATGCGCCGCGCCATCATCCCCAAATCCTGCTCCCGGTCCGACACACTCTCGGCGGAGCCATGATCTCGGAAATTGCGGAAGCCGACCTTCTCGAGAAGCGCCGCGATGCTCTCGCGGGTGTAGAGCCGTTCCGCATAGAACTGATCCGCGATGACACCAAGCTCGTCGTGTACGATCACCTCACGAGAAATTAGCCGATCCCGATCTGAGGAGAGAGAACGCTCACGGCACACGAACTGATGCGCATCAATCCATTCCCAGGAGCGACGCTCGAAGTGCTCCGCCATATACCCGCCGTCGGTGATGTCGAGGAAGATCTGCCCCGACGGCCGCAGCATTTTGGCGACGGCAGCGAGCACTTTCTCATCATCGGTCTGGTTCGAGAAATAGCCGAACGAGTTACCCATGATGCAGACGAGATCAAAACTGTTCTCCGGCAACCGCGGGTTCCGCGCATCGCCTTCCTTAAACAGCACGCTCAGCCCCTCGGCCTGCGCACGCTTCTTGGCAAGCCGGATCAAATACCGTGAGCGATCAACACCGGTGACCTTCCGATATCCGCGCCGCGCCAGTTCAAGGCTATGTCGACCTTGGCCGCAGCAAAGGTCGAGCACGTCCTCGGCTTTCTCTAGGCCGGACGCCGTAATAAGGAAGTCGATGTCGCGCGATGTGTTTTCACTGTTCTCGACGACGTCCCCGTCTGTCTTCACGTACAAAGCGTTGAACAGTTTACGCCACCACTCGGACGGCAAGTGCTGTTCGAGATCTGCTACTGGACCGAAACTGGTGCGGGGAGTGGGCCGTTTTACCTTTTTGGGTTTCGCTGTAGGCGCCATCGTATACTGCCGAACCTCCTGAAAGATTTGGCTAAAAAGCTGTTCCATGCCTCTCGATGACCGGCATCACGCCGGCTACGACCTAAGGAGTCGCGACCCCGCGAACCTAAAGGCAGCCGACACATAGGGGAATATTGAAATCAATCAAGTCACTTCTTTGTCGCGAACGGAATATATTTGTGAAAACAGACATTGTGACGAAGCACGAAGATTACACTAAGTATTTCTCGACAATATAGATATGTAGAAACCGTCCGTGCCATGTCGCGCCGGAGTGAGTTGCAGTCCAACGTTATCCCCCGTCGAGGACACCGGCGCATCAGACCCGAGTTGTTGTTGCCATTCGTCTACGTAGTTGATTGGCGTAAAGCCTTCATGCTCAGCGCAAAACCAGCGTACTTGCTCGCTATTCTCTTGCGGCAGGATTGAACAGGTCACATAGACCATGCGACCGCCCGGTTTGACCATTTTGGCAGCCATTTGGAGAACGCTTTTCTGATCTTCGAGACGCGCTGCTACGTTTTCGGGGGAAAGCCGCCACTTCGCATCCGGACGCCGCCGCCATGTTCCCGAACCACTGCATGGTGCATCGACAAAAACAAGGTCGAAGCGGTCACTGAGAGCATCCAACCCGGCCGCATCGCCCGCGTCCATAACCTGAACATTGCGCGCGCCCGCACGTTTCAACCGCTCGAAAATTGGTCGAAGCTGCGTCTTCTCACTATCGTAAGCATAGACCTGCCCCGTGTTCTGCATCGAGGCTGCAAACGCGAGCGATTTACCACCCGCACCGGCACACAAATCCAACACCTGCAAACGCGGTCGCGCTCCGGCCAGAAGCGCAGCCAATTGACTGCCTTCGTCCTGAACCTCAAACCATCCTTTGCCATGAGCCGTTTCGGCTTCCACATTCGGCGCCCGCTTACCGCCTTGCGGCGCCGGGATACGAATCCCAACGGGGGAAAGCAATGTTGCCTCCGCGCCGTATTTTTCTAAAGCCTTGAGGACTTTCTCCCGCGTTGCTTTAAGCGTGTTGACCCTAAGGTCAAGAGGCGCCCGTCGGGCTAAGGCTTCGCCTTCCGCTACGGCGCAAGCCCCAAATGCCCTATCGAATTCCCCGCTCAGCCATTCGGGAAAATCACCCTTTATATGAGCTGGTAAATCGTCCGAAAGAGGCCGATCAAGACCTGCTTGTTCCAGCTCACTTAGAGGCGAGATGCTGTGAGTCGAGCCGTCAGCCAACGCAATCACATCGGCCGCCGTTACGCCCATCGCCTCAGGCGCGGCTCCCACGATCAGCGCACGCGCACTATCGCTCCCCATCTTCCAGGCGATGGAATTTCGGCGTCGCAAGGCATCGTATACGAGATTGCCGATCGCAGCCCTGTCCCCAGAACCGGCGAAACGATGCGAGCGGCCCCAATCGGCAAGCGCTACCGACGCCGGCCTGTGACGCTCAATGACATCGGTCATGACTTCAATAGCGGCTTGTATCCGCGCGCCCGGTCTCACAGCGGAGCCGTGAGCAACGCCGCGACAATCATCACGAACATCGCAACCAGGAAAACAACCCCCAGCCCAAACGCCCAGAATCGCTGGCTCAAGTCATTGCGACCAACATGTATGGTCGCATGTATCAAACGCGAAATAACAAACCCCCACGCCGCGACAACCATCGCAAAATGCACCTGCCCCAGATAAATGGCCAAACCACTCAGCACATAGAACAGGACGGGCGTTTCGAACTGATTGGAGAAGTTGTTGCCGAACTGACGCACAGAGTCCGGCCACGCATGGTTGTCCAACGCAACCTCTCGGACACGCACCTCACCGCGCTTAACGGCCTGATACCGCACCCAGCCGGTCACAAGGCCAAGCACAAGTGTCAGGGTAACTTGCGCCAGGATCGGCCATACCAAATTCACGTTTCGAAACCTCAGCTAACGCCGGGATAGTTAGGACTTTCCCGCGTTATGGTGACGCCATGGGTATGGCTCTCGGACATAGCAGCAGGCGAAATCCGAACGAACTTCGCCTTTTGCTGAAGTTCAGCCACCGTTGCCGCACCGACGTATCCCATTGCCGCACGCAAACCACCAACGATCTGATGCAGCACGCCATCCACCGGCCCCTTGTAGGGAACCTGCCCCTCGATCCCCTCGGGCACCAGCTTCAGCGTATCGCGAACCTCGGCCTGGAAATAACGATCGGCGGAACCGCGCGCCATCGCACCGACCGATCCCATACCACGATACGACTTGTAGGTTCGTCCTTGATAGAGATAGGTCTCGCCGGGTGCCTCGTCCGTGCCCGCAAGCAGAGAGCCAAGCATGACGCATTGGGCGCCAGCCGCGATCGCCTTGGCGACGTCGCCGGAAAACTTGATGCCACCATCAGCAATGATCGGCACACCATGCTTACTGGCTTCGCTCGCGCAATTCGAAATCGCAGTGAGCTGTGGCACCCCGACACCGGCCACGATCCGCGTTGTGCAGATTGAACCCGGGCCGATGCCGACCTTGATGGCGTCGGCACCAGCATCAATGAGCGCAGCCGTCGCTTCAGCCGTCGCCACGTTACCGGCAATCACTTGAACAGCATTGGATTGCTTCTTGATCCGCGCCACCGCTTCAATCACCCGGCTCGAATGACCGTGAGCCGTATCGACGACGATCAAATCGCAGCCAGCATCAACCAGCAGCTCGGTCCGCCGGAAACCGTCTTCGCCAACCGTGGTTGCAGCAGCGACCCGCAGACGGCCTTCGCCATCCTTGCACGCGTTCGGATGTTTCTGGGCCTTCTCGATATCTTTGACCGTGATGAGCCCGATGCAATTGTAGTCATCATCAACGACAATGAGTTTTTCGATACGGTGCTGATGCAGAAGCGTCTTGGCTTCATCCTGCGTCACAGAACGCTTAACCGTAATGAGCTTGTCCTTGGTCATCAGCTCCGAAACGGGCTGCCCCGGATTGCTCGCGAACCGCACGTCACGGTTCGTCAAAATGCCGACCAATTTTCCGGCTGACCGGCCTGGTGACGGAGAGACGACAGGAATACCGGAGATCTGTCGTTCAGCCATCATCTTAAGTGCATCGGCCAATGTTGCGTCCGGCGTAATCGTCACCGGGTTCAGCACGATGCCGGACTCGTATTTTTTGACCATCGCCACCTGCCGCGCCTGATCCTCAGGCTCCAAGTTGCGATGAATCACGCCGATACCACCGGCTTGCGCCACTGCAATTGCGAGACGCGCTTCGGTGACCGTGTCCATCGCCGACGACAGGATGGGGATATTGAGTGAAATCGACTTCGTGACCTTCGACGACACGTTAACCGCGCCAGGCATGATTTCCGACCCTGCCGGGACCAGGAGAACATCATCAAAGGTGAGCGCTAGCCCTGAATCTGAATTGATCGGGCTCAAGGCCATAGGGACCTCCGGGGTTGATCATGATAGCTGCGCGCTCGGCAAATCTGAGCGCCGAGCGAACACTTGATCGCCAGCGCTATACCACTTGCCAGGGATTGCGCAAAGCCATGTGGCTCAGGCTCTTTGATTCCTGTGCACCAGAGGGTGAACACAACCGCTTTCCGAAAGAAGCGATAGGACGGCCTCCGCCAGCACCGGAGCCAGCAGGAAACCGTGCCGATAAGCGCCGTTAACGTGCACGACACGCAGATCCGGCGACACATTAATCCCCGGAACATTGTCTGGAAACGCAGGACGCACGCCGGCTCCGATATCGAGAATCTCCGCCTCCCCAAACGAAGGGCTGAGGCTATAAGCCGCTCCGAGTAACTCAAGAGTGGAGCGAACTGTAACCGGACCACTATCTTCGCTTTCAAGCACCGTCGCCCCAACCATGAAGCGATGATCCGACCACGGCACAACGTAAAGAGGATGCCGGGGGTGAAGCAACCGGACCGGCCGGCTCAGACGGACGTCGGTGCAACGGATTATGAGACGCTCTCCACGAACACCGCGCAGAGTAGGAAGTGCATCCCGCGCAGCGAGACCTCGGCAGTCGACAATCGTTTGATCAGCAGTGATATCTTCTGGCCGCGCTGCACCTGCCGCCCCGAACACGATCTCAACGTCCAGCCGTCGAACCTCATCGAGCAGGAAAGCAAGCGCTGCTGGCGTTTCGACGTGTCCTTCCTCAGCGAAATAAAGTGCAGACGAAAAGCGTCCGGCCAAATCCGGCTCAAGTTCACCAACTTGCGCTTCATCGAGCTTCTCATAGCGCTCCGTCATACGCGCGAAACGCATCAGCTCCGAAGTGTCTCTAGGACTCGCAACGACCAAGCTACCTGAAAACTTTACACCGGGATAAACGTAGCGCCACAACTCGAAGCCCTGCCGACCCAGATCTCGAACAATGGGCGGCGCGGCTTCCGATTCACAATCCGGCGCAAGCATGGCCCCCGCGTAAGAACTCGCCGACTCCGATAGCGGATCGGCATTGCGATCAAAAAGCCGTACGCGCGCACCTGCTCGAGCCAAAAGCAATGCTTGCCATAGCCCCAACACACCAGCACCTAGAACGGTGACCTCTCGGCCCTCAATCCCCGATTGCAATACCCTCACGCCGCGGGTCCGCAGCGCCCTCCAGCTTGCCCTTCTCCAACACCCTGACGATCTGGGTGCCTGACGTCATCAGATCGGGCACGACCTCATGACCAAACGGTTTGACCTTGAGACCTTCCCAGACGGCACTTGGTGCCAACTCGATTTCAAATGACCCGCCACGGCTTCCAAAGTTGATGAGATCAGCCGCGTCCTGCGCGTTCATCTTCCAATCGATCAGCGCCACCAGCGTTTTCAATACGTAAAGGATTATCCGCGATCCACCGACAGATCCGAGTACCGACTCTAAGCGCCCCGCCTCATCGAAGACCATCGTGGGCGACATGGAGCTCCGCGGACGCTTGCCCCCTTGTACACGATTAGCGATCAAGCGCCCCGACTCGTCGGCTGGAAGAAATGAAAAATCGGTCAGCTCATTGTTCAGCAAGAAACCGGAAGCCCACAAACCGGACCCGAAGCCGCCCTCGATCGTCGTTGTCATCGAAATCGCATTGCCATCCCCATCAACAATCGAGATATGGCTGGTACCCGAGCGCTCTTCTGTTGCGTCGACACCGGGTAGGGGCTGCTCGAAGTCCAGGAGTCGTCCCGCGTCAGGCTGCTCCATCGCTTCATCTGGATCAATCAGCCGGCGACGCTTGCTGATATAACTTTTGGCGAGAAGACCATCGGGAATACGGACAAAGGCGGGATCAGAAATATAGCGGTCGCGATCCGCATAGGCGAGCTTCTCAGCCTCGGCAATGAGATGCATAGCAAGAGGCTGCATCCTCTCTTGAGCATCCCCGCCGAGATCATACGCCTCAAGCAACATCAAGGTCTGAGCGATAGTGTAACCGCCTGACGATGGCGGCCCCATGCTGCATATCCGCTTACGCCGGTACGTAAAGCAAATAGGCGCGCGCTCAATAGGGGCGTAGGTCCCAATATCCGTCAGGGTCATATCACCCCCTGCATTGGGCGCTGAGGCAACTGCGTCCACAATCGACTGCGCAATGGGCCCATCTTCGTAAAAGGCCTGTGCGCCATCGTTTGCGAGCACACGGAGTGTTGCCGCGAACTCCGGGTTTTTCAGCGTATACCCGACAGGTCGCGGCCACCCATCTTCGGAAAAGAAATAGCGGCGCGCGGGAGGTGTAAAACGTTCAGCTCCAAACCACGTGAGTAGCAGATTGAGCCGCCGCGAAACGGTGAAGCCGTTCTCAGCCAATTGGATCGCCGGCTCAAAAAGACGTGCCCACGGCAACTTGCCATGACGTTCGTGCAAAAGCGCCATCACAGCCACAGTTCCGGGAACGCCGACACTCAAACCGGAATTGACTGCTTTGCCGAACGGCATACGGGATCCATTTACGAGGAAACGGTCTGGACGAGCCGCGGCCGGAGCAGTTTCACGCCCGTCGTACGTCGTCAATTTCTGCCCGTTTTCGTTCCAATGGAGAACGAAGGCACCCCCGCCAATTCCCGAGGACTGAGGCTCCACAAGATTGAGCACGAGCTGCGTCGCAATAACTGCATCCGCAGCACTGCCTCCGGCACGCAATATCTCCAGACCTGCCTTACTTGCGTAGGGGTTTGCCGCCGCTACCATATACTTCGAGGCGGTAGCCAAACGCTTTTCGACATAGCCGGAATGTGCTTCCGGCGCGCTTCGCGTTTGTGCCAATGCGCCGCTGCCGGACCAAACAAGCGCCCAGACAGCAAGCCCCGTCAGCAATGAAGCAACGAGGTTCCATAAACGAGCCCGGCGAAACCGGAACGGCAATCCCGAGCCCGCTCGTTCAACGCAGAAGCTATATCGAATCCTTAAGTGCATATCTCACTGAGGCTTTTCACGACGTCCGCCCTATCTTGCGGCGCCTTCCGACTCAATGAAAATCTGACCGCATTGGATGCGTCATGCTTCGCACAAAACGTGCGAAAAGCCGGAACGGCGAGAGGGCAAGAATGCCGTTCCGGCTCTGACAAGGCGCGATCTTCACTCCGGCGGGGGTACGCAGGAGACACCGGCCCTGGTGGCGAGTACCAAAGACACCAACGGTGAGGGGCTTGGGGAAGACCCGTTGGCATCTGGCAACGCTCTCGCGACAACCTTTTGAATTTGCTTAGCTTGAGCTGAGACGCATGTCGTATTTGTTCTTCAAACGTTCTTATCCCAGATCTCCCCATGCCGTCAAGGTAAAACAGAACAAAATGGGAACGGGAAATAAAACCAGCCGCCAACGCGAAACGCGCATCTGAAGGGCAAGGGACCCTTACTGACGTTTTCGTGAACGATGAGAAGAGTATCCAGATCAATCTTGCTGGCGTGCTGCTCTAGGATACGGAAGAGGCGATGCGCTCAGGAGGCATCCAATGTCCACATCTCTCGCCACGCAAGCAACCAACCGCATCCCGTATGCCGCTCCACTCCGAATCGGCACGGTCACGCTCCGGGTCCGAGACCTACAATCCATCAGCCGGTACTACGAACACCTCGTTGGGTTGCGCATACTAAGCTCGGATGGCCACACGGCCCATCTCGGAACCCGCGACTCGACACTGCTTAAGCTAATCGGCGATCCAGGCGCGGAACCGCGGCCTCCTGGCGGCGCAGGCCTCTTTCACACAGCGTTTTTGCTGCCCAACCACGGTCAACTGGCACTCTGGACGAAGCACGCAGTCGATAACCGTTTCCTCATTACAGGCGCCTCCGACCACGCCGTAAGCGAAGCTATCTACCTGTCCGATCCCGAAGGTAATGGTATCGAGATTTACGCCGATCGCCCGCGGGAAGAATGGCGCTATGCCGAGAGCCAAGTGAAAATGGTTACCGAACCACTTGACGTCGAGCGTCTGTTGGCATCGGCCTCAGGAACGTGGAGCGGCTTGCCCGATGACGGCGTCATCGGTCACGTACACCTCCAAATTGGCGCACTCGATACTGCTGAGTCTTTCTACGGAACTATCCTAGGTTTCGATATTTCTTGCCGCTATTCCGGCGCCAACTTCTTCGGCTCAGGCGGCTATCATCATCAGCTAGCCACCAACGCGTGGGCGAGCCGAGGCGCAGGCCCACGCCCGGACGGAGCTGCCGGACTCGTGGCCTTTGAGATCCTTGCTGACAAATCTCTCATAGCACCCATCCGACAGCGTGCCCAAAGCGCTGGCGCCCTGACAGCGGAAAGCAATAGCGGACTGACCCTGCGTGATCCCTGGAACATTGAAGTGACGTTACGAACAAACGAAGCAACCAAACCAAAACGGACGAGCCTCCCGCCAGGCTGAGCGTGACAGGCAAGACTTATAGTCATCAAGAGATTATTTTGGTGGTTAAAAAACTATCGAGCAAAACGGTATCGATTGCTCGATTCATTCTGGTTCAATGGGTAAAAGCTGATGCACTCTTACGGACCACCCATGCCTAAAATTCCCTTTCTGGAAGTTTAATGCAGGGACAAATTCCCCCCTGACACTTTCGTGATCCGCCGGAATACGATCATGGCAAGAGTGTGGCTTGGCTGCTCTGCCGTCGAAACCCAAACGCAACTATACGTTCTCTTTACTCGGGACGATCCAAGATCGGCCGGACAGGATTGTCTGTCGTAAATTTTTCTGACGACAGATAGCAACCGCGCGCCGGGACAAATCGTTAAGCGCAAGCCGCAGTTTTTGAGAGAGATGGACGGAGCAATTTGGGATGTCCGCACTGAAGTTCATGAGCCGTAGTATAGTTGTACTGAGCGCCATCCTCGCCACTGCCGCCGCGGCGCCAAGCGCCTCAGCGCAGACGTTGTGGGGTGGCGATAATGAATGGGGCGGGGGCCGTCAAACCGTAACGTTCAACGAACAGTATACGCCAGGCCAGATCATCGTCAGCTTTGGCGATCGCCGCCTGTACCTCATCACGAAACGTGGCCAAGCCATCAGCTACCCAATCGCAATTCCGCGCGAAGACGCACGCTGGCAGGGCACGACCAGTGTTTCCATGAAACGCGAAAACCCGGATTGGCGCCCCACGCCAAGCATGCTGGCCAAAAATCCGCGCCTGCCAAGCTGGGTTCCCGGTGGTCACCCGATGAACCCGCTAGGCGTTCGCGCACTCTATCTTGGCTCAAGCACATATCGTATCCACGGCACGGATGCACCCTGGACGATCGGTACAGCAGCCTCCGCAGGTTGCATCCGAATGTACAATGAGGACGTGCTTGACCTCTACCCGCGTACAAAAATTGGCGCGAAGGTCACAGTGACCTGGGATCGCTTTAAGACCAACAAAGAGTACAACAGCGCGAGCTACAGCGATCAGCAGGGCCGCACAGGCTACTACGACGGCTTTTTCCGTTAATCCCAAAAGCCGAAGTCGAAAGTTATGAAAAAAGGACGGTGCTTTATCGCACCGTCCTTTTTTGTTTGCTGAGAAACGAGAACCCATTGCGTTCCGACCTTAGACCTTAAGGGCCCGCACGTTTATCACCCCGTCCAAGACATGCCACAAACCCACGCGCAAGATTTTCAAGCATGGTCGTGTAAAGCTCGGGGCCGGGTTCAACGTCGATCCCAATCGGATCGAGAACTCCAGTTCGAGCACCGGTCCCCTCGCTGACGGCCTGGAGCACCCGCGAATTGAATTGCGGCTCGGCAAAGATGCAAACCCCGCCCAAGCTCCCAATCCGCTCACGCAACACAGACAATCGCCGAGCCCCGGGCGGGACTTCCGGATTGACGGTCACCGCGCCGGCCGCCCGCAGGCCGAACCGCGCTTCAAAATAGTGGTAGGCATCATGAAATACGACAAAAGGGATATTACGAACTGGGGCCAGTTCAGCCGCGATCACGGCAGAGGTCTGATCCACCTTCTCGGCAAACTTGCGCGCATTGAGCGCGAACGCTTTTGCATGCTGAGGCCAGCGGCGCGAGAACACCTCAGCTAAATGAAAAGCCATTACCTTGGCGTTTTCCGGATCGAGCCAGACGTGCCCATCCACACTGTTTGCGACAAAAGAAGCATTGTCCCCCAATTCGTGCGCATGCGTGTGGTCGTCACCGTGCGTATCGAAGTGACCGCCAAACCGTAGCTTCAGAAGGTGCATCCCCTTCGTTTCAGCGAGCGTCACCACTTCAACCGCCTCAGGAAGGGCCCGCACAATACGCGCCGTAAACGGTTCGACCTGCTCGGAAACGCGTACAAAAACGTTCGTCTTATTGAGTTCGCGCGCGTCCGAGGGTTTCAAAGCGTAAACATGAGGCGAAGCGTTGCCGGAGATCAAAAGTGTCGGCGTTGCTATGCCCTGCATTACCGCTGAGGCAATCGAGTGTATAGGCTTGCTGGTGATGACGACGTTCGACGCATCCTGGGCAACAACCGGTACAATAATGCCGACGTACGCAACCCACGCTAACAACGCACAAAACACGTGATCGGCCACGCTATGGCGCACACCCGCGCACCTTCCAAGGCGCCGGCGCTTCCATTTCACCGGCCTCGGCACAATTTGAGTTGTAACGATTCTAATCCGCCTTACTTTGCGCCGATTAGCACGCGATGCCAAAGTCGCACCCATATTAGTCGCAAACGTTGAAGCCGTCAGACGCACGAAGCTCGTTAGATCAAGGTTGAGATCCATGCTGTTGACCTTATCCCGGATAATTGCTGCGCACCTCGCGGTATTGGCTCTGGTGATTTCGACACCGCTTGCAGCACACCCGCACGTCTGGGTAAGCGTGGAAACGACGCTTGTCTACGACAACGGCCGCATCTCCGGGTTTCAAAATAGCTGGACGTTCGACGATGCCTACACCTCCATGGCAATCGAGGGGCTAGACGCCAACGGCGATGGCAAGTACTCCCGCGACGAGTTGACCGAGCTCGCTCAAGTCAACATCGACGGGCTGAAGGAATTTGACTACTTCACTTACCCCAAACTCAACGACGAAGCTCTGGCTCTCGGTGCTCCTCGGGACTACTGGCTAGAGCACCAAGACGGGATTCTCACCCTTCATTTCTTCCTGCCGCTGGCTGAACCAGTCCTTGCCGCGGCGCCGGGTTTCACCTTCCAGGTATTTGACCCGACCTATTTCATCGCGTTCGACCTCGCGGAGAAAGATCCGATCAAACTCGCCGCAGGTGCACCACCAGAATGCCATATCGATATCGGCGTTCCAAAAGCAGATACGGCTGAAGCGGAAAAGCTCGGCGAGGCCTTTTTCCAACAGTTTGGCGGCGACATCGGTATTGGCCTCGCCAAAACTGTCTCGGTCAAGTGCTCCAGTTCCTAAACACATAACACTGCACCGTCTAAACCGAATCTGATCTCGGCGCATTTGCCCGTAGGAGCCGTACGGACTTTTGCGGTCACCGCGTCCTATTTTGACGCGCGGGTTAACTCTTATCTAAAGACACTCACCGCAGTAGCACACGCACGAGCTAGTCTCTGAACCGAGCACCGATCCACGTCGGCAACGTGAGCCGCCCAGCTCCCAACGACCTAGAGGTCAGCTTGAGTTTCATATGCGCCTGATGCTGCCAGTTCTGTTTGCCGCCTCTGCGCTGATTACAGTGCTCAGCACATCCAATGCGGCCCGAGATCTGATCAGCGCACCGTCATCCGCGGACGCCGAATTAATCGTGATTGAGGTCGAAGGGTGCTTATACTGCAAAGTCTTCCGTCGTGACGTGCTTCCGGGCTATCTGGCGTCCCCGCGCAGCAAGGAAGCCCCTATTCGTTTCGTTGACTACAATACCCAAACCGCAGCAGATCTCCCGCTGAATGGGCCTGTCACCATCGTCCCGACTTTTGTAATGATAAAAGACAACAGGGAAGTTGGCCGATTACCGGGCTACGTCGGCAGAAGCGAGTTCCTCCGGGCTGTGACCCATATGCTGTCTGCGCCATAACTTCGCTTTTCTGTCCTTCCATATCCGTTGCCAAGCCACAGACGATCGGCTTTCATGCCGGCAGTTTTTGTTACGGTGCGGTAGTTCCGGAGACGCAACCCTATGGATCGACGCGAATTTTTGAAGACAACCGGTCTCGCCGCTACGGCAGCTGCCACGACAACAACAACTGCTGCGGCCTCCTCGACGTCTGCGCCGGTCTCCGCACCCGCGATCCTCCCGAACACCCGTGAACTGCACATGGCAATGGCGTGGCCGGATGCCGTATCTGGCCAGGCAGACTGCGCGCATCGCCTTGCCAGTCGCATCGAAGAAGCAACGGACCGTCGTTACCGCATTCGTATCACTGCCGAAAATTCGAATGCAGCAGTCACTCTCGCAAAGGGCGAGGCCGACCTTTACCATGCCAGTGAGCATGACAATGCTGACCTCGACGCTGCTTTTTCGTATTTCGCCGGCCTGCCGTTTTCGGCAGGCTTGGCACCGGGCGACCTAGCAAGCTGGCTCGCCATCGGAGGTGGTCAGGAACTTTGGGATGAACTTGCCGCCGAGCACGGCTTCAAACCGCTGCTGGCCGGACACACCGGACAGTCACCACGTCTCTGGTCGAACCGACCTATTGGGACCTTGGGTGACTTCAAGGGCCTGCGCATCTCGGCTTACGGTCCAACGGCCGACGTCATGCGTGCCATCGGTGCCGAAACGGTCGCGATGCCGTCGTACCGGCTCGCGGCCGCCCTGCGTGACCGGGACATTGATGCAGCCGAATTCGGTGGCGCATTGCAGGCAATGGCAGCAGGCGTAGCGCCGGCCGGGAACATTGCTCTGGAAACCGTTTCCAATGGCGCCGGCACGGCCATTACACTGGGCATCAGCACACGCTTGTGGGACGGCATGAGCCAATCCGACCGGACGATCTTTACGGCATGCGCCGGAGAAGCTTACCGGCTGGCGGTCTCTGAAAACGAAGCCCATGAGAAGGTTATTATGAAGGCCCTAACCGATCTGCATGGGGTCACGACCGCGAGCCTGACGGCGGACGCCCGTGCCGCCCTACGCTCGGTTACTGAGGCGGTTGTCGCGACTCTCGCTTCTACGACTCCGCGTGCCCAGCGCGTTAATGCGAGCTACATGGCCTTCCGCCGAACGGTAAGCCCATCGGATCTGGCGACGCCTTCAACTGAGATCCCTCTTGTTTGAAGTTAACGCGCTGCAAAAACCGGAATTTTTCATCGCTTTTGTCGGAAAGGGGCGTAAACTGCCGGTCCAATGGCGAACCCAAATCAAAGGCCCGAAAGGAGTCATTGAAAAATGAGCACCGACTATACAAACGATGTGGCGCGTTACGCCAAAAACGTCAACGAACAAGCCGTTGCCGGCATTGTCAAACATTTGGGCATTGCTCTACGCGGCAGAGATGCGGCACTAGTGTCGTGCTCAAGCAAAGACGAACTCGCGCGGGTTCGTGATGGATGGCTGAAAAAGAAGCTCGGATTGACGGACGACGACAAGGCGCTCGACGCGGCAATCAATGAGATCTGCACGACCATGAAAGGCGACTCGCAGAAACAGCGCGTGACCTTCTATTACCTGCTCGCTGAGAAGTACAACAAGCTCGATGCTCTTGTCTGAGCGCACATACCTTGCGTGATCGCGTTTTGCTGACCGCAGGCCTTGCGTTTTAATTGCCGCGACCGATTTTGAAGTAAGGGGTATGGAGTAGCTTCCTGCCCCTTAATTTGTTTTATGCAATACTATCCCTTGGCTGCCGATCGGAATACGCGGAGATGCCAAAGAATAAGCCGACCCTGAGCGAAAAATTCGATCTGGCCGAGACGCATGTGCTCCTCACCGGTACTCAGGCCATCGTTCGCCTCGCGCTTATGCAAAAGGCTAGAGATCAGGAAAACGGCCTGAACACAGCTGGTTATGTGACGGGCTATCGCGGCTCTCCCATCGCAACAATCGAACAAGCATTTGCGGCAGCAGGGCAGATCGTTCCCGCAAACGACATCGTCTTTCAGCCGAGCATTAATGAAGATCTTGCCGCGACGGCAATCTGGGGCTCGCAGCAGGCCGAGTTGCGCGGCGAAGGCCTCTTCGATGGCGTGTTCTCCATATGGTACGGAAAAGGCCCCGGCGTCGACCGCTCTGGGGACGCACTCCGTCACGCCAATCACGCAGGGACCTCCGCCAACGGCGGCGTGATCGCACTTATGGGCGACGACCATACGTGTGAAAGTTCCACCTCGGCGCACCAGTCCGAATTCGCTTTCGTCGACGCGATGATTCCGATCCTGGCACCGGCAAACGTTCAGGAGATTCTTGATTTCGGCCTGTTTGGATTTGCACTGTCTCGCTACGCAGGCGTCTGGGTCGGCCTGAAATGCGTAAAGGATAACGCCGAGAGCACCGCATGCGTCGACGGGCGACCCAATCGCGTTGTCATACGCCATCCAGCTCCAACCGAATTTGATATGCCGCCTGATGGCTTAAACATCAGGCTGGGCGATAGTCCGTTGGCGAAGGAGGCACGTCTTCACGAATTGAAACTCGATGCGGTGCGTGCGTTCGTCCGAACGAACGGACTAGATCGAATCATTTTTGAAGGGGGACCAGCTCCACGAATTGGTATCGTCACGGCAGGCAAAAGCTATCCTGAAGTCCGTCAGGCTCTCCACGATCTCGATATAGATGAAACGCGCGCTGAAGAGCTGGGCGTGGCTCTATATAAGGTCGCCATGACATGGCCCCTCGAACCCAAAGCCATGCTGAGATTTGCCGCCGATCTCGATCTCATCATCGTCGTCGAAGAAAAGCGCGCGCTCATAGAACCTCAAATAAAGGAGTTGCTTTATGGGCGCGACGCACGCCCCGTCATAATCGGCAAGCGGGATGAAGATGGCGCCCCCCTGTTCAAGTCATCCGGCGCCCTGGAAACACTGCAAATCGCGCTGGCCATCGGCGAACGTTTGTCAGAACGCACAGGCGACCGCCAGATCTGGAACCGCGTCGCTGAGCTCCATCGATTTGCCACCAACCGCGCGACAGAACCCGAAGCTTTTGAGCGCACGGCCTACTTCTGTGCCGGCTGCCCGCACAATACTTCGACACAAGTCCCTGACGGCGCGCGCGCTTATGCAGGTATCGGCTGCCACTACATGGCCCAGTGGATGGACCGTGCGACCGACGGCTTTACCCAAATGGGTGCCGAAGGAGCCAACTGGATCGGCGAAGCGCCCTTCTCAGCGAGAGACCACGTCTTCCAGAACATAGGCGACGGCACCTTCGTACACTCAGGTTCTCTTGCAATCCGTGCAGCCGTTGTCTCAGGCACAAATATCACTTTCAAGGTGCTCTATAACGATGCCGTCGCGATGACGGGCGGACAACCCCTCGAAGGCGGCATGACCGTCAGCCAGATGGCGGCTCTCGCTCTTGCCGAAGGTGTAGCACGCGTCGATGTCGTGACAGACGATCCGGCCCGCTACAGGTCCATTAACTTGCCGCCAGGCGTCGAGCTCCTTCAACGCAGCAAGCTCGACGCGACGCAGCGCGCGCTGGCCGAAACGCGCGGGGTCTCAGTCCTCATCTATGATCAGACGTGCGCCGCCGAAAAACGCCGCCGCCGGAAACGCGGAACGTTGCAAGACCCAGACCGGCGCGTCTTTATAAACCCGCTTGTCTGCGAAGGCTGCGGGGATTGCGGCGTGAAATCAAACTGCGTCGCGATCGTTCCTCTCGAGACCGAACTTGGACGAAAGCGGGCCATAGACCAATCAGCCTGCAACAACGACTTTACGTGTCTTGAAGGCTTCTGCCCCAGCTTCGTGACACTGCACGGGGCAAAGCCCAAATCCCGGTCGTCGTCAGAAACAAAACAAACCGCGACGCCGACACTAAATCCGGTCGCTTTACCAGAACCGCAGCGGCCGAGCCTCGCCGAGCCCTACGCCATTCTCGCGACTGGAATCGGCGGCACGGGCGTCGTCACGATATCTGCTGTTCTTGGCCAAGCTGCGCATCTTGCAGGCCTTGGCTTCGGAGCCATCGACGCTACCGGCCTAGCTCAGAAAGGTGGCGCCGTCGTTTGCCACATGAGGTTCGCCGCTGAACCGGAGGCAATCAACGCCATCCGGGTGGGAACAGCGGACGCGGACCTGATCCTGGGTGGAGACCTCGTCGTAACGGCGTCAAACAAGGTTCTCGATTGTATTTATCCCAACCACACGGCCGTCGCTGTATCGAGCCATGAAGTTCTAACCGGTGCCTTCACACGCCGACCGGATTTGGCCATCCCCAGCCACCGCTTGATGGACCGCATTCGCCGCCGCTTGAATGGAGCGCCACTGATCAGCGTTGATGTGTACGACCTCGCCGTTCGCAACTTCGGCGACAGCATCTACGCCAACATGATGCTGCTCGGCATTGCCTACCAACATGGCTTCATCCCCGTGCCATCAAACTGCATCGAAGCTGCGATCCGGCTCAACGGCGCCAAGGCTGAAACAAACATTGCCGCGTTCCGGTTTGGACGCACCACGGCCACGAGAGATGAACTTCAAACGGAACATGAGGATCCCAATCCCGCACACAAAGCGCTAACGCTTCGCGAAGCCATTGCGCACCGCGCAGCGCACCTTGAAGCCTACCAGAATGTCACCCTCGCCGAGCGCTATCTCGAACGCGTCGACGCTATCGCCAATCTCGAACAGCATAGAATTCCAGGCTCCCAGACACTTACAAAAGCTGTGGCACACGCTTATTTCAACGTCCTCGCCATTAAGGACGAATACGAAGTCGCGCGCCTATTCACGCAGGGCAGCTTCCAAAACCTCATTGGGCAAAACTTCGACAATATCCGCGCAATGACGTTCCATATGGCTCCGCCCCTCCTTCCCCGCAGGGATCGTGCAACTGGCCATCCTCGGAAACTCGCAATTTCTGGCCGCTGGCTAATGCCGATACTGAAGGGACTAGCCAAGGCAAAACGTTTGCGAGGCACATGGGCTGACCCATTTGCCTACACTGTCGACCGTCGCCGGGAACGCGCCTGGATAACGCAGTATGAGGAGGATCTCGATCTTATCGCCCAACGTCTAAACCACGGCAATTATGCAGCCGCCATCGAACTCGCCGGTCTGCCGCAAACTGTGCGCGGCTTTGGCCATGTCAAAATGGCGGCTTTAGACAAAGCCGAACATCGCGCCAAAGAACTCAGGCAACAGCTACGAGATCGCTCACGGTCCGCAAATTTGGATCGCATCCCCGCGCAATAAAAATTCAAATCACTCATAGACAAAAGCCACGCCAACTAATCTGACGTCATAACTGCGCGCTTTTGGCCTGCCCCTCATTTCACAGAAACGACACTTTGAGGGTGGAACGCAGCGAATTATGGCACCTAGGGTTAGCATCAATGACCGGTTTAATACGTCCCATAACGGCTCTTCTCTGCGCGGCGGCAATCGCCATCATGGGTTCAGGCCTCATGGGCGTGCTCGTGCCCATGCGCGCCACCTTGGCGAACTTTTCCAATATTGAGATTGGTATCCTCGGCTCGTTCTATTGGATCGGCCTGACTCTGGGATGCTTCATTTCTCCTTTCGCCATCTTCCGCGTCGGCCATATTCGCGCATTTGTCGCTTTCACCGCGACCGTCACGATCACACCCTTAGTCATGTCATTGATCTCTGATCCGATGGTCTGGTCGGGACTACGCCTCGTCAACGGCATCTGCTTTGCCGGCATTCAGATGGTGATTGAAAGCTGGCTCGCAGCCGCTTCGACCGATACGACGCGGGGCCGCATTTTCGGGATCTATACGTTTTTAAACCTGACCGTCACCACGATCGGGATGCAATTGATCATCCTGGCGCCCCCCTTGGATTTTCAGCTGCTCATTCTCGTCGCAATCCTGTTCTCTCTCGCCGCCGTCCCCATCGCACTGTCATCGTCGATGGCGCCGTCAACGCCCAAGAGCGTAAAGCTTCATCTGCGGTGGTTGATGCAGATTTCCCCGGCATCTGTCGTGGGCTGTTTTTGCACGGGCGTCACCGGAGGCGCTTTTTGGGCCATGACCCCGCTCTATGCGCTTGAAACGGGCTTCACCCCCGTGGAAGGCGGTGCGCTCATGACCCTAGTCGTGCTCGCGGGCGCCATTGGACAGTTACCGATCGGTTGGCTGTCGGATCGCGTGGGGCGACGGCAGACGCTCGTCGCCGTCTCGTTTGCCGCAGCTCTCACTTGCTTTGCTGTTTTTTCTCTATCGACCAACGGCCGGGACTTGGTGTGGCCAGCTGCGGCCATCTTCGGCATGTTCGCCTTCGCCAGCTATCCGCTTGGCGTCGCCCACGCCAACGATCTGGTGGATAAGAGCGATGCCGTTGCCGTATCCGGCGGGCTTCTTCTGATCTATTCGATCGCCGCCATCAGCGGGCCCCTGTTCGCCTCCGCCGCTATGTACGTGTTTGGCCCACACGCACTCTTTCCATTTATGGCCGCTGTTTACGCACTAACTGCTGTTGTCATTCTGCTGCGGGTTCAAGTTCGCCCGGAATTGCCGGAAGAACATCAGGAAGTGTTCGTTCCCATTGCCCGGACGACACCCGCCGCCTTTGCCCTCGATCCACGCGTCGAGCCCGAAGAGGCCCTCGATGTCAGCGGGCCTGAACCCCCGAATCCGGCAGATTCTCTAGAGCTAGATTCCGCACCGCAGCATTGAGCACCTGATTGATTTTTCAGCACACGACGTGCTGATTTTTCATGTGGTATACCACATCCTCACTTGCGTTCGAGCCGTGGTATACCATAGACTGACCCTCGCGCTCTCCCGAAGAAGAGAGCCGCTCAATATACCCTAGCCGGCTATTTTATTCAGGCCCCACGGGAGGAAACTAAAGTGAAACCAAGTCTATCTGTAACTCTCGGTTACAGTGCCGCCATGGCCGGTGCTGTACTCATTGGAACTTCCGCGATGAGCCCCGCTCAGGCGTGGGAACCCAAGCGCCCAATCGAATTTGTCATCCAAACATCTCCGGGTGGTGGATCCGACGTATATGCGCGTCTGTGGATTGGCATCATCCAGAAATACAACCTCTCACCAGTGCCCATTACGCCGGTCAACATGCCCGGTGGCGGTGGTGCCGTAGCGCTCACCCATTTGAAGAGCAAGGCAGGCGATCCACACTACATGACACCAACCCTGAACAGCGTCGTGACCACGCCGCTGCAGCAGGAAATCCCGGTCATGTATCCCTCCGAGGATCTAACGCCGATCGCTCTGATGTCGATCGATCCTTTCTATCTCTGGACAAATCCCAGCAAGATCAAAACCTGGGCAGAGTTCCAAGAAAAATGTAAGGCTGATCGTCTCTCCTCAACGGGAACCGGTGCCCGCGCTGAAGATCAGATTCACATCAGCCTCCTGCAGCACGCAGCCGGTTGTAAGGATTTCCGCTACATTCCGGCCAAAGGCGGTGGTGAGGTGGCATCCAACGTCGCCGGTGGCCACCAGGACTTCAACGTCAACCAGCCGGCTGAGGCTATGCCTCACTACCCCGATCGCCTCATCCCGATCTTGGGCTTCAGCAAAGAACGCTCAACGGCCTTCCCCGACACCCCGACGCACTGGGAACTCAAAGTCGGAACCGACGGTGAGTATGCCGAGCTGATGGATCTGGAAAACGGCCTCCACCAGATGCGCGGTATCATCGGCCCGCCCGATATGCCGAAGGAAGCTGTCGAATGGTACGAGAACCTTTGGAAAAAGGTCTTCGAGACCGCTGAGTGGCAAGAGTTCATGAAGAACAATGCCCAGCAGCCGATCTTCAAAGGTGCTGACGAATATAAGAAGTGGCTTACGACGTTCGAAAACAATCACGTGAAGATGATGCGTGACGTTTTCAAATGGCCGCTGCGCTCGGATCTGCGTGACCGCAACGGTAAGTAACTGACACACACACGTCGTACAAACCACGAGCTAGAATAAGTCGAAAGAGGCCTCAACATGATGCCCAGCCTTCTAAAGATTAGTCACAGATCATTCGAGATCGGCGTTGCAATTATCTTGGTTGCCTTGGGTATCTTGGTCTTTTTCGAGTCACTTCGACTGAACCCGGGTCTAGGGGATATCGGCCCTGAGCCCGGGTTCTTTCCCTTCGTCTTGACCATAGCAATGTTATTCGGCGTTTTCGTCGTGTTGATTGGTGTGGTGAGACAGCCGGACTTACGCCCATTCTTTGAAGCACGCGAAGAGGTAGTAGACCTCCTCAAAGTCGGGTTACCCATCTTCTTCGCAGTACTCGCGCTGAAATGGCTCGGTCTTTACATCACGGCTGGTCTCTACATGGCTTTCTTCATGGCTTGGTATGGCCGCTTCAAGAGCTATTGGGCACTTGCGGGCGGGGTAATCTTTCCGGTTGCTCTTTGGCTGACCCTTGCCAAGGGTTTCAACATCCCCATGCCTCACAGCATCTTCTACGAAACCGGACTCCTACCCTTCTGACAGACAAAACCTGATCCGCAGCTCAAAAGCTAAGAACACCCTGCGTTCAAGCAACAAGAACGGATTTATAGGGACGATACGTCATGGAAGCCTTCGAACTACTCGCCGTAGGATTCGGCGCACTGGCTGATCCCGCACGCCTTGGGTTCATGATGCTGGGCGTTATCCTGGGCCTTCTCGTGGGCGTACTGCCCGGAGTCGGTGGCACGACCGGTGTCGCGATCCTTCTACCTGTCACCGTGTTCCTGGAGCCAATTTCAGCCCTTGTTATGCTGGCAGGCATCTATTGGGGCTCGATGTATGGCGGTCTGATCACCTCGATCCTCTTTGCCGTGCCAGGGAACCCTTGGTCTGTTGCAGTGATGTTCGACGGAAGACCCATGGCAAAACAAGGCAAAGCACAGCTTGCCATGTCCATCGGGTTCACCGTGTCATTCGTCGGTGCAATGATCGCATCGATCTTGTTCACGTTCTTCGCGGTCCCCTTCGCCGAAATGGCGCTGAAGTTCGGCCCGCCAGAAATGTTCGCCGTTTTGATGATCGCTTTCGGCACCTTCATCGGTATGGGAGGAGCACCAGCCAAGGCACTCATCATGATCGCAGCCGGCTTCCTCCTGTCGACTGTCGGCCTTGACGTCGTCACCGGCCAGCCACGGATGACCTTTGGTAGCATTGATATGCTGCAAGGCTTCCACTTCGTACCGATAACGATTGGTCTGTTTGGCCTTGGCGAAGTATTGAACAACGCTGCTGAGCGCTACAAAGTACAGATTGAGGACTTGACCAAAGCGGCCAAGCTTGGGCTCCACGATATCACCGAGTCCATCCGTCTGATTATGAAGCACTGGGTGCTTGCCCTCTCGTCAGCCCTCCTTGGCTTTATCACAGGGATCCTACCCGGTGCCGGTGCCACCCCAGCCTCGTTCATGGCCTATGGCATCGCACAGAAGACTTCGAAGCATCCCGAGAAGTTCGGCCACGGCGCTCCTGAAGGTGTGCTCGCGCCGGAAGCCGCCAACAATGCTGCCGGTACTGGCTCGATCCTGCCGATGCTTGTCCTCGGTATCCCAGGTTCACCTACGGCCGCCATCCTCATGGCCGGCGTCTTCATGTGGGGCTTCGTGCCAGGACCACGGCTGTTCACTGATCAGCCAGAGTTCGTCTGGTCCTTTATCGCAAGCCTCTATCTGGCAAACGTAGCTGCGGTCGTGATCTGCCTCGTCGCTACGCCGCTCCTGGCAATGATGCTGCGCACGCCTTACGCAATCATGACGCCGATCATTGTCGTGCTTTGCCTGGTTGGCGCTTATGCGATCCAAAACTCAATGCTCGACGTTTGGCTCGTCGTTATCTTCGGCATCCTCGGCTTCATCCTGCGGCGGCTTGAATACCCACTGGCCCCGCTTGTCGTCGCCTTGGTTCTCGGTGCGCCAACCGAAGATGCTTTGCGCCAGAGCCTGATCATGAGCGACGGGTCTCCGTGGATCTTCCTGGAGCGTCCGGTGTCAACGCCAATCGCAATCGTTGCGATCCTGCTATTCCTGTTGCCTCTGTTCCAGATGTTGCTGCGTCGGTTCCGCCGCGGCTCTCCTGAGCAGGCACCCGGAGAATAGTCCCCTTTAGACTACGGATCAGATCAGGGCGGCCTATAGGCCGCCCTTTTTTGTTATCATTTGCGTTAGCCAAATCTCGGTGGCATCCAGATTTCCGCCTATTGCGACACCGTGGTAGAGAAAGAAATGAACGTTTTCTCCCACCTGTCCAAGCTCCACCAAGCCCATAAAACTACAGGCGTTTATCATGACCCGTGAACTCAGCCACTTCATCGGCGGCAACCATGTGCCCGGAACTTCAGGCCGCTTCGGCGATGTCTATTGGCCAATGACCGGCGAAATCGCAGCACGGGTGCCACTGGCAACCACCAAAGAAGTTCGCCAAGCCGTTGAAAATGCAAAAGAAGCCCAAGAGGGTTGGGCCGCAACTAATCCCCAGAGGCGCGCACGCGTCATGATGCGTTTCGTTGATCTCCTCAACCGGGATATGGACAAGCTCGCTGACGTCCTCGCGCGTGAGCACGGCAAGACAATTCCCGACGCTAAGGGCGACATTCAACGCGGCCTCGAAGTCGCTGAATTCGCTATCGGCATCCCACATCTCTTGAAGGGTGAGTATACCGATGGCGCCGGACCTGCCATCGACATGTATTCCATGCGCCAACCGCTCGGCGTCGTCGCTGGCATCACACCATTCAATTTTCCCGCAATGATCCCGCTCTGGAAGGCCGCCCCAGCTATCGCTTGCGGCAATGCCTTTATCCTCAAGCCGTCAGAACGCGATCCAAGCGTACCGATGATGCTAGCGGAACTGTTCATCGAAGCCGGCCTTCCGCCAGGTATTCTCAATGTCATCAACGGCGACAAAGAAGCCGTCGACGCCATCCTTGATGATCCCGACATCTCTGCAGTCGGTTTCGTCGGCTCCTCTGACATTGCCCAATATGTCTATGCGCGCGCGGCCGGCACCGGAAAACGCGTACAAGCATTCGGCGGCGCGAAGAACCACATGATCATCATGCCTGACGCCGACATGGATCAGGCCGCTGATGCACTGATCGGCGCCGGTTATGGTTCGGCCGGGGAACGCTGCATGGCCGTTTCTGTCGCCGTACCCGTAGGCGAACAAGCCGCATCCGCTCTGCTCGAACGCCTCGTTCCAAAAGTCGAAACACTTAAAGTCGGCCCATCAACAAGTGCCGACGCAGACTTCGGTCCGCTTATCTCCAGTGCTCACCTGACAAAGGTCAGAGCCTATGTAGACCTCGGTATCAAAGAAGGCGCCGACCTCCTCGTCGATGGCCGCGATTTCAAAATGCAGGGTTACGAGAACGGCTTCTATATGGGCGGTTGTCTGTTCGACCGAGTCACGCCGGAGATGCGTATCTATCGCGAAGAAATCTTCGGCCCCGTCCTCTCAATCGTCCGTGCAGGAACCTATGACGAAGCCCTGCGTTTGCCATCAGAACATGAGTACGGAAACGGGGTAGCTATATTCACGCGCGACGGTGATACGGCGAGGGATTTTGTCTCCAAGGTCAACATAGGCATGGTCGGCGTCAATGTTCCGATCCCTGTCCCGCTGGCCTACCACACCTTCGGCGGCTGGAAGCGGTCTGGATTTGGCGATCTCAATCAGCACGGTCCCGATTCAATCCGCTTTTACACAAAGACCAAAACGGTCACATCGCGCTGGCCTTCCGGTATCCGCAGCGGTTCGGAGTTCTCCATTCCGACCATGAAATAATCCGTTCGAGAAGTTGCATGGCCGTGTCAATGACACGGCCCCACACGGTCGAGGTGGGTAGATAAACCTAGAAAAACGCGGGGGGCTAGCATGCAGTTCACACCGGATCAGATCACTATCCTGGTCCTGCTTGCCGGCGTCTTCGTCCTTTTGGTATGGGGTCGCTGGCGCTACGATATCGTCGCGTTCGGCGCTTTGATCGTCGCCGTACTTCTCAACGTCGTCCCGGCCGGAAAAGCATTCGAAGGCTTCGGCCATCCGGCCACCGTCATCATCGCGCTTGTCCTCGTCGTTAGCCATGGCTTGGCGGCGTCCGGCGCTGTCGAGCTGCTAGCACGCCACATTACGAACGCCGGACGCTCGATCTCCACTCACATAGCTGTCATGGCCAGTGTGGGGGGCCTTCTCTCGAGCATTATGAACAACGTCGGCGCATTGGCCTTGCTGATGCCCGTCGATATCGAAGCTGCTCGTAAGGCGAAGCGGTCACCGGGACTGACGCTGATGCCGCTCTCGTTCGCAACATTGCTCGGTGGGTTGGTTACACTTATCGGAACACCACCCAACATCATCATTTCGACATTCCGCGAACGCACCGTCGATGCACCGTTTCAGATGTTCGACTTCGCACCGGTCGGCATCGTCCTTGCCGTGGTCGGCATTGCCTTCATCGCGCTGGTTGGCTGGCGTCTCATCCCCACGCCGTCCGACGATAGCAGCGCGTCGTTGAGCACCTTTAAGCTCGATGACTACATTGCTGAACTCACCGTCAATCAGGATTCAAGCATCGTAGGAATGCCACTCCTCGATCTTGAGAAGGCCTGTCAGGACGGAGACTTGACATTGCTCAACGTGATCCGTGGCAAAAATCGCTTACCGAGCGCATCCGGCTGGATACAGATTCAGGATGGCGATGTCCTGCTGGTCGAAACGGCTGCTGAAGCGCTCGATAAGTTCGTGTCCGAACACAAGCTCTCATACGTCGAAGCCGACCACCAACGCGAAAAAATCGAAGGCACCGGACTGGAACTCGTGGAAGCCGTCGTCCGCCCCGGCGCACGTATCGAAGGACGTACCAGCGCCAACCTCAGTCTCGTTGACAATTACGGCATCTGGCTCATCGGCATTCAACGAAACGGCCGCAGGATTGCCTCGCGCGTGCGCCGGACGCCGCTGTCCGCTGGCGATGTCCTGCTATTGCTCGGCCCTCAGCAACGCATCCATGCCTTTCTGGATGCGATGGGCCTTCTGCCCCTCGCTGAACGCGGCCTTGAGGTAAACGCGTCCGGCAAAGCCGCCCTAGCGACGGGAATATTTGCAACGGCCATCGCAGCATCAAGCGTTGGCTGGGTCGACTTGTCTGTCGCACTCGCTCTGGTAAGCACGCTCTACGTACTTACAGGCATAGTCCCGATCAAGCAGCTCTATGACACGATTGAATGGCCTGTCGTCATCCTGATAGGCTCGCTCATACCCATCGGATTGGCGCTCGAAACTTCAGGCGCGACGAACGTCCTCGCAAGTGGCCTCGTCAACGCCGCAAGAGATCTTCCACCGTGGGCGATCCTCACAATCATCATGGCCCTAACGATGGCGTTGTCCGACGTCTTGAACAATACGGCTACTGCCCTCGTCGCGGCTCCCATCGCTGTCGATGTTGCCAGATCATTGGAAGTGAACCCAGATCCGTTCCTGATGGCGGTCGCGGTTTCCGCGAGTTGCGCATTCCTGACCCCCATAGGCCACAAGAACAATACGCTGATCATGGGACCGGGCGGCTATCGCTTCGGTGACTACTGGCGCCTGGGACTACCTCTGGAAATCATAATCCTGGCCGTCGGCGTACCGATGATATTGCTCGTCTGGCCACTCTGAGCATCCTCGACGCACGAGGTATCCTGAAAACAAAAAGACCGCCGACTGTTGTGAACCGGCGGTCCTTTTTTAGTTCGTTTTCCCGCACTCGTTACGCCGCGGCGCGCACCTGGTTGGTCGCGCGCGTGATCTCCGCCATAGCAGCCGTCACACCGCCCTTGGCGTGAGGAACGCCGGCGAGCTCAAGACCCATCTCAACGCCCGACAGAGCACCCATAATCGTCAGATCGTTAGTGTCGCCGAGATGACCAATGCGGAAGACCTTCCCGGAAAGACGGTTCAATCCCGTGCCCAAGGACATATTGAAATTCTCCAGGACCAAGGCCCGGAACGTATCGGCGTTATGACCTTCAGGCATGAGCACACTCGTCACAGCTGGCGAGTAATATTTCGGATCGCGACAAAGGACTTCCAGCCCCCAAGTCTCAACCGCAGCCCGGGTCGCCCGGCCATGCCGTTCATGACGCGCGAACACATTGTCGAGCCCTTCCTCGTGCAGCATCGTGATCGCTGTTTCGAGGCCATAAAGCAGACCGGTAGCGGGCGTGAACGGGAAGAAGCCACTGGCGTTAGAAGCAATCATGTCCTGCCAGGACCAGTAGGACCGCTGCAGCGACGCAGACTTTGCCGCTTCCAATGCCTTCTCGCTCACAGCCGTGAACGAAAGACCCGGCGGCAACATCAAGCCCTTCTGCGACCCGGAGATGGAGACGTCGACGCCCCATTCGTCATGGCGATAGTCCAAGCAGCCGAGCGAAGAAATCGTATCGACCATGAGGAGCGCAGGATGGCCGGCGGCATCCATCGCCTTACGGATATCCTGAATCCACGAACGGCAGCCCGTTGCCGTCTCGTTGTGCACGACGCAAACGGCTTTAATCTCATGCACGGTATCACGCTTCAGGGCGCTCTCAATCGCATCGGCTTCAGCGCCGGTACGCCAATCGGTCGGCAGGAATTCGGGCACCAGACCGATCTTCGCCGCCATGTCCTTCCACAGCGTTGCGAACTGGCCCGTCTCGACCATCAGCACCTTATCGCCGGGCGACAATGTGTTAACGAGCGCCGCTTCCCACGCGCCGGTCCCGGATGAGGGATAAAGAATCACGGGCTGCTTCGTCTTGAAGATCGTCTTTATGCCATTGATGACACGCAGCGATAGATCGGCAAAAGCTTGGCTGCGATGATCGATGATCGTACGCGCCATCGCTTGAATAATACGCTCAGGCACGGGGGTAGGACCTGGAATCTGAAGGAAGTGACGTCCCGGCTGGCGCGTCGTATTCGACATGATATCATCCTAAAGTTTAATAGTGCGGCGCCCATGACAAGCCGCAACGGCAGCGCAGGTCCCTCCTAGGCACAGCGCAAGCCGCAAAATCCGATGCGGCAAAATGCATGCTAAGGCCCAGAGCTATAGGATTTCCGGCAACTGCCAGTCAAGTTGGCGCCATGCGGCACAAAAACCAGGCACACGTAAGATACCCACCAAGCTCCCCGCACCCGCAGTGAAAAAGCCGTTTACGGGTTTGGCGACGAAGGCTAGGCTGCGAAAGGCTCCATGCCTGCCAAATAGCTACTCTACGAATTGTCACATGTGCGCAATTGACTCATACAAAGCGCGCGGCAGGTTAGCTGAGCCGCAACCAGAGCCGAAAACGGCCGGTCGCATAACACCCCACCTTTGGCGTGGGCACTGTTGTCACTTTTTCCTTATGGGAGGAAAAAAATCCTATGACGTCCAAGACCGATACAAAGTCCGTCTCCCGTCGTCGCTTTCTGAAAGGCAGCGCCATTGCTGCTGGTACGGCCGCGGTTGGCACAGTAGCAATGCCCAACGTTTCCCGGGCAGAAACTATCACGCTGAAGATGCAATCCTCTTGGGGTGCATCCGACATCTTCCAGGAGATGGCAAAACAGTACACGGATCGCTGCGAAGCGATGTCCGGCAACCGTCTCAAATTTGACCTTCTGCCCGCCGGCGCCGTTGTTAAAGCGTTCCAGGTTCAGGATGCCTGCTCTGATGGCGTCATCGACGCGGCTCACACGGTTTCCGCATACTGGTACGGTAAAAACAAAGCTGCTTCGCTCTTCGGGACCGGCCCGGTCCTCGGTTGCGACGCGACACAGATGCTGGCCTGGATCCAGTCCAAGGATGGCCGCGAACTGTATCGAGAGCTGACCCAAGATATCCTAGGCCTCGACGTTGTCGGCTTCTTCGCTATGCCGATGCCCACACAGCCACTTGGCTGGTTCAAGAAGGAAATCAAAACCGCCGAAGACATGAACGGTGTGAAATACCGTACCGTCGGCTTGGCAACCGACATTATGCAAGGCATGGGCCTAGCTGTAACGCAGCTTCCCGGCGGCGAAATTGTTCCAGCTCTTGAACGCGGCGTTATCGACGCGTTCGAGTTCAACAATCCGACGTCCGACCGCCAGTTTGGTGCCCAGAACGTTTCCAAGCACTACATGCTGGGCTCCTATCACCAGGCCGCTGAATTCTTTGAGATCATTTTCTCGAAGAAGAAGTTCGACGGCTTGCCGCAGGAAATCAAAGCGATCCTCGAATACGGCGCCGAAGCTGCCAACACGGCAAACTACGCGCTCGCACTCGATCGCTATTCTGCCGACCTGCAGGGCCTGATGAACGAAGACGGAGTTACCGTCGCGCGTACGCCAAAGGCGGTGATGGAAGCACAGCTTAAGAGCTGGGACAAAGTGCTCGAAAAGCTGGAACAGGATGCCTTCTTCAAGAAAGTTGTCGACAGCCAGCGCAAGTGGTCGGAACGTGTGGCGTTCTACTACCTGATGAATGCCGCTGACTATCGTTTGGCCTACGAGCACTATTTCCCAAACAAATTGAAGATGGGCTGACCCGTCTCGGACTGACTTAAACCGGAAGTCGGAAGCTACAGATGTGGCTTCCGACCTATACGTATCGGTCCAATTTTTTGGGGACGCTAAACGGTGCTTTCGTTTATCCGAGCCGTTGACAAATTGTCGACTTGGGTGGGCCACGCGTTTGCGTGGTGCATCATCGCAATGACCTTCGGGGTCAGCTACGAAGTCTTTGTTCGCTACATACTAAGAGCCCCGACCACATGGGCCTTCGACCTCAGCTACATGATGTATGGCGCCCTGTTCATGATGGGCGGCGCTTATACGCTCGCCCGTGACGCCCACGTACGAGGTGATGTCTTCTATCGCCTCTGGCCGAATAGGGTCCAGGCCACCATCGAGTTGGTGCTGTATGTGATCTTCTTCTTTCCAGGCGTTTTGGCATTGATCATCGCCGGTTGGAAATATGCCAGCAAATCCTTCCGTTGGCTCGAAGTCAGCTCCATGAGCCCAGCCAACATCCCCATCTGGCAATTCAAGTTCATCATACCTGCTGCAGGGATACTTCTTCTCATTCAAGGTTTCGCACAGGTCTGTCGCTGCATCATATGCCTGCAGACAGGCTCCTGGCCGGACAAACTGGCAGACGTGGAAGAAACAGAAACGGCCTTGCTCCATCAGGCCGAAGACCACGCAAAATTATCTCAGCAGCTCTCCGGCAACAAGGACGCGCCTAAATGACCGACCCGCAAGTTGCCATCATGATGCTGGCACTCTTCATCTTCGTTGTCATGCTCGGCTTTCCCATCGCCTTTACGTTGATGGCGATGGGCGTGATCTTTGGCTACTACGCCTACTATGATCCTGAACGGATGACGTCGATATTCGACAACCGAATATTCGATTTGTTCGTCAACCAGACGTACTCGGTGATGTCCAGCGACGTGCTGACCGCCGTCCCCCTCTTCCTGTTCATGGGTTACATCGTCGAACGTGCGAACATCGTCGACCGATTGTTCACAAGCTTGCGGATCGCCGCCAAAAACGTTCCGGGGTCGATGGCACTCGCATCTCTTCTAACATGCGCACTATTTGCGACCGCGACGGGCATCGTCGGTGCCGTGGTCACGCTCATGGGGCTTCTCGCCTATCCGCAGATGCTGAAAGCCAAATACGAGCCCAGCTACGCATCAGGTGTGATCTGCGCCGGCGGGTGCCTTGGCATCCTGATCCCGCCGTCGATCATGTTGATCGTTTATTCTGCAACCACCAACGTCTCAGTCGTAAAGCTATATGCCGGAGCGTTCCTACCCGGTTTCATGCTGGCGGGACTCTACATGATCTATGTTGTCACCCGCGCCGTATTGAACCCCAAAATTGCGCCGCCACCTTCCGAAGATGACACAGCCGATATCTCGGGCTGGGCCCTCTACTGGCTGATGCTGACGTCGTTCGTCCCTCTTGCGTTACTGATCCTATCCGTGCTTGGCGCAATTCTCTTCGGTCTCGCCACACCTTCCGAGGCCGCTGCCGTCGGATCGCTCGGAGGACTTGTTTTGGCCGCCGCCTACGGATCCTTGACGTGGGAACGGCTCAAAGAATCCGTTTATCTGACCGTCAGGACTTCAGCCATGGTGTGCTGGCTGTTCGTCGGTTCCTGGACCTTCGCGTCCGTCTTCTCCTACTTGGGTGGAGAAAACCTCGTCAAAGAGTTCGTGATCTCTCTCGACCTCTCGCCAATCATGTTCCTGATCCTAACGCAGATCATTATCTTCCTGCTCGGTTGGCCGCTCGAATGGTCGGAAATCATCATCATCTTCGTGCCGATCTTCCTACCACTGGTGACGCACTTCGGGATTGATCCGCTGTTCTTCGGCATTCTCATCGCCTTGAACTTGCAGACATCGTTCCTCACTCCACCCATGGCCATGGCGGCCTACTATCTAAAGGGGATAGCGCCGCCGCACATACGTCTGACTCAGATCTTCGCGGGGTGTATGCCCTATCTGGGCATGGTTCTGTTGGCGATGGTGCTGTTGTATACGTTCCCAGGCATCGCCCTTTGGATGCCCGAATATTTCTACGGCCATTGATCGATGAGGTAACATGGCGGCAAACGCCGGTGGACTGAATGAGCTGACGGTGACCGAAGCGGCAAGAGCGATCCGCGACGGCACCGTCACGTCCGAAAAACTCACAGAAGCCTGCCTCGCACGGATCGACGAACGTGACGACGCCATTGGCGCCTTCGCGCACATCGACCACGAGTATGCGCTCAAACAAGCCACAGTTGCCGACCAAATCCGCGGCACCGGAAACGGCATAGGCCCCCTTCACGGTGTCCCAATTGCTGTGAAGGACATCATCGATGTCGCCGGTTATCCCAATGAGAACGGTTGCCCGATATTTTCGGGCAACCGACCCCAGCGCGATGCCACCTGCGTGGCCGCGTTACGCTCAGCAGGCGCCATAATTATCGGAAAAACGGTAACGACGGAACTTGCCCTGCTCACACCCTCGACAACAAAGAACCCACTCAACACATCCCATACACCGGGGGGATCATCCGCAGGATCGGCAGCCGCCGTTGCAGACCTAATGGTGCCCGGAGCAGTTGGTACGCAAACCGCCGGCTCAGTATTGCGGCCCGCATCCTACGTCGGCATCTACGGGTTCAAGCCCACATCCGGCCTCGTCTCGCGCACAGGCGTCCTGCAGCAGTCCCACACACTGGATACGGTCGGCTATTTTGGCCGTTCGATTGAAGACCTAGCGCTCTTAACCGATTGCATGGCCGGGTACGACGCTACCGATCCCGCAAGTTATTTTGCAAGTGGCCCAAACGTCGTTGAGCTAGCTGCCAGCAAGCCACCCCTCACGCCAAGCTTCGCGTTTGTGAAAACGCCAGCCTGGGATCAGGCAGATCCTGAAATGCGAGAGGCGTTCACCGAACTGGCCGGCGAACTCGGAGCTCAATGCGACGAGATCGAACTCAACGGCCTCGCTCGCGTCATCGAATGGCAGCGCCTGGTACAGCTCGCGGAGAACGCCTCGTATTACGGACCGCTGCAAGACCGAGCACGCAACCTGTTGTCCGACGAACTGAACGTTCGGCTTGATGAAGGTGTCAAAGTTCCCGTGCGCGCCTATATCGAAGCGATCGCGTCACGGGAAAGGGCGTACGAAGCCATTGCCGAAATCTTCGAGCACTACTCCGTTATTCTCACTCCTGCGGCGCCCGGCCCAGCACCGCATCTCGACGAAGGCATTACAGGCAGCCCGATTTTCAATGGCCTGTGGACCTATCTCGGCATGCCCGCCGTCTCAGTCCCGATTATGGAAGTCAACGGCCTCCCCGTCGGTGTCCAACTCGTAGGACCGCGTCGCGACGACGGCCGCCTTCTCCGCACCGCCAAATGGCTAGTCGAGCATCTGGCTCAACAACCCGCCACCGCGTGAGGCTCTTTCATGTATGACAAGCTGCTCGCAATATTCTCCCTCGCTCTCTACCTCGCATTCATTGCGATCCTCGGATACGCAGTCGAGGGCTGGGATATCAAAATCGTTCTGATTATCACCGGCCTGATGGTGACATACGATTTCTGGCGGGAGGCATTCAGTAAAATCAAGAATGGTAGCAAAGGCCACTAGCCAGCTACCCCACCAAACAGTCAAAAACAAATTGGCCCGGAGATGATCCGGGCCAATTGGATTCAAAACACCTAACGTCTGTCAGCTGCTTAAGTAAGCGCGAAGGGCATTTCCTTACCGGCAAACGCGGCATCGATATTATCGAGAGCCTCGAAACCCATCTGATTTCTGGCTTCGATAGCAGCAGAGCCAAGGTGCGGAAGAAGGAACGTGTTCTCCAGTCCGTAGTAAGCCTCATTGATCTTCGGCTCACCCGCGAACACATCGAGACCAGCATAGCCGAGACGGCCCGATTTGAGCGCCGCGATCACATCTTCGTCCTTCACAAGATCGCCGCGCGCCGTATTCGCAACGATCGCACCCTGCGGCATCTTTTCGATGGCATCTTTGTTGAAGAAATAGCGCGTCTCGGGCGTCGATGGCGCGTTGATCGAGAAGAACTCCGACACGGCCAACAGGCTGTCCAGAGTGTCATGATAGATCGCACCTTGCTCAAGCTCGGGGCTGACGCGAACGATATCGTGATAGTGGATTTCCATATCGAAACCACGAGCACGCTGCGCCAGTGCGCGACCGATCTTGCCGAAACCGAAAATGCCCAGTTTCTTGTTGTCGAGGCGGCGACCGACAAGTTGCAGCGGCGCCCAGCCCGGCCACGACTTCGTGCGGATCATGTGCTCGCCTTCAGAAGCGCGGCGCGCGGAACCGAGCAACAGCAGCATCGCGATTTCAGCCGTCGCCACCGTTACACCATGCGGTGCGTTACCGATCTTAATGCCGCGTGCTTTGGCAGCGTTCAGATCGATATGGTCGAAACCGATCGAGAACGTCGACATGATCTTGATGTGCTCCGGCAGCGCCATAACCGCGGCCTCAGGCATCTTGTCCGTGATCGTGATCATCACAGCGTCGACGTCACGCGCCTTCTCGGCGATCTCCTCTGGAGTCATCTGATGATCGTCTTCATTGAGCACCACCTCATAGTCCCGGTGGGCCCGTTCTTCCACGGCGCTCGGCAGGCGGCGCGTAATTAGCAGGCGCTTCTTCATAGCCGTAACTCCTCCCTCAAATAAGGATTTTTAGTTCAACCAAGCAGCTTGTGCCGCATGCGGCAGGCCCTGACAAGTATTTCGGCTAACAGACGGCGGAAGGCCGCAGCTTGACGCTTTCTTTACCAAGAATTCGGAATCTTGCCTCTGAGCATTACGGAACACGCTCACCCGCTCTCGCAAGCCGGCGCCCGTCCCACCAAGACCCACGCCGGGCCAGCCAAGGGGATCAGACCGATGAAATATATTATCGCTGCCCTGGCGCTTCTGGCCGTTCTCAAGGTCTACGCCCAGGATCAGATTTATCGCTCTGCAACAGCAGATGCGCTGATCGCCGCTTACCGCAACAATGCCATCGCCGCGTGTCAACGCGACCGGCTCAACCAATCCGCCGAATTTGCCGGTCTCGCTTGGTCGAAACCATCATCAATTGCGTTGCAGATTGGTCGCGGCGATCTCGGGGTAAACCTCTGGGAGATCAGCGATACGCGTTGGGATGCGGCATACAAGCAGCCCTATCTGGTGCTCGCACCTGCGGACCCGCAAACCAATCTGAGATGTACCTATGACATCAATATCAACGTCGCGAGCGTGCGACGAAGCGGTGCTTGAAAACGTACACCTCAATAGAAGCGACCTTGGTTTCCCACCAGTTACCATGCATCTCGCGCACTTGCGCCGCTGGTTCACCTGTCAACCTGAATGACGAACTCATCTCGCCAGTGCCGAAACCCTAGGAACCTTCCGCGAAAAAGGTCAGGCCAACTGCTCCGCTGGCCCAACGCCAAATGGGGATCGCGCATCAAGGGGCGAAGACTTATTGTCATCGCGGCTCTCGCAACGGGCTTTTCGCTGACCCTTTTTTTGACAACGCCAACCCGTTACTCCGCAACAACGACGCTCCAGCTTGATCCAAAACACGGCACCCTTTCAAACGACGCCTCGTATGATGTCATCGAAGCCGACGATGCACTTGCCGCAAAAGCTCTCGCTGACATCCGTTCTCACGAACTGGCCTTGGCCGTCGTCGTCCATCTCAAATTACAGGAGAGACCGGAGTTTCTTGATGAGGCTCCGCTGTGGCAACGCATACCCTCCACCCTCATGTCTCTCCGCGGGCAAGAGACATCACAACGCGATAGCCCTCAGATTCAGCAAAAGAATTCGCGCTTCGATTTTATGGACGAAGCCAGAGAAAACGACGACGGCAAAACCTTCGCTATTGATCCGAAACTGAGCCGTTCTGCGGCCACTGTAGCGGCGCTCATCAAAACGCGACGCTTGCGGAATACCCTTTTGATAACAATCACAGCAAAAGCGAGCGATCCCGAACTGGCCGCCCGGATCGCTGATACTGCAGCCGACGTCTACATTTCCCGGAAGCTAGCCCGCAAGAAACGCCTCGCTCAAGAGCGCATGCGCGCCGCGGAAGACCGCATCGCGGAATTGCGTGCACAGATTGGAGCGGCCAAGGCCTCCCCTCAGCCTCAAGCAACGGTACTCGCAAATACAATCGATGCGCCAGATCCCACATTAAAGATCAATGCGCTCACCCAGCAACTCAACGAAGAAATGGAAACCGGGCGGCAAGCCGACACGAGCTTTGGGTTGCACTTGCCGGATGCACGCATTGTCGAGCAGGCGGCAGATCGACCGGTTTCACGCACCTCACAAATGCGCGCAGCAATCGGTTCCTTGGTCACCGGGCTACTGTGTGCAATCGTTTTCACGCTAGTCATTGCATTACTCTCGCCTCGAAAACGAAAGAGTATCTGGCCACCGGCCTATATCGATTTGGCGCTTACCCAACCACGCAATCTACCAATGTCTCACCAGATGCCGCCCACTGCGCGAAAGGTTAGAACTCGACCTCAACGCTCCACTTGAGCGTGGCTTCTGGCGTGTTCTGATTGAGCCCGGCGAGTAATCCGACCCCGATCGTAACGGTCGTGCCCTCGTCCTTCTCTTCACCAAATTCTGCATCTGTATCGATGTCTATTGCGTTGTTTTCGGAACGGTAGGTGTAATAGATCAACGGCCCCATGCGGTGTTGATCGAAGTCGCCAAACAGTACCCGTGTCTCATCCGGCGTCCCACTATTCCCGAGCCGGTCTACCGTACCGTAGGCCTCCAGAGCGAATGCCCAGTTTTCCGTGGCATCGTATTTAATCTGCGTCGCATAGGCGAAATCCCATTTCGGATCGCGTTCGTCAGGATCTCCACCAAAGAAGTGCACGAGCGTCAGGTTAGCTACCGCCGACCACGGTCCATACTGCGCCTCAATGATTGGACCAAACACGACCGAATTAGCGCTACCCGTTTCGAGAGGGTGCTCGACTTCTGTCAGGGCTCCCAACCCAATCCCATGTTTGTTTTTGATCGGAATGAGTATCACCACGCCTTCGACAGCGATTTCGTCGAGCGTAAGCCCCCCAAAGTCATTAGCAAACACCGGCCCCTCAGGGTCGTCCAATCGCTCTTTTTCATATTCGATGCCGACACGCATCCGAAAGAAGTGGGTGAGCGTCATCTCAATTTCGAGCGCATGGCGCTGCTGCGCTACGCTATTGTCATCATACGCGAATTCACCAGGCGCCACTTCCTGATACTGGCGCTTTGGCAGCCCCCACGAATGAGCATTTTGACTTTGAAACTCGACGGTCCCCGGCTCAGCCTCAAGATCCTTGATCTCGAATTGCCCAATCGCCGGCCCGGCATGCACCCCGCCTGCACCCAAAAAGCATAGGCTGGCCATCAGGCCACCGACTAGCCAGCACGCTGACGCCTTCATCCCCCCCCCGGTTCAGCGAAGACCGGAAGACATCCAAGTCTTCCCGAATTTTTCTTACAAAAGATCCCGACGACCGGATCAAAGCGTATTTTCCACAACTCGGCCAGCGCAATAGTGCAACAAGTTCACAGAAAGCCAGCCATCTTGCACTTAATCTGAGCACAATATCTGGCATCCAAAGAAGATCTTGCCGCCGCGAAACTGTTAACCCGTAGTTATCGGTTAATACCTAGAGTTCATGACGGTTCATTCCGATCGAGACAAACCAGAACATGCTCAACGGCTCGTTTAACAATCAGAATACGAAGTCATTAATGTCTGAATACGCATCATTGCTTGGTGATGCGGTATTACGGCATAGAACGCGTGTGGCCGAACACTCGGCGCGTATCGAGACTGAGCTGGCGAATAAGGTCAAATCCGAGTTCATCTCGAATATGAGCCACGAGCTGCGCACGCCACTCAACACCGTAATCGGTTTCTCCAAAATCCTAGCTGAGAATGACCGAAGCAAACTGAGCGATGAGAATGTCGCCGAGTACGCGTCACTGATCCATGACGCCGCCGTGCATTTGCTATCTGTCATCAACGACATTCTCGACATTTCGAAAATGCAGAGTGGCAAGTACGCACTCAATGAGCACGAAATTGATCTCGCTGCTGTACTCGAGGAATGCGTAAAGTCGGCAAAACGGCTGGGCGATAGCAAGAACATCACGCTCGTGTTCCTGTCCCCCCCGAGCCTGACTACGATCCGCGGGGAAGAAAACAAGCTCGCGCAGATCTTTAACAACATCATCTCCAACGCCATCAAGTTCACGCCGCCCGGTGGCACGGTTGTTATTGAAGCACTGCGCAATCCTGACCAGAGCGTAACAGTCCTTGTCCGGGACACGGGCGTCGGCATGAGTGCAGAAGAACTTTCCGTAGCGCTGACCCCCTTTGGTCAGGTCGATGGATCACGCGCGCGCTGGCAAGAAGGAACCGGCCTCGGCCTCACGATCGCCAAGGCGCTAACAGAACTCCACGGTGGCCAACTGCAAATTGAAAGCGAGAAGGAGCGCGGCACCCAGGTCTCGGTGCACCTCCCCTCACCTCATCACGTTTCCATAGCTCAGGGACGCGGCGCCGCCCTCGGCACTTTTATGTCGGGCCCCGACCCTTCGAGCCGGTGACCGGAACAATGACGCCCGGTCTGAACAAAAACGCGGAGCATCTAAAATGCTGAACGGCGACAGCTCCATTGGACGCATCGTATCCGTTACCGGTGGCAAGGCGATCCTTATGCTCGATCCTCCGGCCGAAGGCAGCCCAGCTATGGCCGGCAATCGGCCCGAAATGGGCACATTGCTAGCTATCGACACCTCGAATACGATCGTGCTCGCCATCGTATCCGCATTAAGTGTGCCCGTCCCTGCACAACGGGACGGCGAAGGCGAGATTTGGATCGCTGAACTCAACCTCGTTGGAGAGCTCTCCAGAGATCGCCATAGCGAGACGAGGTTCAATCGTGGTGTTACGAGCTACCCTGCACTTGGTGATCGCGTTCGCGTTGCCGCAAAGAGTGAGTTGCAGCTCGCATTTTACGGCTTCGATTCAGACAGCGTTCGCGTCGGCACGCTCCGCCAGGACAGCACGATTCCGGCTATCATTAAGGTCGATGATTTGCTCGGAAAGCACTTTGCGATCCTCGGCACGACAGGTACCGGAAAATCTTGCGGCACAGCACTCATCCTGCGCGCAATTCTCGACAAACATCCCGCCGCCCATATTGTGCTGCTCGACCCACACAACGAATACGCGAGCGCGTTCCAGGGCCGGGCCGAGGTCATTTCTCCAAGAAATCTGCAACTTCCATTTTGGCTTCTGACATTCGAGGAAGCAGTCGAAGTTCTGATTGGTGACGTTACACGCAAAGCAGAAATCGAAATCCTTCAGGAACTGATCCCGCTCGCGAAAGCACGTTACGGCATCGGCCGAAGCCCGGACGCGGTGAACCAACGGCTACGACGCCCATCGATTGATCCCAGCCGCTACACAATCGACTCACCCGTTCCTTATCGTATTTCTGACCTCGTAAGTCTGATCGACGAACGCATGGGTAAACTCGAGAACAAGCGGGATCTTGCGCCCTATCGTCAGCTCAGAGCACACATTGAGAGCATATCCTCCGATGTCCGCTATGCCTTCATGTTCGGATCAGTCACCGTCTATGACGGGATGGCGCAAATCCTTGGCCGTATTTTCCGTGTACCGGTAGACAACAAGCCGATTACAATTCTGGAACTCACGGGCCTTCCGACCGAAATCATAAACGTGGTCGTTTCCGTCATCTGCCGTATGACGTTCGACTTCGCACTCTGGGGTGAAGGCCAAGTCCCCGTGACACTCGTATGCGAAGAAGCACATCGATACATTCCCGCAAACACCGACCTCGGCTTCGAACCGTGCAAACGCGCCATCGCCCGCATTGCCAAGGAAGGACGCAAGTACGGAGCCTCTCTCTGCATCGTCACTCAGCGCCCCGCCGAGATCGATCCCACGATCCTCTCTCAGTGCAACACCGTGTTCGCGTTGCGCATGTCCAATGATAGAGACCAGAATATCGTGAAGGCCGCAGTTTCCGATCCCGGTTCAGGCCTTCTCGAATTTCTACCCGCGTTGGGGCAGCGCGAAGCAATCGCATTTGGCGATGGTGTGTCGCTCCCCGTACGTATCCATTTTGATGAGCTGCCAGAAGATTGTCTGCCACGCTCAGCCGCCGCGCGGTTTACCCACTGCTGGCAGCAATCTATCGGAGATCAGAAACTTCTAGAGCACATCGTAGAGCGCTGGCGCTCATTGGGCAGCGGCCAAGTAACCGCGACAACCCACGAATTGTTTGCTGAAAGTCTAGCTGTTTCCGACATGGATGACAGGTCGGCAACGTCCCCCTCATACGCATCGACCAGCACCGACAATCTCGACGAAGTCCTTCCAGCGCTCGAAAACATCCACGAACTGCCCGAGCACGCCCCTTACGCACCACGCTTCGCGCAACCGGCCCCGGCGAGCACCGCCAAGCCTCTGCGGCCGCCGGAGCAGACGTCACCCCCACAGCTCCGCGCAGTCCCCCAACCACAGCGCGCCAATGCCCCGCCCGCCACGAGCGCAGCCCTGAAGTCATTGCGTGAACGCCTTATGCAACGCCCACAGCGTTGAAGCTTGCGAGATCTAATTCAAAGCTACGATAAGCTTGGCGGTTTCAGCTCCGCCGAGCTTCCATGGCTGGCGCATCCGAGCTCAAATCGGCGAGCAGCGTTTCGCCTGCGATCGACCTCTGGCCAACCGCAACCATCGTAGATTTTCCCGGGGGCAGATAAACGTCGACGCGAGATCCGAAGCGGATCAGTCCAAATCGCTGCCCGACCCCGACACTGTCGCCCTCATGAGCAAACGTAATGATGCGCCGAGAAACCATCCCCGCGATTTGCACGACCGCGATTTCATCTCCGGTTGGCATCTCGATGACCAGAGCGCGGCGTTCGTTGTCCTCGCTTGCCTTATCGGAAGTGATGTTGACGAATGCACCGGGAATATAAACGGAACGCTTCACGCGTCCGGCCACGGGCACCCGGTTGATGTGCACGTCGAACGGCGAAAGGTGTGTCTCGATCCGCACACGCTCACGATCACCAAGCGCAAGCTCAGGTGGCGGGCGAACCTTTTCGATCGAAGCGATCATGCCGTCTGCAGCCGCAACGACAAAACCATCACGGAGCGGCGTCACGCGGTCAGGGTCTCGAAAAAAATAGGCGATGAAAATCGTGGCAAGCACCGCCAACCAGCCAAGCGGCGACCAAATGAAAAACAGGATCAGAGCCAGGATTGCCGCGACAGCGATAAACTTATGTCCGTCGCGATGAACCGGAACGAAATGACCTGCCAAACTTTCCAAAAAGCTCGATTGCTCGCGCACGTGGCAAACTCCTCTCAGGTAATCACAACCCGCATACCCGTTGGAAAGCTGAAACGCTATTCAATTCGAAAACCGACAATCCGTTTGCGGATCCGCCGGCTTTCAAACCTGAACCTTGTCACGTGAGTTCTCCCGCGCGCCACAGATAAAACGTTAGCGCTACTTGATCGGAAGGGCCTCGAACCGCACCTCACCACGTTTACCTTCGATACGTAGCAACAACGCCTGCCGGCCGCTCGCCTGAACACGCTCAACACTTTCGGCAACTTCCCGCGGCGTGCGCACTTGTTCTTGGCCGGCCTCAACGATGACATCACCAGGTTTGATGTTTTTGCCCGCCGCCACGCTTTCTGGCGCAACCTCCGTGACGATCACGCCATCGACATGGGCATCGACGCTATATTTGGAGCGAAGGTCGTCAGTAAGTTCGCTCAGCGTCATACCCAGAATCGGCCCGGTTTCCCCATCCTCGGCACTTGGCTCATCACCTGACGGAAGGATGCCTGCGTCTCCGGTTTCCTCCGCAAGCTGCCCCACCTTGACCGAAAGCGACATGGCCTTGCCTTGCCGCCATATCTCGACCGGAACAGTCTTCCCAATCCGCGTCTGCGCTACGATCCGTGGAAGCCCGCGCATCGTCGAAACGTCTTTGCCATCGAACGACACAATCACATCTCGCGCTTGGAGGCCCGCCACCGCAGCTGGGCTATCCGGCTCAACGGCTGCAATGAGCGCGCCTTTATTGGGCGGAACGCCCAGGTCCTCCGCAATTTCGTCAGCCACGGTTTGGATACGCACGCCGAGCCAACCTCGCCGTGTCACACCATACAGCTTGAGCTGCTCAATAACATTCAGAGCCGTATCTGAGGGTACGGCAAAGCCAATACCAATGGATCCGCCGGTCGGAGAGATAATAGCCGTGTTCACTCCGATGACTTCACCATCCATGTTGAACAGAGGGCCGCCCGAGTTTCCTTTATTTATGGCTGCGTCAGTCTGCAGGTAATCATCATATGGGCCGGAATTTATGTCCCGCTCCTTGGCTGAAATGATTCCCACGGTGACCGAACCGCCCAAACCAAAGGGGTTCCCGATCGCCATCACCCAATCACCGACCTGAAGCGTCTCAGATGACCCAAACTTCACATCTTTCAGTGGCGTTTTCGGATTGACTTTGAGCAACGCCAAATCCGTTTGGGTATCCTTGCCAACGATCTTCTCGACCTTCAACTTCGACCCATTGGCGAAGTTTACATAGATCTCGTCCGCATCCGCAATCACGTGATTGTTCGTGACGACAAGACCTTCCTTACCGTCCACGACGAATCCCGAACCAAGGGACGAAACGCGTCGTTCGATCCCTTCGTCAGCACCTGGCTGATTGAAAAAATCGTCAAAAAACTCTTCGAACGGCGAGCCCTTAGGTACCTTTGGCAGCGGCACGCCGCGAGGTCCCTTTGCATGCTGGCTGGTGGAAATGTTTACGACTGCATCAATCAGGCGGCCCGCAATAGGCGCAACGCTCTTTGGACCATTCTGAGCTATCGCTCCTCGCCTTGCCCCATCAGCGGCAAGGACAGATAGGGCCGCGATAAAGACGGCAAGAACCATCAAACCACGCAAGGGCGAACAAAAACCAAAACCTCGCATACGGTTGACACTCCCAGGTTAGCGGCCCCAAGCGCAAGTGGCGGAGTACAGCTCTGCGGATATTGTTCACTCTGCCACTGGACCAAAAGAAGGTTTGGCTAACCTAGCGACCCTGTCAATCCGGAGAATTCACTCTTGGCCTGAAACGAGAAACGCCGCCACGAAACCTTCCGTGGCGGCGTCAAGATATGGTTAGAACGAACTCATCCCCGGATCAGCCAAACAATGGCAAAACCAATGGCAACCGCCACCCAGCCGGCCAGACGCAACGACTTCTCCGGCGTCTGGGCAGCCCGGCTGAGCATCGACAGTGCAACCCCAGGAGCGACTGCCCACAATAGCCCTTCGATGACGAGGACAAGGCCTATCGCGACAGCAAGGTCCGTCATATTTCAAAACGCACTTATTGCGGAGCAGGCGATCTCGACGCCGGCCCACTTGGCTGCGCCCCTTGTGGGTTGTTGAAATATTCGAAGAACTGCGAGTCGGGCGAAATCAACATACGTGTATCACCCGGCGACATACCCTTCTCGTAAGCCTGCATCGATCGATAGAAGCCGAAGAAGTCTTCGTCTCTGCCGTAAGCTTCCGCAAAAATTCTGTTCCGCTCGGCATCGCCTTCACCTCGAGTGATCTCGGCCTTTTTCGTCGCTTCAGCCAGAATCACCGTTGCTTCACGATCAGCCGTCGCCCGAATGCGGTTCGCAGCGGCATTACCTTCCGATCGAATTTCCGTCGCCTCGCGCTGGCGTTCGGTCTGCATGCGCCGATAGACGGCTTCCGAGTTCGCTTCTGGCAGATCGGCACGCTTAATGCGCACATCCACGACGCTGATGCCGAGGTCCTTAGCCTCGCGATTCACACGCTCCAGAATCGACGTCATGAGCTCTTCGCGCTTATCGCGGACAAGCTCCTGGAATGTCGCGTTACCGAGCGTATTACGCAGCGAGGACTCGATCACGTTGCTGAGGCGTTGCCGTGCAATCCGCTCGTCCCGCACCGTTTGGTAGAACAGCAGCGGATTGATGATCCGAAAACGCGCAAAAGCATCAACGACAAGACGCTTCTGGTCCGAAGCGATAACTTCCAACGGCTCCGCCTCAAGGTCGAGGATACGCTTATCGTAGAACTCCACCGTCTGAACGACCGGAATTTTCCAATACAGGCCCGCGTCGTTCACAGGCTGACCATCCGGGCCAACCTCAAACTCATTGATCACGTTTACTGGCTTACCGAACTCGAGAACGATCGCCTGCTCGGTCTGCCGTACGATAAATGCCGACAGGTAAACGACGGCCGCGCTGAGACCTGCCAGAATGATCAGAATGGCTAATAGCGTGCGCATTGGCGTTATTCGCTCCCCTTAGCTGCAGTACCGGCGCGTTGGCGCAGCGGTTCAAGTGGCAGGTAGGGGACCACTCCAGAAGTGTTGCCCTTTGAATCCATGATGATTTTATCCGTACCTTGGTAGACCCGTTCCATGGTTTCCAAGAACAAGCGCCTGCGTGTCACGTCGGGAGCCTTACGATATTCCTCGTAGACTTTTTCAAAGCGTGCAGCCTGACCAGTGGCTTCCTGAACAGCCTGCTGCTTGTAACCTTCCGCAGCCTGGAGAATACGCTCAGCCTGACCACGCGCCTCAGGCACAACCTTGTTTGCGTACCCGAAAGCTTCGTTCTGAATACGTTCGTTGTCAGCTTTAGCCGCCTGGACGTCACGGAACGCGTCGATGACCTTCAGCGGCGGATCCACTTTCTGGAGCTGAACGCGCGTCACACGAATACCGGAACCATAGCTATCCAGCGTCTTCTGCATAAGCACGCGCACGTCATCTTCGGTTTTCTGACGTGCACCTGTCAGGATCGGCTGAATATCACTCTTGCCGACAACCTCGCGCATCGCTGCCTCGGCAACCTCTTTCACCGTCTCATCCGGGAATTGCAGGTTGAAAAGATATTGCTCGGCGCCTGTCTGTCCCGTGTTCGGATCCTTGTCCTCTGCCTTAATGCGCCAGAACACCACGAAATCCACGTCAACAATGTTCTCGTCGCCCGTAAGCATCAGGCTTTCTTCGGTGACGTCCCGCTTAGCGACCCCGCGCATGCTACTTACTGAGCGCATACCGATCTCAATGGAGTTCTCACGTGTCACCTTGGGCAACATCACTTCCTCAAGCGGATAAGGCAGACGGAAATGCAGACCTGGGCCTTCCTGACGATTGAACTGACCGAAGCGCAAAACGACGCCGAGTTCGTCTGGCCGCACCGTGAACGTGAAAGCAAAGAAACCAACGAACGCAGCAGCAATCGCCGCAATAAGCAACAAGAGCGGTCCAGGCACCCCACCTGAATGCATGACTTGCTTCATCCGGTCTTGGCCGCGCTTGAGCATTTCTTCCAGATCTGGCTGCTGACCGCCGCCGCCTGGACCATGCTGACCGCCGCCTCCAGGACCTTGTCCCCAGGGGCCGCCTCCGCTCTTCCAACCACCGCCGCCGCCATTTTGATTATTCCAGGGCATACGTCTTAAGCCTCATGTCTGTTGGAAGGCATGGGCGCCAATTTCGCATAGCGATGGCAGCACCACGTGAGAAGTTCATGATCCGTGCGGACATCGGATCAAAAAATATTGTCCGCCCGCTTATAGGGCATCGAACCCTGCGCGCGCAAACAACCGCTTCGAATTTGGTGATGCAGGCGCTGCCGTCAAGACGATATTGCGACCTAAATCCATGCAAACAGTCAAAAAATACGGTTGCAGAGGCAGCAATTAGATCCGATCCATAATTTTTAAGGTCGCTGCGTACTGATCCCGCTCGGTCCTGGGAATGGGCTCCCGGCCAACCTCTCGCCATATTTCAGCATCGAGCGGAGGAAATATTGTGTCGCCTTCTGGCGTCCCGTGCACCTGCGTCCAGTAGATTCTGTCCGCATGATCCAACGTATCCTTATAAATCTGCGCACCTCCGATGACTGCAACCTCGTCTGCGCCGCGCGCCTCCGCCAACTCTCGCGCGAGAGCAAGCGCTGCGTCAACATTGGTAACGACATATGCGCCATCAGCCTTAAAATCAGCGCTGCGGGTTACAACGATATTGTCGCGTCCATCCAAGGGCCGTTTCGGTAGGGAATCCCACGTCCGGCGCCCCATGACGATGGGCTTACCCATCGTCAAACGACGAAACAGCTTCAGATCGGAAGAAAGACGCCAGGGTAGTTCCCCATCGCGGCCAATGACACCGTTCTCCGCAACGGCAACAACAAATGCGACTTTTACCATGAACTCCTCTGGCAATTCAGCCACGATGGGCGTGTCTGACACGCGATGCGGCTAAACCGCTACGTCGGCCTTGATATGCGGATGCGGATCGTAGCCCTGGATCTCGAAGTCTTCATACGTGAAATCAAAAATGTCTCCGACGTCGGGATTGATCCACATTTGCGGAAGAGGCCGCGGACTGCGAGCCAATTGTTGATCAGCCTGTTCCAGATGGTTCAGATAAAGGTGCGCATCTCCCAGCGTGTGAACGAAGTCGCCAGGCTGCAGCTCTGTGACTTGCGCCATCATCATAGTCAGCAAAGCATAAGACGCGATATTGAACGGAACCCCCAGGAAAATATCCGCCGAACGCTGATAAAGCTGACAGGATAAGCGTCCATCCGCGACATAGAACTGAAAGAGGCAATGGCACGGCGCCAAAGCCATATCCGGGACGTCCGCTGGATTCCATGCCGACACAATCAACCGGCGACTGTCGGGATTGGTCCGGATCTGATCGACAACATCGCTGATTTGATCGACCGCACGCCCATCGAGCGTCGCCCATGAACGCCACTGCTTACCATAGACCGGGCCGAGCTCGCCGTTTTCGTCAGCCCATTCATCCCAGATGGTTACGCCATGCTCGCGCAGGTATTTGACGTTCGTGTCGCCGGTTAAGAACCACAACAACTCATGGATGATCGACCTCACGTGCAGCTTTTTGGTCGTCACCAACGGAAAACCCTCGGAGAGATCGAAACGCATCTGGTGTCCGAACACGCTTAACGTGCCAGTTCCAGTACGATCGGTTTTCCGCGTGCCGTGCTGGAGCACACGCGCCAGCAAATCGAGATAATTCTGCATGAAGTCAGCCTAGCCCGATTCCCAGTAGGACCACATCGGTCCATCGGTTTCGATCAATCTCTACGCGGGCACGGGAAACGCCGCGAGATAGGAGATGATCACACCATTATAGACGCCGTGGCAAATGATCGGCACCCATAGGCTCCCCGTCTGCCACAGGAGCCAGCTCAGCACGAGGCCGACGAGAAACACTTCTCCCAGACCAGCCAGCGAATAGCCCGCGTGCAGTCCCGTCCAGGCGACCGTCGTAATCACCGCCGCATTCACAAATCCCAACCGCGATTTCGCCAGCGCCGACTGAAGGAACCCCCGAAACAACAGTTCTTCCGAGAGGGGAGCGCCAATCACGGCGACCAGCGCTAATGCCCACCCCCACGGGGACTGCATGATTTCCCACAACGGTCGGAGATCGCCGACCAGGTCGTCAGGAAAAATAAGAAAAGTCAGCAAAGTATAGACAAGCGTGACACCCGCTATGAACGCGAGGCCGTTCGCGACATCTCGCCACCCTCCCGCAGGCTGGCGCAACGCTAGAACATCGGCGCGCCGCCCCCCGAAGAAGCCGGCAGCGAGAACCGTAAGCCCTATAATAAGAAGCTGTACCAGAAGCTCGACCCAGAGCGATCGGCCTTGCGAATCAGGTTGGCCTTCATTGGCCAGCACAAGAATGCCAAACCCCGCCGCTGCAGCACCAATGAAGATCACGAACGTGGCCAATACCGCCAGAACTGGGCCCCACCCGGTGCGCGCGTGATAGGCCGGTGTATATGGAAAGGCGCGCGCCAAATATGCGAGAGGCATGCCCTGAAACCCTTCTTCTACCTATCCGTTATCCCTTAGGACGCCCAGATAACGGGCTAAAACGGACAAGCTTTATGGATCCGTGAAGACCCGGCGAATCATAATACCGGACGCTGAATTCTGAGGATAAAGCGAAGGCAGAAATGTCACCCTGAAGCATTCGCTCACACGAACTATCGCCTGTGTAGCGGTCCTGCCTTGCAACGACACTTTTTTTTCACTTGCAGCCGTCATATATTCAAATCGCTGGAGCGATCCAGCTATGGCGATAAACGCGGTCGTAATAAGCCGTTCGGACCCGGGGGCGGTACCCGGCGCCTCCACCACATGCCCACGCGCAAAATGCGAAAGAGCCGTTTGGCCGCGTGTGCGTGGGTATCTGATGGGGGCGAAATAGGATCGACGAAGGTGTAAAGGGCTTAGCTTTTGCTCGGCATGGTTCCGCCGTTATCGGGCCGATCATAATAGTTGCAAATGACAACTATGCTGAGGCCGCTGTCGCTGCGTAATGCAGTGCCAAAAGCCTGAACTTGAAGTCCTTATCCTAGCTGGGTAAGGCGCGGTATCGGAGGGCACCGGGCAACAGAAGCCCTCCACTAATTCTTGGCGCACCTTTGGCGAGCGGGGCGCAAAATAATAAGGTTGCGCGAGACGAGATGACGACCGAGCAAACGATCGACTACGAGACCCTGGCGCAGGAAGCCATGCGCGGCGTCGTGCGCACCGTTCTGCAAAAGGCGGCAAAATTCGGCTTGCCGGGCGATCATCACTTCTACATCTCCTTCGAGACACAAGCCGCCGGTGTCGCTCTCTCTAAGAGGCTGAAGGAGAAATATCCCAGCGAAATGACGATCGTTCTCCAGCACCGCTTCTGGGACTTGAACGTTTCGGACGACCGCTTCGAAGTGAAGCTCACGTTTGATGGCATTCCCGAGCGCCTCGTCGTGCCCTTCTCAGCCATCAAAGTCTTCTTCGACCCGAGTGTGCGCTACGGTCTGCAGTTCGAGGAACCGGATTTCACTGCGGACAGCGTGGACCAATCGGTAAGCTCGCTGGAGTCGAACTATTCCAGCCTCAACGGCGATTCAGATCCCGAGCACGCCGAGCCGACATCGCTTGCAAATGCCGCCAATCGGCGTTCGCACAACCGCCGCCGCGATGACAACGCAAAAGAACCGGCTGCTGATGTCGTGAAAAAGCACGCGCCGGCCCAAGAACGCGCATTGAACGGTAACGCAGAGCAATCAGACGGCCTCGAAGCCGAGGCGAATGAAGAAGAAGCAGAACTGCCTGCGACTGTCGGCGCTGAAATCGTAAGCCTCGACGCTTTCCGCAAAAAATAAGCCAGCTTACCCCTAAACATGTTCGGCTCCGTGGCACCACCCGCCGCGGCCGGATTTGTCCTGTCTGGCATAATACCAACGGCGGGGACCGCCTGAGGTGGCGCATCTCGTGCGTCCCAGTATAAATGCGCTTGCAAACAACTCTTTCCGACGAACGAAACCAGCAGTGAGCCGCCCATGACCGCCACAGCCCCCAAGGCAACGCCCCGCACCGAAACAGATACATTCGGCGCCATTGAAGTTCCTGGCGACAAATACTGGGGCGCACAAGCCCAGCGATCACTCGGCAACTTCAAGATTGGCTGGGAGAAGCAGCCGGCGCCCATCGTTCGCGCTCTTGGCATTGTTAAGCGCGCCTGCGCCGAATCGAATGTGGAGTTGGGACGCCTTAAGCCGGACGTCGGCAAAGCCATCGTCAACGCGGCCCAGGAAGTGATCGAAGGCAAGCTGGACGAGCACTTCCCATTGGTCGTTTGGCAAACGGGTTCGGGCACTCAGTCCAACATGAACGCCAACGAAGTGATCTCCAATCGCGCGATTGAGATGCTGGGTGGCGAGATGGGCACGAAGTCTCCAGTCCATCCCAATGATCATTGCAACATGAGCCAGTCGTCGAACGATACGTTCCCGACAGCCATGCACATCGCATGTGCCGAAGAAATCCAGCATCGCTTGCTGCCCGCGCTCCAACAGTTGCGCAATGCGCTGAACGACAAAGCGCAGGCCTGGAAGTCACTTATCAAGATCGGCCGCACCCACACGCAGGACGCAACGCCTCTCACTCTTGGTCAGGAGTTCTCCGGCTACGCACAACAAATAGAAAACGGTATCCAACGCATTGAAATGACGCTCCCGCGCCTCATGGAACTGGCTCAAGGCGGCACCGCCGTCGGTACGGGGCTCAATGCCCCCATCGGTTTTGCCGAAATGGTTGCGGAAAAGATTGCGGCAATCACCCAGATGCCGTTTACAACCGCGCCCAATAAGTTTGAAGCCCTAGCTGCGCACGACGCGATGGTCTTCAGTCACGGCGCCATCAACACCGTCGCCGCCTCACTCTTTAAGATCGCCAACGACATTCGCTTCCTCGGTAGTGGTCCGCGCTCCGGTCTGGGCGAACTGTCGCTCCCGGAGAATGAGCCGGGCTCATCCATCATGCCGGGCAAGGTCAATCCCACGCAGTGCGAGGCCATGACCCAAGTCTGCGTGCAGATCTTCGGCAACAACGCCGCAATCACGTTCGCAGGCAGCCAAGGCCACTTCGAATTGAACGTCTATAATCCGGTGATGGCTTACAATTTCCTGCAATCGGTACGTCTCATGGCCGATGCCACCGTATCGTTCACGGAAAACTGCGTGGTTGGCATCACGCCGCGTGAAGACAACATCAAGGCCGGCCTCGAGCGCTCGCTCATGCTCGTCACCGCCTTGGCGCCCAAGATCGGCTACGACAACGCAGCAAAGATTGCCAAGACGGCGCACAAAAACGGCACCACGTTACGTGAGGAAGCAGTCGGCGGCGGCTATGTGACGGATGCCGAATTCGACGAAATTGTCGACCCGTCCAAGATGATCGGCCCAAAGTGATCCTTAGGAGCCTAGGGGCCGCCCATGACAGGGGGCCCCTACGGATAGGCACCCAAACCATTATCTAATTTGCGGACATACGCGGCGTTGCACCAAAAAATATACTATTCCACACAGACCACTTCGCAAATGCAGCATCACCGCTCGATAAATTTTGGAAGAAGCCAAGTAATTCAGCGACACGTCTCGGAAAGTTATTTCGCACTAGCGAATTAACCTGTCGCCTTATGCACGCGGAGGAATAAGCACAGCAGAACTTCTTGGTTAGGATGAGCATGCGCGCTGGCTACAGTTTGCAAACACAAAATGAGCCAGACCGGAGGAACGCGCAATGACCACAACCCAGACACTGTCCTGGTTAGGTTTCTTTCTCTCCATCGCCGTCGTGATCGCGATCAGCATTTCGATCTGAGTTGTAGGATATGCGATGGCGCAGCAAACTGATGTGTTGCGTTTCGCTCTCTGAGCCATCGCCCCAACAATCTCAGCGCAAATTGCCAGAAATTATGTTGGCTTTCGCCTTTTGCACGCATTGAACTGACGTAGATCTCTGGCAAACCGGACGATCAAGCCTCTATCGTCGAAGCCGGGTTATAAAATACTAGATACGTCCGTCCCAGCCTCAATGCCGCGAGCCATACATGAACTTCCAACAGCTTCGGATCATCAGGGAAACCGCGCGGCGCGGCTTCAACCTGACAGAGGTTGCGGGCGCACTCTACACTTCTCAATCCGGCGTCAGTAAACACATCAAGGACCTCGAGGATGAGCTTGGCGTCGAGTTGTTTGTACGGCGCGGCAAGCGCCTGACCGGCCTGACTGGCCCTGGCGAAGAACTATTAGAACTTGTCGAGCGGCTCCTGCTAGAAGCCGAGAATATCAAACGCATCGCTGATCAATATTCACAAACAGATCGCGGCGAACTCACTGTAGTGACCACGCATATGCAGGCTCGCTATGCGCTGCCCCCCATCGTCGCAAAGTTCAAGCAGACCTTTCCCGATGTGCATCTTGTACTTCACCAGGCCAGTCCGGCCGAAACGGCCTCGATGCTTCTTGATGGCTCAGCCGATGTTGGTGTCGCGACCGACGCTCTGATCGACAATCCCGACCTGATCTCATTCCCCTTCTATTCCTGGCACCATGCTGTCATCGCACCGAAGGGACACCCGCTCGAAAAAGTCACGCCGCTGACGTTGGAAGCGATCGCCGAATATCCGATCATCACGTATAATCCCGGCTTCACCGGCCGCGCCGGTATTGATGCAGCCTTCGCATCCGCAGGTCTCTCACCCGATATTGTCATGGCAGCCCTGGACGCAGACGTGATCAAGGCCTACGTCGAACTCGGCTTAGGCGTAGGGATCATTGCCTCGATGGCGTTCGATCCCACGCGCGATACCAAGTTGACGTTGCTCGATTCCACCCCCCTCTTTCAAAAGAACACCTCGCGGATCGCACTTCGCCGCGGCCGATATCTACGCGGCTTCGTCTACCGTTTCATCGAATTCTGCTCGCCCGAATTGACCGAAGGCCTCGTCCGCTCGGAAACCTCACCATCGGGCAGCAACACCTCCGGCGAATGAGCTAAAAGCAAAGTCTGAAGGTTCGAAATCCGTCGCCACCCCAAAGAGGGTGGACAGCATGTAACTTGGCAATCCCGGGTTTTACAGGCTATCAAAATTCCCAAGACGCCAGAATTGGGAACGGATCGACGCTCATGACCGCCGAAATCATCAATTTGCGCCAAGTCCGCAAAGCCCGTGAACGCGCGCGTAAAGAAGCGCAGGCTGAAGAAAATCGCGCAAAATTCGGACAGTCGAAAACCGAGCGCCAAAAACGCTCATTAGAAGCAGAACACGCGAACCGCCAACTCGACGGTGCTCAGCGTGTCGGATCGCCAGACCACCAACCCTCGACCCCACCCAGCAATCCCAAAGATGATATCCCACCATCAGGTGGTGCGGCCTGATGCGGCCTAAGAAGCGCTCTTTCTCAATTAAGGGGCACCGCACATCGCTTTCGCTGGAAGAGCCATTCTGGGCGGCATTGAAGGAGATCGCGGCCTCGGATGATCGGTCTCTCGCCGATATGGTCGGAAGCATCGACGCACAACGCGGCGACACAGGTTTATCGTCAGCCGTGCGGCTCTACGTCCTTGAGCGCTATCGCGAAGCAGCACGCACCAACAAGCCGAACGAAGAGCCGGCTCATTCAACTGAAAATATCGAACGTTCGCCCCACTGACGCTTTGGCTCGTCAGTTCGTGCCGAGCAATTGCTGGCGCATGATGTCCGACGGCGAGAGTTGGGGTATCTCCCGCGCGGGTCGCGGACGCGGAGCCCGCTGTACCTGAACGGATGGCGGTGGTGGTTCGTTGATGACTGCTTCCGGCGGCACGGGTTGACCTGCTCCCGGAGCAAATTCACCGGCATTGCTACCTTGCCCCGGAGCCGTCTCGATAGGTGGCAACGGTTCTGAAGTGATCACCCCGTTCATGCTGTTAGGCGTAATCGGATATTGAGGGCGCGCGGCGGCAGCGGCGGCCGCAGCCTTAGCCCGCTCTTCTTCAATCTTACGCTGCCGAGCGCGCTCACGCGCCGCCGCTTCTTCATCCAGGCGACGCAAGCGTTCCAGCTCGTTAACGTTGCGCTCCATACGCCGCACAGTCAGCTCGCGCTCCAAGGTATCCGCCGTCACCTTGGGCTCAAGCGACGCCAATTCCGCGACCGGACCGACAAACGTCACAGTTACCGGAGGCCAATCAGCCTCGCCATTGACAGCTGACTTCGCCTGAATGCGCCATTCACTATCAACAGCCAATGCGGCGATATCGAACGTCGTAATGATCTGCGTGCTTCCCTTCGGCGTATCAACCTTGATCGGACTAACCCGAACAGCACCGTCGATAATCTCAAGTGCGACGGAGCGCTTTCCTACCGGCAGTACGCCCTTACCCAGTTCCTGACGCAAAGTCCCCGCGAAGTTGTCGATCGGATCATCCGAGGCCACCAGGGACAGCGCTGAGCCGGTAACAAGAGCCGGATCAAGCCCGTGCACCTTGGCGTCGGTAAAAGTCAGTTCTCCCGAACCGACGAGTGCAGAAACAAGCCCGCGTGGCCCCAGCGCGCGCCCCGTGAACTTGGCATTCGCATCGACTGTGCCTGTTGCGAGCACACGGCCTCCGGCCTTCTGCGAAACGACCTCAGCCAAATTCCCACCTTGCAGAGCAACGTTACCACTGGCGATCACCCCCGCCGGCGCACGCTCCAGTGACAGTTCACCACTGACCCCGCCACCGAGCACCGTTGCTTCCTTGAGTGTGAGCTCAACACGCGATCCGCCAAACGAAACTGTCAGACCAGCATTCTCGGCATGCAGCTCCTCATTGAACATCAACCGGCTGGCCTTCAGCTTGAGCTGACCGGAGAGGTCCACGAGTGGGGACATGTCGAAAGCCTGATCTGAAAAGACCGCGGCATCCGTGACCAATCCTTCGGCCGCCTGCGCAACCTGTGGAAGGCCCGTCCCGCCTGCTGCTGAACGTTGTTGCCCGGGATCCGTGTCTTCAGGCGCCTCCGATCCCTGTCGGGGACGCGCCAGAACAGCGGACATGAGGCCGGGCAGATATGCTGCATCGGTCGTTAAGTCCGCTTCGAGCCGGCGACCGTCGCCTTTCTGGCGCGAAACGGCAATCGAACCCGCAAGCCGCGAGCCGGCAAAAATCATATCCCGCGGCGTAAACACGTAGCGCCCGTTGCTCCGGGTAAACTCAACAACACCCTGCGCCGGGCCCAACTCCGCGCCATCCGCCAGCTCAATGCCGACCAAGCCAAGCACATCGTTACTTTGCCGGGCGTTGACGACAAACTCTCCGGAGATCGCGCTCAGCATATCGCCAGCAACCCCGCTCTTGCCGTCGTAAATCAGCGAAAACCCATCGCCATCCAGCGTCGCCATCGTCAGCATGCCATCATTAGGAACGCCAACAGCCTTCAACAGCCCGCTACCCCCATTCAGCGCTGAATTGGATGTTTCAAAGCCCTCTGCTCCGCCAAGCCAATTTGCCACCCAACGCGCCGCCTTGCCATCCTTGACGCGCACAAGGATATCCGCGGACTTCTCACGCCAATGATCAATGCCGCCATCGAGCCGAAGCTGTGCCTCGACTGACCCTCCGCTGGCCATTCCATCAACGTCAATATCAGCGGCATTGGGCAGGCGTTGCGAAAGAGCGAGGTTGCCTGCAAGCCGAAACGGCGCAAGATCCGACAGCCGTTCGGTAAAGCGCCCCCGAGAAGCTTCTCCGCCTAGCGCGTTCGCAAGCGTAGTCACCGCCTCTTGGTTTTGCGCTCCAATAACGAACCGCAAGGTCCCCTTCGGTGCTTTGGAAGGCTCGGCAATGCTGCCCTCCATGGAAACCGACAGGCCGGACGGAGTTTTAAAGTCCGCGGTGGCGATCTCTATGCGGTTATCCCGCAAGGCAATGTCGGCATTCACATCCTTCAGTTCGTTGGAACCGTTACGCAACGTGTCCGCACGCACACGCAAGCGCACGTCACCAAAATCTCCAGAGAGCCAAGCGGGAAGGACATTATCGCCCGAAGCAGTCTCAACGCTCTTGCTCAAGATGTCGACAATGGCAGGCATTTGAAAATCATTGAGCCCGACCCAGCGCGTATCAATCTCGCGGCCTTCGATCTCCACGGCGAGCCGCTTACCATTTTTGTTCTCACGCCAGCTCACGCTACCTCGGATGGGAACGCCGGAAAATTCGGCACGCGCGTTAGAAAGCTGGAGGCTGGAACCACCCAGCCGCATCTTTCCATCAACGGCAAAGGGCCCATCGCTACTGATGCCACTGGTTGCTCCAGGGCCAAGCGCCCAGGAAATCACGTGTGCCGCGCTCACGCCTCCGACATAGAGATCACCTGAAAAAACCGGCACACCCTCTGTCGCCTCAACCTGTCCGGAAAAATCAAACCGCGCGCCGCCCGGCAACACAGCGCGCATCGTCTTCATCTCAAGAGGACCACCGTTGCGCTGCATCTCTAACAAGACATCGCTCACGGCATCGCCGCCGAGATTGACCTGATCGACCCTAAGGTCCGCACTCACGTCGACGCGTTCAGGAAAGACGTCGATCAATCCGGCAAGAAGTGATTGAGCCGTTTGAACGGGGCCAGTAAAAGCTTGAGGTTTGGCGCCGATTGCTTCACCGTTTCCAGGTGCCCTTCCCGCAGGGGTTTCACCTGTAGGCATTGCCGATGCTTGCGACGGCGTCCCGCCTGCCAATCGGTCAAGATCAAGCCAGCGCGAACTGAGAGACAAATCAATCTGGTGTCGCCCGCCCCATTCCGCAGCCATCTGACCGACGACAATCTGTGGCTGCCCAGAATTTTCAAACGAAGCAACAATTTCGGATAATTGCGCGCCTTGGGGACTGCCTTTCATCTTCGCCTTGAGTTCGGCGAAAGCATCATCCCCCATTTTGTTGATCTGAACCCGCCCCGAGAGATCCCCCTCGATAGCCGGTTGTTCCCAGAGATTGCTCAGTCGAAGATCGACGGCGTAACGATCCTTGCTCGACGGTGTCCGGATTTGTCCATTCAGGCGGACGGTGCCAGCCTGATCCGGCTCAGATGTCGCCAGCCGGATCTGCCGCTCTGTCCCACTCAAGTCAACCGATCCGCGAAACGTATACGGTCCCGCGAGCTGCTTTGCGGCAAGTTCACCGTTAATCTTCGAAAGCCGCGCAACCTCGCCACCACGTTGCAGGTTCAGCGCAACGGCGCCATCGCTGATATGAACAGATTGGAGTTCGACGCCGGTCGGAACGAACGGCAAAGACCCGTAACCGGCGTTAAGTGAACGCCAATTCCCATATCCGTCTTCATTGACTGCAAGTGTGACGCTGGGCCGTTCCAACTCAATTCGCTTGGCCTCTAGCGCACCCTTCAGCAAGGGCGGCACAGACAGCCACATCGTAAAGCTTTCTGCGCTGAACAGCGGCGCACCAGCGATGCCCGTCGTATCGGAAATACGCAGCTTTTCAAACCGAACGTACGGCGCGGGCAACAACCGCAAATTGACATCCCCGCCAACCCGTACGTCCCGGCCGAGAATACGCGAAGCCTCTTCTTCGAAGACCCCGCGATAAACGTTCCAATCAACGAAATGCGGACCGGCGAATAGAGCCGCAAGTGCCAGGATCAGGAGGCTACCGATCCACGTCAGTAATGCGTTCAAAATTTGCCTCCGCCTGCCTGCCTACGTGCCTGGAGCAATAACCACGCACGAACTGCTAACGCAAAATCTCAGCCCCGACATTCTCGCCGTCAACGAACACCATAGCTTATCCGTCCATATCGCGACACGTCACAGTCGGATGCCTGGACGGATTTGCCAAGTCTTACGCTGAGTTTTGGACTCTAAAATGGTGCAACGCCAATCAAGACTTCGACAATCAGCGCTCCGGAGTTTGCTTGATTTTGCGGCAGCGCGGCATAAATCGCTGGTCGCAACCCTTCCCAAATACCCACTGGGCGTCTCGTGACCTCTGTGGAACCGCCGCTCCGCCCGATTGCCGCCCAGCTGAGCGTGCTATATTGGCAAACAATGAGCACGAATCATAAGACGAACACAGCATCGGCTCATATGCCGATCGAACCGCAAGACGACCCACCCTTTGACCTCCCGCCGAACACAGAGTCCGGCGCAGGAACACCTGGGCAGGCCGCACCTGCGCACGCGCAAGGCTCCATATCGCAACGTGCGCTTGCAAAACGCCCGATGTCATCATCGGCAGCGCCATACCTCGATGCGCTCAATCCGGAACAACGTGCTGCGGTAGAAGCTCTTGAGGGGCCCGTCCTTGTGCTTGCGGGGGCCGGCACCGGCAAAACACGTGTGCTCACCACCCGAATCGCCCACATCCTCGAAACCGGTCGCGCCTACCCATCCCAAATCCTCGCCGTAACATTTACGAACAAAGCAGCGCGGGAGATGAAAGAGCGCGTCGAGCGCTTTGTTGGCGGCAGCGTCGAAGGCATGCCATGGCTGGGCACCTTCCACTCGATAGGCGTGAAAATCCTGCGCCGCCACGCCGAACTCGTCGGTTTGAAGCAAGGCTTCACGATCCTGGACGTCGATGATCAGCTCCGCCTGATGAAGCAGGTGATCGAAGCTGAAGGCTTGGACAAGGATCGCTGGCCGGCCCGTCAGCTCGCCGCCTACATAGACCGCTGGAAAAACCGCGGCCTCACGCCAGAAAAGGTGCCCGCCGGCGAAGCTCACGCGTTTGCAGGCGGCAAAGGCCGCGAGCTTTACGCCGCCTACCAACGCCGCTTGAAGGAATTGAACGCCGCCGATTTTGGAGACCTCCTATTGGAAAGCCTCAGGCTTTTTATGGAGAATCCGGATATTCTGGCGCAGTATCACAACCGTTTCCGCTACATCCTCGTCGATGAATACCAGGACACCAACGTCGCCCAATATTTGTGGCTGCGTTTGTTGGCTCAGGGCTCCGAAAAGCCGAACATCTGCTGTGTCGGCGATGACGATCAGTCTATTTATGGCTGGCGCGGAGCCGAGGTCGACAACATCCTGCGGTTTGAACAGGACTTCCCCGGTGCAACCGTCATCCGGCTAGAACGGAACTACCGGTCTACCGCGCATATTCTGGCAACCGCCTCACATCTCATCACCGCCAACGAGAACCGTCTCGGCAAGACGCTCTTCACGGATGGCGCAGCCGGCAACAAAGTCACCGTGACCGGACTATGGGATGACGAAGAGGAAGCCCGCACCATTGCCAGCAACATCGAAGCCTTGGGCAAGCAAGGGCACCGGCTGAACGAGATCGCGATCCTCGTACGCGCATCTTTCCAGATGCGCGTATTGGAAGACCGCTTCATCACGACAGGTTTGCCCTACCGTGTCATCGGCGGCCCACGGTTTTATGAACGAGCCGAAATCAAGGACGCGATCGCCTACCTGGAAGTCACGGCCAATCCAGCGAACGATCTTAAGTTCGAGCGCATCATCAACGTGCCCAAACGCGGCTTGGGGGATAAGTCTGTCAAACGCGTTCGCGAATTGGCACGCGCCAGCGAGATCCCGCTTTTCGCCGCGGCACAATCCATCATCGAAACCGAAGAGTTGTCGGGCAAGGCCCGTCGCTCTTTGAGCGATCTCGTCAGGCAGTTCGAGCGCTGGCGAGCAAGCGCCGCAACCATGCCCCACACAGAGCTGGCCGAACTGATCCTGGACGAGTCAGGCTACACTCAGATGTGGCAAGCGGACAAAAGCCCGCAAGCTCAATCCCGGTTGGAAAACCTCAAAGAACTCGTACGCTTCATGCACGAGTTCGATACGCTACAAGGGTTCCTTGAGCACGTGTCCCTGGTGATGGATATCGACAACGCGAGCGACGGTGATCGCGTCTCCATCATGACGCTGCATGCCGCCAAGGGCCTGGAGTTTGATACCGTCTTTCTAACTGGCTGGGAGGAAGGCGTATTCCCGAGCCAGCGTACGCTCGATGAAAGCGGACAGGCCGGACTGGAGGAAGAGCGTCGTCTGGCTTATGTCGGCATCACCCGGGCCAAGGTCAGTGCACATATCTCCTTCACTCAGAACCGGCGCAATCGTGGTCTCTATCAATCCGCGATCCCCTCACGCTTCGTCGACGAACTCCCGGAAGCTCACGTCGAGGTTGTCGAAGCTAAAACACCGTTCGGTGGTGCATATCAGAATTTTGGTGGGCGCTTCGGAGGCAACCCTTACGGCGCCAGCCGCTTCGATGAGGCCCCAGCGGCATTCCAATCGAGCTACGCGACGCCGGGCTGGCAGCGCGCGCAAAAACAGTGGCAATCAGATTCGACAACGCCCCCACGCCGTCGCGCAGCCCCACGCACGATTGAAGGCGAACTCGTCGCATCCTCAACGAGCGAGTCCTCATTTGAAATGGGAGAGCGGGTTTTCCATCAAAAGTTTGGCTATGGCCGGATCTCGGAAATCGACGGCAATAAGCTCACCATTGATTTTGAGAAATCGGGACGCAAGCGCGTCGTCGACTCTTTCGTCGAGCGCCACTGACACAGAAACAATGAAATCTCTTTGCGAGAAACGGCTCGTTAAGCCGCACGCTTGCCCGTGATCAGATCCCAAGCAATGTTGATGCACTTGGTGCGCTCTTCACGCAAATCGCGATCGGCGGCATCACGGGCGAGATCCGGATGCCAACTCATCCGCAACCCATCAACGATCTTTTTCAACGTAGCTTCAGACACGCTAGCGTTGATCCCGAGCAACTCGTAGGCTTCCGCGGCCGTCTTCGGCACCGCTCCCCGGCCGACACGCGCCCCTTTCGACATGCTGATTGCCGCACTATCGGCGATACGGCGAATGCGCTCGAGATCACGGACAATCGCACGAAGCCCGGCCGACGTGCGCGCTTCCGAAAGCTCGCCCTTATCCGCCTGTTTCAATGAAGCAAGCCGTTGCCGAATGCCCTTCAATTCACCGGAAAGCGTATCACGCAACGGCCCGGCAGATTTCAGGGAGTACACGAGGGACTCGACCTGAAGCAGGAGGGCCGCAACAGAATCGACACCGTTGAAAAAGGTCTGATTATCCGTCCGCGGAAGCTTCGCTGAAAGCTTTGATCGCCACCAACTGCGTGTTGCACTTCCACCAATTACAGTCCGCAACCGCGCAAAACTGAACGGAGTGCGCCACCGGTGGCGTCCCAGAAACCCAAACATTGCCGCCAGCAACGTCAGCGCCAAAGCACCTAACGTATAGGCATAAACCAGCCCGCCCGCCGCCGGGGAAACAGCCGCACCGACATCATGCTCGTAAACCACCGTCTGCCAAGCTTCTTCCGAAATCAGAGCCGTATCTGCCACCAAAATCGCGGAGCTGGCCGCCGAACGCGCGGCCATATCAGCTGCTGCAGCTATAGCAGCATCCGCCGCGTCCGCGGCGATGGCGTCAGGAGGTACGGAAACAGGGTTCGGAACCGTGGGGTGATCCACCAGATTTTGCGCAATATCTGAGAGATCATCGTGCGGATTGAGACGTGCGCCCACCTCTTCGATGGGGGCATACCCCCTGGGAATAATGAAACGCGCTGTCCGCTGCGCATTTCCCTTGTTGGTACGTATCAACAAGTTGAGCTGATCTGCCTCCAACCAGGAAGCGCCAATCGCTTCACTTCGTATCTTCGCGGCAATTTCAACCCACGAAACACTTTTTCCACCGCAAGAGATCGCGAAGCGATAGATCGTCATCGTTTTGCAATTAGGAGAGCCAGCCTCCCGGCATGCCGTATAAGTCCGCTGCTCTTTGTTGCCGAGAATTTCGTACAGCTGCGGTGCGCCTGCCTTAAGGACAACTTCGTTTGCCCGCGTCGTGCAGGAATAGGGCATCTCTAGGCGATCAGCCGCCGACGCGGGGAGGGCGCTCCACGCCGTCACCGACAAAATGCCACAGATTGTCAGAGAGCGACGCACCCAGACCCCCCTATCACTGGAACGCTTCCGCACCGCCGTTTCTGTGTTCCAACCTAGGCACGACTAAGGCAGTTTCACGCAAAATTGCATGAAGCTGTGAATCACTGTTCTGCCAAATACTACATGATCCGACGCCACAGGAATGCCGTCGAAGCAACGCTATGACACCATGAATCGTCTTTACACGCCAAATAAGTTCGACGGGAAAATCACGGAGTCTTGCATAACTACCGCGTTTATCCGATCAAACCGTCACAGAGATCGCTTGTTTTAGGATGTATAGTCGCTCGCATAAACTCGACAGCAGCGGAGTTGCATCCTAAACACTACCCTCGTGGGAGAGGGAAACAGCGATAACAGTTGACGGTCCGGCAAGGAATCCCGTTCCGAACGTCATATTATTGCGTCTGAGACTTATCGGGAGGTTGTGTGTCATGTCCCCGGTCAACGCTGCGGCTCAGGAAGAACCGCAAATCGTCGTGCGTGAGGATTCGCCCTCGGGATCACCATTGACCCCGCCGACCAGCACCTACATGGCAACTGCGCTACCCCAAAACGGCGTAGACATCCTCAAACCCGATGACGAACGCCCGCGCGAACGTTTTATTCCGATCACGCGTTTCGCCCTCATCGACCGGCTGACATCACCACAGGCCTGGGGCGCGGAAGAAGCACGAGTGGCCCGTCGTTTCTTTCATTATCTCGACTACTGGCGTCATCAGCTTTACGGCGCGCGTCTGCTTGAGCTGGAGCAGACTTACGAACCGTTCAGCCCAGATACCGATCTGTTGCTGACACGCAAATACAGCCGCGATGAACTGCGACAGATGCAAAAACGCTTCGTCTCGGAAATGGAGTCGATTCTCGAACAAGCAAATTACGAGCGCCTTGACCCGTCCGTGATCACAGAAATCCTGAGCGAGGCGACCCACTACGGCCTCGACTTGCGGGTCGACTTTTCGTTGTTCGAAGAATGCTTGATCTATTATCGCGGCGCTTCAACACGCAAAGATCAACGCCGCAACCTGCGCAAATTCCTCCGCAAGGAAGAATTTCACGTGCCGATTTTTCAGCGACTGTTCCTGCTCTTCAAATTAAAGCCGCTCGACCGACACATCCGCGAGATTATGGAAAAGGAAAAGATCTCGCGGAAGGAAGCAGAACGCATGGCAAAACGTCTGCGCGCGAATCTGCCCTCCGCCGTCAATGAAGACGACATCTACATGAAGCTCTTCAAAAACATCCCGCGGTCGGATGTCGAAATGGTGTTTCCGAACACCACCGTAAAATTCCGTTTGATGGATAAAATTACTTTAGGTGGCACCGGCGCGTTTGGCGTCGGCATGAGCACGTTCGCCGCCGCCGGTAAAGTTGGGCTCCTACTCACCAACCCGATCGTTGCAGGCGGCGCGATCTTGGGGTTAGGCGCGGCCCTGTTCCGCCAGGTCAGCAACTTCTTCAATACAAAGCAGCGCTACATGGTCATCATGGCGCAGAACCTTTACTTCCACTCCATGGCCGACAACCGCGGCGTTATGATCAAGCTCGTCGACCGCGCCGCGGAGGAAGACGTAAAGGAAGAAATTTTATTGTATTGCGTCCTGGCCAAAGAACAGGCACATCGCAACGATCTGAAAGCTATCGATCTTGCGATAGAGCAATACCTCAATTCGAGCTTCGGCGTTGATGTCGATTTCGATCTGGAAGACGCCTTATCGCGACTGATAGCAGACGGCCTCGTTACCGAGGACGCCGACGGTTACCTGCATACGCTGCAGCCGCGCGAAGCGGCCCAACACCTTGATGCCAAGTGGGACATGTTCTTGGATCTGCTCCCCGATATTGAGCATAACGAGGGTCGGGAAATCCGGACGGCGGACCCGGTCCCGGAACCAACTGCAACAGCCACGCCGGCGGAACAACACGCATAATGTACGCAAACGCGCCTACTGATACCGACACCTCTAACGACCTGACCCAACACCGCGCGACGACCCTTTCCGCGATCATCTCAGACCGGGATCTGGCTTATCGACTGGCCAGCGTACTGGAAAATCTGATCGAACCTCAACCCACCGCTCTGAGCCTCTTCGAAGAAGCCGGAAAGGGCTGGCGCATCGAGGCCTACTACGATAGCCAGAGCGACGCGGAAGCTGCGGCTGCCGGCGTCGAACCCGCTCTGGGAGCCCCTGCTCCACAATTTACCCTCGCGCCTGTGCCTGAAGCCAACTGGGTGGCGTTGTCCCAAGCAGCACTTCCCCCAGTCACAGCGGGTCGCTTCACGGTTCACGGCAGCCACGACACCCATCGCGTCGGACGGGGCCCTGGCGCCATCTTGATTGACGCGGGCGAAGCTTTCGGCACCGCGCATCATGCCACGACCTACGGCTGCCTTCTTGCGATCGACCGTCTGACCCGGCGGCGGCGATACGCCAACGTCCTGGATTTGGGATGTGGTTCCGGCGTGCTGTCCATTGCGGTGGCTCGTGCACTTCCCGCAACAAAGATCCTGGCGAGCGATCTCGATGCGCAGTCCGTCCACGTCGCCGCGGCCAACATCGCTGCAAATAGGGCTCACGATCGCATCTCAACAATCGTCGCCTCCGGACTGGAGCACCCGCGACTACGGGCCCCCCAAAACTTTGACCTGTTGATCGCGAATATTCTCGCAGCCCCGCTCATCATGCTGTCCGGATCAATTGCGCGCGCGACAAAACCCGGCGGCCATCTCATCCTCTCCGGCCTCCTCACGCATCAGGCTCCTGAAATCATCGCAGCCTACCGGGCGCGCGGTTTCTATCTTGAGCAACACAGCCGCATCGCCGGGTGGTCAACCCTCGTCATGCGTCGCCTCAACGACAGACCGATATCACCGCATCACTAAACCGGCGGGGTCGTAACGGCTCTTCGCCATGCGCGGATATTGCGATAGATGCGCATCTCGCTCTACCATCACGCTCCCCAAGCCAACGGCACTTGCGCCGTGAACTGAAGTGCCATCCATGTTCCAGACTTTTGAAACACGTAGCGATCCAACCTTAGCCGCGGCTCGCGTATCGCGGCTGCGTGAAGAGATGCAACGCCGTAAGCTGGACGCTTATCTCATTCCGCGCGCCGATGAACACCAAGGCGAATATGTCCCCCCGTGCGCCGAACGGCTGCACTGGCTGACGGGCTTTTCGGGAAGCGCCGGATCCGCTGTGGTGACGCACGACACCGCCGCGGTTTTCGTAGATGGGCGCTATACGGTTCAGGCGCGGCAAGAGGTCGACACGAAAATCTTTGAGATCGTGCCTATGGCCAAAACACGGGCGGAAGATTGGATTCCGCAGAATTTATCGTTCGGCGCGCGCATTGGCTTCGATCCCAAACTGTTCACGATCGCGCAGATAGAACGTCTGCAAAGCCGGCTGAAACCGCACGGCATCAAGGTGACACCCGTCGCGACCAACCTTATCGACAAGCTCTGGGGGAAGGATCGCCCCGCCCCGCCAGCCGGCCCCATCATTCCGCACCCTTTGGAATTCGCCGGAACGTCATCCGCAGACAAGGTCGAAGAAGTGCAGAAGCGCCTAGCTGATGATGAACAGGACGTCGTTGTTCTGACGAGTCCGGATTCCATCGCTTGGCTGCTCAACGCCCGCGGCAGCGATGTCGCGCACAACCCAGTCTTCCTGTCTTTCGCGATCGTGCCGCGTCGCGGCAAGGTCGAGCTGTTTGTCGACCCGAAGAAGGTAGACAAATCACTCCGCGAACACTTGCGTCCGGTAGCCAAGATATTGGCGCCCGACAAACTCGCCGAACGTCTCTCTGACCTTAAATCGCAAAAGAAACGGGTCCGGCTGGATCCCAATGCGGCAAGCTGGTTCTTTGCCCAAAAGCTTGGCGGTGCGCGACGGATAGCCCGCGGGTCCGATCCGTGCACTGCTTTGAAAGCCATCAAGAACGCTACGGAAATAGCAGGGATGCGGATGGCGCATGAACGCGACGGCGTTGCTGTCTCACAGTTCCTATGCTGGCTTGACCGAGAGGCGGCGAAGGGCTCCCTCGATGAAATCACGGCGGCTCAGACCCTGGAAGACTTCCGGCGTCAAACAAACCTGCTGCGCGAGATCAGCTTTGACACCATCTCCGGCAGCGGCCCCAATGGGGCTATCGTCCACTACCGCGTCAGCACGCAGAGCAACCGCCAGCTGAAACAGGGAGAACTGTTCCTCGTCGATTCCGGTGCACAATATCAAGACGGTACGACAGACATCACCCGCACGATCGCAATCGGAAAGCCAACCCGTGAGATGATCGAACGCTTCACCCGCGTCCTCAAGGGGCACATCGCCATCGCAACCGCGAGTTTCCCCAAGGGCACATGCGGCCGCGATCTTGACCCTATGGCCCGCCGCGCATTGTGGGAAGCCAGCCTCGACTACGACCACGGCACAGGCCACGGCGTGGGGAGCTTCCTCTCTGTGCACGAAGGCCCCGCTTCAATTTCTAAGGCCGGCGCAGTACCCCTGCAGCCCGGAATGATCCTCTCCAACGAGCCCGGTTATTATAAAGAAGGCGCCTACGGCATCCGTATTGAGAATTTGGTTCTTGTTCAGGAGCCGAAAAAAATCAGCAGCGGCGATCGTGAGATGTTGTCGTTCGAAACACTGACATTGGCGCCCATTGATCGGCGCCTCATCGATCCCGCGCTGCTGACGGACGAAGAAAGGGCCTGGCTCAATGCCTACCATGACAGAGTACGCATAACTCTGTCTCCGTTGGTAGATCGTGAAACCAAGGCCTGGCTGAAAGCAGCCACAGCTGCCATTTGATACAGAACGTACGTCTATGCGACCAAGTTAACGCGCAGACGCATCAGCCATTCCGATCAACTCGAGCACCGCTTCACGGTCGCCATCAAGCTGTGGCGCCGGCCGCCGCTTACGTGGATCGTCGAACCCCGTGACCTTGATTGGGTTGCCAGCCATGCGAACCGTTCCCGCCACGGGATCGTCCGTACGAATAATCATATTCCGGGCTGCGATATGCGCATCGTTGACGACCTGTTCGACGTTGTTGATCGGCCCGCATGGTACGCCGGCATCCCCAATAACGCGAAGCCACTCCTCAGCGGAACGCGTGACGAGCGTCTTCTCCAACTCAACTTTCAAACGCTCGTGATTTTGCGTTCTGAGATCGTTAGTTTCAAAATCCGGATCAGCCATGATGTCCGGCCGCTCCAACGCTCCGCACAGCTTTTCAAACAGCGTCCGATTACCTGCAGCAACGATGATGTGGCTGTCCTTTGTCGCGAACGCCTCAAAGGGCGTTATGGAAGGATGGCGGGCACCCAGCGGCTGAGGAACAACCCCATCTGCGAGGTAGCGCCCAATGGCATTCTCTAGGATAGCGACTTGGCAATCGAGCATACCGACGTCGACCATCGCGCCCTTGCCCGTCCTCTCGCGATCGTACAACGCCGACATGATACCGGCGAAACCAAACAAACCGGCCGTGATATCACCGATGGAAGTCCCCACGCGCGTTGGGCCTGCCTCCGGATAGCCCGTAACGCTCATGATGCCGCCCATACCTTGGACAACCATGTCATAAGCCGCGCGCGAGCGATAAGGGCCCGTGTGTCCGAACCCGGAAATAGCAGCATAAATAAGCTTGGGATTGATATCCTTCAGACGGTCCCATCCGTAACCGAGTTTCTCCATGGTTCCTGGACGGTAGTTCTCAACAAGCACGTCTGCCTTGGCGACAAGCTTCTCGAAAATCGCACGGTCATGATCATCTTTGAGATTAAGGGCAATGCTCTCCTTGCCGCGATTAAGCGACATGAAATAGGCCGACTTGCCGTTGATGAAAGGTCCAAATTCACGGGCGTCATCTGCGGTAGCAGGAGCTTCGACCTTGATAACCCGTGCACCCATGTCCGCCAGCACCATCGTCGCATAAGGGCCTGCGAGGACCCGCGTAAGATCAATTACCAACAGGCGGTCTAGTGGGCCGGTTCTGGTCATTCTTATTGTCTCCAATTCAAATGACGCACAGTTCACATATGAAGCGAACTGTGCGTCTCAGGTCGTGTGTCGTGTTTAAAGTTCCGGCCCCATGAGAAGGTCAGGCAGCCATGTCGCGATCTCAGGAAAGATGCAGAGAATGACGATTGCCAACACCATGCACACCACATAGGGCAGAGATCCACGCAGGATCGACGACAACGGTACGTCTGGTGCTATCCCATTGATGACGTAAAGGTTCAATCCTACGGGCGGCGTAATCAGACCGATTTCCATATTGATGGTGAGGATCACCGCGAACCAGTAGGGATCGAAACCAGCCGACGTGATGATCGGCAAAAGGATGGGCGCCGTCATAAGAATGATGGCGACCGGCGGCAGAAACATACCCGCAACGAGCAGGAACACGTTGACAGCCGCCAACAGCACCCACCGATTGACTTCGAGATCGCTGATCCATTGCGCAATCGTTTGCGTAACAAACGTTGACGACAAGGTGTAAGCAAACAGCTCCGCCGTCCCGATGATCATCATGATCATGACGGACTCGCGGACCGAACTCCGAAACATTGCGACGATAGGGCCTGCGCGCCACATTCGGTAGATGATCACCGCCAGCAGCAGACAGAACATAGCCCCCGCACCAGCAGCCTCCGAAGGCGTAGCGACACCGCCATACAAAACGAACAGCACGCCTGCGATAATTGCCAGGAACGGCAACACGCGCGGCAAAGCCTCAAATTTTTGCTTCAACGTGAAGTTCTGCGTCAGATCGCGTAGGCCAAGTCCCTTCATGCGGCACGCAATCAGCGTCCAGATCATGAACAGGGCGGTTAGCATAAAGCCTGGAAGCAACCCGGCCAGGAACAATCGGCCGATAGATGTCTCGGTGGCGATACCGTAGACAATCATCGTCACGGACGGCGGAATAAGAATTCCAAGCGTACCGCCCGCCGCGATCGAACCGGTCGCAATGTCATCCGGATAGCCGCGTTTGCGCATCTCCGGGATGCCCATTTTGCCGATAGCAGCGCACGTCGCGGGCGACGAACCGGAGAGAGCGGCAAAGATTGAGCACGCGCCGATATTGGATAGCACCAAGCCGCCCGGAACACGATTGAGCCAACGGTCCAGCGCTTCGTAAAGATCCTTACCTGCCGGGCTCGACGCAACAGCCGCACCCATCAGGATGAACATCGGAATCGAGACGAGGCTGAACGAATTGAGGCCGCCAAAGAAGGTCTCACCCAATATTCCGAGAGCCTGCGGACCTTCAACAATTAAGAGCGTGCCAATGGAGGCTGCTCCAAGCGCAAACGCGATCGGCATACCCGTCGAAATGAGAAACAGGAGCGCGAGAAGTATCAGGACGCCAATTTGAATCGGTTCCATCAAGAGGCCTCCCGCGTCGACGTTTCCAATTCCGAGCTTGTCAGCGATCGGCCATGGAACAGCTTAATCAGCTCAGAGATATACTGGAGGCACAAAAGACCAATGCCGAGAGGCAGCGGAGCCAGCGGAATCCACAACGGTAGAGCCCACACCGTATCTGTGCGCCAACCATGCGCCCAAGCTTCGTGAAAATAGGTCCACCCAGAATAGGCGAGCAAGGCGCAGAATATGAGACTGATAATCCCGCCAGTCAGCTCAAGCACAAATCTTGCCCGTCCACCCAGCATAGACGGTAATAGATCGACACCAACATGGCCGCGCTCCAGCAACACATAGGGCGCTCCCAGGAACGTCGAGGCCATCAGCGAATAGATGACGAACTCTGTCTGCCAAACGGTGGACTCGTTGAACAGATATCGCAAGGTAATCAACTGGCACACGACGATCACCGCCGCTGCAAGAAGGAGCATCGACAGCGCGCCCATGAGGCGGGAAATTCCGTCGACGACGCGGGTGAACAGATTCAACTCATCCTCCGTGGGGCCGATCGCGGATAATCCCATCGGGACGACAGGAAATCTTTCAAGATGTTCGAGCCCGCCAAGCGACAATGACGTCTAGATTTAAGTTAGCCGGTGGGCCATCTGCCTGTGCCCACCGGCTAATATTTTGCATTGCAGAGTTTTTGTTCGGCAACGCCGTGCCTACTCGACGGCCAACGCCTTGTCGATCAGCTCTTTGCCACCTTCGACCTTCTCGGCAAATACCTTGTACGAGCTTTCCTTAGCCTTCTCGAGCCAAGCATCGTAGTCGCTCTTCGACATTTCGACGACCTCGACATTCGCTTTCTTGAAGGCCTCGATCATCTTGTCGTCGAGCTTCTTCGCCTCTCCAACGAAGTACTCTTCAGCCTTCTTGCCGGCGTCCATAACGGCCTTCTTCTGCGCATCATTGAGCTTGTCGAAGCTGCGCTTCGACATCAGGATCGGCTCATACATGAACCAAAGAGCATTCGCGCCCGGCGCCGTTAGGCACTTCACCTGCTCATAAAGGCGATAGGAAACGAACGAGCCCGATGACGTGTTCGTCGCATCCAAAACACCCGTTTGCATACCAGTGTAAATTTCAGACGAAGGCATGGACGAGATCGAAGCACCTGCAGCAACGAGCATCTGTTCAAACGCCGGACCTGCCGCGCGTGTTACCTGCCCCTTGATGCTGTCGGGATCCGTAATGCAATTTTTCTTTGAAGCAAAGGCGCCGGCCAGCCACGCATCCGAAATCACCACGACGCCAGCATCGTTGATGATCTTCTTGATGTCCTTCATGAAGTCGGAACTGTTCATGCGCTGCGCGCGCTCGTGGTTTCGGACGAGACCCGGCATAAGCGTCGCAGAGAACTGCGGATGACGGCCCGATGCATAGTCCAGCGGGAATGCGGACATATCGAGCTGGCCCTTCGTCAGCGCGCCCCACTGCTCTTTAGGCTTGTGCAGCGAAGCCCCCGGATAAATCTGAATCTTGAGCCCTACGTTCGCCTTTTCGACTTCACGCGCGATGATCTGAACCATCTCATCGCGGGGATCGCCCTTACCGCCCGGCCACTGATGGGAAGCTTTAAGAACGGTATCCGCCTGGGCAACAGTAGCGGCGGCTAGCAGAGTCGTGCCGGCAAGGCCAAGTACGGCCAGTGTGGATCTCATTGGTTCCTCCCTTGAGATACGCTTTTATTTATCGAAACCTTGAATGCGGTATAGTGCAGCGCATGGGTGGTATTCGTAGCGTCCGGGTGTATACATAGCAAGATAAAAGCCGATACATTGCAACAAAATTTCCAGACAAAGAAATGTGGCAAAATAAAATACATTGAAAAATCAATATATTATGAGATGGGCGTGTCCGCACTCTGATATAAGACTTATGTATACAGACACGAAAGGCGCGCCATGCTTCACAAGAACGCCGATGATATAAGACAGACCCTGGAAGACGAGATCGCGAGCGGTGAGCACGCTCCGGGCACGCGCCTCGAAGAACTTGTTTTAGCCAAACGTTTTGGAGTCTCCCGAACACCCGTACGCGAAGCGTTGCGCATTCTGTCCGCTTCAGGGTTGATCGAACTGAAACCACGCAAAGGTGCAACCGTTGCACCACTCAGCTTGGAACGTCTTGTGGAGATGTTCGAGGTGATGGCGGAGATGGAAGGAGTATGCGGAACAATTGCCGCCCGCCGCATGACGACGTCCGAACTCACTTTCTTGCGTCATCAGCACTTCATCTGCGCGGAAGCCGCGCAGTCCGGTGATGCTGACCATTACTACGCGGAAAATGCTCGCTTCCATGCACTCATTTATGCCGGTTGCCACAACGAATTTTTGATCGAGGAAGTCCAACGACTGCGACGGCGGTTGCAACCCTATCGACGGCTGCAATTGCGCCTGAAGGGACGTATTGCCGATTCATTCGCCGAGCATCAAGCAATCGTCGAAGCTCTCGACGCGGGAGAAGAAGAAGCCGCCGGACGACTACTCAAGGCGCATATATCCATCCAAAGCCATCGTTTCGCAGACTGGGTTTCTGGACTGAACGCCACCCGCCTGGTGCCGGAAACGACGTAAGCCGCGCCACCTTTTCAGGTGGCGCGACCTCGCGAATATGCCTCATCATCCCATTCGCCCATCGGCTTACTTGGCGCCGTTAACTAGTTTATCGATTACTTAGCGCGCGAGCTTATTTCCAACTGTCGCGCCGGCCATCACGCCAACGGCGGTTGTCACCGTTCCAATAACGCCGATTATTCCAGTTTCTTCGCGCCGTGTATCCGTACACACGAGGTCTGTAGGCACGTTCCGTGTAACCATAGACCCGAGGCTCAACGACTCTAGCCGAGCGGTCTGCCCGGTTGCAGCCCCAAAAAGCTTTATGTACGGGGGCCGAATATCCACTTGCTTGGCTTTGAATAGCCGACTGCGCAGGACTTGCGATTGAAGGACCAACGTAACCAATCGAGAGCATCAGACCGGCCACGGCACTAGCAACAATTGCACGCATCCTCGAACTCCTCACATGAGTTGGCGATGCGCCCATAACGAACTCACGGCCATAAGGATCCATACTTTCAAGAAAAAAGTGCTCTCGCCGCGCCCCGATCATCCGCGCGCTGGTTTTTTCTCCAGAGGAATAGGAGAACGCGCCACTGCTCTATCCTGAAACCAAACGTCCTCTAGAGCACCGAAAAAGCTGCGCGCCCCGATCCTGAGATTTCGCACGGCATAACCACCTTCTTGCACGACCAATGTCGGCAAGTAGAGCTGGCCGATGCGCTCGGCAATACTTTTCAGACCCGCAGTAGAAACCTCGAACGAACCCGTCGGATCTCCCTTCATGATGTCGAGACCGAACGACACGACAAGATACGAGGGGCGGAACCGCAAAACCGCGCGAAGAGCTTCGTCAAGAACGCGTAAATACCGCGCATCATCGACGGGCGGCTCTAAGGGCCAATTGCGATTGAAACCTTCCCCTGCCCCCTCTCCGCGCTCATCGCCGTATCCTGAAAAGTTCGGATACGCGTGTCGCGGATGACCGTGAATCGAAAGTGTCAGCACATCTGCACGATTGTAAAAGATGTCCTGCGCCCCATTGCCGTGGTGATAGTCGATATCCAGAAGAGCGACGCGTTTCCCACCGGCAGCAAGATAATTGGCAGCGATTGCCGAATTATTCAGAAAACAAAAACCTCCAAAGATACGCCGCTCGGCATGGTGGCCCGGCGGCCGGCAAATCGCATAAGCAAAGCGCTCACCATCAGCGACCAACTCCGCCGCAGTCAACGCCACGTCGACGGCACGTCGTGCTGCTGGCCACGCGTTATGGGTCAATGGCGTAAACGTATCTGCACAGAAATACCCCGCCCGATCTTCAAGGGCCTTCGGAGCCCTTTCCGGTCTGCGAATAGGAAATACCTCGGGATAAACGATCGCCTTCTCATCGAGCCGCGCACAAACGGCCCGCAAGTAAGAAACGAGTTTCGGATCGTGCACAGCAAGGATATGCCGGTCCGGAAAATGTTTAACCGGTATCCGCTCGGTGGCCACGCCTTCCAGCCCACGCAAGATCTGGCGGACCCGCACAGGCCTCTCGACGTACCCCTTTTCTTTTAGATGATGGATTACGTGACCATCTGAAACGACGATCTTGATTGGTCGAATACGCCCCACCGTCGCGATGCGCTTGGGCGGGGAAACACGCTTAGGAATACGCAACCGAACCGGATCGTCGCGGAACGAATTCGCGACACGCTCGACGAAAGCATCGCCAGGCTCGTAGCCATATTGCGTCTGTAAAATCCGCCGGACGGCGCGTCGCGCCTGTGCACGCGAAAGTTTCGGCACACGTCCCAGCGGGTCAAGAACGAGCGTTGTCAGATAATAGGCATTGCGCGGGTTAGGTGTAACGTCCCATTCCGTTCCCTCGATAATCCGCGCGCCATAACGCTCGTAAAACTTCCAACGCTTACGATTGATTGGTAATCGAGAAACATCTTCCAGCTTGTCGGCATCCACCGGAGGAATATCAAGAAGAAGCCCGCGCGCGCCTTTCGCAATGAGCAGCTCCCGAATTGCTTCGTAAAGCGCTCCTCCGATACCACGCTGCGGTCGTTCAGGATCGCTTGCGATGTACTGGAGATAACCAAACCGGATCTCGCGAAAATAAAAAACGAAGCATAGCCCCGTGAGCGAGTTCTTGCGGTCAAGAGAAACCAGCAGGATCGGCTCAAAATCGAGTTGCGCGCGATTCTCGAGAAATCGAACGATCCGATCAATTCCCTCGGGCTCGTAGGGAAAGGCATGACGAAAAAGAAGCCGCGCCGAACGAAGAATCTCTACATCGGCGGGACTGGTCGTCTCGACCACATGACGAAAGCGGATCATTTCAGGATGTGCGACCGCAATGAATGAAAAACAAGTATTGCACGACGCGCCAGTCCATCCAAACAGCCGCTGAATTTAAGGGAGCAGGATAAACGGGCAACCACACTAGCCGCCCGTCAAACCAAGCCAATCATCTTCCGAAAGCACGGTAACGCCAAGCTCTCGTGCTTTGTTCAACTTAGAGCCCGCATCCGCACCGGCAACGACATAGTCGGTCTTCTTAGACACCGATCCCGCCACTTTAGCTCCGAGACGTTCCGCCTGTGCTTTCGCCTCGCTGCGAGTCATTTTCTCGAGGCTTCCTGTAAAGACGACAGTCTTGCCTGCAACGGCGGTATCGCTCGCGACGGTCTCGACCGGTACGGTCCGCACTTCTTTGTGGAGCTCCCGTAAAACCTCAATGTTGTGGGGTTCCGCAAAGAACTCGGCAATCGCTTCGGCAACGACCTTGCCGATGCCATTGATATTGACGAGATCGGCAAACGCCTCGCTGGCCTCGTCCTGCCCGGCGGCACGCATCTGCGCTTCAAAATTTTCTAGGGTGCCGTAGCTGCGCGCGAGAACCTTGGCTGTCGTTTCCCCCACGTGCCGGATACCTAGCGCATAAATAAAACGATCCAATCCAATTTCACGGCGCGCTTCGATGGAGGCGAACAACTTTTGCGCCGATTGCGGCCCCCAGCCTTCCCGTTCTTCGATCTTCAAATCAGCTTGCGTATCTTTGTGCTGCAGCCGGAAAATATCGGCAGGAGACTGAATTAAACCGTCACGATGAAAAGCCGCGATCGTCTTTTCCCCGAGCCCTTCGATATCGAAGGCGTTGCGGGAAACGAAGTGCTTCAACCTCTCGACTTGCTGCGCCTCGCAGATGAGCCCTCCTGTGCACCGCCGGACAACGTCTCGGCGCCCGGATTTCTCATCCGTTTCCCGCACAGCATGGCTGCCGCACACGGGGCAGACTTTCGGGAATTGATAGGCTTCAGCACCTTCCGGCCGCTTCTCTAAAACGACCGATACGATCTGCGGGATCACGTCACCGGCCCGCTGCACGACTACGGTATCGCCAATACGGATATCCTTACGCGCGATTTCATCCTCGTTATGCAGCGTGGCGTTTGAAACAACCACCCCACCAACCGTAACCGGCTCAAGTTTGGCAACAGGCGTGAGTGCGCCTGTGCGACCCACCTGAATATCAATGTCCCGCAGGATCGTCATCGCCTGCTCGGCGGGGAATTTGTGAGCCGTTGCCCATCGCGGTGACCGCGAAATGAACCCCAGGCGCAATTGATAATCGAGCCGATTGACCTTGTAGACGACACCGTCGATATCGTAATCGAGTCGCGCACGATCCATGGCCAGTTGCTGATAGTAAGCTAGGAGTTCTTCCGCACCGGCACACAGCGTCATGCGCGGATTTATCGGCAATCCCCAGCGTCCCATAGCCTCAACGACGCCGGATTGCGTCTCCGTAGGTAGACTGCTCGCCTCGCCCCATCCATAAGCGAAAAACCGCAACGGTCGCTTCGCGGTAAGCTTCGGATCGAGTTGCCGTAGGGACCCTGCCGCCGCATTGCGCGGATTCGCAAAAATCTTAGCCCCGGAAGCCGCCTGCTGTACGTTGAGATTTTGAAAGTCGGCGTGATCCATAAATATCTCGCCGCGGATATCGATGGTCTCCGGGACATCCTTGCCCTTCAGCACATGCGGAATACTTTTGATGGTCAACACGTTGGCTGTTACGTTTTCACCTTGGGTCCCGTCACCACGTGTTGCCGCTTCGACAAACCGGCCCCGATCATAACGCAACGATATCGACAAGCCATCGATCTTAGGCTCTGCCACAAGTTCAAGCGGCGCGTCCTCTACCAAGCCCAAAAAACGGCGAACCCGGCCAACAAATTCAACAACATCCTCATCCTCGAACGCATTATCGAGCGAGAGCATCGCCACACGATGGCGAATCTTTCCAAAACCCTCAGACGGCGCCATACCGACTCTCTCTGAGGGAGAGTCGGCGCGCCGGAGTTCAGGAAATCGCGCTTCGATAGCTTCGTTCCGGCGACGCAAGGCATCATAGGCCGCGTCCGATATTTCTGGATTATCCTGCGCATAATAAAGCGCATCGTGGTGGGCGATCTCTCGCGCAAGCCGCTCCAACTCGCTAGCCGCTTGCCCCGGCGTCAGCGCCTCAACATCGATTTTGCGCAAGTCCTCGTCAGCCATGCTTACCGCCCGATGTGTTCGATTCAGTGCCGGTCCGCGCACGGCACCACCATCTGACGTCAGTAGCGAAAACCGAACGACCGCAATAGCTTATCGAACACCCAGACGGGGCCGATCAACAGAAATTGCGCATCCTTGAAAAAAGAAGGCCGTCGGCCCTCAATTTTATGGCCGACATACTGGACCACCCAAAGGATGACGAACAGTCCCAGTGCGATCAGCCAAACCGGAACGGGAACATAGGCGTGCAATAACTCTATGACGCCCAGGCAAAGCAACGTAAACACAACCATCACAAGCCCTGCCGACACTGAACGCCTAAAATAATAGATAGCCGCCGGTATCGCGGCAAACAGAAGCCATCCGCCTGGAAGCCGTTTCAACGCATCCGGAACGGGTAATTCCGTCACGAGCGCTACGACACAAAAGAAGATGAGCGGTACTGCAAGATAGTGAAGACGACGATTTGTCGGGTCACGATGATCGCGTTCGTATTCGGCAAGCAGCCGATCGATACGACGCTCTGTCTGCGGTGAGGACACGGGACAAGCACCTCCCAAAAGCGAGCCTCTCTACGCACGTCGCTCTGAATCTGGCTCCCGCAAATGACCGGGAAAACCCAGAACGCATCGCGCCATGATAGACTCATTACCATTGCCGCCCAGAGCCAAACTCTGGCGCGACATCGGCAGGTTCGCTTTTAGTAGATTTGGTCTTCCGACACGGCAGTCAATGGGCGCGTCAACCGCCCAACGACAGCTTAGGAAGGCTCTTCCACGCTTGTGATAGCCAGGAGCCGCTATCCTCACGCGGCGCAAGACCATCCGAAGCGAGCAACGCATAAGCGTCCTTGTACCACTTCGAATTCGGGAAGTTATGGCCAAGAACAGCAGCCGCTGTCTGCGCTTCCTGCTTAATACCCAACGCCATATAGGCTTCCGTCAAACGCATCAAAGCTTCTTCAACGTGTGCGGTCGTCTGGTAATCCGTCACAACGGTTTTAAAGCGATTGATGGCCGCGATGTAGTTATTACGCTTGAGATAATAGCGTCCGACCTCCATCTCCGCGCCAGCCAAAGTATCTTGGGCGACGCGAATGCGGTTCTCCGCATCCTTGGCATAGGGACTGTCGGGATAGCGTGTTCGCAATGTCTGAAGTTCGGCCAGCGCCTTCCGAGTAGCGGACTGATCCCGGTTTGGCCCCTTCATCTCGTCGAAGTAGGACGACGCGATAATGTGGTGGGCCAACGCCGCTTCTTTCGTACCGGGATGCATGGTCGTGTAGCGCTGTGCCGAAGCAACCGCCTCAGGCGCCTTACCGGCCTTGTAATAAGCATAGGCGGCCATCACAATCGCCCGCCGGGCTTCCGGGGCATAAGGGTGATCGCGATCCAGATCTTCGAACTTCTTAGCCGCGCGTTCGTACTTGCCGCGCGACAATAGCGAGTCGGCCTCCGCGTACATCTTTCCCGGAGGATCAGGATTGAGCGCCTTTGAGATATCATTGGACGATGCACATCCAGCCAGCGCCAGGACGAGGCCAATTATGGCGCCCCCTGTCAGCTGCCGCAGGCGTACAACGCTGGCCCCGCGGACGTGAACTGGACTTTGCCGATTATGCAAGATCATCCCTGCCCTACCTCGCGGCCTTGAAAGTCCCGCGATCCAAGGGAAAGCCCAAAGCCTCACCCAAGACCGGAAGTTTCAAAAAACTGCGCCTCTTTTCAAATTCTTCCCAGCCAGCCCGCATGACGCCGTGACTCGACATGCCAAGCGCCTAATCGAGGTCATTTAAAGGGCATTCTGCTCCGAAGCAAAGCATTTACCCCGTACCCATCACGTTATCCAGTGGACCCGGGTCGCGCCCCAGAACAACGATTATCCTATGTCAATTGAGACGATCCCAAAGCAGCAACACTATGGCAACGCGTAAAAAATCGCGTTGAAAGTAAAATTCACGCGTCCCTTGATGCATCCTGGAAACAGCTCCGGCGACGAAAAACGAGCCTCAAAGCCAATCAAAGCGCGCACGACGTTGGCTCATCTTGAAAGCCCGCCACAGAGGACGAAACCGCCCACAAACAAAAACCGCCTCCCAGTGGGAGGCGGCTAAGTAAATCAAGAGACCTGGATTGCCACGTAGCGACACGCCGGCGCTTTGAAAGCCGGGTTTAATGCGTACCTTCGGCAAAAACTTCAGGGAAGCTGACATTGACAGGGACAACATCGCGGACGCGCGGAGCGTGAACGATGGTCCATGCATATTCGTCTGCGAGAAGCGCCTGCAAAACGGAAGCATTCAGGCGGTGACCACCACGAACTGAACGGTATTTGCAGAGCAGCGGATGGCCAGCTAACGAAAGATCACCAACCGCATCGAGCATTTTGTGACGCACGAACTCTTCAGGATATCGAAGCCCCTCAGGGTTCATCACCTTATCGTCGCCGATCGCCACCGTGTTGTTGAGGTTGGCACCCAGAGCCAAACCGTTCTTCCAGAGCCTTTCGACATCACTCATGAAACCGAACGTACGTGCCCGCGACAGCTCATTGCGGAACACACCCGGCGTCATTTCGTAAGCGAGGCGCTGACGGCCAATAAGCGGCGTGTCGAAATCAATCTCGATGTCGAGATGGAAGCCCGAGTGCGGCATAATTTCGCCGAAACAATCACCATCTTCGACTCGGATAGGCTTCAAGACTTTGATGTAGGTCCGTGGAGTCTGAAGCTCAGTTACCCCAACCTCATCGATCGCCTCGACGAACATGGCGGAACTACCGTCCATGATCGGCACTTCCTTGCTATCGATCTCGATGTAGCAGTTGTCGATGGAAAGTCCGCGAAGAGCGGCAAGAAGATGTTCGACGGTACTCACAGTATTGCCGTGATCGTCGCCGATAACCGTACATAAGGTTAGATTTTTAACTTGCTGCACGTTAGCGGGGATGTCTGCGATGACTCTACCGCGTTTCGTGACTAAGAAACGGAGGCCAGTATCAGCTTCTGCTGGATGAAGCGAAACCGATACTGGCGCTCCACTGTGCACCCCCGTGCCTGTGAGCTCGATCTCGCGCGCAATTGTAGTCTGACGCGCGCCGATGAATCGATTCGACATGTCTGTCGTCCCTCGTATCTGCCCCGGCAAAGGTCGCCACTTCCCAGCCCCGGCGACCTGCCACCCCCGGTCGAAATTCCCTGCCTAAACCCTTTGGTGTTGGTTCTTGATTGGCGCTTCCCGGCGCTGCTCAAGAAGGTTCAGGAAGAGTGAACTTGACCGTTAACAATTGAACGATACCCGCCAGCCACAGCCCGCACAAATCACGCTTTCTTACACTGTGTTACCTAATCGTTTCAGCGTGGATTGAGGGACAGAAAAGCTCTCTGCATCACCGGAGAGAGCGCCGGCGAGCGTTAAATTACCGTGACATTACAGAATGTTACGACCGCCTACGCGTATCAGAACGCGACTGTCCGGATACTGAAGGTAATTCACTTCCAGCGACCAAATCATCCCGATCGCCAGCATCCTGAAAGCTTTCTTCGCTTGCCTGTGCGTCGTCAGAAAACGAATCACCTTGCCGCCAGCCCAAATTTGTCAGCCGTCCGAACAACGAGCTCATCCGCGCCGCTGCAGGTGAGCGCGCCTCTTCATCTCCGGCCCCCCCACGTTTAGCTCGATATTCGCGCTGTCCGACGATTGGAAAATCCTCGACTTGCGGCATCCGTGGCCCGCGTCGAATCTCTCTCGGGCGCTGCGGTGTGAATTGCCCCTGCGCCGCGGAGTTCTGGTGCCCACCGTCAGGCTGCCCCTGTTTGGGAGCACCACCAGGGAAAGGTGGCAACCCCTCTTCGATGACGACATTCCCAGGAGCCGTCCAAGCTCCCCGCTCACCCCGCTGTCCGCCACTGCTCGCAGGTGCGGAAAGTGTTTGCTGCATAGCCGCAGCGAGCTCACGCTCGAAATCTTTTTGCCCCTGCTCGGGCAAGGGCGGCGGATTGAATGCACCAGATCCGAACACACCACCGGACCTATCCGGGACCGGTGGCGGCATCTGATATTGATCGGAATATTGGTCGCCGTAATCGCCTTCACCCGATTGGCCAACCCTATTGACCATGCCTGAAGCGACAATCGAAACTCTCACGCGATCACCAAGGCTTTCATCGAAGGTCGCGCCGACGATGATATTCGCGTCGGGATCAACCTCTTTGCGAACCCGTGTCGCTGCTTCGTCGACTTCATAAAGCGTGAGATTCGGCCCGCCACTGATCGAAAGCAGCAACCCCTTGGCGCCCTGAAGGCTGACATCATCGAGCAGCGGATTATGGATAGCCTCTTCGGCCGCGGTTATCGCCCTGCTCTCGCCTTCAGCTTCGCCCGTTCCCATCATAGCAGCGCCCATGCCGCTCATGACAGCGCGAACATCCGCGAAATCAAGATTTATGAGGCCTTCCTTGACGATCAGATCGACGATGCAGGCAACACCGGAATAAAGAACCTGGTCCGCCAGCAAAAACGCTTCTGCGAACGTCGTTTTCTCATTCGCGATGCGGAACAAATTCTGGTTCGGAATGACGATCAGCGTATCGACGTTCTCGCGCAGCTCAGCGATACCCGTCTCGGCCATCCGCGCGCGGCGACTTCCCTCGAATTGGAAGGGTTTTGTAACGACGCCAACGGTCAAAATACCAAGTTCACGCGAGATGCGCGCAATCACGGAAGCTGCACCGGTGCCCGTACCACCACCCATACCGGCAGCGAGAAACACCATATGGGAACCGGTAATCTGCGCGCGGATCTCATCAATCGCTTCTTCCGCAGCAGCTTGGCCGATCTCGGGACGCGCGCCGGCACCCAAACCTTCCGTAAGGTTTGTGCCAAGTTGTATACGGTGTTCTGCACTGGAGGCAGCCAAAGCCTGCGCGTCGGTATTCGCCGCCACGAAATCGACGCCGGTCAACCCCGCCGCGATCATGTTATTGATCGCGTTGCAGCCCGCACCGCCGATACCAATCACGGTTAGCCTGGGTCTCAGATCCGTGAGCTTTGGCAGTTGCAGATCAATGCTCATCGCGTTCCCGCCTTGCCTGAAGCGGCCGCCCGGTCAAATGACGACCGGCCTCGTTGTTTATGTCTACAGCCCACGGCTTACCCCGCGCTAACGTCACAAGCCCGGCACTCCTGTAGAGAGCGCCTCACAAGGCCTCCATGAGCCACTGACCGACACGCCCCAGATAGCTCTTTGGCGGCGCTGATTTCGGAACATCATAGGCCATCGTCTCTGCCCCAGAGACCGTGCTGGCCATAAGCAAACCAGCCACGGTGGAAAAAGCAGGTGTCGACACGTTCTGCGGCAATCCTGAAATGGCCATAGGCCGGCCAACACGAACCGGTGCGCCAAAAATATTTGCTGCATAGGGACCAATTCCGACAAGTTCGCTGCCGCCGCCGGTGAGAACGATTCGCCCGCAGGCATACGGACGCATGCCACTACGGTCGAGCTGCGTGGCCACGCGGGCAAGCAACGCCTCAACCCTGGGCGCCACGACACGGGCGAGTTGCGCCTTCGTCGCCTGATACAGCCCCCCGTCCTCCTCGTCCGCGAGCGCGTAAGAAAACGTCTCGTGCTCGTCCGATTGTGCTCCGATCATTGAACCATAAAGCGCCTTGATTCGCTCGGCCTCTGCAAGTGGCGTCTGCAATGCGCGAGCGATATCGTAAGTAATCAGGTCGGCTCCGAGCGGAATGACGCTCGCGTGCAGAAACTGGCCATTTGCGAAACAGGCGATCTTGGTTGTGCCGCCGCCGATATCAATGCACGTCACGCCCTGTCGCTGTTCTTCTTCGGTCGTGACAGCCAAAGCGCTTGCATAGGGCGACGCGACGACACCGGAAATCGACAGATAGCAACGTTCGATCATGACCATCAGGTTGCGAAGAGGTGCCTCTTCCGCAGTCACCGTATGCAGATCGGCCGTCACACGGCGCGCCGCCATTCCGCGGGGATCGCTGGCACCCGTGTTGCCATCGAGGCGATAACCGATGGTGTTCATATGCACGAGGCGCCGTCCGTCACGTTCTGCGAACGAGCGTCCTCCAGCCATCAGGCGGCCTATGTCCCCCGCCTCAACGACACCGCTCTCGATCTCCGCATTAGCTGCAAACGTCTGAGACTTGAGCTCACCACAACCAACGCTGACGTGCACACCTTCCAGGGTGACGCCCGCCATGCGCTCAGCTTTGCCGATTGCCGCACGCGCGCAACGCTCTGCTTCGTCTAGATCCGTGATGATTCCCGCTTGAGTACCGCGCGCAGGCTGCACACCCAGGCCAACGATCCGTATATTTGCTGGCCCGGCCTCTCCGGGAGATATAGCCGCTATGAGACAAACGGTTTTGGAGCTGCCGACATCGACGACGCCGATGACACCGCGCCCTCTTACTTGTTGACGATCTGCTCTCAGCACGTTCCACCTCAATGATCTGAGCACGCTGGGACGCCTATCAGCCTCGCGCCCTCTGCTTTAGCCTGCCCGCATGATCAACTCACGAATACTCCGCGGCTCGACATCCGTACCGGCTTCTTTCACGAGAGTCCGAACAGCGATACGGCCAGAGGTCCGCACATCGATTACGGAATGCCCCGCGGCCAACACCGCGGCAAAGTCCGGCCACGCTTTGAGATCCGCCAGAGCCGTGGCTTCGCCAGTTGCAGGCAACTCAATTTGATTCCCATCCACCAGATGCAACCGCCATCTACGGCCGGCGACACGCTCCGCCTGTTGCAGCGCTCCGGAAAGATCGGCATGCGCCGATAAAAGCGCCATGAGTGCCGAGGCTTCCTTCGCCGCACCCTCCCCGGCAATTTGAACAAGGCCGGATGGAGCGGTATGCCGCTCGGCAGCCGACAAGACCCGTCCCTCGCGATCAACGATCAACAGATCCTTTCCATGCTGCCACAACGCATACGGAACCCGTTCTGTTATCTCGACAATCATTTGATCCGGGTAAACGCGCGTGATCGACGCCCGCTCCACCCAGGACAACTCTTCAACCGCACGACGCGCCGCCGCAAAATCGAAGCTCAGAACAGATCGGGCCTTATCGAGTCCCAAGGCATCAAAGACATCGCCATCTGGCGTAAAACGATGACCCTTAAGCGTGACCTGATCGATGCCGAATCCACTCCAACCGACAACGCGATCCAACTCAGCACTGACTGAAGACATCGTCCGAGTCTGTTCTCCGCCTTGCGTCAGTATCCAGAACAAACCGATCCCGACGAGCCCCGCAATGGCGATGCTTGTGACACGCAAAGCCACAGAAACCCGGCGTGGACGCGCCCGCTCGTTGGGCCAATCATAATCAGGAAGGGAACCAGCATCATCCGAATGAGGCGACGCTGCGCGAGCGCTCCTAAACAATCCGGAAAACGCACCTACCTGTTGCAACTTGCGTCCTCGATAATCCAGCGAACCAACTCACCGAACGACCATCCTGCGTGGGCCGCGAGCTCCGGCACCAAAGAAGTCGTCGTCATACCTGGCTGGGTGTTAACCTCGAGGCACACCAGTTCACCGGTACCGCCGGGCGTATCGTCAAAGCGGAAATCAGCTCTGCTCACGCCGCGGCACCCCAGCGCCTGATGCGCCGCCAATGTGCATTTCCGTATAGATTGGTAAATATCTGGTGAAAGCTTTGCAGGAACTTGATGGCGAGACCCGCCAGCCCCGTATTTTGCCTGATAATCATAAAATTGGAGACCTTCGGCGGGCAAAATGTCGGTGACGTCGGTCACGAAATCACCAATGACCGCACACGTCAGTTCCCGACCGGCCACATAACGCTCGACCATCACCACGTCGTCCAGGTCGCCATCCTCACCGATCCGAACGGGAGGCGATTCGTCGGCCTTCTGCACGATAACGACGCCGACGCTGGAGCCCTCCGTCAGCGGCTTGACCACGTATGGCGGCGGTAGCGCATGTTCTGCCATGGCTTGCCGTCGTGTGACGATGACTGCGTTCGCAACAGGGATGCCGGCCGGCTTCATCACGGCTTTGGCCCGCTCTTTGTGCATAGCGAGTGCCGAGGAAAGAACGCCCGAATGAGTATAAGGAATTTCAAAGCATTCAAGAACGCCTTGCACGCAGCCGTCTTCACCGAACTTTCCGTGAAGCGCGTTGAAACAAGCTTGCGGCTTCACCTCGACGAGCCGCTGAGCGATGTCACGCGCAACATCGATCCGTGTGACCCGGTAGCCTTCGCCCTCCAACGCATCAGCCACCGCTGCACCCGAATTAAGGCTGACCTCCCGTTCGGCCGACCATCCGCCCATGAGAACGGCAATATGCTCAAACGTACGCGCTGGCGCTGGCCCGATCATTTGGTCTCCGCATTCGTTATCTGAGTGGAAGCTGCTACAGCTCTTTTAAACTGGGAACGGGACGGAGGAACAGCCCGCCCCTGAGAGGTCGCCGAGAACAATCGAGCTGCAGCGTGATTACTGTTTCCCAGCGCCCGTGTTGAAAAGCTCAGCTAACGCCTCACCGGTAGGGCGCCCTTCAACGGGCTCACCAAGCCGAATAATTTCCCAGTTGAGCGTCACTCCCGACGTCGCCTTCACACGTGCCCGGACGGTTTCACCAAGACGTTCGACATCTTCCGCGGTCGCTTCGGCGTCATTGATGAGGAAGTTGCAGTGCATTTCGGAGACCTTTGCCCCGCCGACACGTAGCCCGCGACACCCCGCCTGATCGACCAGCTTCCACGCCGAATGACCATTCGGGTTTTTGAAGGTCGATCCCCCCGTCCGTTCACGGATCGGCTGATTCTGCTCGCGATAGTCTGCGACCTCTTCCATCTGCTTAAGGATTTCGGATGGCTCTCCCGGCTGGCCACGGAACGTTGCTTGCGTGAAAATATAGTCGGCCGGAACACTACAATGGCGATAGGTGTACCCCATGTCCGCGACGCTGAGCTCATGAACGTTTCCGGCCCGATCCACGGCGCGAACGTATTCCAGAACATCCTTCGTTTCGACACCATGCGCACCGGCATTCATCCGCAAGGCCCCGCCAATCGAACCGGGGATGCCACGGTAGAAATGTAGTCCCGCAATCCCAGCTTCTCCGGCCGCCCGCGCAACTTTGACATCCGGCACCGCAGTCCCGACTCTTAGACGATCCGGCCCGAGAACCTCAATGGTTCCAAATCCCCGGCCAAGCCTAATGACAACACCGCGAACGCCGCCATCGCGAACAAGGAGATTGGAACCGAGGCCCATCGTAAAAACCGGAACGTCGGCCGGAATAGATTTCAGGAAATAGACGAGATCGGCTTCATCTGCAGGCGTGAACAAAACCTGAGCCGGCCCACCCACGCGAAACCACGTGATGTCCGATAACATCGCATTCGCGGATAGCCGACCGCGCAGATCTGGCAGGTTTTGCAGCCAATCGGAAGTGGGATCGGCAAAGGCCACCATTACTCTCCAGCCAAACGCGGCGCCTCACCCAGCCAGTCAGGCAAGGCATTGGCCCACTCAGTCGAATTCCCCGCACCCAGACAAACCACCATGTCTCCGGCGCGCCCGTTGCGCTGGATCATCGGCACAAGCTCTCTGGGCGAATCAATAGCCAGAACGGCCTTATGCCCCCGGCTACGGATACCTTCCGCCAACGTGTGCTGGTTGATCCCGTCGATTGGAGCTTCGCCCGCCGTATAGAGCGGCGCGACCACCACCGTATCAGCGTTGTAAAAGCAGCCACAGAAGTCATCGAACAGGTCGCGGACCCGCGTATAACGGTGCGGCTCGACGACCGCGATGACCCGTCCTCGCGCTCCAGCGCGCGCTGCTTCCAGAACAGCCGCGATTTCCGCCGGATGGTGTCCGTAGTCATCAAAGATCGAGACACCGTTCCATTCGCCCATGAACTGAAACCGCCGTTTAACGCCCGCGAAGGTTAGCAGAGCAGCACGAATTTCATCGTCGCTCGCACCTGCCGCTGCAGCGACCACAATCGAAGCCAGTGCGTTGAGCGCGTTGTGACGTCCGGGTGCCGGAACCCGAAGACCTTTAAGCGTTCGCGCACCACCCGGTACGCGCGCATTGAAAGCAACATCGAACACGCTGGAATGACCATCACTGGCAAGCGTCAACATCCGCGCATCGGCATCCTCGCCGCACCCGTACGTAACTATAGGTCGCCCATCGTGCTGCAAATTGAGACGCCTCAGCATGTCGGCGACAACCCCATGGTCGACGCATGCAACAAGCAGTCCGTAGAACGGCACTTGCCGTATAAACGTCTCATAGGCCGCGTGCATGGCTTCAACGCTGCCGAAAAAGTCTAGATGTTCCGGGTCGATATTCGTAATGACGCCAATCTGGCTCGGCAGTCGCGTGAACGTACCGTCTGACTCATCAGCCTCCACGATCATCCAGGGCCCACTACCGAGCCGGGCGTTCGACCCCCAGTTGTTGACGATACCCCCGGTGATGACCGTCGGATCAAGCCCAGTCTCCGCAAAGATGTGCGCGATGAGCGACGTCGTGGACGTTTTTCCGTGCGTGCCCGTCACCGACACCGTCGAATAGAGCCGCATAAGCTCAGCGAGCATCTCAGCGCGCCTGATAATCGTCAGTCCCTTGGCGCGCGCCGCTTCCAATTCCGGATTACCAGCTTTGACAGCGCTAGAGATAACGACGTTCTTGGCGCCGACGAGATTGATCGCATCATGGCCGATAAAGACCCGGACGCCTTTGTCCCGTAAACGTTTAACGTTCGGACTATCTTTCTGATCGCTACCCTGGACCGAATAGCCCATGGCGACCAGAATTTCGGCGATGGCGCTCATCCCGATGCCGCCAATGCCGATAATATGAAAAGTCCCGAACTCACGGGGCATCTGCATGTCTTTGACTTTCCCCTCAGTATGATCCGAATCGCGCCCCCTGCGTTTCAGACTCTCATGAAATACTTCTGATCCGCTGGCAAATCCCGGTGCAGATTGCACCGCAATCCGGCCGAATTATTTCCTATCACGCCCCATGCGCCAGATTTTCGCGATGTGCGGCCAATTCCTCGACCACGTCCGCCAACCTGGCAACGGCGTCCGGCCGTCCAAGCTCTTTGGCCGCATTCGCCGCTTGAACAAGATGGGTCGGCGAAGCAATCAACGTACCAATTTCTCGGGCCCAAATCTCAGGCGTCAACTTATCCTGCTCGAAACACCAGGAAGCACCCGCCTCAACCAACCGTGTCGCATTGTACAACTGGTCGTTGTCGACGGCATGCGGCAAGGGGACCAGAATCGAGGGACGGCCGATGACAGTCACTTCGGCGACAGTAGAGGCACCGGCCCGGGCGATCACAAGGTGCGATCGTGCCATAAGATCAGGCAAAGCCCCAAAAAAACTGGCAACCTCCGCAGCAATTCCGCTCTCTTGATACGCAGCGCGAACCCGGTCGACATCTTCCTCACGCGCCTGCTGCACAACGGACAACCGTGCTCGCAGTTCCTGAGGCAACAACGCCAGAGCAGATGGAAGCACATCGGAGAAATAACGCGCACCCTGCGAACCACCGAATATCAAAACCTGAATCACGTCACCGGCCATCGGCGCCCAGTAAGGGCGCTCGGCAGCCTGAAGAACTTGATCGCGCACGGGATTACCCGTCAGCCGGACTTTGTCCGCGTTGCGCTCATCAATATATTTCACACGCTCAAACGACGTCGCGACAATGTCGACACGGCGCGCGAGGAGTCGGTTGGCCCGCCCTAGAACAGCGTTTTGCTCGTGCACCATCGTACGAACGCCGCGCAGTTTCGCCGCCACAAGAGGTGGGAACGCCGGATAACCGCCAAAGCCAACTACAACGTCGGGCGAGATCTCCCCAAGCAGCTTGAGCGCTGAACCTATGCCTTTCGACAGCATCCAGCCTGTCCGGGCAATTTCGGTCGGCGCCTTGCTCACCAACGTTGCGGACGAAATCTGATGAATAGACCGCGCAGGGAAATCGGTGCCGTAGCGATCCCCCCTCATATCGGTCACGAGATCGACAACGATGTTCCGGCGGCCTAATTCCTGGGCCAGCGCATAAGCCGGAAACAAATGCCCCCCGGTTCCTCCGGCGGCTAACAGCACGCGTAGCTCCTGAGCCATTACGCTTCTCTCCGCCTCTCGTTGCCCATATCAAACCCCTCCACGCGCGCAACGACCTTGGGCATCGTCAAGCGTGCCGGATCGGCCCGTCGCCGCGTTAGCGCCAGCAACATGCCCAGGGTGACGGAAATCGCAAGGATAGAAGAGCCTCCCGACGAAATGAAAGGCAGCGTCATACCTTTCGCCGGCAGCATTCCCGCGTTTACACCCATATTGATCAAGGCCTGCAAGCCAAACATCAGCGCCAGTCCTTGGATGGCCAACCGATCCCCGCCCCGCGGCTCCCGTCCAGCAACCGAAAGCGCCTTGATAACGATGAAGCCGAACAAAGCGAGTAGGGCAAGACACGCGAGCACTCCGTACTCCTCGGCAACAACCGAAAAAATGAAATCGGTGTGTGCATCTGGGAACTTTGTTTTGATTGTCCCTTCACCCGGTCCGCGACCAAAGAACCCGCCTTCCGTGAAGGACTGCATTGCACGCGCCAGCTGAGAATTCTCCTCGGGCGACGGTGCAAGAAAACGTTCGATACGCACACGCACGTGGTCAAATAACACATATCCGCTAGCTGCAACCGCGAGACCAACGCCAGCGAGCACTCCCGCGCCAATCGCCGGAAGCCCAGCCAGCAGGTACATCAGCCCCCAGACCAGACCGATCAAGAGAGTTTGCCCGAAATCAGGCTGCAGCATCAGCAGCCCTGCGAGGATAACCAGCAGCACAATCGCCAATGGTAACGCCGGCATATCCGAACGTTTGTGCGCTTCTGCCAGCAACCATCCGGACACGACAACGAAAGCGGGCTTAGCGATTTCTGACGGCTGCATCGAGAAACCACCGACGAATAGCCATCGACGCGCTCCGTTGATAAGCGGACTTTGAAAATAGACCCACACCAACGTACAAAACGAGATGAACAGGAGAGCGACGGCCAGTCGCCGTATGGTCTCTGGTTTAAGAAAAGACAGAAACAGGATGATCCCGAGCCCGGCTGCCGAAAAAATGAGATGACGATTGAAAAAGTAGAACGTTGGCAGGTTCTTCTTGATCGCAACAGCCGGACTAGCCGCCAGAGACAGCATCAACCCAATCAACATCAACGCGAGAATCGCTGACAAGAGCACCCGGTCGACAGTAAACCACCACGCGGCAAGCTTGCTTCGGTCTGCCCGCGAGAAGCTCATACCGTTCCTCGGCTTTTGCTCACCCCTGGTAGCATCTCGACGATCCTGCGAAAGGCATCTCCGCGTTCCTCGAAGTTCCGGAACTGATCAAAAGACGCACACGCCGGTGAAAACAGGACAACCGTCTCACACCCACGCTCAAGCCCAGCATCATGGGCCGCCGCCGTCACGGCCGCTTCCAGAGAACCACAACGGACGTAATCGACCTGCCCCTCCAAAGTCTGAGCGAACGCGTCCTCTGCTTCACCAATCAGATAGGCGCGTCTAATTCGCCCGAAATGCGGCGCGAGCGACGTAATTCCCCCGCTTTTTGCGCGTCCCCCGGCAATCCAATAGATATCACCTTGAAACGACGACAACGCCTTATCTGTCGAGTCAGCATTGGTCGCTTTGGAATCGTTGATGAAAAGAACCTGGTCCGTCTGTCCGACCTGCTCCATGCGATGCGCAAGACCTGGAAAACTCTTCAGCGCTTGAGCGATTCTCTCGATATCCCAGATCCGGTGCGGAACCCCATTCACGGTGAGTTCGACCTCACCTCGATCCGCCAGTTCCTGCAGAGCCCGCAATGCCCCCAAAGCGGCCAGCGCATTTTGCACATTGTGTGCGCCCCGCAATGACGGGATGCCATCGAGCTGCACCACCTCCTCGCTGGTGGCGTAGGAACCTGATTTCTCGTGCACAAAAAGGCTTGAGCCAATGGCGTAGAGCCTGGGCACCAGAACCGCCCCCCGACCTACGGTGATCGGATAAAGCCGGCCGCTGTCTTCCAGACGCGCTGCCACCTGCCCCGTCCATTTGTCGTCAATCGCGACGACAACGGCGTCAGCTGCGGAGACCAGGCGCTCCTTAACGCTGGCGTAGTGCTCTATCGTTCCATGGCGATCGAGATGATCCGGCGTCACGTTCAGGAGCACACCAACGCTCGGATGAACCGAGGGTGTCAGATCAATTTGATAAGATGACATTTCAACGACGTGCACACGATCCTGCGCGGGCGGCTCTAACGTGAGGATCGCCTTACCGATATTGCCGCCCATCTGAGTGTCGAAACCAAGTTCGCGAAGCAGATGTGCGATGAGAGCCGTTGTCGTCGATTTTCCGTTCGTGCCGGTGATCGCGATAAAAGCAGATTTCGGCGCAACCATCGCACGCGCGCGGCAGAACAATTCAACATCGCCGATGACCTCAACACCCGCTTCGCGTGCCTTCACGACGGTCCAATGCGGCTCCGGATGTGTCAGAGGTACGCCCGGCGCCAGAATGAGCGCTGCAAATGTTGTCCAGTCAGCTGAGGAAAGATCGACAACCTTGAAGCCCGAAGCTGCCGCCGCCTCGCGCGCAGCAACGCCATCGTCCCAGACCGCGACGTCAGCGCCGCCCGCAACCAGCGACTGCGCAGCCGCCACGCCCGAACCGCCCAGCCCGAAGACGGCAACCGTCTTGCCCGCAAACGTCGTCGCGCGAATCATAAGAGTATTTTATCCGATTTCCGCTGGAACCCTGGGTTAGCGCAATTTCAGCGTCGCAAGCCCGATCAAGGCCAGAACAACAGAAATAATCCAGAAGCGAACGACCACCGTCGATTCCTTCCAGCCCTTCTGCTCGTAGTGGTGATGCAGTGGGGCCATTCGGAACACGCGCTTGCCGGTCATCTTGAACGAAGCCACCTGGATAATCACCGACAGTGTTTCCAAGACGAACAACCCGCCGACGATAGCCAGAACGATTTCATGCTTGGTGATAACCGCGATCGACCCCAGCGCGCCCCCGAGAGCCAAAGAGCCGGTGTCCCCCATGAAGATCATTGCTGGCGGGGCATTGAACCACAAGAACCCAAGGCCCGCCCCGATCAACGCCCCGCAGATAATTGCGAGCTCACCCGTACCATTGATGAAATGGATCTGGAGATAGCCGGCGAACTTCGCATTGCCCGAAAGGTAAGCGATCAAACCGAACGTCGCGGCAGCGATCATCACCGGCACGATGGCGAGACCATCAAGACCATCAGTGAGATTGACAGCGTTGCCAGCTCCCGCGATGACCAGCACGCCGAGCAAAATAAAGAACGGCCCCAACTCAACGAGCACGTTCTTAAAGAACGGCACTGCAAGGCTCGTTGCGAACTCAGGCGCGGCGATCTGAGTAAAGGCATAGGCCGCAACAGCCGCGACGAGCAATTCCGCACCGAGCCGGACCCGCCCCGAAAAGCCGGATGCCGTTTGCTTGGTGACCTTGAGATAGTCGTCATAAAAGCCGATGGCGCCGAAAGCCATCGTCACCCCGAGCACGATCCAGACGTAGCCATTCTGCAGGTTCGCCCACAATAAGGTGGACACCAGCACCCCCGAAAGGATCATCAGGCCGCCCATGGTCGGCGTACCACGTTTGGCAAGGTGGCTTTGCGGACCATCTTCTCGGATCGGCTGACCCTTGCCCTGTTTGACGCGCAGCATGTCAATGATGCCGGGCCCGAACAACATCACAAAGACCAACGCGGTGAAGATCGCCCCACCGGTTCGGAATGTGATGTAACGAAAGACGTTGAGCGGACCGATATTGTCCGAGAAGTTCACCAGTTCATAGAGCATCCCGGCCTCACATCCCTGCCCGCTTCATTCCGTATTCAGTCCTACCTATCTGTCACACGCCGTCTGCCACAGTGGCATAGTGCTGCTTCAGCGCCCCCACGAGAGGAACCATCGCCGACCCGTTGGACCCTTTCACCATCACGATGTCGCCAGCCTGCAAGGTCTCCAGCAAAGGCTCCCGCAATCCGTCCGACGTCGCCGCCCACTGGCCCTGCATATCTGCAGGCAGATCGTAATACAGAGCTGCCATGTTCGATCCGCACGCAAAAACCAGATCAGCCTTAGCCGCGTCAATGATCTCCTTCAGGCCTCGGTGCAATTCTTCGGCTTTATCACCTAGTTCCAGCATATCGCCCAACACCAGAACCAGCCGGCCGTGCTCATCGCTGCGCGCTTGCCCTGCCGTCGTTATAGCCGCGGCCATAGAAGCCGGGTTCGCGTTGTAGCTCTCATCAATCAGCAGGATGTTTCCTCTGGAGAGGGAAAGAAGCGTTCGCTCACCACGCCCATGCAGAGCCGGAAGCTCTGCCAGTCCCTTCGCAGCCGACGCGACATCTCCACCCAGAGCATCCACCGCAAGAAGGGCGGCGAGCGAGTTCTCTGCTATATGCCGACCGGCGAGCGCAATCTGATAAGTCACGGTATCGCTCGACGGAAACTCCGCGAGGATCCTCTGTCCTTCCATGCCATCACGCGCTCGCCGCCCGCAATCAATCAGCGCCGCATCGGGCTCCCCCTCAGCATCCCCAAATGTCAGGATTCGGCTGGCGCTGGACTGAGCCCGTGTACGCAGCCGCTCGAAATGCAGATTATCTTGATTGAGGATAGCAACGCCATCAGGTTCAAGCCCGGCGAAGATTTCTCCCTTCGCGTCTGCGATTTCCTCTTCGCTCGCGAAGTTACCCAGATGCGCCGGAAGCACATTCAGAACAATCGCAACATGAGGCCGCACCAACTTAGTCAGCGGCGTGATTTCACCCCCATGGCTCATGCCGATCTCGAACACCCCAAAACGGGTATCTGCAGGCATTCGCGCCAGGGTCAACGGCACCCCCCAATGATTATTGAATGACTTATCGCCGGCATGAGTAACACCGAGCCGGCCAAACGCAGCGCGCAACATATCCTTGGTGGTCGTCTTGCCGGAACTACCCGTCACCGCGACAACGCGCGCTTCCGGAGCTAGCCGTGAACGAGCCGCACGACCGATATTCTCCAGTGCCACCAACGTGTCAGCGACCCGGATCAGCGGACCGTCGCCCGCTTTGCGCTGATACTGCGTCTCGACAATTGCCCCAGCAGCTCCAGCTGCAAAGGCCTTGGAGACAAAGTCATGGCCATCGCGCTTGTCTTTCAGCGCAACGAAAACATCACCCGGTGAAATTTCCCGGCTATCCAACGAAAAACCAAAGACGTCCTTCTCGGGCGTACCGTCAAGTTCGCCGCCCGCGGCCAAGACCAGCGCGTCCCAATCCCAAAGCGGCCCGCGCTCGTTTCGCACATCAACTTCCACGCGGTATCCTTCTGACTTCGCCAAAATTGTTTTCGATCGCCCCCTCCGCGACGTCATGATCAGAGAACGGCAGAACGCAATCACCGATGATCTGGCCGGTTTCGTGACCCTTGCCCGCAATCACGACAATATCGCCGCGTCCAAGATCCGTGATGGCCGCCTCGATGGCCTCGCGGCGATCCCCGATCTCCCTGACGATCGCGCTTGATGAGGTCCCGACGCCTACGAGCACAGCAGCACGGATGGCCGCTGCCGATTCACTACGCGGGTTGTCGTCTGTCACGATCACAACATCAGCCTTCTCCGCTGCAATCGCCCCCATGATGGGCCGCTTTCCAGCATCCCGGTCCCCACCGCAACCGAAAACACATACCACACGACCGGCAGCCATGGGTCGCACCGCATCGAGCGCCGCTGCAAGGGCCTCTGGCTTGTGCGCATAGTCAACGACCACCAAACCACCTCGGACTTCACCCACGATGTCGAGGCGCCCTTTCACACCCGTCAAACCCTCAAGCGCCTGTGCGCAAGCCTTAATGTCGAGACCTGTCGCAGCCGCAAGCCCCGCCGCCACCAAGGCATTCTCGACCTGATAACCACCGACCAGAGGCAACCGAATCGAAACCTCGTCACCACCAACAGCCAGATGGAGACGTTGCGCAAATCCCTCCGGGATCGCCTCAAGCAAACGGATCGTCTCCCCGTCGCGGCCAACCGTACGCACATCGAGCCCGCATGCACGCGCAACATCGCGAACGTCGCCGCTACGGGCGCCATCCATATTGATGACGACAGGCTGCCCCTTGGCCAAAAGCTCTGTGAAAAGACGCATCTTGGCTGCGAAATAAGCTTCGGTATCAGTGTGATAATCGAGATGATCCCGCCCCAGATTTGTGAACGCAGCGGCAGTCAGCTTCACACCATCGAGGCGATGCTGATCAAGACCATGCGAAGACGCCTCGAAGGCGATATGCGTGACGCCCTCGTCCGCAAGCCCCGCGAGGCTTTGATGCAGGCTTAGAGGGTCTGGCGTCGTCAAAGACCCATAAACACCACCATCCGGCTTCACGAGACCAATCGTGCCCAGCGACGCTGCCTTGAGGCCTTGCGACGCAAAAATCTGGCGCGTGAATTCCACAACGGAGGTTTTGCCGCTGGTTCCTGTAACCGCGACGGCCACATCTGGCTGCGCGCCATAGAACCGCGCTGCTATCCTCGCAAGGGTACGCCGCGGGTTATCCGTGCGGAGGACCGGCACACTTAACTCACCGACATCCGCTCCAGTCCCGACAAGAACCGCAGCCGCCCCCGCTTCCACCGCCTTGCCGACAAACTGCGCGCCATCGGCACGCGCACCGGGCAACGCCGCGAACAGAAAGCCCGGAGAAACCGTCCGGCTATCCAGGCTCAATCCGCGAATAAAGATCTCTTTCGCGCCAGGCGGCACGGAAATTTCAGGTTCGAGAAGATGGGAGAGCTGCATCAGCGTCGATCAAAAACCCGTTGGGGCGTTTCGAGCCGCTCTCGACAAGCGACCGGTTTACGGCGGCAATCAATCTCTTATTGTGGCGCGCCTGAGGCGTCAAACGCGCCACAATACTTCAAAACATCATTTTAGGGCGTTTCTGAGCGCGACGTGACGTCAAGCTGCGGCGCAATCCGGGCAATGATCTTGGCCGTGACCGGAGCAGCGTTCCGTCCGGCAGTAATCTGCATGGACGTCTCCTTTATTGGCTGCGGCTCGAACAAGGAGACCAACGTCACGTATTTCGGATTGCTCATCGGAAAAGCAGCGAAGAAAGAAGAGATTACCGACTTCTCCTTATAACCGCCCTTGCCCGGTAGCTCCGCGGTCCCCGTCTTACCTCCAACTTCCAAACCAGGCACGTTGGCGCGCCGCCCGGTCCCATCCCTTTCCGTCACGTTACTGCGCATCAACACATTGAATTTTCTACTTGTTTCTTCGGAAATTACGCGTTCTCCATCGCTTTCGCTCCCGGTCGGGCGGCGCAGATAGGTCGGCTGAATGCGTTTGCCACCATTGACGAGAGAAGCAGCTGCCGCCGCAAACTGTAGAGGCGTAACCGCAATCCCATGACCATAGGAGCGAGTGACGGTCTCTACAGCTTCCCAACGCTCGGGCAACTGGACATCCGCGACACTTCCAGCCTCCGTTTTCATCGCACCTGTAAGACCAATGCGCTGGAAGAATTCCTTTTGCCGCCCGGCGCCAAGATCAAGCGCCAGCATACCAGCCCCCACATTCGATGACCGCCGGAACACCTCGGCAACACTTAGGATTCGTCCAATAGGATGACTATCCGTAATCGTAAAACCACCAACACTCAGCGGCTTACGGACGTCAACGGGCGTATCCAGCGTGTACTTTCCCGAGTCCATCGCCATCGCCACCGTGAACATCTTGAATATAGATCCAAGTTCGAAAGTACCACCACTCAGACGATCCATCGTTTCACGCTCCAGCGATGGAACGAGCGGATCGACACCGGGCAGCGAAGCTGCCGCCAGGATCTCCCCACTTTTGGCATCCATCACCAGTCCAACGGCAGCCCGCGCTTCATACGTTGCCATTGCCGCAGCGAGTTCCTCCTCAACCGCGTGTTGAACGCCAATATCAAGGGATAGCTGCACCGGCGGCCGGTTCGAGAGGTTGGGCGTATGAACGGGATCGACCTGTCCATTTTCGTCTAGAAAACGTTCAATTCCGGCAATGCCTTTATTGTCGATATCGACATAGCCAAGCACATGCCCCGCAAGCGTTCCGCTCGGATAAGCGCGCTTGAGCTCATTCCTGAATTCGATGCCCGGCAGACCCAGATTGTGAATAGCCTCCGCTTGCCGCGTGGAGGTTCCTCGCCGTATCCAAACGAAGCGCTTGTCGCGATCCGCAAGGCTTTTGCGCAGTTCTGCCTGATTAAGTCCTGGCAAAACATGCCCAAGCTTTTCCGCCAGTTCGTCCTTATCGACCACCAGAGCCGGATCAGCGAACAATGAAGGCATAATGAGATCGCTGGCCAGCAATTGACCATTGCGATCGACAATGTCAGGCCGCGCAAAGGCAATCGCCATTGGCTGGCTCATTGAGACAGAAACCTCGCCCTGTCCCAGGATCGCCAGACGAACGAGTTGACCAGCGACGAGTGCAAAAGCCAGCATGACGCCCGCGATGGCCGCGACAGCGCGAATCCGCACCAGATACGCCTCGCTTACACGCTCTCTCTTCGCGTTCGCGGCAAGAGCACGGTCCGGCAAGCCGGGCGTGATGATGATCCCGCTCGTCATCGCGATGACCCTGCAGCCTCCCGCGTCTCATTTGGCAGCGCTGCCAAATGGTTCTCAACGTCAGGCTCCGTGAATTGGTCTTCGCGTGCCGGTGCGAGCCCCATGGCGCGCGCTGCCGGCCCGATAACCTCGGGTCTTGCTGCGAGTGCCCGGTCGGCTTTGAGAATTGCAATGTCTTGCCGGATCTTCTCGAGACGCCGCTCTTGCGCCTGAACCTGCTCGGCAAAATCGCGCGTATCGTAATTGATGGCATACAAACGGAAGGCGCTAATCAGCATAAGCGCCGCTGCGCCAATCATCAAAATACGCATGGCGGTACCCTCGCCGTTACAAACGCTACTTGGCGAGCCCCGGAACGCCGAGATCGGCAAACTCGATTTCCCACGGCTCAGCCGCTGTCCGCACGCCCGCCCTCAAACGCGCCGATCTGGCACGCGGATTGACCTGCGTTTCACCTTTAGAAGAGGTTAACGGCCGAGGGTTAACAATTCGAAAACTCGGAGCGCGCAATTCGATTGAACTTTGCGGAATGTGCCGCGAGCCCTGGCCGGACCTGCCGCCACGTGATGCTAAAAATCGTTTAACGATCCGGTCTTCCAGGGAATGAAAGGTTACCAACACGAGCCTGCCGCCCGGTTTGAGCAAGCGTTCAGCTCCGAAGAGCCCCCTCAGGAGCTGCCCCAGTTCATCGTTCACAAAAATTCTCAGTGCCTGAAACGTGCGCGTTGCGGGGTGCCGGCCATCGGGCTTACCGCCCCCCAAAACCTTCGCAACCACATCTGCCAGATCGAGGGTGCGCGTGAACGGCTCCTGCACCCGCCGCGCAACAATTGCCCGCGCGATTGCCCGGGAGCGCCTCTCTTCTCCGTATTGAAAGAGAATGTCCGCAATGCGCGCTTCATCGAACGTGTTGACGACATCCGCCGCTGACAACCCTTCTTCCGCGAGGCCCTCGCCCGGCGCGCTAAACATGCGCATGTCGAGAGGACCTTCTGATTGGAAAGAAAAGCCGCGCTCGGCTTCATCGAGCTGCATGGACGAAACGCCGAGATCAAAAACCACCCCGTCGAACTGGCCCACGAAGCGATCTTGTGTCTCCGGATCTTCTGCCCAATCGAGAAGCTGGCCAAACGGTGCCAGGCGAAGCTCCAAGGCTCCGCCGCGAGAAGCCACCAGATCAGCTCCGGCCGCTACCGCGGAAGGATCGCGGTCGAACGCCAACACTTGGCAATCGGCCGCGTCCAGAATTGCTGAAGTATAGCCGCCGGCCCCAAAGGTGGCGTCGATGTAGCGCTCGCCGCTCTTAGGCTGAAGAGCCTCGAGGACTTCCGAGAGAAGCACGGGAATGTGCCGATCCCGATTTGGATCGCCCTTTCCCCGCTGGTCCGACCCGCGTCGCGGCGTCATTCCCGTGCTCCCTCGTCCCCGCCGTCGTCTGCCCCTGGCTTGCGCCCGAATAGCTTGCGAGTTTCTCTAACTTTTGCGCGGGCGCGATTGCGCCGCTCTTCGAATTGGCCCGGTTCCCACATTTGAAACTTCTCGCCAAGACCGACAAAGGCGACGTGGCTCGTGAGGCCCGCGTGCGCCCTAAGCCCCTCAGGAAGGACGATGCGTCCGTCGCCGTCGATCGAGAGAACCTGGACGTCGCCGTAAAGCGCGACAGATAGCTCGTCCCGCTCATCTGAATAGTCCGGCAGATCCGCGAGCAGACCATCGATCTTCTTCGCAAGTCTCTCGCCGCCTGCATCGAGTGCCGGAGCATCAAGTGAAGGATAACAGTAGATGCCGCCGGCGTAGCCGTCACGTTCAAGTACTGCGCGGAAGGGAGCAGGAATCGAGACCCGTCCCTTGCTGTCGATCTTATTGACGAATGTCGAGACAAAACGGTCCATCCCCTGATTGCCGACCTCAACCTCGACGCATCACTTAAACTCCTGAAGCCACCTCACATGCCCGTCACCGGCCCGCTTGATGACCCGCGCACCGGCCGGAGACCGTGGCGGTCGCGAGTGCCTTGGCCCTCTCTCAAGGTACGCGCCCTGCCACGGCCCTTGCCCGGTGCGGACGGGCATATATGGGATCACATGGAATTTTATGGGTGTCAATGGTTTCTTAAGCAATTTACACGGGCCAAAGCGGGCTATCGCGCTTTCAACCTGAGCGTCGCAGAAAAGCCGCACACTGTTCACGGCAACCGCAAGAATGCTGCAGCCGTTAAGGGCTTGGCATGAATTCCTCGCGTAAATCGCAATGGGACAGGGAAAGGCTGTTGCGTGGCGTTGGGGTTGGGAATGCCGACTACGATGGGGCGCCGGTTCACGGGGAGCACCCTCGTGAGGTTGGTGTGCATAATTATTTGCGCTGGAATGCTATGGACGGCGCCGGATGCGTCCGCCGGCCCGCGACGATATATGGTCGCGCTATCGGTGCCCGGGCAAGAACAGGTGGCCCTATACGCCGAGGAGTATGGCAAAGGTCGTCCGCTGCTGCTGTTACACGGCCTCGGTGCATCCACCTACACGTGGCGCAATCTCATTCCGAGCCTTGCACAAAAGCATCGCGTCATTGCCATCGACTTGAAGGGCTTTGGCCGCTCGCAAAAACCTTACAATAATGCCTATTCCATCCATGACCACGCCGCATTGGTGAGCGCCTTCATTCGCAAACGCGGCCTGCGTGATGTCACGCTTATCGGGCATTCCTTCGGCGGCGCAGTCGCTTTGATGGTCACGCTGGAATTCAACCGGAAAGACCCCGGCCGCATTCGCGATCTCATCCTCATGAGCGCACCGGCCTACAATCAGCCATCGACTGAGTTTGTCCGCTTCATGCAAACACCGGTGTTGCCTTACGCAGCGCTAACGCTCATACCGCCAGAACTCTCCATCTGGCTCTCGCTCGACGCGACCGAAGCACAGCACATAAGCATGGATGATATCAGCGCGTATGCGGAACCCTTTTATGATCCCGCAGCCCGGCACGCTCTGATCACGACAGCCCGTCAAATAGTCCCTCGAGACCTCAAACGACTAACCGCACGCTACCCCACAATAAAACAGCGCACTTTGATCATCTGGTGCGATGGAGATACGACCGTCCCGCTCGCAACAGGCAAACATCTCGCCAAGGCCCTGCCCAACGCGAAACTGCAGGTACTGAACGGCTGCAGCCATGCCCCGCAACATGATCGCCCCCGCGCCGTATGGAACCTGATGCGCCGCTTTCTCTATTGAGGCGGCCCGAATAGCTTATCAAGAGGTGAAGATAATTCTGCCAGTCGGCCTGTAAGCCGGGTTCTGTCTGGAGGTCACCCTCCGCGACGACCATTCATCTGGGACGTCTGTCACCAGACGCCTCAAGCAGCCAACCCGGGCGACGAACCTGAAAACGGGCCTGAGATCGCACGTCGCTTGCGCGCCACACATCTCCGGTCGCCCCTATTTGGCCTTGCTCCCGGTGGGGTTTACCATGCCGCGACTGTTACCAGCCGCGCGGTGCGCTCTTACCGCACCCTTTCACCCTTACCGTACCTCGCAAAGCGAGCAGCGGCGGTTTGCTTTCTGTGGCACTTTCCCTGGGGTCACCCCCGGCGGCCGTTAGCCGCCACCGTGTTTCCATGGAGCCCGGACTTTCCTCCATTCCGACATTTTGACGGGCCACAAAGCCCATGCCGGAACAGCGGCCGTCCAGCCGACTGGCAGAAATCACATAAGGGACCGTGACGCGGCAACGTCAAGACACAATCGGCTCGCCGAGCGCTGCGATCAGGCGCTGTAAAGTAATAAATGTCGATACGTCGACCAGCCCATCGACACGTTCCTGTCGAAAATGACGTTGAAATGCAGCTACGACCGTTCGGGATTGCTTGTCGCTCTCGCCCGTAACCTCGATCCCATACCCGTAGCGTCTAAGAAGCGTCTGCGCCTGGGCAATACGATCCGCGTGCGCAGGGTTAGAGACGGCCTCCAAAACGGGCCCGACAGGCTCCGGATCGACCCAATGACCAATTCCAGCACGCGCCAATCGCGCCCAATCGAACTTTTCGCCGGGGTCAATCTTCCGTCCCGGCGCAATATCCGAGTGCGCCAACACCCGTTCCGGCGGAATGCCATTGCGCCCAATGATGTCGGCCGAAAGCGCCTCGACCGCACGCATCTGCGCTTCGGGAAACTCTGGATAGCCGCCGTCATGTCCGGGATTGTGGATCTCAATGCCGATCGACGCCGAATTAATATCGCAATCGCCCTGCCATGAGCCGACGCCTGCATGCCAGGCCCGTTGCGACTCCGCCACCATCTGCCAGACCGTCCCGTCGGTATCGATGACGTAGTGACAGGACACTTTGCTCTCAGGCCGCGAGAGCCAATCGATTGCCCGCGGACATGACGCGAGCCCCGTATAATGCATCAGCAGGATCGAGGCGCGCACCCCATGGCGGCGCGCCTCGAAGTTCGGTGAAGGATGGATACAGGTAACAAGCGGACTATCGCAATCCGCAAGGCGCAATTCACTCACACGCCGCCTCCAGCTCGCGTGCCTTTACGATCGAATCGTAGGCAGCATTGATGGCGGCCAACTTGCGGTCTGCAAGAACAAGAAATTCCTGAGGTACACCCTCGGAAGCGAGCTTGTCGGGATGCGTCTCGCGCACAAGCGCTCTGTAACGCGCCTTCAAATCCTCGTCGGAAACATCCGGCGCGACACCGAGCACGCTATAGGGCGACTGCTCATCACGTACAAACAGGCTCCGGATAGCCAGATACTCACGTTCGCTGAAGGAGAACTTCTCCGCCACAGTACGCAGGAACTGCTCCTCCGCCTTGTGCAGAACACCGTCGGCAGCAGCGATATTGAAAAGACATTCGAACACATCCCGAAGAAGTGCTCGGTCGTCGGCGAGCATATGCGCGATCCGTTCCGCATAGGCGTCATATCCAGCGACGTCGCGCGACGCCAGCTCAAACACCCGCATCACGTTGCGCCGCTCTTCCGGCGGCACATAAAAACAGCGCTCAAAGGCCTGCGACTCTACGCTGACCGCCACCCCATCCGCCTTTGCCATTTTCGCAGCAAGCCCGACGAGAGCGATCGTGAAGGCAACTTGCTTGCCGCCAGTGGCGGGCGTCAACCAGGAATCAACGCGGGCCCGCAGCCCTGCCCAAAGACCGCGTAGCCAGCCTGTCCGGCCACCACCAATCAACGTACTCCAGTTCATTGCCTGTTGATAACCCGTTTTCCCAATGCCCTCAAAGTGAACATGTTTCCCTCAGAACAAATGGATGTGAAGCTTTATGTCACAATTTCGCTCTTCGTGATTTGACCGTGATCGTCTTCAACAATCACCATGCCGGTTAGGAATTATTAAGGGTTCAGCGCAAGCTTGTCTTCCAAGCGTGCGTTGAGTGGAGGGTAATGATGAAGGGGCTTTTTCTGGCAGTAGCCTTTGCGGCGGTTGTAGCGATCTGGACTCTGAATGCTCGCGCCCAATTTCCAGCCTCAGATTTGAGCACCCCAAAAGGGGAGATCACTCAATTCACGACCATCAAGGCGCCCCCTCAACGTTGACTGTCATACCGTCACCAGCTAGCTGGTCTTCAGCAGATTGGCATGATGGGATGGCGGCTAGATAATGACGAACACTGCATCGAGCCGCACCTCCAGATGGCAGTTCTGGATTGATCGCGGCGGAACGTTCACAGATATCGTCGCATATGGCCCGGAAGGCCGGATCGAGACACGCAAAGTCCTCTCCGAAAACCCTGGCGCTTATTCAGACGCAGCACTTGAAGGCGTCCGCCAAATTCTCGGCTTGAGCTCGGAATCCGCGATTCCCTCCGATCGCATCCGCAGCGTCAAGATGGGAACAACGGTCGCGACAAACGCTCTGTTGGAGCGCAAAGGCGAACCGACAGTATTGGTCATCTCCGCCGGGCTCGAAGATCATCTCGAAATCGGGTATCAAGCCCGCCCCCAGATTTTCGCCAAATCCATCGTCAAGCCGTCGATGCTGTATGCGCGAGCCATCGGCGCGCACGAACGCATCCTCCCTAACGGGTCTGTACTAACCCCACTCAATGAAGAGCGCCTCAAACAAGACCTCACGCAGGCTCGCGAAGACGGTTTCACCTCCGTCGCCATCGCCTTCATGCACGCATATGCGCATCCAGACCACGAAACCCGAGCCGTAAAAATTGCCCGCGAATTAGGCTTCACCCAGATTTCAGCGAGTCACGAGGTTTCACCGCTCATCAAGTTCATCGCCCGTGGCGACACCACCGTGGCTGACGCTTATCTGAGCCCAATACTCCGCCGTTACGTAGATCGCGTGGCCGGCGCCTTGCTATCCGACAACGATGATGACGGCGCCACGTCAGAAGCCTCACGCTTGATGTTCATGGCTTCATCCGGCGGCCTCAAGGCTGCAGACCGCTTCCAGGGCCGTGACGCCATCTTGTCAGGACCCGCAGGCGGCATCGTCGGCATGGCGGAAACCGCACGACTGGCGGGTTTCGAACACGTCATTGGTTTCGACATGGGCGGAACCTCGACCGATGTGTCCCACTTTGCCGGCGAATACGAACGTACGTTCGAAACGGAAGTTGCCGGTGTGCGTATGCGCGCACCCATGTTGCTGATCCATACCGTCGCGGCAGGCGGCGGCTCGATACTGCATTTCGACGGCCAGCGCTTCCAGGTCGGCCCCGATAGCGCCGGCGCCGATCCCGGCCCCAAAAGCTATCGCCGCGGCGGCCCCCTCACGGTGACTGATGCCAACGTCATGCTGGGCAAGCTAATCCCGGACCTCTTTCCCGCGATCTTCGGACCTGGCCGTAACGAACGACTCGACCACAATGCCGTTAAAGCCGCCTTCACGGCGCTGGCAGACGAAGTAGGCGATGGCCGCTCTCCTGAACAGGTGGCCGACGGCTTCATCCGCATCGCCATCGAGAACATGGCGAATGCCGTCAAAAAGATCTCGGTCGAACGCGGCCACGACGTCAGCCGCTACGCGCTCAATTGCTTCGGCGCTGCCGGAGGCCAACATGCATGCCTCATCGCCGATAATCTCGGGATCGACACCGTCCTCGTTCATCCGCTGTCGGGTCTTTTATCCGCTTACGGCATCGGCCTAGCCAAGGTCCGCGCCAGTCGCGAGCAATCATTGGAAAAACTGCTCGAACCAGCCGCCATGCACGATGTCGAAAACATCGCTTGGCGTCTCGGCAATGACGTCACCGAAGAACTTCTCGATGAAGATGTCGAGCATGATGACATCGCTATTAGCACATTCGCTCATCTGAGATACGAAGGCTCCGACACCTCTTTCGCGGTGCCGCTCTCCGAACCTGGCATCATGCGCGACGACTTCGAAGCGGCCCACAAACAGCGTTTCGGATTTCTTTCCCCGGAAAAGCGCCTGTTCATCGCGGCTATTGAAGTGGAAGCCGTCGGCGGCGGCAACGATCCTGAAACCATAGAAGCAAATGCCGGAACAAACACTGGGACGGCATCGCCGGTGATCACACGCAAATCGCGCTTCTTTTCAAATGGCGCGTGGCACGATGCGAACGTCTTCACCCGCGCCGACCTCGCACCCGGCCACCACCTCATTGGCCCCGCAATCGTCATCGAACCGCACCAGACAGTCGTCATTGAACCCGGCTGGCGCCTCGATGTCACGGCAAGGTCGCATCTTGTACTTGCGCGCCAGGAAGCCCGCGGTCGTCAAGCAGCGGATGCGAACGTCGATCCGGTACTCCTTGAGGTGTTCAGCAACCTGTTCATGGCTGTGGCCGAGCAGATGGGAGAAGCTCTCCGCCTGACCGCGCAATCCGTGAACATCAAGGAACGTCTCGACTTTTCCTGCGCCATATTCTCACCCGAAGGCGCACTCGTCGCCAACGCACCGCACGTACCGGTGCACCTCGGCTCGATGGATGCCTCCGTCGAAACAGTCATCCGTCGGCAAGGAGCTAACATGCGTCCCGGTGACGTCTATATGTTGAACGCACCTTACGATGGCGGCACGCACCTGCCCGATATCACCGTCATCACGCCGGTGTTCGACGACGCGGGTTCCGAAATCTTGTTCTTTGTTGCAAGCCGGGGCCACCATGAGGACATCGGTGGCCTATCCCCCGGTTCCATGACCCCACGCGCCAAGACAATTGAGGAAGAAGGCGTGCTGATCGACTGCGTAAAGCTTGTTGACGATGGCCGCTTCCTCGAAGCCGAAGTCATGGCGCTCCTGACGGAAGCCAAGTATCCAGCCCGCCGGCCCGACAAAAATATCGCCGATCTGAAAGCACAAATTGCCGCCAACGCCCGTGGGGCCGCCGAGATCGGAAAACTGCTCGCCCTCTACGGTCGCGAAGTTGTCCAGGCCTATATGGGTCACGTGCAGGACAATGCGGAGGAAAGCATCCGCCGCCTGATTTCACGACTAAGCGACGGGCACCACCGGGTCGAAACAGATTCTGGTTCTGTCGTAGAGGTGACAATTAAAATCAATCGCGAAGCGCGCGAAGCCACAATCGACTTCACCGGCACATCTCCCGCACGCGATGATAATTTTAATGCCCCCGAACCCGTGACACGGGCTGCTGTTCTCTATGCCTTCCGCGTTATGGTCGATGAGCCCATACCTCTGAATGCAGGCTGCTTACGGCCGTTGAAAATTGTCGTACCGGAAGGCTCCATGTTGAAGCCGCGCTATCCGGCCGCCGTCGTTGCAGGCAACGTAGAGACCAGTCAGGTCGTAACCAATTGCCTGTTCGCGGCCTTACGCGGTTTGGGATCTTCGCAAGGCACAATGAACAACCTAACCTTCGGTGACGAAAATCGTCAGTACTACGAAACCATCTGTTCTGGCGCCCCAGCAGGACCTGATTTCGATGGAGCCGCCGCTGTCCAGGTCCACATGACCAATACACGGTTGACCGATCCGGAAATTCTGGAACTACGCTATCCAGTCGTTCTTGAAGAGTTTTCAATCCGGCGCGGATCTGGAGGTGTTGGACGCCATCGCGCCGGCGATGGCACTCGCCGTGTGATCCGTTTTCTAGAATCAATGCACAGCGCAATCTTGTCGGGCTACCGTCGCGTGCACCCGTTCGGTCTTGAAGGAGGTGAACCCGGCCAGATCGGCGCAAATAGCGTGCGACGAGTCGACGGAAACATCGAACATCTTAAGGGATGTGACGAAGCGGCTCTGAACCCCGGTGACGCCATCATCATTGAAACGCCAACAGGCGGTGGCTTCGGCCCGGCGAGCAGCGCTTGACATCCTGACTTGCATGTCCTCTTCAACCCAAGCGCGGCAATAGATTGTTAACCTTCCTCTTGACGGGCGCTTTACCAATATCCGAGACACTGCACGGGGCGCGCCGGATGCAAGTTAAACCGTCGCCAATGGGCAACTTCCCCTCATCAGATATGGCTTTAGGGGGCAAACGCTTTGCCGGAGATCGAGCAGCGGATAGAAAACATGCTTGATATCAGCGGCGTAAACCACGCTATTGACGTTCAGCAAACGGACCTCGCAGGTTCTGGGCCGTTGCGCCGATATGGGGTCCTGATTTGATCCAATTTCGTCCGATTCTTTTCGCACTGGGCCTGATCCTGTGCACCATTGCCGCCGCGATGGTGCTCCCGGCCGTCGTGGACGTGGCCGATGGCCACGAGGATTGGCGCGTCTTTTTCACCTCAGCCGTAGCGACGTTCTTCATCGGAGGTCTCCTGATCCTCGTCGCTTACGAGGACCAGCCCGCCCCTCTTGGCATCAAGGAAGGCTTCCTTCTGACGACGCTATGCTGGGTAACGGTGGCTGCTTTCGCCGCTGCACCTTTTGCCGGGCTCGGACTCGGATTCGCCGATGCATATTTCGAAGCGATGTCCGGACTGACAACCACGGGTTCAACAGTCCTGACCCAGCTCGACCAGCTTCCACGGGGTATCCTTCTCTGGCGAGCCATTCTCCAGGGACTTGGCGGCATCGGTATCATTCTGACCGCGATCATCATGCTGCCGTTCCTGCGGGTCGGCGGCATGCAGTTGTTCCAGATGGAGAGCTCAGATAAATCCGAAAAAGTTCTCCCGCGTGCCATCGAGCTGACATTGGCGATCGCCGGCGTTTACGTCGGGCTCATCGTCGCGTGCATCGCGGTCTACATGGCACTCGGCATGACGCCATTCGATGCCATCTGTCATGGCCTTTCGACAGTCTCGACCGCGGGCTTCTCAACCCACGATGAGAGTTTCGGATTTTTCCGCTCGCCAGCGCTCGAGTGGGCTTGTGTCCTCTTCATGATTCTCGGCGCGCTGCCGTTCGTCGTTTACGTCAAAGCGATGCGCAATCACCCTGAAGCGCTGTGGCGCGACACGCAGGTTCGCGGCTTCCTGATGTTTCTCATTGGGCTGTGGCTGATCATGACATTCTGGCTGATCACGGCACGCGGCCTTGAGCCGACAACTGCGCTACGCATGTCGGCGTTCAACCTCACCTCCATCATGACTACCACGGGCTACGCCAGCTCCGACTACATGCAGTGGGGCCCCTTCGCCGTTGGCTTGTTCTTCCTCGTAACCTTTATCGGCGGCTGCGCTGGCTCTTCGGCAGGCGGCATTAAGATTTATCGGCTTCAGGTCACCGCGCTTTTGACACGAAGCCACTTCGTCCACCTCATGAGTCCCAACCGGGTCGTCACTCTCGTCTACAATGGCAAACGATTGCCAGCCGACGTGCCCTTCTCCGTCGTCGCGTTTTTGACAATCTACATGTCGACCGTCGGCATCTTCACCGTCGTCCTGTCGGCTATGGGCCTCGACTTCGTGACCGCCATGTCGTCGTCCGCCCAGGCTATTGGTAACGTCGGCCCCGGTCTCGGCGATATCGTAGGTCCAGCAGGCAACTTCTCAAGCCTGCCTGCCGCAGCAAAATGGGTCTTATCCTTCGCGATGCTGCTCGGCCGGCTCGAACTGTTCACCGTGCTCGTTCTATTCCGGATTGAATTTTGGCGGGGCTAGCCCTCATCGGGGTGCCAGCCGTAAAGCCAATCATATTGAGACAAAAGCATACCGGGAGGCGCAGCCTTCAGCGTAAGGTTACGCGCCGTCGCCAAGGCCCCTTGCAAATGATAGATGCGGCCGTTCTTCCGTGAGGCCCCCTGCACCCGAAGGACACGCTGTCGGCGAGCGAACTGATAGGCCGAAAACGCCGCGCTAACGTCCTCATGTGCCGCCACGCACTGAGCGAGCACGAAACCATCCTCGAGCGCCATCACACCACCCTGCGCCAAAAATGGCAGAACCGGATGCGCTGCATCACCAAGCAACGCCACACGCCCATTCACGAACGCGGGAGGTTCGGGCAAATCATAAAGTCCCCACTTCCGCCAATCTGAGACAGCAGAGACAAGATCCTGAAGAACAGGCGCAAAACTTCGCACACCCTCCCGCACCCACATCGGCAACACGTCCGCGCTCCAACCCGGTGCGGAGGACTCATCGTGCCGAACGACAACGAGTGCGAGTTCGCTTCCACCGCGCACGGGATAATGAACGACATGAGCCTTGTCCGAGAGCCAAAGCCCAACGTCGCTACTGGAAATCCCTGAGGGTACGTCCTCGATCCGCAGGACCGCGCGCGCCGCGCTACGATTTGAGAACACCAGCCTTCGTTCACCGAAAAATTGCGATCTCAAACCGGACCACAGGCCGTCCGCTGAAACTAGCCCCGCACCCTCTAGCCGGCTCCCATCTGCTGTTTCGGCACACACCGTGTCCGCACCCTGGGAGAGACCCGTTACCTCCGCGCCGGAGCTCAACGTGATCAATGGGCAATCACGTGCCGCATCGAGTAACGCAGCATGAAGATCGCCACGATGAAAGACCCAGTAGGGCGCTCCGTAGCGCCGTACGATGTGATCACCCAGTGGTATCCGGCAAAGCACCCCACCGCTACGTCCATCATGGACACGAACAGCGTGTGGAATTCCAGCCTTGGATCGCAGCGCTTCACGAAGCCCGAGAAGAGCGAGCACATGCCCACCGTTAGGACCAATCTGAATGCCGGCGCCTTCGGTTGAAAATACCGTTCGCTTTTCGAAGACATGCGAAGCGAAACCACGCCGAGCCAGGGCTAAAGCCGTTGCCAACCCACCAATACCGCCACCGGCGATGAGTAAGACACTATCAAATTTGCTCATCGGGGCTGCACAACATCACGAGCGGCGGTTTCCAACGCACCGCGCAGCTCTTGATCCATCACCGCTCCCTACCGCGACGTCACTCGAATGCTCAGGCCGCGCGACCGGCGGCCTCGTGCACAATAGCACCAGCCGGAACGCTCTCTTCAGGCCCGAGTTGTGCATCATAAACGTAAAGCGTCGAGCAGTAGGGACAGATGATCTCGTTGTCTGTGCCCATATCGAGATAGACGTGAGGATGATCGTACGGGTCCCGCGCACCCATGCAGTTAAATTCCTTTACGCCGATGGAGATTCTCTCAACACCCTCATCGTTAGCGAAATGTGGAATGATATTGCCAGCCATGTCTCTCGCTGCTCTCGAAATTTTTGCGTCCAATACACGATAGCCGCCAGGCGATCGCGATGGTAGGGGAACACATGCGCCGCTACGTCGCCGGGAACCATAACATCCCATCGTTCTCAACCAAAAAGGCCCGAGATTTATGCAGACCTTCCAGTCCGATGGTGTCGAAATCGCCTATCTCGACGAAGGGCACGGACCACCAATACTGCTCGTACACGGTTTTGCATCCAATGTCGCCATGAACTGGGCCGCAACGAATTGGCTCACGACCCTCACAAAGGCCGGAAGGCGCGTTATCGCCATCGACAATCGTGGCCACGGACAGAGCGAAAAGCTCTACGACACAGCACAATACGGGGCTCCCCTGATGGCGGAGGATTGCCGCCGTCTGCTCGACCATCTCCAGATCGAACGCGCTGATGTTATGGGATATTCGATGGGCGCACGCATATGTGCGTTCCTGGCCCTGGCGCATCCAACGCGGGTCCACGCCGCCATCTTCGCCGGATTGGGCTTCAACATGGTCCGCGGGATGGCCGGAACCGGGCCGATCGCCCATGCGCTCGAAGCTGACAGCATTGACGACGTTGCAAACCCGACGGCACGAACCTTCCGTGCATTCGCCGAGCAGACGAAAAGCGACCTGAAGGCGCTCGCCGCCTGCATTCGCTCAAGTCGCGCGCCCATAACACGAGAGGATATCGCACGGATTTCGTGTCCCGTCCTCGTGGCCGTCGGCAGTGACGATGTAATCGGTGGTTCCGCAGTTGAATTAGCTAAGCTGATCCCAGGGGCCGAAGCTTACGAAATTGCAGGGCGCGACCATATGAAGGCCGTCGGGGACGCGGGTTACAAAAAAGCTGTCTTGGAATTTCTTTCGCGCAACGACTGACAAACCGGGGCGGCAACACCCTCGACAGACTGGCTCCTGCACAAACGAACGCAGTAAAGGCCCCAGCCAAGCCACCATGGGGATCCGTCAAAGACAAACGCGGGGAATGTCGACAGATCATCCGGTAGCAAAACAGCCGGAGCCTTTACACCATTCGCTCACACATTACGCGATACCTGCAACGCAATACGAGTGTGTTAGCCATCCAGTGGAACCCTGCGAACGCCGCACCCTAATCGCAAGCCTGGACAAGAGAAAAAATAGCACAAGCGGTCCCCAGAGTCCTGAGCTGCGAACACCACGCCACATTCGGCTGTGGATAAGCGGCGCTCTCGCGTTGCCAAACAATATATTTGATGAATGCGGCATACTGATTCATGCCGCCGTAAGGCCGAAGTAAAGCCGGATTTTTAGGTCATTTCATCGTTTGGGGAAGGTGGGCGTTCACCGGATATTTAGCAGATTTCAGTAAACTCCCCACCGATGTCAGTCCGTATACAAAGCGTAAACATATCAGTCTGCCTTCTCGTTGCGTTTCTCGCAGCCAGCTGTGGCACATCCACGAACTTCGTCGCCAAATACGAACCTTGGCGCGCGGAGAGCGAAAGAGCGTGTCTGGCTGCCGGCGTCGTGCGCGAAAGTCCCTTTATTCGGACACGCTCAGCATTGGGCGGACCGAGTGTCTGCGGAGCGGAGCGTCCCTTTGAGATGTCGGCTGCCGATAACGGGCGCGTCGCAATGAGACCCGCTGCCCTCTTGCGATGCCCGATGATCAACCCAGTCGACGATTGGGTCCGCCGATCGGTTATTCCGGCCGCGCGTCACTATTTCAACGCCGACCTAGTGAGCATAAAAGTCGCCGCCTCTTACGGCTGTCGCCCCATGAACCACGTTTCAGGTGCCAAGCTTTCAGAACACGGCCACGCCAACGCTTTGGATGTATCGGGCTTCGAGCTTTCCAATGGCCGTACCATCAGCGTCACGCGTGGCTGGGGAGGGAGACCTGACGAAAGAGATTTCCTTCGCGTTGTACATCAAGGCGCCTGCCAGCGTTTCACAACAGTGCTCGGGCCCAACTACGACAGCAATCACCACGATCATTTCCACATGGACCTCGCCCGTCGCGGCGGCACGCGAAAAGTCTGCCGCTAGCAGAATGAACGGCGCCAGAAATATAACGCAGTGCGAGCGCGCCGCGCTGCCGCACCCTGCTTGTTTGGAAAAAAGCAGCAAGCTATTAGGGCGGGCTGTTGTTTCCGGAGAAGCGCATGAGCGACCCCACCCCTGAGACGCCTCGCAAAACGGGCGACCTCATAGAGGCATTTATCGAGAACTCACTGCTAGCGAGCCGATGGATCCTTGTCGTATTCTATCTCGGCCTAGCCATTTCTCTTGGTGTCTACGCGATCTCCTTCATCGCAAAGTCCGCGAAAGTCGCGACGAAAATATTTGTACTCAACGACAACGAAATCATCCTTGCGATGCTGGGATTGATCGACGCCTGCCTCGTTGCAAGCCTCATGGTGATGGTGATGCTGTCCGGCTATGAGAACTTTGTCAGCCGCCTCGATAAAGCGAGCAACAACGAACTCGGATGGCTTGGCAAGATCGATACCGGCAGCTTGAAGGTCAAAATCGCGTCCGCGATCGTTGCGATCTCATCCATTCATCTGCTGCAGGTGTTTCTCAACGCGCCTCAGTATGAGGACAGCAAAATTATGTGGTCGACGCTCATCCACTTGGCCTTCGTCGCCAGTGCCATTGCTCTAGCAATCGTCGATCGCATCGCCCTCACCGCAAAACCCGCGAAGAAAAACTGATCGTGGAACGCAGACATCCACAGGACGTTCTTCGCCCATGCACGTTCATGGGATACGGCGCCGTTCGATAAGCTGTGACGTCGCGCTTTTCTTCGCTCTGCTTGCAACAGCCATCGCACTCGGGGCGGCACTCGCTCATGCGTTGGAATTACCCAACAAAATCGGCCTATCGGTCAGCGAGTACTTCACGGTCCAGCAAACCTATCGCGGCTGGAACCAGCTCGCTTACGTGCTGTTTCTCCAACTTATCGCGATAATGTCGGTCATCATCTTGGCGCGACACGCTCCCTATGTGCGCGGCTTCGCTATTCTCGCTCTGTTATGTCTGATTGCCGCCCAGGCCCTATTTTGGATCTATACTTACCCGGCCAACGTAGCGACCGTGAACTGGACGAGCATTCCGCCGAACTGGGAGACATTGCGCCGGCAATGGGAATACTCCCACCTAGCCGGTGCAGCTTTGCAGCTTCTGGCAATGAGCGCCTTGATCATAGCGGCCCTCGCGCGCGGACGCGACCGGCAGGCTGAAAGCACGCATCACGTAACCATCAACTACGCGAAAACGTCTTCAGACCAATGACGCCGATCACAATCAAAGCAAGGCAAGCCAGTCTGATCGGATCGCGAGACTCACCGAAAAGAAACATTCCGAGGATTGCTGCGCCAAGAGCGCCAATACCCACCCACACGGCGTAAGCCGTACCGATAGGAAGATGCCGCGCGGCGATCGACAGCAGGTACATACTGATCACCATCGCCGATATCGTCAGAAGCGAAGGAACGAGTCGGCTAAAGCCCTCGGTGTACTTCAACCCGATCGCCCAACCGATCTCGATAACGCCGGCAATGATAAGGATAATCCACGCCGTTTGCTGAGCCATGACTGACCTCTACTGTCAGCCAGGTCGTCCCGGCTAAAGCGCCCAGAAAAACGCGAGGTCGTCCTCGCGGGCACACCAAGCTAGATAACCACCTTATTCGCAGGGTCAAGACAAACGAGCCCACACCGACATAATGCCGCCGGTGTGGACCAACTCTCCCAGTTGAAGAGTGCGTTTCGAACCCAAACCTATTTTATTGCGCGTTCCAAAACACTCTCCGGCTGACGCTCTACAGTGACGCCTTTGATCATCCCAGTGAATGCAAACGGTGACTGGTACTCGTCGCTGTCTACGGGGGATACGGTATCCATCCCAACGTCAAAACCTTCAACCCCATAGGCAAAGGGAACGGTACGCTCCACCCGCCCTTCTCCAACGTGCTGACCATTCATCCGAAGCGTGACGTCCGCCGGTTTGCCTGCGCCAGCTTCAGTCGGCACAACGTCCACCTCGATTGTTGCCGCGCCAGCCGGAAGGGCTTCCGATGCCTGAACGGAATATTTCTCAACATCGAAAAAGTTGTATGTGAAGACCGGCTTTCCATCGGCCACATAAAGTGACCAGCCCGAAGTGATACCGCCGATAGCGGCAATTACTCCCTCGGCATCCGAGTCATTCGCCTCCACATTCGCTGTAATCTTGAATGGAACACCATGCGTATTTAGGAACGCGGCTTCATTTATCCCGGTCACACCCGCTCCGTATTCAACCGAATTAAGATGAGCCAACGGATTAGGTCGCAACGTCACATCGAACCGTTCCGACATTCTGTCATCGAGGGGCAGAACATTATATTTGCGGGCCTCTTCCATGAACGCGGACTTCAAGGCTTCGACCTTATCTGGGAACTGCTGCGCCAAGTCATTCGCCTGTGTAAAGTCATCATTCAAATTGTAGAGTTCCCATTTGTCGGAATCGAAGTTTCCCTGAGCTCCTGCCGTTTCCCATGGCAGGCGCCCGTGTCGTGTGGTCGCCATCCAACCGTCCTTATAGATTCCTCGGTTCCCAAGCATTTCAAAATACTGCACCGTACGGTGAGATGGTGCGGCCTCGTCATCGAAGGCGTATTTCATGCTGACACCTTCAATGGGTTTCTGCTCAACGCCATTGACGATGGTGGGCTCCGGAATACCCGCGGCTTCAAGAATTGTCGGAGCAATATCGATGACGTGATGAAATTGCGTGCGTAACCCATCCTTGCTTTTCATGCCCTTAGGCCAGTGAACAATCAGTCCGTTGCGGGTCCCCCCAAAATGAGAAGCTACCTGCTTCGTCCATTTAAAAGGGGCATCCGCAGCCCAGGCCCAACCGACGGGAACATGCGGTTCCGTTTCCGGCCCGCCAATTTCGTCGAATTTTTCCTTCAAGCCCTCAAGCCCAAGTTGAATGCCGTTTATGCTCGCAATTTCGTTGGCCGTTCCTTCTAATCCGCCTTCAGCAGAAGCTCCGTTGTCCCCGACAATGAAGAAGATGAGCGTGTTATCGAGTTCACCCGCAGCCCGGACTGTATCAATCAGGCGTCCGACCTGAACATCGGTGTGCTCCAGAAATCCGGAGTAATTTTCCATCAAACGCTCATAGATGCGTTTGGCATCTGCAGATTGATCGTCCCACGCTGGAATTTCATCAGGACGTGGTGTCAACTTTGCGTTTTCCGGAATGACGCCGAGCTGCTTTTGCCGTGCGAAGGTTTCTTCGCGGTACTTATCCCATCCCGCATCGAACTTGCCGCGGTACTTCTCCCGATACTCTTTGGGCACGTGGTGCGGCGCATGAATCGCCCCCGTCGAATAATAGAGAAACCACGGCTTTTGAGGGTTTGTTGCATTGATCCGGTTAAGCCAACCGATGGCCTGATCGGTCATATCCTCAGTGAAATGGTATCCCTGATCGGGCTGCTTCGGTTGCGCGACGGGTGACGTATTTTGATAAAGAACAGGATAAAACTGGCTCGTCTCGCCATTCATGAAGCCGTAGAAATTCTCAAATCCCCATGTTCGTCCCGTGGGCCAACGGTCGAAAGGCCCGGCCGGCGAAATTTCGTTTGCAGGCGTATTATGCCATTTTCCAAAGGCGGCAGTCGCGTACCCGTTGAGCCGCAAAATCTCCGGCAATCCGGCAGCAGAAGGTGGAACAATGCCGGTATAGCCGGGGTACCCTGTCCCCATCTCGATAATAACGCCCGTTCCAACGCTGTGATGATTGCGCCCCGTTAAAAGCGCCGCGCGTGTAGGGGAGCAAAGGGCCGTGGTATGAAATTGGTTAAACACGATGCCGTCGCGTGCGAGGCGATCCATCGTCGCGGTCTTCACCGCACCTCCGAGCGTTCCGGCATGACCGAAACCCACGTCGTCGAGCAAAATTACAAGGACGTTCGGAGCCCCCTCCGGCGCACGCATTTGGCGCGGAAAATCAGGCGTCGAGTCCTTGTACGTCTCACCGATCTTGCCTTTGAAAGGCGCTTCAGGTCGAGGCAATACCGTGTCGGTATCAGCACCCGACGTCTGGGCAGAAGCAGGAAAAAAGAGAGCCGATAAGGCGAGGGTCGCAGCACCAGCCAGGAGAGCCGAATACTTTTCACGCATGGGAAAACTCCGCTCGAAGCGGTAGCGCCCATCCCCTTCCCTGCTGCCCGAACGCCGTTCGAGTTCAAGGGTTCCGCAAAAATCACGCGCCTGACGAAACAAATTATATACGCAATGGGCTGCCGTTACGACGCCGACTTAAAAAGCCATAGCAATAGCGTGCGAACACCCTCACACCCACCACGTAAAACTGGTGGACATCCTCTGAACGACAATCTGAATACGAAAGTGTCCGACAAGCCTGCCGAAGATTTAAGAAAATTAGATCGGCTAACTAATTTCGAATACGGAGAATTGACCGCGTCAAAATCGCGAGCGAAATTACTTTACGTCCAGCTCAATCAGCTTATCGGAAAACAACCATGTCCATTTCCATCGACCAAATCATCGTCTGGGTGATCATCGGGATCATCGGCGGAAGCCTTGCAGGCCTGATTGTGCGTTGGGACAAGAAGGGATTCGGCCTAGCCTCAAATATCGCCCTGGGCCTCGTGGGCGCACTGGTCGGAGGAATGCTGTTCCGCCTCTTTGGCATCTGGCCAGACCTCGACAGAATCTCGATCTCACTGCGCGACATACTCGCGGCTGTCCTAGGCTCTCTCCTAGTGCTCTTGGCGAAATGGCTCTACGATCGCTACAAATCCACCCCGTGACATAGAGCAAATAGAGCAAAAGGACATTTCACGGCCTCTGTCCCTTGACCACATTTAGCCATAAGCCGCCCCAGATTAGATGTAGATGATAGACATGGCACATCTTACCGGCGCTTGGCTCTCGACGCACTGACAGGCCACGCCACAGTAGCCCGACGGTCGGGTTACCCAGACTTGGCGCGGCCCCTACGAGAGCGGGAATCAAGCGACCCGCGCCCCTGCCTACATCAGCGTAATCGGCCGAAACCCCGACAATCGCACGCATACGATCAGCAACTGGAACAGCAGGTTGTATGGGGCGCGAAAACGCGTCTGCGGGCATCGCTATCGGCCAAAATGTCACGATCTACTGGGATAACTGAGGGTTAATTCCCTGGGTACCGCGCCATTCGGACCAAGCAGCTGTCAATGGGTCGCGCGTTATTCCCGAGAATTGCACTTGTGCAACTCATCTCATTAGGCTTTCGTAGTATGAGCGGCCCGATGGCCATCCGCATTTCAAGGCTCTTCTGGGTTGCGCAGCTGAAGAGATCGGATGATCGCGGACAGCCTCAGACCTACTGTCGAACGAAATGCAACCAGAGGTTATTATGACGATATACCCATCCCTCGAGATTCCGGCAACACTCGCCGCCGGGCCGGGCCCGGGCAATACCGATCCACGCGTGCTCGAACGCTTCGCCAAGACGGGCATTGCCGACCACATGCAAAAAGACGTTGTGCGCGGCATGATCGAAGCCAAAGAGATGTTGCGCGACCTCTGGGGAACCAAGAACGTCTACACGTATGGCGTCGCCGGCACCGGCTTCTCCGGTCTCGATTGCGTGCTCTCGATGATCCTGCCAGGCGACAAGGTCGTCGCGTTCCCGAACGGTACGTTCTCCGGCATCGACAGCCTGACCATTCGCATGAAGGCTGCGACTGCCGAAGAATTGGCCGCCGACCCGCTCAATCCAAAGCCGGCGAGCGTCAGCATCATTGAAACGCCACATGGCCAGTCGGTGACGGGCGCAACCGTCGATGCGGCATTGGCTGAGCATAAGCCGATGTGGGCCTTCATGGCGCACTGGGAAACAGGCTCCGGCCGCATCAACGACCTCAAAGGTTTCTCAGATGCCTGCCTTAAGCATGGCGTAATGGGCATCGTTGACGCCGTCTCCAGCCTCGGCGTCGCCGACTTCAACATCGATGACTATCCTGGCGTTGTCGCTTGGGCGTCGTGTCCGCAAAAGGGTGTTCTGTCCCTGCCGCTCACCTACGCGCCAGTGAGCTTCACCGACAAGGCCATCGATATGGTCAAGAAGCGCGGCTGCCGCACTTACGTGCACCACCCAATCCTCGACGCGCGTCACTGGGGCATCGTCGATGGTAAGGACGTGCCGAATGCCGTCTATCACCAGACGCATTCGTGCTACGCGATCGCCGCGTTCCATGAAGCGCTGCGCATTATCCTCGGCTACGGACGTCGTCGGAAGGCTTCCGACTACGCCTACCACGAGAAAGCGCTGCGCCAGGCCGTTGAGAGTATGGGCTGCGAAGTAACCTCCGACATGACGAGCCTCGTCGTTCTGAACCTCCCAGACAAGCTGCGGGGCAAAGAAAAGGACCTCGTCGCGAATGCACGCGCCAAAGGCTTCGGCATCTGGCCAACTCTGTCTGAGCCTGTCCAGGTACGCATTGGCATCCTGAACCAGCTTTCAGCAGAGCAAATCGCGGAAATCGTCAACCGCTTCGCTGACGAAATGCTCGAAATGGGCGCAAATTTCGACAAGCAGAACGTTTTGAACGGTCTCAAGTCCTACTACGCACAAGCCGCTTAAGCGCTGAAGGGCCGGGCGTTGACGCGCCCGGCCTGCCACTCAAAACCCGCAGACGACCACTCACCCACCAAACACCTATCAGCGTTCACCTGCCTTCGACGAAGGCAACGGCTCCGCGTTCGCATGAGCAGAACGCGCCAAGCCCGTCGCCCAAGGGATCAAAACCCTCAGCGCCTTCCCGAATGCACCATCCAGCGCTGCGACAGCGTCCGATGCGTCCGGCGCTGTTAGACCTGCCATCTCATGGATAACTCGCGATCCTAGAACCTTGCCGTCACTCGAAACGAGATTGGCGGAGATGTCGACATCGGCCTTGAGATCCGGTCCGGCGAGTATCGCGAAGGTCCGAATATCCAGGACCAACTGCAGGTCACTTTCCAACGCGTCTATCGGCCGGGTCACAGACCGAAAGCACTTCGTATTCTCAAGACTTTCGATGACCTTGGCCTGAACAATAGCCGGAATAGCGTCCGCTAGCTCTCCATTGTCGAACGCATGGGGATCGGACAAAGCCCCCTTCACGGGAATCTTATTGTTGCTAAGGGACATCAACGCACTCGGATCAGGAACGACAAGCTGCTTGTCGATCGTCTGTGTGCACGGCGGCAGGTCACGTACACCAGTCAAACTGTAGACGGGGACAGGCGGCTTACCAGCCGTGCCACCCGTCATCCGCTCCAACCCCGCCAATATCCCATCAACCTTGTCGGAGTTTCGCGCCAAAGCCTGCGAGAACGTGCTGATATTACTGATAGCGTCGTGCAGAGGCGCAGAATTGTCAGAAAGAATTTTGTCAAGGTTCGACAAGGTGTCGCGTGCCGACTGAGTCAGCGTCTCACCGACGTTGGGCGCCGCCAGAAGAAGTGGTGTCTTACCATCAGACGCCGTCAAGACTGAAGCTTCAGCGCTCCCCCCGGAAAGAGCAACCACAGGCGCTCCCGTCAATCCTTGAAAGTCGATACCGACCGTGGTGTCGCGCTTAACCGGTGTGAACGGATCAACAGCGATCGTTGCCATAACCTGCTTAGGTTGTTTGGGGTCGAGATCGAGAGACGTCACTTCACCAACCCGTATGCCATTGAACAGAACATTCGAACCGACGAGCAAACCTGAAACCGGACTTTCAAAGCGAATTTGGTAGGTCGCTCGTTGTCGAATGCCACCTGCACCCTGCAGCCAATACACGAAACCAAATCCAGCAATGATCACACCGAGTGCGAACAAACCGATCAGCGCGTATCGTGCTCTTGTTTCCATTTTCAGATCTCAACTGGCTGCATCGGAGACATGACTGCCAAGCTCACGCGTCCGACGTCCACGGAAGTAAGACTTCACCCAGGGATGCGGCGATTCCAAAATGCTCTGGATCGACCCCGACGCCACGACCTTGCCGTCAGCAATGACACCAACACGGTCACAAACCGTATAGAGGCTGTCGAGATCATGGGTGATCATAAAAACGGTAAGCCCTAGCGTCTTCTGAAGCGTTCGGATCAGACTGTCGAAATCTCCAGCAGAGATGGGGTCGAGACCCGACGTCGGCTCATCGAGAAATACAAGTTCAGGGTCCATAGCAAGGGCGCGCGCCAACGCAGCACGCTTGATCATCCCCCCCGAAAGCTCGGAAGGGAGCTTGTCGTGATCGGTGGACTTGAGCCCCACCATTTCGAGCTTCACCCGCGCGATGTCATTCAACATGTCAGGCGTGAGATTCAGATACTCGCGCATGGGAAACTGAACGTTCTGAAGAACGCTCAAAGAGGAGAACAGCGCACCCTGCTGAAACAGAACCCCCCATCGTCGATTGATGGCTCGACGCTGGCTTTCCGTCGCTCCATTCAGGCGTACGCCCAAAACTTCAATCGTTCCCTGCCGCGCGTATAAAAGACCAATGATCGTTCGCAATAAGACAGACTTTCCGCTGCCCGAACCGCCCACCAGTCCATAAATCTCACCGCGGTTCACATCCAAGTCTACGTGATCAAGGACGGTGCGATCACCGAAGCCCACCACAAGATCCCGTATCCTGATGATTGGATCCATGCGCTTGGCTCACATATCGATCGACGCGAAGAAGATGGCAAAAAGCCCATCGAGCACGATGACCAAGAAGATGGCCTTCACGACAGAGGCCGTAGTCTGCAATCCTAGCGATTCCGCGCTGCCTTTAACCTGAAGGCCTTGAGCGCACGCCACAATCCCTATGACCAGTGCCATGAACGGCGCTTTGATCATTCCAACCTTGAAGTGCGTAATCGAGATTGCCTCCTTGAGCCGCGTAAGAAAAATTTCGGGGCTCATTCCGCCGTAGAGCCACGCCACCAACTGCGCGCCGTACAGTGCCGACATCGAACCGAGAAAGGTCAGGATCGGCAGCGCAATGACCAACGCAACGACACGCGGCAGAACCAACACCTCGACCGGATCGAGCCCCATAGTCTCTAGGGCATCGATTTCCTCACGCATCTTCATCGAGCCAAGCTCAGCTGTGTAGGAGCTTCCCGAACGCCCTGCGACCATGATCGCAACAATCAGAACGCCGATCTCACGCAACACAAGAATGCCGACCATGTCCACGACGTAGACGTCGGCACCGAACTTGCGAAAGTGAAAGATCCCCTGTTGGGCGATAATCCCGCCAATAAGAAATGTAATAAGAAGTATGATTGGCACAGCTTGCCAACCCACGCGATCAAGATGATGAACGGCAGACGTCAATCGAAAACGCAATGGATGCAAAACAATGCGCCACACCGATGCACAGATCGCGCCAAGCATCGCAGCAAGCGCGACGAGGTCACTCCAGATTCCCGTTATGGCTCTTCCGACATTTGACAGGTAGTCGACGAGGGCGTTGCCGCGAACATTGACGGCCTGCGGCGCGACTATGGAACTGTCTACCTCTTCAAAAAGAGGGCGAAGGCGCTCAGCGAGGCCATTGACTGGGATATTCTTTTCAAGCCTACCACCCTGGTGCCGCAACCGCTCTAGAAAGACGGCGCCAAAGGTGTCGAGTTCCGCGACCGCGTTCAGGTCCAAAGCGGAAAGTGGTTCCTCAGCAATCCGGGCCGAGGCTCCTTCAACAAGGTCTTCAAGAGCATCGGCGTACGCGGCGGTCCAGTTGCCTGCCGCGACAAACACCACGCGTCCTTCCCGTCGCGAAAAGGTTAGGGTCGGAGAACTGCTCGATACCAGCGCAGAGTCCATGCGCGCTCTATTCCGTGTACAAGATATGCGGACGACGAATGATCTTATCGCTAGACAGCGCAGCGCCCTAGGTGGGGCGAGAGTAACATTAAAAAAGCGCCGTAATCTGCTCACGTCTTCGTGCGGCCAACCTAGGACCCGGCCTCGACGTAGAGGTCCTCCCCCTATCGGCTGACACGCGCCTGGCTCCTAGGATGCAGAAGCAGTCGCCGAACTGTTCCTGCGGCTGTACAGTCAGCCCAAAGAATCATGGACGGTCGAGCAAACGTTCACCCCGTCGCTCTGAGGATCATGAGTGGTGACTTCACAGATGTTGATGCGCGTCGCGCCCTTAGTGTTCGTGGTTCTCTGGTCGACCGGTTTCATCGGCTCTCGGCTTGGCGCGCCGGACGCAGAGCCGTTCACATTCCTCTCGCTTCGATTCTTGCTCGTGCTGGGATTATTGCTGCCCGTTGCACTATTTTTTCAGCAGCGAGCTGGCGGCTGGCACGAACGCGGGCACGCAATCGTCGTAGGCGCCCTCATACACGGCTTCTACCTCGGCGGAGTATTCTGGGCCATCCATCGGGAAATGCCTGCCGGGGTTGCCGCCCTCATCGTATCGCTACAGCCCATTATGACCTCGGTTCTTGCTGGGCCACTGCTCGGCGAACGTGTTTCGGCACAGAACTGGTTCGGTCTGGCGATCGGTCTTGTCGGGGCGATCCTAATCCTCGCCCCAAAGTTTGATCTCGCAACTTCTGCGGGCACGGGCATCAACGGTTACACGATCCTGGCGAGCGTGATTGCCCTCTGTGCCATCACCATGGGAACGCTCTACCAAAAGCGTTTCGCTACGCGCATCGATCTTTTGGTCGGTGCCGTGTGGCAGTACATCGGAGCCCTTATCATCGTTAGCGCTGGCGCGCTGTTATTCGAAACGCGCGAAGTGAACTGGACGCCGAACTTCATCTTCGCACTCGCGTGGCTGGTCCTCGTCCTTTCGATCGGGGCCATCTCGCTTTTGATGCTGCTCATCCGCCAAAACGCGGTAGCGACCGTCGCCGGCCTGTTCTACCTCGTACCGGGTGTCACTGCACTCATTGCTCATTTCATGTTCGGCGAAACGCTGGACCTGATGCAAATTTTCGGTCTCGTGCTCGCGACATTCGCTGTCTTGCTGACGACTCTCCGGAAAGAGAATCTCCGCTTCCTGCAACGGCGCCGCCCTGCACCACCTGCCCCCTAGCCGCCGAACACCCGTCAAGCGTAGGCAACCCAGCCACGCCAGGTAAACGCCGCGTAGAAGAGCGTCACGTTCGAAAAGCCCGCCTCACGCAGAAGCGCCTCGTCCTGCTCCGGGGAGAACAGGGAAAGGCTAGCCTCGACCTTGGAACGTCCCTGCTCCACCTTCTCCGGATCTGCGCCCGAGGCAACCGCATAAGCAGCATATCGCGACAGCCACCGGCCGCGCTCACCATCGCCCTGGGGGAAACTCGAATGCGCAGCGACGAAGGGCGCACCGGGCTTGAGCCTGCGCTGAATCTCGGCCTCTGTACGCCGCCGCTCGTCGGCATCGAGAAAATGCAAAGTCAGCAGGCACGTCGCGGCGTCGAAAGGCCCATCCGGCGCGTCGTCGATATATCCCTGTATCAGATGCACACGCGGTGAATGGTCTTTCAGCATGTGTTCGGCCAGTTTCAGCATCTCTGCCGACGGATCGACCCCGACGAATGACCAACCCGGCTGTTCCTCAGCCAGTGCTTTGATCTCAAGACCACCCCCAGCACCAAGGACGAGCACACGCGCATCCGCGGGAGCCTTCTCCGCAAGCATGATCCCGGTCATGCGATGAAGGGAGCTGTAGCCCGGCACAAAACGCGGCGGCCCTTCTGCGTATGTCGCCACATGCTCCGGATCGGAGAACGTTTCCAGTATCGCTTTAACGGAATCGTCGGCTCGCATACATGACCTCTCGAGTTCCAAATCATGTAACATTTGATATTACATGATTTGGAAGCGGTCAATGCGATGCAACAGTCGCTCAATTAACCTGACAGGTTTCCTCGTACTTACGGCAGGCATTACCATTGCCCTTATTGCATTGAGCCTGCCAGGTTTTGCAGCCCGGCTTCTTCCATGGTTCTACCTCAAAGCCCTGCTTGTCCTGACGCCAGACGCATTTGCCATTCCGCAGCTGGTAGCCTTTCTTGCAATAGCAATCACCCTCCGCACTGCGATAAGCGTTCTTTCCGCAATTCTGGAGCAGCACACACTCACCGTTCCGGAGTTTGTAGTTCTTGCCGCACACGAGGGGCTTCTTCTTTGCCTCCGTCGGCTTGGCTCTTGGCGGTGTTGAAGGCTTTGGGTTATCCGCATCGAGACGGAACAACTCTACCGTGGCCGGCTCGGCTGCAGGCAGGAAGATCTGCAGACAGTCTCCCGGACCGGTGGCGACCATCCAGGGATGAGTGCGATACGTATCGAACGTAATTTGCTCGCCGGGGTTCAGGCCGCCGTAGTCCTGCAGATTGCCCTCGAAGTCGATCCACAGGAAGGCGCGATACATCCCGGACTTGTTGACGAATGTGATCTTGGTTGGCTCGCTGGAGCTTTGCGAGCGCAACTCCGCGCGCTCAGAACATTGGCGTTCGGACGCTTTACCTGACGACACGACGGGGACGGTGGCGGGTTCCGACTGCCCGCCCATCTTCTTCAAGTAAGCGCGCGCCATATCGGCATAGAAGCCTGTCGGGTAGCTTGCTAGGAACGCGTTCCAGGCATCTGCCGTACCAAGCTCCTTAGCGACTTCGAATGCTTCTTTCGCGGCAACGGCGTCCGCATCCTGCGCAAACGCCGAACCGCGACCCAAATCCTGGCCTGCGCTCCAGGGCTGAGAAACCATCGCTGAAAAAAACAGCAGGAACAAAACAGAACGCGAGAAAAACCACTGCATTATTGAATATCCTGACTATGGCCACGCCATATGTGACCATAGTCAGCATAAGAACGATCAACAACGCGGTGGTGTCTCCACAGCATCGTCGACGAACTCATTTTCGCAAAAAATTCCCGAAAGGGGTGCCTTCAATCCGTTCGCACGTTCGTTGCTGATCAGGACGCGCTTGCTTCCTGCCCTGCAATCTTGTCCTGCGTCTTCGTATTGAAGTCATCAGCATCGTGCCGCTCGTGGAGCTGGCTCGACAGGCTTCCGGAGATGCGGTTGACCTTACGTCCGCGCGTCACGGCCGGGCGCTCAAAGATTGCATCAGCCCAACGCATCACGTTTTTGTACTCATGGACCGATAAGAACTCGGCTCCATCGTAGAGCCAGCCCTTCACAAGTCCGCCGTACCAAGGAAACACCGCGATATCGGCAATCGTATAATTGTCGCCGGCAAGGTACGGGCTTTCGCCGAGGCGGCGGTCGAGCACATCCAGCTGACGCTTCGTTTCCATGGCGAAGCGGTCGATGGCGTACTCAATCTTGATGGGTGCATACGCGTAAAAGTGACCGAAGCCGCCGCCAAGATAAGGCGCGCTCCCCATCTGCCAGAACAGCCAGGACAGGCATTCCGTTCGCTCGCGCAGCTCTGTCGGTAAAAACGCACCGAACTTCTCCGCGAGATAAAGCAAGATGGCACCGGACTCGAAAACACGAATAGGCTCCGGACCCGAGCGATCCATCAACGCGGGAATTTTCGAGTTCGGATTGACCTCAACGAACCCGCTTCCAAATTGGTCGCCGTCACCGATCCGAATGAGCCACGCGTCATACTCGGCACCGCTATGGCCGAGCGCCAGCAACTCCTCCAGCATGATTGTGATCTTCTGGCCGTTCGGCGTTGCCTGCGAGTAGAGCTGAAGCGGATGCCGCCCCACAGGCAGCTCCTTCTCATGCGTCGGTCCAGCGATCGGCCGATTGGTGCTTGCGAACTTGCCGCCATTTGGCTTGTTCCAGGTCCAGACCTTCGGAGGTACGTATTCGGGAGCGTTTGCCATGGTTCGCTTCTTGTGTGCTGCCTGTAGCTTGTGTTTTAGTTCTATCGTTCTAAAATGCAATGCAACGAGCCTTCTGACAAGACTCTGATAGCGCAAATGTGAGCAGGCGACGAAATGGCAAGACCGCGACAGTTTGACGAAGAGGCTGTCCTCGACGCGGCAACCGAATGTTTCTGGAGCCGGGGCTATGAAGCAACCTCGGTCCGCGATCTGATCGAGACCACGGGCTTGACCGGCGCAAGCCTTTACAATGCATTCGGCGACAAACGTGCCCTCTATCAAAAAGCGCTCGATTACTACATCGAGGAGAGCATCGCAGACCGGATACAGCGCTGTGAAGCTCTGCCACCGCGCGAAGCGATCGGCGCATTCTTCGAAGAAATATTGAAACGCTCACTGAGCGACCGTCAACACAAGGGATGCATGGTCGTGAACGCAGCCCTCGAAGTCGCCCCACACGATCCGGAATTCCGCAAAATCGTCGCCACAGCCATGAAACGCGTCGAAACCTTCTTTCTCGACTGCGTGAAAGCTGGTCAGGCAAGCGGCACGATTACACGGTCAAGCGAGGCCGAAGATCTCGCAAGGCACCTCCTCGGCGTCCTGATGGGCATCCGCGTTCTCGCCCGCGCCCGCCCCGAACGCGCCCTCCTCGAAGGCGTCCTAGCCCCAACCCTCGCGTTGTTGGATTCCCGCGACTGAAGCTGAGGGACCTCCCGTCATTGCTCGGCCGCCCGAGGGGCGACCATTACCCCGGTGTTGTAACGACCAACGGGCCGTTTCGCGTCACGACGATGGTGTGTTCGTACTGAACTGTCGGAGCTCGGGGATTGCTGTAAAGCGTCCAGTCATCATCACCGTCTTCGGCCCATTCCGCACCCAGGGACAGGAACGGCTCGACAGTAAACACAAGCCCATCACCCATGATGCGACACTCGCGAGGATTGGGCCACGTTGCGATCTCCGTCGGCTCTTCATGCAACGACAGACCGACGCCGTGGCTCGCAAGGTTCCTCACGAGCGTGTACCGGTTTTTCCGAGCAAAATTGCCGATGGCCTGCCCTATCCCAGCGATCGGTTTTCCGGCTCCAACCTGCCGCAACCCCGTCCACATGGCCCGTCGCCCGTCTCGGCACAGACGTTCAATTGAGCGCGCAACGGGCGGCACGGCAAAGGAGGCACCGGTGTCTGCATAGAAGCCGCCCTTTTCAGCGGAAACGTCTATGTTGACGAGATCACCTTCCGCGATACGGCGCGGCCCCGGGATACCGTGGGCGATCTCCTCGTTCACGCTGATGCAGGTCGCTCCCGGAAATGCGTAGTCGAGTTCCGGAGCTGACCGTGCACCCTCAACGTCCAACAGACGACGGCCAATTTGATCAAGCTCAGCCGTCGTCATGCCTGGCTCTATAGCCTTGCCCATGGCCTCAAGCGTATTGGCTACGATACGTCCAATCTCCTTGAGCAGCTCCAAGCTGTCGTCGTCTGAAATGGTCAAGTCTCTAGTCCTGTGAGCCTACGCAAGATATCTCCCCGCACAACCCGTCGAAGATGCGCGCGCGATGAATTCCAAGCTCAAAGAGTATTGGTGCGGACGGCGGGAGTCGAACCCGCACGGCGGTTAAGCCTCAGGATTTTAAGTCCTGTGTGTCTACCAGTTCCACCACGTCCGCTAAGCTCGGCACGCAAAGCCGAAGCGTTATCCGATACTCATCCTGCGCCACCGACACAAGAGTGTCCGCGAGAGCCGCGCAAACTATACCGTTGACTTACGTTCGTCGACATCCTTCGTGCCGCCATAAAGCACCGCCGCGCGCAACAGCAGATAAAGCAGCGTCGCGTTGAGCACGTGCCACATGAAATGCGTCCCCACCCGTCCGTAGCCTTGCAGATACGTCGAAGCGCAAAGCGAGCGATCCACCGACCTCAAAGTGAGGGAAAGGGCGAAAACGACACCGCCGAAAAAGATCGGCCGCCAAGCTGGATGACGCTTCCAGGCCAAAGCCAGACCAAGTCCCAGCAACGCCACGAGAGCCGGCAGATACCCCACCGAAGCGCTCCAACACGGACCGTTGCCACACCGTAGCGTCAGCGTCTGCCAGATAATCCCGGCAAACAGCGCCATGCCCAGCAGAGACAAGAACCAGTTCAACCGGAAAAAGCGATTCAGAACGTAGCCGAAGTAGAGCAGCATAAAGAGGCCGATCGGCGCGGTATCGGAGATCGCAGACCAGCGGTTCGCCAGCGTGTGGAACAGAAAACTTCCTGTTCCGATGACGAACACAAGAACGATCAGCACCAGATCGACAATGCGGCGCTGTCCACCGGCCCCACGGAGCCACAGAAAGAGCGCCGCTAAAGCCGCCACATAGAACGCACCATTCGTGACGGCATTAATGGGCTCAGCCCAGAACTGCGCGTCAGTTCCGCGCTCACAATACGAAAAGATCGACTGATGCCAATGTCCCGGCGGGACCGCATCATCAAGCGCGCGCGCAAGTGTCTCGATCGCGTCCATATCCGGTTCTTCGCTTGCCCCTCACTTCGCACCTACGGCTGCGGCCGGCAAAGAGCTGCCGCAGCCGAGGTTTCGTAGGCTAGTTCGCTTTCGGCGGCACTGCGACGCGAAGTGAAAGCTCACGGAGTTGCTTGGCATCCACGTCGCCCGGAGCGCCCATCAACAGATCTTGCGCCTGCTGGTTCATTGGGAACAACGAGACTTCACGCAGGTTCTTCGCGTCAACCAATAGCATCACCATGCGATCGACACCCGCGGCCATGCCACCGTGCGGAGGCGCACCGTACTGGAACGCACGATAAAGACCGCCGAACCGCTCCTCGACGACTTCCGGCCCCAGCCCCGCGATGGAGAACGCCTTGACCATCGCCGCAGGCAGATGGTTGCGGATGCCGCCGGACGCGATCTCAAAGCCGTTGCAGACGATGTCGTACTGATAAGCCTTGAGCGCCAGCAGATCCTCGTCCGAGGTCGCCGCTTCCAGCGCCGCCAATCCACCCTGAGGCATCGAAAACGGGTTGTGCGAAAACTCGATCCGCTTTTCGTCTTCGTTCCACTCGTACATCGGGAAATCGACGATCCAGGCAAGGGCAAAGCGATCCTCATCGATCAGCTTCAACTCCTGACCGATCCGGTCTCTGGCTGCGCCCGCGAACTTGTAGAACTTCGACGGCGTGCCGGCAGCGAAAAACACCGCATCACCCGACTTCAAACCAAGCTGCATGCGAATGGCTTCCGACCGTTCCGGTCCAATGTTCTTGCCGATCGGCCCGGCCGCTTCCTCGTCACGGTAGAAGATGTAGCCAAGGCCGGGTTGACCCTCGCCTTGCGCCCACGAATTCATCCGGTCACAGAACGCACGCGAGCCGCCCGTCGGCGCCGGAATAGCCCAAACGCGAACCTTCGGATCCTTCTCGATCATCCCCGCGAAGACTTTGAAACCAGAACCGCGGAAATGCTCCGTCACGTCCTGCATCTCGATCGGATTGCGCAAGTCGGGCTTGTCACTGCCGTATTTGGCGATGGCGTCGTCGTACGCTATCCTCGGGAATGTCTCAGTGACCTTACGACCCTCAGCGAATTCCTCGAACACACCGCGGATGATCGGCTCCATCGTGGAGAAGATTTCTTCTTGCTCAACGAAGCTCATCTCGACGTCGAGCTGATAGAACTCGCCTGGGAGCCGGTCCGCGCGCGGGTCTTCATCGCGGAAACAGGGCGCAATCTGGAAATACCGGTCGAAGCCCGAAACCATCAACAGCTGCTTGTAGATCTGCGGCGCCTGCGGAAGCGCGTAGAACTTGCCGACATGGAGACGCGACGGCACCAGGAAGTCGCGCGCCCCTTCCGGCGAAGAGGCTGTCAAAATAGGCGTTGAGAACTCGAAGAAACCGGCATCTTCCATGCGCCGCCGCATCGACTTGATGACAGCAAGACGGCGCATGATGTTTTCATGCAACGTCTCGCGGCGCAGATCGAGGAAGCGGTACTGCAAACGCAGGTCTTCGGGATAGTCCGGCTCACCGAAAACCGGCACCGGAAGCTCCTTGGCTGCCGACAAAACTTCGATCTCGGTCGCATAAAGCTCGATCTCGCCGGTCGGTAGCTCGGCATTGACGGTTCCCTCTGGCCGTGCCCGCACGCGGGCGTCCACCCGAATAACCCATTCAGAGCGAACTGATTCGGCAACCTTGAACGCTGCGCTGTCAGGATCGGCGACAACCTGCGTAAGCCCGTAGTGGTCACGCAAATCGATGAACAGCACGCCGCCGTGGTCGCGTACGCGGTGAACCCAGCCCGAAAGCCGCACATCAGCCCCGATATCGGCGGCACGCAACGCGCCGCATGTATGCGTACGATAGCGATGTGTCATCGCTTGAAATTCCTCTAACTTGGTGGAATCCGCCTCAGCCTCTGAGGCGGCCTTGAACCCGGACCGCGACATGGTGTGTCGACACATGAAATCCGGCGCGGAACAGCGCATGTAGGTGGCCGAAAGTCAAGGCCGATGGAGGCTCTTAACTGAAACCCATCCCCGTGGGAAAATAACGCGTTCAGCCCGCGACAAACCGATTTCCTTGGTATATATGCCACATTGCATGAAACTCATCACGACGCCCTCCGCCCTTCACGAACTCTGCCACACGCTCTCGTCCGCCGATTTCATCACGGTCGACACGGAATTTATGCGTGAACAGACCTATTGGCCCAAGCTGTGCCTGATTCAGGTCGCCAGCGACGATGTCGAGGCGATCATTGATCCGTTGGCGCCGGACTTGGATCTGACGCCGCTCTGGTCGCTTATGACCGACAGCAAGATCATGAAGGTTTTTCATGCGGCGCGTCAGGACATCGAGATTGTCCACATCGCGGCTGGCCGCGTGCCGAGCCCTGTGTTTGATACGCAGGTCGCTGCCATGGTCTGTGGCTTCGGAGAATCAATCAGCTACATCAACCTGACCAAGAAGATTACCGGCGCTGACCTCGACAAATCCTCGCGCTTCACCGATTGGTCTCGACGGCCACTCAGCGAAAAACAGCTTAACTACGCTCTTGGAGACGTCACGCACCTGCGGGATATCTATCGGCATCTGAAAAACGAGCTTGAGACGACAGGCAGGGCGTCTTGGCTGGATGAGGAAATGGGGACCCTCACCGCTTCCGAAACCTATGAGCAGAACCCGGAAACCGCTTGGCGGCGCCTAAAACTCAAGGTCCGTAACCGCAAGGCCCTGGGCGTGTTGATGGAGCTTGCCGCGTGGCGCGAAACCGCGGCCCAAAACCAGGACGTTCCCCGCCAACGGATTATGCGCGATGACGCGCTTTACGATATCGCCAACCAATCGCCGACGTCGGTAGAACAACTCTCGGGATTGCGCTCACTCTCCGATGGGTTCGCGCGATCGGCCCGCGCCAAGGAGATCGTCGCAGCCGTTCGTCGCGGCCTCGATCGCGATCCGTCGACCGTACCGCCACTAAGTCAGGGGCAACCCCTGTCGGCGGAAGCGACGGCCACACTCGAACTCCTAAAAGTTCTATTGAAATCGGCTGCTGCGCGTCATCGCGTGGCCCCACGCCTCATCGCAGATGCCAGCGACCTGGAACGACTTGCGCGCGAAAACGAGCCTGACGTAGCGGCGTTGACGGGCTGGCGTCGTCAGCTTTTCGGTGAAGACGCCCTGCGATTGAAGAACGGCGAACTGGCTCTAACCCTGAAGGCCGGAGACGTGCGCATCGTGACCACCAACGATATCCGCGTTGAAACCTGACACCACCGGTGTATTAGCGCGGCCCTGGATCGTAGCGATGCTTCTGCCGCCAGACCGTGAAGAAATAGCTTAGCTCGTCATCGATCTCATTCGGGAGCACGATGCGTACCGTCACCATTTGATCGCCCGTATGACCGGTCTGACGGTTCTTTACACCCTTCCCCTTGAGACGAAATACCCGTCCGCCTGACGTACCCTTAGGCAACGTGAGCTGAACGCGGCCATTAATGGTGGCGACTTCGATTTTGCCCCCCAAAACAGCCTCGTCGATCGTAATCGGAACGTCGATGTGAATATCATCGTCAACACGCCGGAATCGTGTGTGCGGCCGAACCTTGATTTCCACCAGCGCGTCGCCCGGCTGACCGCCCCCAAGGCCTGGACCGCCTTTGCCCTTTAGGCGCAGAACCTGGCCATCGTGAACCCCTTCAGGCACCGTCAGATCCAGGACGCCGCCCTCCGGCATAGTTACTCGCTTTTTGACGCCGGTTATCGCCTCGACGAACTCGACATCAAGGGTATAGCGAACATCGGCACCACGCTTGGTAAAGCCGCCACCAGCGCCGGCATTACGGCGTCCGGAAAACATCTCGTCAAAAATGTCACCGAAACCAAACCCGCCAGCGAACCCGGACCCAGCGCTCGCACCTTGCGCCCCGCTGTATTGCGGATGCTGAAACCCGCGCCGAGGCTCGCCCTGTGCATTGATTTGTCCGGTATCATATAGCTTCCGCTTTGGCGGGTCCCCGAGGATTTCATAGGCAGCCGAGACCTGCCGGAAACGGTCGGACGCCGTCTGATCCTGTGGATTAAGGTCGGGATGCAGCTCTTTCGCGAGCTTGCGGAAGGCACGGCGAATATCCTCGTCCGAAGCGTTCCTTTCAACGCCCAGAACCTCATACGGATCTATCACCGTCATCTAACGTGCCCCGAAACGATCAAGTCGGCATTGCCTCAATGTAACAACAATTGTGGCGGACCTGCGCTTAACATCTACCAGCGAGCCGCAATGCAATCAGTCCACACACATTTTTGAGGCTAGACGATACGCACTTCTGGCTTACGCGCGACAAGTTCGGCCAAAGTCGCAAACCGCCGACGCAACCGCTCGCCATCAAGAGCAGCTCGCGCACGCGGAATTGACAGGACCAAAGAGTCGCCGTTGTACGACAGAGGCGTATGACAAACAATTCCCGGCATGCCCGCCGACATCATATGTGCAACGCGAATTGCCGCGCCGAGCACCCGGGCGCGCAAAAGCGAACGCCGGCTGGCGGCAGCTTTGAGCCGTCCGGACAGTTGATCGTTACCCCCGGTTGATTGCCCTGCGTGCCGGAAATAAACGGCAAGTGCCAGGAAAATACGCCCTGGATGATCGATGCCGCTCAACGCAGCATGCGCCACCACGTTGAGGCTCTGTTCTCCGCGATAATCGGGATGCGCACGCCAACCGATGTCCGACAAGAGGCATGCGGCACAGCGTAAGCGGCGTTCCTCAGGTGTTTCATCAAAACCCGGTCCCTCGAATAGCGGGTCCGTCCAGCTGCAAAGCTCCTGTGCATGCTCCGCCGAGCGGGAGCGCAATTTCGCGTAGTCCTGGCAAAAACTCAGAAGCGGGTCTCGGGCCATCTCCGCTGCCGACAGAAGATTGTAGATGTAGCCCTCACGCACGCCGAAAACGGAGATCTGTACCTTTTGTGGAGCCAGCCGCACTAAGAGGCGCTCAAGAACAGCCGCCCCCATGGGAAGCACCTCACGCCGCGCTTTGGCCACCTCTGAAATGCCGCGCAGACTGGTGAGTTTCTTCGCCTTGCGGATCATCCCGGCGTAGTCGATCAGTTCCTGGGTGGGGACCACATAACCGTGCATGACATGGAGGGGATAATCGATCTGCGCCATATGCATGGCAGCAATCGCGCGCCAGGTGCCGCCCACCGCATAGAATGTACGGTCCCGACCCTCCGGGAGCCAGTCGACACGATCGAGCTGTTCATCGATCAGACTCATGGCCTTGTCGATTTTGTTGCCCGTTGCGTCGATCAAACGCAGACCGCCGAGCGGTAATGTCGTCGCTCGGCGAAAGTCATTATCTCGCAGATCGATAAGTTCGAGGCTGCCACCACCCAGGTCGCCAACGATACCATCAGGGTTGGAAATCCCCATGACGATACCCTGAGCGGCAAGCCGTGCTTCTTCTTCACCTGTAAGCACGCGAATAGGCGCGCCACATACGCTTTCACCCTCGTCGATAAATGCAGCGCCATTTTCCGCTTCACGAGCTGCAGCCGTAGCAAACACCTGCAACGACTTGACCTTGAGAACGTCGGCAAGCGCGCGGAATCGCGCAAGGGCCCGGATAGCACGTTGGACAGCCTCGTCACCTAACCGACCCGTCGTCGCAACATTCCGTCCAAGACCGCACAGCACCTTCTCGTTGAACATCACGACTGGTGCGCGTGAAGCCCCCTCATAGACAACCAGCCGAACGGAGTTCGAACCGATATCGATCACAGCGAGAGGGGATAGATTCGAAGACCGACGCCGATCCTCGAACAACTGCTTCACCAGCGTCACGCGTCTCCCCCCACTTCAGCCGCCTTTGCCACACCGCTAAAGCGACGCGGGAAGTGCTTCTGCAGAGCCTCTCCCCGCCCGGAAAGACTTGGATTCGTCATGAAATACTCATGCGCGTTGAAGGGTTCCTCTCCGCGTTCCGGCATTATGCGCTGCGACGAGCCATCAGGCAGGATGCGCCAGCTCTGCTGATTATCCTTGAGGTTGGCAACCATAATTTGATTGAGCACCTGCTCATGGACTGTCGCGTTGATAATCGGGGTCAATGCCTCAACCCGCCGATCCAAATTGCGCGGCATGAGATCCGCGGAGCTGATGTAGACGGCGGCTTGTGGCGATGGCAACCCCTTGCCTCGTCCGAAGCAATAGATTCGCGCGTGCTCCAGGAACCGGCCAACCATGCTCTTCGCGCGAATTCGCTCCGACAGCCCTGGCACCCCCGGACGAAGACAGCAGATGCCGCGTACGACCAGATCTATCTCCACGCCTGCTTGGCTCGCCTCATAGAGTTTATCGATGATCTGCGTATCGACCAGCGCGTTCATTTTGAGCCACATAGCCGCAGGCCTGCCGGCCTTGGCATACTCAATCTCCTCTTCGATGTGATCGAGAATGCGGCGCCGAATTCCGTACGGGCTTGCGGCCATGAGTTCCAGCTCACCTGGCTCTCCATAACCGGTCACGAAATTCAGAACACGTGTGACATCGCGCGCAATTTTGGGGTCATCGGTAAAAAGCGAGAGGTCGGTGTAAATTTTCGCGGTTTGTGGATGATAGTTGCCCGTCCCAATGTGCGAATAAGTGACAAGGTCACTGCCTTCCCGCCGCACAATGATGCCCAGCTTGGCGTGGGTCTTGAGCTCAATGAACCCATAGACAACGTGGACGCCCGCCTTTTCGAGATCGCGCGCCCAACGAATGTTCGCCGCCTCGTCGAACCGTGCCTTGAGTTCTACGACAGCGGTAACGGACTTTCCTGCCTCGACAGCATCCTTGAGCGCTTCCACAATTGGACTGTCATTCGATGTCCGGTAAAGCGTCCATTTGATCGCCATCACGTTGGGATCGTTCACAGCCTGTCGTAGGTATTGCACCACGACATCGAACGACTCGTAGGGATGATGAACAACGAAATCTTTCGCCTTGATCGCCGCAAAGATGTTGCCGTCGAACTGGCGGACACGCTCCGGGTAACGGATATTGAACGGCTTGAAGAGCAGATCAGGACGCTCAGGTGTGATGAGCTGTGTCGTATCGGCAAGGCCTAAAAGACCTGACTTCACAAACACCGCATCGTCACTCACGTCGAGTTCCTGGATCACAAGATGCCGCAAATTCTCCGGCATCCCCTGATCGATTTCGAGGCGAATGACATTGCCACGCCGGCGCTGCTTCAGCAGCTCCTCGAAGGTAAGGACCAGATCTTCCGCTTCTTCTTCCAGCTCGATATCGCTATCACGCAAGACACGGAACGCCCCCTGAGACAGGATATTAAATCCTGGGAACAGCGTATCCATGAACATGCCGATCACGGACTCGACCCGGATGAACCGCATCTGATTTGCGTCATCCTTGTCGGTTCGCAGACGAATGAAGCGTGTAAGTTGACTCGATATCGGAACGAGGCCGTTCTGCCGCTTCCCTTTGGTCTTGTGCTCCATCAAGGCAGCTAACGTCAGCCCCTTGTTCGGGATGAAAGGAAACGGGTGCGCCGGATCGACCGCAATCGGCGTGAGCAGCGGGTAGATGTTCGACAAGAACTGATCACGCAGCGCCGTCTCTTCCTGCTCGGTCAGTTCATCAGGTCCCACAATGAAAATGCCGGCTTCTATCAGCTCTGTGTTCAGTCGGCTCCACGTCTCCTGCTTCTTGGCAACGAGATCGTTGACGAATGCATTGATCTGCACAAGCTGCTGCGAAGGCGTCAGTCCATCCTTCGACAAGGAGGTCACGCCATTGATTATCTGGCCGTGGATACCAGCCACACGCACCATGTAAAATTCATCGAGATTTGAAGCGGAAATAGAAAGAAAGCGCAGCCGCTCGAGCAGCGGATGGCGTTCATTGCTCGCTTCCTCCAGCACTCGGCTATTAAACTGAAGCCAGGATAACTCCCGATTGTAATAGCGTGACCTACCCTCAAGTGCGACATCCCCTGACTCAGGTATCACTTGCGGTTCCGGTCTGACGGGAGGCGTTCCTTTGCTAACAGGCATTGTTATCTCCGCTCAGAAAGATCGTCTCTTGAACTGAATATCGAGCATACCCGCCACCTACCGATTGGCCAGGTTCCCCGCTCTCAAAAGCCAGACCAAGCGTCACCACCCGGCCTTCTTACGGCATCGGCTTCTCAATTGGGACTCGGGAGTATTCGACCCGTTTAATCGAAGTGAATATCGGGCCACCCAATTGCCAGCTGGGGAATTTCTAAGCCTCCGGTGGCCGGGCGCGAGGACGAAGTCCCGGCTACTATTTACCGCCGCTTGCCATCTGCTCCAATGCCGTCTGCGCAAGCGGCTTAGTCACCTTCCGATGCATCGCGAGTGCCAATCGATCAATTTCATCGACCACAGCGTTAGCTGCCTGCATCGACCGCTCCATACGTAGCGTCAGGAACTTCACAACGGCCGGTTCGACTGCCAGTTGCCGGTCGGCAAACAATTTTACCAGAACGGCCTGCAAGAGCGAATCGTCAGGAGCCTGTATCTCTGCGATTGGTAAAGCACGTGTCCGCGACCGAAGATCCGGCAGCGCCAACGTTAACTGCCCGGGTGCGACACGCGACGTCATGAGCACCAATCCACGTCCCTGGCGAGCCATGTTGAGCAGATGGAACAGGACTTGCTCGTTGGCAACTCCCCGTTCCAAATCCTCCACCACCAACGCGCCGGCCGTCTCCAGCTTACCAATCGCCTGTTCATTGAGGTCAGATGCAGCAATCAGATCAGAGCTGTGCGACAAGCGAAAGACATTCGCCAAATGGCTCTTTCCAGAGCCTTGTGGGCCAATCAGAAGCAACGCGCTATGCGGCCACGCCTGAGGTTCATCAATGAGTTCGACCGCCGCAGCATTCGACTGGCTGATCAGAAAGTCTTCCCGATCCAGAGCCGAACGATGAGACAAATCCAGAGTCAGTTGGCGCGGAGCGGTCGTCATGGCTTCGTTTGCATAAATCTTAGATCAAGCGAAATGCTGTTCATCAAACAGGCGGATCGCCCGGAGCAGCAGGTGCCTCTCCCGTATATACCGAACTGGCAAGATAGGCTTTCAGCCCATATCGGACGATAACACCCACTGCGGCCGCCAGCGGTACTGCAACAAGCGCCCCGACAATCCCAAATAGATAGCTAAACGCAAATAGGGCGAAGATCAGCCACACCGGATGTAATCCGATCTTTGAACCTACGATATTGGGACTAAGGATGCCGGCGTCGAGCGCTTGACCTGCCAGAAAAACACCGAGGACCAACATCACCGGCAGTGTATCGGGCCAGAACTGCAGCACCGCCAACGTCATCCCAATGAGTGTACCAATCGCCCAGCCGAGCACCGGTACGAACGCCAACACTCCTGTAGCAAAGCCGATAAGCGCCCCGTAGTGCAGGCCGACGGCCCACAAACTGAGCGCATAAAAGCAGCCAAGGATCAGACAAACCGTGCCTTGCCCGCGAATAAACGCACTGACTGCACCGTTGATGTCACGTGCCATCTGACGCAAGGGTGCCGCATGCTCTCGCGGTAACCATCGGTCAACCTCGCCCAGCATACGCTTCCAGTCGACCAGAAGATAAAACACAACAAGCGGCGTGATGAGGACCAACGACAGCACGTTGAAAAGCGCGCGTCCCTGCGTCCACAGCGATTGAGCAACCCAAGATGCAACGCCCTCCCAGTTCTCGGACAAAGAGGTGAGCACCGAGTTGAAAGCCTGAAGGGCTGCAGGAGAATGCGTTCCCAATTTCTCTTGAGCCCACGTTTGGAGAAGGTCCTGCAGCCGTTGCAGCTCGGTCGGTAAAGCATTCGCAAACTGCGTGACATGCTCCACAAGAACCGGCCCGACAAACACAATCACCAGCACAATCGCGATGACGAGAAGCGCGACAATCGCAAGACAGCTGACCACGCGCGGCAAACCAATCCGTTCAAGCGCATCCGCTACCGGATTCAGCCCATAAGCAAACAAAATGCCGAGTACGAAAGGTAGAAGAATCTCTTGCAGAAGTCCGATAAGCAAAACAAGGACCACCGCCGCAATCAGCCAGAACAGAGCTTGCTGCTCAACACGCATTGCCCAAGCCCCCCGTATGCCAGGCTAGAAGTTTAATCCCGCGACATATGCACCAGCCAACTGCGCAGGTACGCTGCCAACGACAGGATGGTCAAAACTGCAGTGACCCACACAAGCCCCTGTCGATAGGCGCCAACATTAAGCATAAAGCCTTCATCCGCCAGCACCAATGCCGCAAGCGCCAATTGCGCAAAGGTTGTCGCTTTGCTGACGGCAAGCGGATCAATCTTGATCGGTTTGTTCAACAGCCACGACACGATGATCGCCAAGAGGATCAACAGATCTCGCGAAACAACCGCCACCACGAGCCAGGACGGCAAATCTCCTCGCACGCCCAAAGCCAGGAAAATGCTGACAATTAAAAGCTTGTCAGCAAGTGGATCGAGATACGCACCAAGTTCCGTCTGCCAATTGAAACGCCGTGCGAGCAGGCCATCAATCCCGTCCGATACACCAGCAATAACGAAGACGACGAACGCCGCTTTGATATAGCCCGCAAGAAGCAGCCAAAACACGACGGGTACCAGAATGGCCCGCATGAGCGTGATCAAATTGGGTATGGTCACGTGTCGGCGGTCCAAAAACAATTGCGATTCATCGATCAGATCCCATCATTGTCGGCGCGCGGCCCTGTAACCGGAATTGTCACCCCGGTTGAACCACCGTGTCGAGACTTATTGAAGTTTAATGCCGCATTTGGCGCAGGCGTAAGCGTGGAAATCAGTAGCTCTTACGCATAACCCACTGTCCACCGTTGTTGGTGAGCGAAATACCCTCACGCGCCAGAGCGTTGGCAAGTTGTTGTCCGCCCCCCGGAAAACGCAGCACAACTTCAGCCCCACGCGCCGAAACCGACCCAACCTGAAAATCCTGCACGCCAGGCCGCCCCGAGATGTTTTGTTGTAGGCGATACCATTCAGCAGCGCTGTTGAAAAGCACCTGAATATGTATCTGCGCCGCAGGACTGGCCATTACATCAAGCCCGCCCATATCGCGTGCCTTTATCGCCTTCCAGCGCCCTTCAAGCACGCCGAGAGATACCACAGCCGCGTACTCCATAGCATACGCCACATCGCCGTCACTGATCCGATAGCTGTGCTTCCATGAGATCGGACCGGCCGCGTCGCGGCCGCTCAACGTCACATGAAGCCGCGCCGCAGCCTGATCGACTTCCGCTTCAGCCACAACAACGCGATCACCGCCATAAGCAGACCCGAGATGACGCATGGCCTCGCCCGCACCATCATTCTTGAGCTGTTGCAGCGTGTTGGTCGGCAGACTGTCGTTCCAGCCCGTCACCCGCAAAGGCGAAACGGTATTGACGATATCTAGCCCAGACCAAACGCTGGCCCAGTTGTTTGCCCCTTGAGCCGGGACACCACCTTGCGAAGGGATAACGATCGGCACCAGCGTAAGAGAAGGCGCCTGTTCATCAACGAATGGAATGCCCTCACGCTGAAGCAGGTCGCGAACGGCGTTGGCAGAAAAGGAAAAATCCAAGGATGCGTAATACTGCGTCGATGAGTTCTGCTCCGAGCGTACCGACATCCCCGAAATGTACTTTGACGACTGCACCGCCTTGACGCGATCCAGCCCAGCATAGGCCGTCACCGGGACAATTCGCTTCAACAACGACTTGAAAGCCGCCGTCTGACCATCCTCGATAGCCAGGCGTTTGGCGGTCACCGCATCCTTGGCCTGCCCCTGCACTGGATAATTCGCAACAGTAAAGACAGGCGATTCGGCCGCCAGAACCCGGTTTACCGGCACGAAAACGACGGCAAGAAGCAGCAAGCTCCGCAGGATTGTGTTCAACTGCCCGCAGTATTTCACGTCGCCTTCTCCCCTCTGCCACGCCTCGAAGCGCCCCAATCGTGCACCCGAATTCTAACTCGACGATTGACGGATCGCGTCGATTAAGCTTCATGCCGTCCAACGTCCGCAAATCGGTCCCGGCCAGCTATATCGCCGGACTTGGGGCCAAATTGGGTGAGCCATCGAACTCCGATAAGCTTAACCCGTCTCCGCAGTCCCGCTGCTATAACAGAACCTGCGCACTTCACGCGAGGTCCCCCTGACGCGATGACAGATAACACCGAACGACCCATCACCTATCGCGACGCTGGCGTCGATATCGATGCGGGAAACCAGCTCGTTTCCGCGATCAAACCTTTGGTACGCGCCACCCAGCGCGCAGGTGCTGACGGTGACGTCGGCGGCTTTGGCGGCCTCTTCGACCTCCAGCGCGCCGGCTATAGCGATCCGATCCTGGTCGCAGGAACAGATGGCGTAGGCACCAAGCTCAAGATCGCCATTGAAACCGGTCGCCATCATACGATTGGCATAGATCTAGTCGCGATGTGCGTAAACGACCTGATCGTTCAGGGCGCGGAACCCCTGTTCTTCCTCGATTATCTGGCAACCGGCCATCTAGATGTGGAAACCGCACGCGACGTCGTTGGAGGCATTGCCTCGGGATGTCGTGAGGCTGGATGTGCGCTCATCGGCGGTGAAACCGCTGAAATGCCAGGCATGTACCAGGGCTCCGATTACGACTTAGCGGGGTTTGCTGTCGGAGCAGTCGAACGCCGCGATCTTTTGCCTCGCCGGGACATCGCCATTGGTGATGTGCTCATTGGCTTGGCCTCTTCCGGGGTACATTCCAATGGATACTCCCTCGTGCGCCGGCTCGTAGACGAAGCACAATTGAAATGGTCGGCTCCCGCTCCTTGGCAACCCAACACGTCCGTCGCCGAAGCGCTGTTGACACCCACACGCATCTACGTGAAGCCCATCCTCAGCGCGCTACGCGAAACCGGCGGCATCGACGGACCAATCAAGGCAATCTCGCATATCACTGGCGGCGGTCTTACAGAGAACGTGCCACGGGTTCTCTCACCTAGCATCGGAGCACGGATCGATCTGTCCAGCTGGAACGCACCGGCTGTCTTTGGATGGCTCGCGCGCACAGGTCGGCTCGATGAAACCGAATTACTACGTACCTTCAACTGCGGGATCGGCCTCGTAATCGTCGCTGACCCGGCCGGTGCGCCCGCTGTGCTGGAAGTGCTCGCGCAAGCTGGTGAAACAGCGAGTATCGTCGGGGAAATATCAGAACCGACCGGGCAGCGCACGCAGGCCAAGGGCCACGGCGAGACAGAAGCCGTAACGTATATCGGTCGTTTGGAATTCGCATCATGAGCTCGACCGAAGCGGGCTCCAAACCCGTCAAAAAGCGCGTAGGCGTGCTAATCTCCGGCCGCGGCTCCAACATGATGTCCCTGGTCGAAGCCACAAAGGCACCCGACTATCCTGCTGAGATTGTCGTTGTTGTCTCAAATCGTCCGGAGGCTCCGGGGCTTGCCTGGGCAAAGGACCGCGGCATTCCAACAATCGCGCTGGATCACCGCACGTTTCGGTCCCGTGAAGAGTTCGATGATCAGCTCCACCGGCTATTACTCGCCGCCCGGGTTGAGATCGTTGCCTGTGCCGGCTTCATGCGCTTGATGACCCCAGAACTTGTTGCGAACTGGCACAATCGGATGATCAACATTCATCCCTCTTTACTACCTTGTTTCAAAGGCTTGCATACGCACGAACGCGCGCTCGCAGCAGGGGTGAGAATATCGGGCTGTACCGTCCACGCAGTTCGACATGAAATGGACACGGGCCCGATTCTTGGCCAAGCAGCGGTTTGTGTAGCTGCAAATGACACCGCAGAATCTCTCGCTGCGCGGGTGCTGGCGGCGGAGCACAAGCTCTATCCCCAAATACTGCGGCTATTTGCTTCAGATCAAATCCTGTTGGATGAGAATGCCGTAATCACGAAACATTCATTTCCAGAGTCTCCGGCAATATTTTCCCCGAATATTTAACCGTACATTCAACATCTTAACGACTTTACTTAATCTATTGCGCCAAAATGTAGCGGATGCCAGGAGACTAATAGACTCTGTCAACCCTCAGGTGATAGAGCCTGTCTGTTTCGCACGATTGAAATGCGGATCATTGGGGGCCTTTCGCATCACGTTCCACCGTTTTCCAATTTGGAAACGTCGAAAAACCATGCCTGCCGTTCGATGATTTCGCTAACTGTGCCGCGCGTAACACACTTTTTTTGCGGACTTGGCATTAGATTCCATCTTGGTCCACGACCGCTCGTTAACGACGCCATTAGTTACTTTGTGCGAAGTAACACCGCGCGTTTCACATGGCCCCGCCAGCATCTCAAGTTGGCCCGGCCATTGCAGTGCCGATAACTCGTATGCAAGACCGCGCCTGCCCGTTAGGAGAATGAACCATGAGTATGATCGAAAGCCCTTCCAGCCAGTTTGGCGAGGAGAGCATATGGTTCAAACTGTCGCCACTTCTCAAAGATCCCACCAATCCGATGGGCATGCTCATGCAAATGTCGGAGCGCTATGGACCGGTCATTCCGGTCAACATGGCCCGCCAGCGGGTCGTGTTTATTAGCGAGCCGGAATACTTCAAGCATGTGCTCGTCACCAAGACCGACAATTACGTGAAGTATTTCGACGGTCTGATTCCGATCTTCGGTAAATCGATGATCACTTTGGATGGCGCTCTTTGGCAGAAGATCCGCATGCCCCAACAGGCGGCGTTTCATCCCGATATGTTTGCGGAATACATCCCGTATTTCAATCAGGCAATCCAGGCAAAGCTACAAAGATGGGCTGATCTCGCTAAGTCCGGTGAAGAAATCGAGATGGTCGAACAAACCTGGACCCTTGCAGCCGACATGATCTGCAAGGCACTATTCGACCGCGATATGCCGTTCAATCCGCATTTCATTTTCAAATGCGTAAAAACCTATACCGACGTCAGCAGCCACAAAGAAATTCGCGTTAAGAAACAGCATGGCGAACTCTTTGAAGTTGCGGGTGCCGACACTGCGAAAGCGGTCGAGAGCTGGTGGAGCGTTCCGCCGGCCGTTATGGGCGCCGATCCGCGTGAAGAACGCGAGCAGACGCTCCTGAAAATGATCGAAGCTGCCGCAGCTGACCCCGAGATGCCAGAGTTCGATCATCAGCAAGCCATCGACGAACTCAAGCAATACCTATGGGCCGGCACCGAAACCACAGCTCTGGCCCTGGCGTGGGCGCTCTATCTCGTATCAAAACATCCTGAAGCTGCCGAACGCATCCGCCGCGAAGGCGAAATGGTTTGCGGCGACCGCGAACCAACGGCGCACGATTACTCCGCACTCGTCTATACGCGCGCAGTCATCCAGGAAACGATGCGTATGTACCCGCCGGTCTGGAGTCTCATCCGCACCGCGGCAGGCCCGGACGAGATCGACGGCAAGAAAATCGAAGCTGGTGACCGCATCGTGCTGTTTAGCTACGGAGCACACCACAACCCGCGCTTCTGGGACGCCCCTGAGGAATTCCGCCCCGAACGCTGGATGGGTGACGCGGCTAAAAAACGCGTCAAATACTCCTACATCCCATTCGGAGCCGGGAAACGCTCGTGCATCGGCGGCGCCATGAGCCAGGTTGAAAACACCCTGGCACTCTCTGTTCTGCTGCGTCGCTTCCGTCCTGAGTACGTCGGTCCCGAACCGGCACCGCTCAACGCGACGGTGACCCTGACGCCGAAAGGCGGACTCAAATTCCGCATTCGTGAACTAAGCTAAAAAGCACCAAACTTTTTACGAGGGGCGACCGATATTTCGGTCGCCCTTTATTTTTCACGAGGTCAACGCTTTGTCACGTAGCGTAATTTCACAACCCCATTCTCAAACGTCTGAATACCGTCGAAATAGAGATCGGCACGCCGCTCAAGCGACATGAGCATCGTCAAGCCTGCACCAAGCAGGACCGGTGCTACGCAGATTTCCACCAAATCCACAAGGTCGGCCTCAAGAGCGGACTGCATGGTCAAAGCTCCGCCAACCACCCAGATGTCTTGCGTCGTGACACAACGCGCAGCCTCAACCGCCGCCCCAATGCCAGTCTTCACCACCATTGTATTCTCGGGCAAACTGGAAATCTGCGAAGAGCTCAGGACGTAGGCGCGCTTGCCCGCATACGGCCAACCATTGAATGCCTGCATAATTTGATAGGTACGCCGTCCTAAAATAACGGCACCGACTTCTCCCATGAAGCCGGTGCCGAAAATAGAACCTTGGTAAGGCAGCAACCAATCGGTATCGCCTGTGTTATCGGCGATAAATCCGTCCAGACTCGTTGCTGCGTACAGCCTTACCTTCGCCATCGAGACTCCGCGCCGTTAGCACTGCCCCGCAGCAGGCGCCGGACCCCTGAATTATCCGACAATCTCGCTATCACTGAAGTTGAGAGCGATTTCGCGTTGTGCCGATGTCGGACTATCTGACCCATGCACTGAATTCTCACCCTTGGAAAGAGCAAAAAGCTTCCGGATCGTACCTTCGGCAGCTTCAGCTGGGTCCGTGGCGCCCATAACCTCGCGATACTTCGCGATCGCATTTTCGCCCTCGAGCACTTGGCACACGATTGGTGCCGACGTCATAAAGTCACAGAGTTCACCGTAAAATGGGCGCTGAGCGTGCTCCTCGTAGAACTTCTCAGCTTGCTCGCGGCTCCAGAGAACCCGCTTTTGCGCGACGATACGCAGGCCAGCTTTCTCAATAACGGCGTTGACAGCCCCGGTGATATTCCGGTTCGTCGCATCCGGCTTGATAATGGAAAAGGTCCGCTCGATGGTCATCTCGGGCTCTCTCGTTTCTGTTTGTTGAAGGCTCGGCGCGGTTTATAGCTGTGCCCTGGTTTGATCACAAGGCTCGATAGAAGGCACCGAGTGGATCGAGGCAATATGTTTGGACTTGCGATCGCAACCTAAGCGCGATGGCCATGTAAAAGCCCGGTTTTTAATGTGATGAAGCAGAAGGGGCGCTCAAATTCATGCCATTCGCGCCTGAAATGGGTGAATGGCATTCAGGCCTGATCGTTGACGCGGCGCGCCGATCGGAGGAAAACGAAGCGGCACACCAGTGGTCCCAATATTCATGAAGCGATATCGCTTAAAATACGCCGGCTCGGCTGTGAGAAACGGATGACCGAAACACCCACGGCAACTCAGTGGTACATCGCCCGCGACGGTGCGCAGCATGGCCCCTTGTCCGATGCTGAAATCCGCATGTTCGTGCAATCGGGACATATGCGCCCGACAGACCTCGTCTGGCGCCCCGGCTTTGCCGAGTGGCAACCGGCACAGAGCGTATTTCCGCCACCGGCCCCCACACCACCAGCGGCACCATCAGAACAAGCCCCGCAAAGTCCTTCTGCCCACCAGGCACCAGGACCGCGGCCTCATCATAGCGAGCCATCACAGCCAAGACCCGAACAACGGTCTCCACAAGCTCCTTCCAGTCCGGCAGCAGCACGGCCCGCCGCAGGCAATCCAGCCAGCAATCCGCCAGGACACGCAGGAGCTGGAGGTCATCCAGGTCATCGCCCCACCACCACGGGTGCACCCAACAGAGCATCTCAGGACCCTTATTCTGCAAGACAAGCGGGACCTCATCCGGCAAGCACACATGTCGCGCCGACAGAAAACGAAGAAGAATATCTTGAAGACGAAGCGCCACCGCCGCGCCGCCGCTCACGCGGCGCGATCGCCCTCGTCGCAATTCTGGTGCTGATCGGCGCAGGCGGCTGGCTCGCTGCGACGAACCAGGACACCATCCTCGCGATGGCAAATATGACAACGAACGGCGACAACGGCCCACCGGTCGTGAAAGCTGAGGGCGAAACCAAAACGGCCGCGCTCGATAACAGCCAGTCAGCAGCCAATTCGCCCGCGCCTCAACCTACTCCGGCGACACCTCCGAGCCAGTCCACGCAAAAGCCGACTGTAACGCCGCAGATGATCGACGAGAACTTCCAGCGCTCACAGCTCTGGCAGCAGCTTAAGGCCGACTTCCCGGAGTGGTACCAGACGAATATCGAAGAGGCAGCACGGATCGTCTCGGCAGGCACAGAAGCCGACATGTCGAAGCACTTGATCGTTCAGCTTGTCGAACTGCGCCGCAAGAACGCTGAGCATGCCCTCGCGGCCGACACATCGAAACTCATCAACGTCGCACAATCCTTTCTCGCGAATTTGAAGAGTTTGGCCAGCCATTCCGCCGCCACCTGCTATTCGTTTATTGGCCAGGGGGAATCGAGTCCTGCAGTAATCGAACTCTTCCCACAACGCGGTTATGGCGAAGCGATCGAAGCTCAAATTGCAGCGATTTTTGAAGCCGTCTCCGATGGCCGCAAGTCGCCGGTGTCACGCGTACGAGCGACAAAATCCGATTATGATGTTCTCGCTGCCGAGCTAACCAAGCTGGGATGGTCAAAAGCTGATCTGCGCGTGTTTGCTGATCCAAAAGCACTGGCTCAGACTGAGCACGAGAAGGTCTGCAAGATGGTCCAGGATTGGTTCTCCGCACACCTCGCAATCTCCGATGCCGCAGTTCAGGAGCGCTTGCTGTTTGAGACCTTGCGCCCCATCGTGGCAGGCTAAAAACGGCGCGGTTTCCATGCATCTCCAGCTAAGGGCAACCATCCCGATTTCGCGTCGGACGAATATGCTCTATTGCATGTAGACCATGCTTCATATCAACGATTTGACATATCGGATCGAGGGCAAACCCATCCTCGAAGGCGCGACGGTTGCGATCCCCACTGGCCACAAGTGCGGGCTCGTGGGCCGCAATGGCGCTGGCAAGACAACGCTCCTCAAACTGATCACCGGAGAACTGAGCCCAGACGACGGCACCATCAACGCGCCACGCCACGCCCGTATCGGCCACATTGCTCAGGAAGCCCCCGGCGGCGATTTCAGTCTGATTGATTGGGTGTTAACTGCCGATACAGAACGCTCAAGCTTGCTGGCAGAGGCCGAAGTTTCTCAGGACCCGGCACGTATCGCGGCGATCCACGAACGGCTGGTGGACATCGACGCGCACTCAGCACCAGCACGTGCCGCACAAATCCTGTCCGGCCTCGGCTTCGACGAAGACGCGCAGCGGCGTGCGTGCAAAGAATATTCCGGTGGTTGGCGCATGCGGATAGCGCTCGCTGCCGTGCTGTTTCTGGAACCCGAAATTCTTCTGCTGGACGAGCCGACGAACTATCTCGACCTCGAAGGCACGCTTTGGCTTGAGAACTACCTGCGGACCTACCCGCACACCGTTCTTATTGTCAGCCACGATCGCGACCTTCTCAACCAGGCCGTCGGCGCCATCCTGCATCTCGATCGCGGTAAGATCACCATGTACGCCGGCGGCTACGATGACTTCGAGGAAGCTCGGCGCGAACAGCAACGCCTGCAGTTGAAACTGCGAAAGAAGCAGGACGAACAGCGTCGGCACATCCAGGCTTTCATTGATCGCTTCCGCGCCAAAGCGACCAAGGCGCGTCAGGCTCAAAGCCGCATGAAAGCCCTCGCGAAGATGCAGCCTATCGCAGCCGCGACGGAAGACCGGGTCGTACCCTTCGCACTGCCGGCTCCGGAGAAGATGATCGCAAGTCCACTGCTACGTCTGGAGGGAGCCTCCGTCGGTTACGCACCGGACCAACCCATCCTGACAAAACTCAATCTGCGCATCGACAATGACGATCGCATCGCCCTGCTCGGCCAGAACGGCAACGGGAAATCGACATTTGCGAAACTGATCGCCGGGAAGCTCGCGCCTCTATCAGGCGAAGTTTTCGGCGCGGCCAAAGTTTCAGTCGGGTACTTCGCGCAACATCAACTCGACGAACTCGATCCCGCGTGGACGCCCTACCACTACATCGCGGACTTGATGCCGGAGGCCACTGAGGCCGCAAAACGCGCGCGCCTGGGAACCTGGGGCTTCGGCGCGGACAAGGCCGACACCGCTTGCGACGATCTTTCCGGCGGCGAAAAAGCCCGGTTGCTTCTCGCCCTGACAGCGTTTCACCGTCCCAATCTGCTGATCCTCGACGAGCCCACCAACCACCTCGACGTGGATTCCCGCGAGGCCCTGATCCATGCGCTGAGTGACTATGAGGGGGCAGTCATTCTCATCAGTCACGACCGTCACCTCGTCGAAGCGACGGCCGACCGGCTTTGGATCGTCGCCGGCGGCACCGTCAAAAGTTACGACGGTGACATGACGAGCTACCGAACGGACTTGCTCGCAGAGCGAGCAACGCGCGCCCCCGCTGCAAAATCAGGTGACAGTGGAAACGACAAGACCGACCGTGCCACAGAACGTCGGTTGGCAGCCGACCGGCGCGCCGAATTGGCGCCGCTGAAGAAGGCAGTCCGCAACGCCGAACAGAAACTCGAAAAGCTCAACGCCGAGATTGTCAAACTTGATACAATCCTGGCCGACGAAACCCTCTACACGACCGATCCGGCCCGCGCACAGAGCACGGCTCAACAGCGCGGACGTTTAGCCAAGGAGTTACAACAGGCTGAGGAAACTTGGCTTGAAGCAAGCGAGGCTTACGAAAACGCCGAAGCACTTCAGAAGCAAGCTAGCTGACGTGCGGAGCATGATGTTTATCATTTAAAAACAACGGATAAGATCTGGGATACTTCATACCTCCGCAGAGCGGTTTAAGACGCTTTACACACAGCTATCACCAACGTTTTCCCCAGACGCTTTTCGAATCTAAAGAACTAATCAGTTTTGCCATCCGTGAGATAGTCACCCCACTCCTTTTCCGATATGACGGATTTGCGACGAGGAAGCCCTGACCGCGTATAGCGGGGTACGTGCCGAATTTGTTTAGAGGGCAAAAGCGGGTTCGTCAGGGCTCCCCGCCGCGGCCTTCTCTCCATCACTCTTCATCAGAATTGAGTTGCAGTCCGGCTCATGATCGAGCCCGACCCAACTGTAGTGGCGGGCCTATTGCCACCGACCATTGGAGAGAACTTTCAATCCATCAGGCGCGCGACGCAGCGTGTAGATCCAGCAACCTCTGCGCGTACCATTGGCCAGAGTCGCGCACGTCAGGATGCGTCGATAGAGATCCGAAGGACTGCCACCAGGAGTGACGTCCTCATACGGATCGAGCCACCTGAACACAGCATCGGGATCAGCAAGGCGCATGACTTCGCCGTGCACCACAACGCCGCGATTTTCATCCGCGAGCACCGCACCGGGATAGCCGCCAAGATCATAAAGTTGACCGGTTACCCAAGCTGCGCCCAACGTCGTCGCTCCACACGCGAGACGTTGCCGCTCCCGCGCACCGAGGGCGCCACTAGCAGCGCGCATAAGCGTGCCATAGACGAACAAGTGATATCGGTCGTCCTCGCTCATGCCGGGACAGTCTCCAGTCCCACGCTGATCGAATTGCGAGCATCGCTCACCGCTAGCTCCTCACATGGCGGGGAATTTTGGCTCCCATCCCCAAGCCTGTCATCCCGGCAATAAATGCCGGGATCCAGCTGTCCACCGGGAGACCTCTGCGGCATGCGCAGAACCTTCGCAATAAAGACCCAGCCAAACCTTGGGCACGAGTATGACATGACGGCTCAGCGCACAGCGAGAGTGCCGTCTCTACCCCGCAATCCTCGAGAAGTCCGCAACCGTCAACGTCGCGGCCCGGATCTCCGAGAGCAGTTTCAACCGGTTCTCGCGCAAGGCCGCATCCTCGGCATTGACGATCACTTTATCGAAGAAATGATCGACAGGCGCTCGTAGCTCCGCGAGCGCGCGCATGGCACCTTCAAAATTCTCGACATTGATGGCCGCCTGCGTATCGAACTTTACCTTGGCGATGGCAGCCGCAAGTTCGCGCTCAGCGGGCTCAACAAGCAGCGGGCCCTTCGGCTCGCCCGAATAGCTCGCCTTGTCCTTCTTCTCTTCGATGGCCAGAATGTTGTTGGCACGTTTAACGCCTGCCAGAAGGTTCGCGCCGTCATCCGTTTCGAGGAAGGTCGACAATGCCTCGACGCGTTTCACGATCAGCGCCAGATCATCCTGTCCCGGCAGCGCAAAAACGGCATCGATCAAATCATAGCGCTGCCCCTGATCACGCAGATAGACTTTGAGGCGGTCGGCGAAGAAATCGAGGAGGTCGTCGGCAATCTGGACTGAACGCGCAAACTTCTCCGTCCACCCGGAACCAAACGCACTCTTGAAGAGCTGATTCTCAACCTGCATTTCGAATAGTTCTGTTTCGCGAAGCTCTGGCGGTAAGTCATAGAGTGCCTTCAAAACAGCATCGCTCTCCGAACCTGCGATTTGTTCGCCCATGAGCATCGCGTGATCTCGCAGGCGTTTGAAAAGCCCCAACCGCAGATCGTTCTCCAACACGATCCGAATAACACCTAGCGCCGCACGGCGAAGCTGATAGGGATCACCCGAACCCGTCGGCTTTTCGTCAATCGCCCAGAAGCCCACAAGCGTATCGAGCTTGTCCGCCAGCGCCACCGCAACCGACACCGGTGCCGACGGCACGCTGTCACCAGCACCTTTCGGCTTGTAGTGCTCTTCAATCGCCGAAGCGATCTTGGAATCGATGTGTTCGGCTTCCGCATAATAGCGGCCCATCAAGCCTTGCAGCTCGGGAAACTCTCCGACCATGCCGGAAACGAGATCGGCCTTGCACAACTGCGCAGCGCGGCGTGCCAATTCAGGCTCAGCATCCGCCGCTCCCGCGATCTGATCGGCGAATTCCGCAATCCGCTCCGTGCGATCCCATTGCGTGCCAAGCTTCTCGTGGAAGGTGATGGCCTTAAGCTCAAGCCGCATATCTTCCAACGGATGCTTCTTGTCCTGCTCCCAGAAGAACTTTGCATCCGAGAGCCGCGCGCGCATGACCTTCTCGTTACCCGCAATGATCGCAGAACCTCCGTCCTTCGCGATCAGGTTGGAAACAAGAACAAAACGGTTCGCCAACTTGCTCGTCTCAACGTCGCGCAGAGAGAAGCACTTCTGATGCGTCTTCATCGACGTCATCAGGCACTCCGCTGGCACCTCAAGAAATTCTTCGTCGAACGTGCCCATGAGCACGACAGGCCATTCACAAAGCCCGGCGTTTTCGTTGAGCAGCGCGTCATCTTCAACCAGCTCAAGACCGGCGTCCGTCGCAAGTGCCCGCGCATCCTCCGCGATCATCGCTGCGCGTTCAGACGTCGGCAGAAGCACCTTTTTTTGTTTCAGCTTTTTGCCGTAGTCGGCAAAATCCGAAACAGCGAAGGCATTGCCTCCGTGGAAGCGATGGCCGCGTGTCGTATCTCCCGCGGCGATGCCGGCGATCTCAAAACCCACGACCTTGCCATCGAGCAGGCAAAGAACCGATTGCAGCGGCCGGATCCATTGAAAGTCACCGCTCCCCCAGCGCATCGATTTCGGCCACGGAAAGCGGCCGGCAACTGCCGGCACAACCTCACTGATAAGATCGACGGCGGAACGGCCCGGCTTATCTATTTTGGCGAGATAGTAGTCACCCTTCTTCTCATCACTGACGATTTCCGCAGCCTCGATTGAATCCAATCCAGCCGCCTTCAAGAACCCTTGGATCGCTTTATCCGGTGCCCCAACGCGCGGGCCTTTCCGCTCCTCGGAAATCGCAGGTGACGCCTCCGGCACATCCTCGATGACGAGGCTCAAGCGACGCGGCGTCGCAAACGCCTGCGCCGCCCCGCACGTAAGACCGTGCGCACCGAGGCCTTCGACCACCAGCCGCTTCAAATCGTCAGCGGCCCGCTGTTGCAAGCGGGCCGGAATTTCTTCCGAAAAGAGTTCGAGTAGGAGCTGTGCCATACGCCCTCAGTAGCCGCTAGGTGCAGGAGCGTTGCTCGGCTGAGGTTGACCCACCTCACCTGGCTTCGGCACGCCATCACCAAGCGGATAGATCTTGTCCACCTCAACCAACACGGCGTTGCCAAGTTCAACGTCGGCACCCGTGTAGTGCAGATAACCGATACCAACCGCGATCAGCACCGTGAGAAACCAGAACACCGGCCGTTTTAGGATTAGTGCCGCAATGAGCAGCACCGGCACCACGATGATCGCAATTCCGATCCAATGGCTCATCATAGTCCACCACCTTCTGTTTTCAGCCATGCTCCGCAGCAGGCTTTTGTGAGTTCACGTACCCTGAGGATATAACTCTGCCGCTCCGTCACGGATATGACGCCGCGTGCATCCAGCAGATTGAAGATGTGGGACGCTTTGATGGCCTGATCGTACGCAGGCAACACCATGACGTGCCGATCACCGTCGGCTCCCGCCTCGAGCAACTTCTGACAATGCATTTCGGCATCTTTGAAATGACGCAGAAGCATTTCGGTGTCCGCGTACTCGAAGTTGAAACGTGAATATTCCTGTTCAGCCTGCAGGAAAATATCGCCGTAGGTCAGCTTTCGCTCATCATCCCGCCCGTTGAAGTTGAGATCATAGACGCGGTCGACGCCCTGAACGTACATGGCCAGTCGTTCGAGCCCGTATGTGATCTCACCCGCAACCGGACGGCAATCAAAGCCACCAACCTGCTGGAAGTAAGTGAACTGCGAAACTTCCATTCCGTTGCACCAAACTTCCCAGCCGAGCCCCCACGCCCCCAGCGTCGGGCTCTCCCAATCGTCCTCAACGAAACGTATGTCATTGATCGTCGTATCAATTCCGATCGCATCCAGACTTTCCAGGTAGAGGTCCTGAAAATTAGCCGGCGACGGCTTCATGATGACCTGGAACTGATAGTAATGCTGAAGGCGGTTTGGGTTTTCACCATACCGGCCATCCTTCGGCCGTCGCGACGGCTGCACATAAGCCGCGTTCCACGGCCGCGGTCCAAGAGAACGCAGTGTCGTCGCGGGATGAAACGTCCCGGCGCCGACCTCCATGTCGTATGGCTGCAGGATGACACAGCCTTGGCGCCCCCAGAACTGCTGCAGCGTTAGGATGAGATCCTGAAAGGATTGGGCAGGCCGCAGCGCCGCGTCGGCGTCCGATCCATGCGCAGTCTTTGCCGATTTTGTGGCGGCAGAACTTACCATAGGGATTTTGCGTTTCTCATAAGGCTCAATGGAGCGGCGAATATACGCGCTTCGACGACCTTGTCACCATGCTCACCAAGCCGCCCCAAATCGCGGCAAAATAATGCGCGCCTGCAGGAATTACGGAACATCAGGAGCATACGGACGTTGTATGATCATTCTCAAGTGGTGGAGTGCATACCATGACCGTCCTTAAAGTTATCGAGTTGATGTCCGAGTCCGATGAGAGCTGGGAACATGCAGCGCAAAAGGCTGCCGATAAAGCGGGAAAGACCGTGAAGAACATTCGCTCCGTATGGATCAAGGATTTTGCCGCGACTGTGGGCTCAGACGGCAAGCTCGACACCTACCGAGTAACCTGCAAAGTCTCCTTCGAGGTCAAAGACTAACCCAAACAGTACACGTTTACCGATCAGCGCTATCTGCCGAGCCTAATGCCGTGGCCGGTAAATTCCGCTTGCTGGGTCGCGTTCGAGCGCCCCCATATCGCGAGGCTCGGCCTCAGCCACATCACTGGGAAACGAAGAACGGTTGATCGATTTGCGTATTCCACTACGAACTAATCGGTACCCGGCATAAGCGCCAAGGCCCGCGACAGCCAAGAGGATTAGAGGTGGCATCTTTAAAGGCCTCTCAACACTGGCCGATCACGACCATGCTGGCATCCTACAATCCATACCGCGACCAGAGCGCACGCGCCTCGATCGCGGACACGAGATCATCTGCCAACGATCCGGGATTTGCAATGAACTCCTGAGCAGAAGGTGGACGCCGCATCGCGCCGAGCAACCCACTGCGCGCCGTCGGAACCATACGCAGAACAACCTTATCGCCATGAAGCTCACGCATCTTCGTGCGCACGTCCGTGATCCCGTCGATCAACCCGATGTCCAGAGCACGCTTCGCAGACCAAAAAGCTCCGGAAAATACTTCCGAATCTACAACGGCAAGTTTGCTGCCTCGACGCTCCTTCACGACGCCGATGAACACATCGTGCACGTCACGCTGTAAATCTTTAAGCCGCTCGACATCCTCCGGCTTCTCGGGCTGAAATGGATCGAGCTGCCCCTTAGCAATCCCCGCTGTATAGACGCGCCGTTGGATACCCAGTTTTTCGATGGCGTCAACGAAGCCAAACCCAGCGGAAATCACCCCGATTGACCCAACAATAGAGGCGGCATCCGCATAAATTTCATCTCCCGCGACAGCAAGATAGTAGCCGCCCGACGCCGCCACATCCTCGCAGAAGACATAGATCTTCTTGTCCTTCTCCTGTGCGAGCTGACGTAAACGCTTGAAAATCAGGCTTGACTGAACGGGTGAGCCACCGGGCGAATTAATCAGCACCGCCACCGACGGCAATTTCGATAGGCTAAACGCACGCTCAATTGCTGCCGCTGTCGCCCCCAGGGACAAACCCGGACGCAAGGGAGTCGACATTCCGATAGGTCCCGAAAAACGTAGCACAGGAACCACAGGGCGACGGCTAAAAGGCCACATATAAACGTCCTCACTTAATGGAAAATTGTGAACGCGGGGCGTCCGTCACTTTGATGTTCTGACAAGGCCCCTCAAGAGCCGACAGGTGGGATTAGGTCGTCTCCACGGCTATCTCTGCGCTCATTTAGGGTACAAGCCACGGCCTTCCCGCAGAATAGCTTCAGCAGCAGGCGTAAAACCATTACCGTCTCCGTGCAGAACAAAGCCCGGCAAGACACTCAACGGCGCCTTGCTGCCCCTAATTCCGCTGACGATAACCCGGTTTGCATTTTCCCCCGGCCTGGGACGTATCGGTAGCACCCTTATACGCCCGAAACGCCCCTCGAGTCCGGCGAGAACTTTGGCCAGCGCGTCGGCCTTATGAATGACAAGCGCCTGTCCGGCAGGTCCGGCCATACGCGCCAAAAACCGGCCCCATACTTCGAAATCGCCACCATCCATAACGTGAGCCGCCGCACGTAACTTCGACGCACTACGTGTTGCCGATCCGTCATCGAAAAACGGCGGGTTAGCGAGAACATGCGTAAAGCTACCGTCTTTCAATCCCTCACGCTCAAGATAATGCCCCGCACGCGCGCCCACCTCGCCCAAACAGGCTCGCACACGGCCTTCTAGCCCGTTTCGCGTGATATTTTCCCTGGCAAGATCCACCAACGCGGCTTCACGCTCGAACAACACGACTTCCGCGAAAGGCAGCCGCCGCGCGACGCATAATCCCACCGTCCCGACACCTGCCCCGACATCAAGAACCCGCGTGCGTCGATCTGAGTTGGCCTCCACGGCGGCAGCCAACAATACGGCATCCAGTCCGGCGCGGTAGCCACGAACTGGCTGCAACACCTTCAATTGCCCGCCCAGGAAGTCGTCATCCGTGATTTCACTGCGGCACAATGGCGCTGTGTCACCCTTTTGCGAAGTATCAACGTCGTGCATCATCGCTCAACCATTGATCCAAGTCCGCATCCTGCAACACCTTGATTGCCTTGGGGAGATGGTGTTCCGCAACCATGGCTCGACGCGGCAGTACGCCTAATGAACCTTCTAGAATGCTCATATTGACATCCAGAACCGTGACGTCGATACCCACCTCCGTGAGGAGTGCCTCTACGTAGCTAAGAAGCACCGGATCGTTGGTCCTCATCAATTCGCGCATTCGCGATGACCTCATTCCTAAGTTTCTTGTGCGAAGTAGGCAAAGTGTCTTTAGTGTTTCCGCGTCTCGCAACCTCTTGCAGGCCACGGATAATAGCAGACTGAGGAAATAGCATTGGGTGTTGTCGTCCCGATCGGTGAAGCCCGCGATCCTTCGCAAAGCATCAAGCCGTTGCTTGATCTCGTCGCGACGGACATGGCTGGTATTAACCGCCTGATCCTTGATAAGGCGATTTCCGATGTTGAACTCATTCCTCAGCTGGCCCACCACCTGATTGACTCGGGCGGTAAGCGTTTACGCCCGATGCTGACCATCGCAGCTGCAAAGCTTGTTGGCTATGACGGTGACAGCCATATCCGCGTCGCCGCCGCTGTTGAATTCATGCACACAGCCACGCTCCTCCACGATGATGTTGTTGATGAGAGCGACGAACGCCGCGGGAAGAAAGCTGCACGCATACTGTGGGGCAATCAAGCCAGCGTCCTCGTGGGAGACTTCCTGCTTGGTCAGGCCTTCCGCATGCTCGTGGACGTTGGTTCGCTAGCCGTGCTGCGCATTCTGTCCAATGCCGCCGCAGTTATTGCAGAAGGTGAGGTCATGCAGCTTGCCGCTGCCAAGAACCTGGCCACGACCGAAGATGAATACCTCGCGATCATTGACGCCAAGACAGCAGCGCTCTTCTCAGGTGCAGCCGAATCGGGTGGCGCAATCGCCGCTCGCCCAATCGAAGAACTCACTGGTCTGAAGTCCTACGGCCGCAATCTCGGCATCGCCTTCCAGCTCATCGATGACGCCCTCGACTATGCCGGCGACACCAAGAATCTTGGCAAGGAAATCGGTGACGATTTCCGCGAGGGCAAAGTTACCCTACCTGTCATCCTCGCCTACCGCCGCGGCAACGCGAGCGAACGCACATTCTGGACGCGTGTCATCAGCGAGGGTGATATTCAGGAGGGGGATCTGGAACATGCCATCGCCCTCATGCATCAGCATGACGCGATCGAAACAACGATCGCACGCGCACGGTCCTACGGCACCATTGCACGCGACGCCCTGGCGATTTTCAACGATTGCTCCGAAAAACAAGCCATGCAGGACGTCATCGCCTTCTGCATCGACCGTGCGCACTGATCGCGCCGTCTAACCGAGTTCACTGGCAACCACCCACCAATCCGGTCGACGAGCGGTAAGCGCCATAGCGGCTTCCTTGGCTGTTTGAAGATCGTCATACAGCCCAAAACACGTGGGGCCGGCGCCTGAAAGCGCCGCATACCGACACCCATGGCTCGCACTGAGCTCGCGCACAACGTCACTGATCTGCGGAGCAAGCGAGAGTGCTGGACCAGTCAAGTCATTCCCGACACTCGCCACATAAGCAATCAAATCATCACGTGAAGAAAAACATGTTCGCGGCTCATCCGATCCGCCCGTTTGATATTCCGGCGCTGCCAGACGTTTGAAGACTTGCGCAGTTTTGTCTGACGGCATCTCTACAAGAGAATTGGCGAGCACAATCGCCAACGGGGGGAAACCCGAAAGCGGGAGGACTTCCGTACCCACGCCGCGCACAAAGCAAGCCCGACTTTCAAGGCACATCGGCACATCGGCTCCGAGCGCGGCCGCAGTCCCCACCCAGTCGACCGTAGAAGCCAAGTCCGCGTTTGCCACACGCAGCGCACGCAGAACTGCTGCGGCATCTGCGGACCCACCGCCGACACCTGATGCGACGGGAAGCCTCTTATCCAAACTAACTTCGCCGAGCTGAATATCCGGGACCACGTCGAAGATACGCGCCAGCACCGTCTCCACGATGTTTGCCCCCTTAAGCGCCGAAGCAAACGGCCCTGAAAGGTTTAACTTCGGCTCTCTCCCTGGCGTAAATCGCACCTGATCAGCCGCTGAACGAGCGAACATCACAAGACTTTCGATCTCGTGATAGCCGTCAGCACGGCGCCCAAGCACGCGCAGACTGAGGTTCACCTTCGCTGGCGCTGTTTCGAGTATGAGGTTCGATCGTGGCATGCACCGGACATCCGTATTATCGGGTCCGCAGAACTAGCCGATATGTCAGCCCAGGAACAGTGACGCGACGCCAAGCTAGAATTGTGCAGTGAGGGGCAAGGGGGACCCGCAGTTCTTACGAGCGCGTATCCTGCCCTCAACGTTACCGACGAGCCGGGAGCGGGACTGAGGATTGCCCCTCGGAGGCCGCAGCCGCCGGCTGCGTTTTCTTGAAATCAACAGCCGGCTCGTCGCTGACCGCCTGAGCAGCGTTTGCCTGCCGTCGAATCGGCAAACCTTCCGACAGCTTTTTCTTGATCTTGACGAGATCGTCAGGCTCGGGATTGAGGCTTATTGCTTGATCCCATTGGAAACGAGCCTCGCGATGACGACCCACGCGCCAATAGGCGTCGCCAAGATGGTCATTTAGAACAGGATCTTCCGGGCGCAGCTCAACGGCCTGCTCCAAGAACCCGACCGCGCGCGAGTAATTGCCAAGCTGGTAATGCGCCCAACCCAAACTATCGACGATGTAGCCATCATCAGGCTTAAGCGAAACAGCCTTCTCGATGAGCTTCATGCCCTCTTTCAGATTCTTGTTCTGATCGACCCAGGAATAGCCGAGATAATTGAGAGCAAGCGGCTGATCGGGGTTAAGCTTCAGAGCCTGTTGCAGATCTTTCTCCGCCTCGGGCCAGCGCTTTAACCGCTCGTAGCACGTACCGCGCGAATAGAAATGCACCCAATCCTTCTGCTCAAGGTCACTGCCGAGCAAATCGATCACACGCGTATAGTAGACAACGGCTTCGTCATACCGTTTACGGGCGCGCATGATGTTGCCGAGAGTATCGAGCGCCCTGATGTCCTTCGGGTTCTTCGTCGCAACCTTCTCCAGAAGCACTTTGGCTTCATCCACTTTATCCAGTGAATTGAGATTCAACGCGCGGCGAATATCAATGGCAGCCTGCAGCGGAGTGCCATCGGGAATGCGCTGATAAGTATCAATGGCCACGTCGTAGCGCTTCGTCGTCTCGTGAGCATTAGCCAGAGCCGCGAGCGCAAACGGTTGCTTCGGTTCAAGGAACAGCGCCATTTGCAGATAAAGCACGCCAATGGAAACGCCGCCTTCTCCAGTCAACGCCTCGCCCAAACCATAAAAGACTTCCGAAAGTCCTTGCCGGGGAGTGGCGATGAGTAAATCGACCTTTTGACCCTTCCCGAGCTCATCCATCAGCTCGTGCGCCAACGGATGACCGTCTCCGCTGGTCGCTTCAAGATGGTTGCGAAGGATCGTCTTCGCTTGCTTCAAATTTTTACCGTTTGCCGCATGCCGCGCAAAAGCGAGGGCGGTACGCAAAGTCCGGCTATCTTGTTCGAAGACCTGATTGTACGCATCGCGCGCAACCGATCGCCGACCGCCGATATCCGCGATCAGAGCCCGATGGTATTGCAAGTAGAATTGCGCCCAATCCGCCTGCCGCGGCAGCTTGAGCTTATTCAATGCGCGGTTCGTATCGCCTTCCGCAAGGATCACCCATGCCTGAGCGATTGCGCTCGTCAGCTCGCCGATTGGGCCCGTCCCAGCCTTTTTGAAGTGAGCTTCGGCCTTTTTCAGATCACCGGCATCGAAGGACTGAAGGCCCAAGACGAGGCGTGCGACGCGGTGGTTCGGCTGTCTGACAATGAGTTGCTCAGCCAGCTTGATAGCTCGATCGAAGTGTCCCTCGGAAGCTTCCATGAGAAAGCTCTGCTCCAAGAGAATATCGCTTTCAGGATCTTGCACCAAAGCGTTGCGATAAAATTCTGCAGCCAGACCCGTCTCATGGTTGGCACGTGCAAACCGCCCCGCCAGATAGCTCCCAGCCAAGGAATGCGAAAGATAGGTGTCGTCGGTTGTCCGGGCCTGCACGGGCGCATCGGACCAAAAGACAGAAAGCACCAGAGCTGAACAGGTCAACAAAGGCAAGCCAACGCCAGAACTGCGCGAGAATCTCATGCCAACGGTTCCTTGATAGCTCTTCCAGACGAGACCATGCCTGATTCCCCTAGCCGCTAGGCTAACAACAAAAGAGGTAGGTTGGCGACTCGTTATCTCCGAAAGAGGCCATGCGATGGCCATGCCTTCAAAAAAGCATGTTAATTTCGTCAATCTGCCCATTCTGCTATGGCCAGATTGAAGCTCTACATGCTGGGATAATTGGGCCCGCCACCTCCCTCAGGACACACCCAGTTAATATTCTGACTGGGATCTTTGATGTCACACGTCTTGCAGTGAACACAGTTCTGCGCGTTGATTTGGAAGCGCGGATCACCCGCACCATCGTCGATGACTTCATAAACGCCCGCCGGACAATAGCGTTGTGCGGGCTCCGCGAACTCAGGCAAATTCACCGAAATCGGAATATTAGGGTCGGCCAATCGTAGATGAACAGGCTGATCTTCCTCATGGTTGGTTCCTGAGAAAGAAACGTTCGTGAGCTTATCAAAGGTAAGAACGCCGTCGGGTTTCGGATACTCAATCTTACGTGCGGACGCCGCACGGCGAATAGCCGCGTAATCCGGCTTTCCATGCTTGAGGGTATAGCCGAAGCCGACACCCTTGAGGATCGTATTCGCCCACATATCGATGCCGCCGAGCATGATCCCCGCGAAGGTTCCGAAACGCGACCATAACGGCTTCACGTTTCGCACAGGTTTCAAATCGCGCGCGATGGCCCCGGTGCGCACCTCCTCCTCGTAAGCTGCGAGAATGTCGTGAGACCGCCCGTCCTGAATGGCTGCGAACGCAGCTTCCGCAGCCGCCTTGCCAGACAAAATGGCATTGTGGCTTCCCTTGATGCGGGGAACGTTCACCATACCCGCCGCGCATCCAAGCAACGCGCCACCCGCGAAGACCAACTGAGGAAGCGACTGCCAACCGCCCTCCGTGATCGCGCGCGCGCCATAGGCGATGCGCTTGCCGCCTTCGAAGATTGGCGCGATCGCGGGATGCGTCTTGAAGCGCTGAAACTCATCATAGGGCGAGAGATAAGGGTTCTCGTAGTTGAGATGAACAACAAACCCAACGGAGACAAGATTCTCTCCGTAGTGGTAGAGGAAGGACCCGCCACCCGTCTTATTGTCTAGCGGCCAGCCAAAAGAATGCTGCACCAGCCCCGGCTGATGATTTTCCGGCTTAATCTCCCAAACTTCTTTGAGGCCGATACCGTATTTCTGCGGTTGGCAACCCTCATCCAGCTTGAAGTCTGCCGTCAGCTGCTTGGTCAGTGAGCCTCGAGCTCCCTCAGCGAACAAAGTATACTTGCCGCGAAGCTCCATACCACGGGTAAAGCTCTCCTTCGGAACCCCGTCGCGACCAACGCCCATGTCGCCGGTCGCCACGCCGACGACGGCACTGCCGTCCTCGCTGTAGAGGATCTCGCTGGCTGCAAAGCCCGGATAAACTTCGACGCCCAACTCAGCCGCCTGTTCACCGAGCCAGCGCGTCAGATCCCCGAGGCTGCCGATATAATTGCCGTGATTGTTCATCAAAGGCGGCATCAGGAAATTCGGCAGAGCCAGCTCCCCGGCGGCCCCGAGATAAAGGAAGCGGTCTTTTTTGACTTGCGTCGTAAGCGGCGCACCTTTGCTTCGCCAGTCGGGAATAAGGCTATCGAGCCCCGACGGATCAATTACAGCGCCGGACAAAATGTGCGCACCGACCTCCGACCCCTTTTCCAGGACGACGACAGAAAGTTCCTGTTCAGCCTCTTGGGCGAGTTGCATGAGACGGATGGCTGCCGCAAGCCCGGCTGGCCCGGCCCCGACGATCACAACGTCGAAATCCATTGAGTCCCGTGGTGCCAGTTCAGCCTCGTTCCGTTCCATCTCACCTTCCTAATGTATCGCGTCAAACCCTTGGATTAGGTTGCCTGCCCCAATACCGTCAAGCAAACCGCAAGTCGCATCTAGCTAGAAGTTGCCAAAGTCGGTGTATTTCGACAGCCAACAGGTTAAACAAGAGCTATGTTGGAAGGTCCTGACCGCACACAGCTCGTCTCCCTCCTCGCCTGGTACGGCGAATTGGGCATCGACAGCGTGCTTGCCGGCGAGCCATTGAACTGGATGGAACGCCCCGGAACAGCTCCCGGGGAGGCGGTTCGTGCTGCCCTAAGCGGCGCTGCCCACCAGGGTACGGGAACAGCCCCCACCTCACCCTCTCCGCCACCTTCTCCGCCCCCGACACCCAACCGTCGTGCGACTGGCGGCGAGCAGCCCCCAAGAACACAGCAAGCGTCGAGATTCACGCCGGTCACGCCACAAGCGGTAGGCGCTGGCAGCGCACGGCAAGCGGCTGCCGCGGTCAATTCACTCTCGGAATTACGCGCCGCACTTGAACGATTTGAAGGCTGCGCGTTGAAGGCGACCGCCAAGAATACGTGCGTTTATCGTGGCGCAGAGCAGGCCCGTCTCATGATCATCGGAGAAGCACCCGGCCGCGACGAAGATCTCGAGGGGCGCCCATTTGTCGGCCGCGCCGGCAAGTTGTTGGACCGTATGCTGGGCGCAATCGATCTCAGCGAGAACGATGTCCACATTACCAACATCGTTTATTGGCGCCCGCCTGGAAACCGCACGCCAACGCCGCAGGAAGCTCAGGTTTGTCGACCGTTCTTGGATCGCCAGATCCAACTGGTCGCCCCTGAGATAATTCTCGTCCTGGGCGGTGCCGCAGCGAAGTCGATGTTCAATGCCAGTGAAGGAATTATGCGCCTTCGCGGCAAATGGAAGCAGATCGAAGTTGGCGACGCATCCATCAAGGCTTTTGCAAGCCTGCACCCGGCCTATCTGTTGCGCACACCTGCCGCCAAGAGACTCGCATGGCGCGATCTTCTCAACATCCGCGAAGCGTTATCGAAGTCATCGGACTGACCTCAACTCAGTTAAAATTCGCATAAAATATTCATATAGTTATTGCCGAGAACTTAGGTCCTGAAAAACAAATTTCGCGGACAACTCGCCTCAATTGCTGACAGTCATCGCGAAATCGAAATCAAAGGCCCTGAGGGAACACCAACGTGTCAGTGGGTTTAGTCTACCTTCGCCCAAAGCAAATTACGTGCACGCGGGTCAGCGGCAATGGCACCGTGGCGGCGCGCACGGCCTGGCAGCGCATTGAGGCCTGGCTGCAACGGAACGCCATCTCGGGACTCGTAATCACACGCTACGGCCTTGAGTTCGGCCCTGCGATGACCGAAAGCTACCACGGCAACAGCTACATCGCTTGCGTCGAAATTGACGGCATTCGGAAATTACCGCCCCTGGACGACTGTCCGTTTGATCGTCTGCCCGGCGGAGCATTCGCCCGCAGTCGCTTTGTTGGACCGTGCGCCGAAATCTCCGCCGCGTTTGCATCGATACAATCTCACCTGGCGGGCACCAACCATTATGCGGCCGATCGCAGCCGTCCTTTGATTACGATCTTTCTCGACCCTCCGGATTTTTCCGCACCCACGACTGTCAAAACCGATTTGCTCATCCCCGTTGCCACTCAGAGTCGCAACGCGGCTTGAACTAAACGAGCTTCTCATAGACAACGCGATCCGCGGCTCCAGACTCTCAACTCCAGTGTCTGCCGTCCGAGGCTTTACTGGCCTGCTGCAAGCGGCCAAACTGACCCGGCCCGCGCTTGTCCGGTGCGCCACCTCTTGCGGGGCCGCCGGCACGCCCCGGCCCATTGAATGGCGCAATCAAAGGCAACGAACGCAATGTCGAAGATCGATGAATCTCGTCCCTTTCTACCGGTGCGCATCGCAGTTCTGACGATGTCCGACACCCGCACCAAGAAAGAAGACAAATCCGGCAGCTTGCTTGCGGAGATGATCACAGCCGCTGGCCATGAAGTTGCAGATCGCAATCTGGTCGCCGACGATGTTGCCGCCATACAGACTGTGGTGAAGGGTTGGATTGATGATCCCAATATCGACGTCGTCATCACGACTGGAGGAACCGGATTTACCGGCCGGGACGTGACGCCCGAAGCCGTTCGTCCTCTTTTCGAAAAAGATATCGAAGGCTTCTCCGTCGTCTTCCATATATTGTCCTACCAGAAGATCGCGACATCAACGATCCAATCGCGCGCCTGTGCTGGCGTCGCCAAAGGGACCTATATCTTCTGCGTGCCCGGCTCGCCCGGAGCTTGTCGCGATGCCTGGGAAGGAATTCTCAGGTGGCAGCTCGACAATCGCCACCGGCCCTGCAACTTCGTGGAGATCATGCCGCGCCTGGAGGAACACCGCGCGAGTTGATGGGCCATCGGCCCGAAAGACCCAGAACAGAGAATGGGTGAGCTCTATCGCCCCGACTTCGTTCGTTCCATCTCCACCAGTTCGCGGGCTGCGCTTGCAGAATCGAAAACAGCGCGGCCCAACTGGGACACAAACAGCAATATGACACCTGTTACGATGGCCCCAAGCCCGAGCTCGACGCCCAGCGGCAGCCCCAGAAGCCCCGCCGCACTGAAGGAAGCAGGGACACCAGCAAGCCCCGCAAGCAGCACCACCAGTCCAACAACCAGCAAGAACCAGCCAACAGCAGCCAGCACGACCGCCATAAACCGACCGATCCGATACTCCGGCACGCCATGCGCGTACTCATCTTCGTCTGATCTGCCTGCGCGCGCGACAAGTCGCGGAAGCCGTGCATCGTCTTCTAGCTCATCGTCGTGAACAGGCGCCGGAAGCGACGACCTCGCGGATGCGATGTTCCCCGCCAAATTGGGACGCTCTGGCTGCGCCGCCTGTGGCCATTCGTGACGAGGGCCAGGTTGCGCAGTCCTCGCCGCGCCGCGCCCTCCTGTTTGCGACGAAGGTTGCCTCTGTTGCAATGGATAGGATGGTGAGGCGTCCCGCCGCGGAGCCTGCGGCTGAGGGTTGTGCGTCTGGGCCGCTTGCGCCTGCACATAGCGTTCAATGCGCTGCAGCCCATACAGCGCTTCATGCGCTTCGGGCGTATTTCTGTAATGGTCTGCAAGATGAGAATAAAACTGCGTCGCGTAGTCAAACTTGCCCTCGGCTTCGGCGCGCTGGCCTATCGCCAAGAGCTGTGCCGGCGAGTAACTTTGTGACTCAGACATTCGTGCCCCAACCCGACTCAGCGACTCCCCGGTCGCCGACGCGAAACGCAGTCATTCCAATATAGCGAGCATAATCCGCCGCAGAAACCCATACTGGCGATGTAATCTTGACTGAGCCCAATGTGTCACGTGATCCACATGGGCCGCAATACAGATCAAAGTCAGGAAAATATGTTTGGCGGGCTCGGAATACGACGCCCAGCACGTTCGCTTAACCGCGCAAGATCATCGGCGTCATCCACATCATCAAGCTGTTCGAGCCAACACACTTGTAACCCGACTGCGTTGGCCAAAGTATCAGATAATGTTTCCGCATGCGACCAACGCACGCGGTCGAATATGCGCGCGATACGCGGACGCCGCCGCAAACCGACCAGCCAATACCCGCCGTCCGGAGAGGGACCTAGCACCACGTCCGCGCTTGCCAGAATTTTAAATGCGCTGGCGATGTGTTCGGATCTTATTTCTGGAACATCCGAGCCAATGATGACGACAGGGCCCGGTGGCAAGCCATCCATGACCCGCTGCATGCGTTGACCGAGATCGCCTCGGCCCTGCGCAATGCGGCGACAGGAGATCGGCCACACCGGTTCGTAGATACCTGAATCCGGCGCAACAGCGACGTAGGTCGTCCAGCGTCTCGCCTGACTGACGCGGCCCAACGCAGCAGCCAGACCCGCGCGATAAAAACTGACAGCCCGTCCAACACCGACACCCCGCGCTAACCGCGTCTTCACGCGTCCGGCAACGGGAAGCTTCGCCATCACAACGAGATGCCGCGCGAACGCAGTCGGGCTACGGCGAGCGCTTTCTTCCTTCATCAAGATTTCACGTCGGATTGTACGGCCTCTGCCGCAGCGTTGCGTTCATCGTCACTTACCGAGACGCCCTCGTAGAACCGTGCGATGCGCGTCACCGGGACACCCAACATGTACATCGCCAAACAAAGCTGATTGCGCGCGATACGTTTGAAATAGCCATCCTTGCGATAACGCGCAGCTGACGTGATCGCCCGCGACCGCAAGACGGCCAATCTGCTCCACCCAAGCCTGCGAACGATATCGAGGTCTTCCATGATGGCCATCGGGCGGTAACCACCGATCTCATCGAAGAGCTTTCGCGAAATCAGCAAGCCCTGGTCGCCATATGGCGCCCCCATCAAGCTCGCGCGTATATTCACCATCGTTTCCAGGAAGCGTGGCAGAGCCCCGTCATCATCGAGGGCATAGCGAAACACAGCGGCTGTCTGAGACCGCCGGCCACTCTCCACCTTTTCAATGAAAGCTCCGACCTCACGCTCCCATCCGGACTCGAGAATTGTGTCCGCGTGCAAGATGAGCAACCAATCTGAACGAGCCAGCGAAGCACCGCACGTGATCTGTTGACCGCGCCCACGCTCGGACTTCTGCCAGCGTGCGCCAGCCTGGTCCGCAATCAGCGCCGTCGCATCCTCGGAACCGCCATCTGCGATGATGACCTCGCGGACGACTCCGTCAACCGCACCCGGAACGAGTGCAGCCAGGCAGCCAGGCAGTGAGGCCTCGGCATTGAGCGTCGGGATGACTACGGAAATCATAGTCTTTGTCTCGCACGGAGCATCCTCGGACAACAAGCCATGTCGGCCCAACTCGATACAGCGAGTTGCAAGTCAGCCTCTATGTTCTTGATTTGTTCCGAGAACAGTTTTAAGTTTTGGCACTTTAGAACCCCTCTCCGCGAATTGCAGCCGTTTTGAACACCCGGTTTGACATCATGTCCCATCCCAACGAGACACCGCAAAGTTCAAGACTGATCCATGAGGACCGGCGCCGGGGGCGCGGCGCCCGCTCCAACGCCACCGGTCGTTTTGAAAATCAGACCCGCGAAGAATTCGACGATGGCTGGGAGGGCTTGCAAAGCCTGGACGGCTTCACAACGCGACTTCGCACCGATACCGCCCGAACCATCATCACAACTAATGACAGCCCTGACATCTCGTTCGACCAATCCATAAATCCATACCGAGGCTGCGAGCACGGCTGCATCTATTGCTACGCACGCCCATCCCACTGCTACTTGGGACACTCCGCTGGCCTGGACTTCGAAACGGAACTCTACGTAAAGCCGGAAGCCGCGCGCTTGCTGGAACGGGAACTCGCCAAGCCAGGCTATCGTGTCAAAACGATCGCGCTTGGAACCAACACGGATCCGTACCAACCCGTCGAACGACGATTAGCGATTACGCGCAGAATTCTCGAAGTCTTGGCCGCGACCGACCACCCCGTGGCCATTGTGACCAAATCCGCTCTCGTCACCCGTGATATCGACATACTTGCGCCAATGGCGGCCAAGGGCTTGGCCAAAGTTGCCCTATCTGTCACGACGTTGGACCGCAAGCTCGCCCGTGCGATGGAACCGCGCGCCGCGACACCTCCCAAAAGACTCGAAGCCATCCGCCAACTCAGCGCTGCCGGCATCCCGACCTTCGCAATGGTCGCCCCCATCATCCCAGCCCTCACCGATCATGAAATCGAAGCCATCCTCAAGGCCGTCCACGACGCTGGAGCCTTGGCGGCTGGCTACGTCCTGTTACGCATGCCCCTAGAAATCAAAGATCTTTTTCGGCAATGGCTCGAAACCGAGTTCCCTGACCGCGCACGGCGCGTGATCGCGTTAATGCAATCCATGCATGGCGGCCGCGACTACACGTCAACCTTTCACATGCGCCAACGAGGAACCGGCCCCTACGCCGAGCAGATCGCAAAACGATTTCGTCTGGCACTTAAACGCATCGGAATGGATACGCCCAACCTGCCGTTGCGAACGGATCTGTTCCGCAGGCCCACACCTCAAGGCGGACAATTTCCCTTGCTCTAAGGCACGTTGAAACGCTGGGTTAGATGCGTAAAACTGCACCCGCGAGTCTCAATGCGGTAACAGGCGTCGCCAAATCCCGTTGAAACTCGGCGTACGCGCTTTGCTTCTGAACCCCGGCACGGGAAAATCGCGGAATGAAGATTCGCGATTCACGCCTGCTGCCGACATTCGAGCTGGAGAGCGCCGAAATGGCTCTCATTCCGGGACCTATTGCCGGCATTGATGAAGCTGGTCGCGGACCTTGGGCAGGTCCGGTGGTAGCGGCTGCCGTGATTCTCGACCCCGACAACATCCCGGACGGAATTACCGATTCCAAAGCTCTCGACGAGAACGGGCGCGAAACGGTCTACGCGCGGATCGTAGCCACAAGCCGTTTTGCGGTAGGCATCGCAGACGTCGCACGCATCGACACAGACAACATCCTCAACGCCACGATGTGGGCTATGAGCCATGCTGTATCCCAATTAGAAATCGCCCCAAGGTTGGCTCTGATTGACGGCAACCGCGCCCCGAAAATCAAGTGCGCCACACGCACCATCGTCCGTGGTGACGCGAAATGTCTTTCGATCGCAGCAGCTTCGATCATCGCCAAGGTCACGCGCGACAGGATCATGCGTAAGCTCGCACGCGACTATCCAGCCTATGGGTTTGAACGCCACAAGGGTTATGGCACCCCCGAGCACCGTGAAGCTTTGAGCCGTCACGGCGTCACACCCCTGCATCGTCGCTCATTCAGACCCGTGCAATACGCACTGGGCCTCATCGCCGATCCAGATAACAACGCGACCCGTGCCACAGCGGAAGCCGACCTGATTTAAAACGCCCGGCAAACACGCGGACATTCCGCGTGCTTACTGGAAGTACGACATGATGACGACAGCGCCGAGCATCACCGTTGTCCAGAATGCCATCGTGCCGGTGGGCCACGTCCGTCCAAAAATGCCCTGTGGCCCATGATGGCTATGCACGAGGCGGTAAAGCCGCATCGCTGTCGCCGTCACCAGATCCACAAACCATTCCCAGGTGTATCCAGCAAAGCGATCGAGGAAAGCCGCAATGGCCGGTCCTGGCCGCCGCCATAGCCAATCCACGTCAAGCGTAATCGTGTTGGTTTGCTTCAGCCAGCCGAGCGTCAGGTAGAAGGCCAACGCGCCGAAGAGCAGGAGCTGAAGCTGATAGACGATATGGTCCGGCGTATAGGGCTCGTAATCCACCGGGTAGGGAAGCATCCCGTAAAGGGCTGCCGGGAACACCCCGATCCCGACGCAGAAGATCGACAGAATGATCATCGCCAGGCCCATATTCCACGGCGGATCTTTCGGCCGGAGACCAGAGTCCTTGTGGAAAAAGACGAACCAGGGAACCTTGATATCGGGCAGGAGAACACCTGCGGAAGCCACGACCAGCAGGAGATACACAGTCTCCATATGCTCTTTCGCAGCAGCACCGCTGATCAGTGATTTGGCGATAAAGCCTGACGTCCAGGGAAATGCCGAAATCGAAAGCGCACCGATGATGCAACACACAGCCGTCAGCGGCATCGAACGGAAGAGGCCTCCGAGTTCCGTGCACTTGCGCTTACCGGTGGCCAGAAGCACTGATCCCGTCGCCATCAGCAACAGCGCTTTGTAAATGATGTGAACGAAGGCATGTGCCGCGGCGCCATTGAGCGCCATCTCGGTGCCGATGCCGATCGCGATCACCATGAAGCCAACTTGGTTGACGATCGAATACGCCAGGATGCGCCTCACGTCGTTTTCCAGGATCGCGTAGATAATCCCGTAAAACACCATGACAAAGCCGATGGGAATTAGAATTTCCGTTCCGGGAAAACCCCGCAACAGAACGAAAACCGCCACCTTTGTCGTGAACGCGGACAGGAACACCATCCCCGTCCAAGACGACTCTGGATAAGCATCTGGAAGCCACGCCGACAACGGTGGCGCGCCGGCGTTGATAAGAATTCCAGCCAGGATGAGCATGCGCGGCACGGTCGACGTATCCATCGCTGTAAACGCCGTCGATCCAGTGGCAGCGATCTCTCCTGCAATACCTGCCATGAGCAGAGCGCCGCCCAGCATATGGATCGCGGCATAGCGCATCCCTGCCGGTCGCGCTTTCGCGCCGCCACACCAGATAACCACCGTGGACGCGATCGCCATCACCTCCCAGAAGATGAAGACGGTAATCAGATCGCCGGCCATAGTGACGCTGATGGCGCTTCCCGCATAGACAAACGCCGCAGCCAGTTCGAGCGTATTTTGCTGCCGAAGCGCGAAGAGCCCGCCCAAGAATCCCATGAGGGAAAACACAGTCGCGAAAACGCGCGCCAGTTCGCTTGTCTGAACGAGGATGAGCTCAAAGCCAAGGAAGGGAGTTGTCAGCGTTGCGCCCAGCGGCGGCGTCCAAACGAGCCAAAGCGTCACAACAGGCAACACAATGAGCACGAGCGAGCGCAAGCCGACGCGCGCTAACAGCGGCATCAACAGGCCGCCTAAAATGAGGACTAAGCCGGGAGGGATGATCAGACTAGTTGTCATAGTAGCTGTCTGGCCTCTTGAGCAGCGTGCCGAACATCTTTGCGACGGCGATGAGTGCCATGCACGTCACGAAACCAACCCACGCCCCAAATCCAAATGTGCCATCGATGCCGAAGTACGAATGATGCTCAACGGTAAAGTCGGCGAGCACGAGGAGAACAAGCGCGGCAATAAACAGCTTCTTGAGCAACCCGATCGTCGCGGGCCTCGCGAGCCAATAGTCTTCGCCTCTTTCTCTATCTTTGCTCACGATCACCCCGCCACCATTAGTTGCGCCAGATTGAAGGGCACGCTCGGGAAGAAGAACAACAGCACCGTCATCGATGCCGTCACGGTCAACGCAACGACGATGGGCCAAGGCGCCTCGCCGTGATCGTCATTATGACCGGCGTATTGCGCGCCCACTGCGTGCCCGGCAACGACCTTTTCGGGCTCGCGAAAGAATGCCCGGATAATAATGGGCAAGAAGTAGCAGGCGTTTAGCACCGTAGACAAAACGATGACCGCGATGACGAGCCAGTCCTGTGTCGTTGAGGCAGCCGACAACATGAACCACTTTCCGAAAAAGCCTGCTGTGGGCGGCAGGCCAATCATCGCGAGAGAACCGACAGCAAAGGCTGTCATCGTCCAAGGCATCTTCCAGCCGATGCCATTGAGCTCGCTAATCTCGGTCTTATGCGCCGCCGTGTAGATGGAGCCTGCCGCAAAGAACAACGTGATCTTCGCCACGGCGTGCCCAGCGATATGCATCGCCGCCCCGATTGCGGAAATCGGCGTCAGAATCGCCGCTGCCAACACGATGTAGGAGAGTTGCGAAACCGTTGAATAAGCCAAACGCTTTTTCAGGTTGTCCTGCCGCAGCGCGATGATCGAAGCTGTGAGAACCGTGAAACTCGCAGCCCACAAAAGCCACGCGCCAGTTCCGGCCTCCGCAAGCGTCTCGATACCGAAAACGAAAACGATCACCTTCAGAACCGTGAAGACACCAGCCTTCACCACGGCAACGGCATGGAGAAGGGCGCTGACGGGAGTCGGCGCGACCATCGCTGCGGGAAGCCAGAAATGACCTGGCATGAGGGCTGCTTTTCCGATGCCGAAAATAAACAGCACCAGAAGGCCGCCCATAAGGACCGGACTGACCTTGTCAGCGAAAATGCCGCCAGGCGTAAAGTCAAGCGTCCCGGCAAAAACCCATGTCGCGATGATCGCCGGAAGCAAAAGCACCATCGACGTGCCAACGAGCATGAACAGATAGACGCGCCCCGCCTTGAAAGCGTCGGGAGTCGCTTTGTGCGTCACCAGCGGATAGGTCGAGAGAGTGAGCAGCTCATAGAATATGAAGAGCGTGAAGAGGTTCTTCGAAAAGGCGAGCGCGATCGTGGCGCCCAGCGCAACCGCAAAGCAAACATAGAATTGTGTCTGCCGCGGCTCGTTGTTCCCGCGCATATACCCGATCGAATAGACCGAGTTCACGACCCACAAAGTCGAGGCCACGAGCCCGAACAGCAGCCCCAATGGCTCGACCTTGAAAGCAAAATCGAGCCCAGGGGCAACGCTGAACCCAACGATCTCAGGCCGCGCCCCATCGATGACGTGCGGATAGAGATTCCAGACGACCGTCGCGAGTGCGACCGCCGCTACGAGCGTGACGCCCTCCCGAATATTTGGCACGCGCCAACACAGCGGAATGAGAACCGCCGCAATGTAAGGGATCACAAGAGCGGCGAGCATCAGTTGCTCAGGTGTGAGGCTAAGCATTATTTGAGCCCCCCAAGCAGCAACGTCGCGATCTGGTTGCCGATATCGACCGTCAGGCGCGTATCAAAACCGAGATAAATAGTAGCCGCAGCCAGGAGAAGCAGTGGAACCAGCATCGACAATGGCGCTTCCTTCGCCTCTGCCGCCGCTGGCGAAGGTGCACGAAGCCACATCACCTCAACGAGCTTACCGACATAGATGACAGAGATAAGCGAGCTGGCCACGATCAAAAACACAAGAAGCCATGATCCTGCTTCGAGCGCTCCCATCGCGAGATACCATTTGGAAATAAAGCCTGCGGTACCCGGCGTGCCCATAAGTCCGATACCCGCGATCACAAGCGCACCCATCGTCAAAGGCATTCGCCGACCGATTCCTTCCAGATCGCTGAAGCGCACGGAACCGATACGATAAAATGCTGCGCCGAGAGCCAGAAACAAAGCCGTTTTCATAACCGCGTGGTTCGCGACATGCGCAAACGCCCCCGTAAGACCGGCCTGATTGAAAAGCCCGATGCCGAGCGTGATGTAGCCGATCTGCGCAACCGAGGAATAGGCCAGCATCCGCTTGGCGTTATCCTCGAACACCGCACTGAAAGAAGCGATGAACATGGCAGCCACGGATAGTACGATAAGGATCTCAGCCACCGGCAAACGATCAAACGTGAGCGCGACGCCGAACACCTCGAACATCACCCGCACCAGCAGATAGATCGCCACCTTTGTGGCCGTGCCCGCGAGGAACACCGTCGCGAACGATGGCGCATAGGCGTAGGCATTGGGCAGCCAGACGTGCAACGGGAACAGCGCGAGCTTCAAACTCAGCCCGACAAAGATAAAGGCCAACGCTGCCAGCAGCGGCTCCAACGGCCAAACCAGATCCGACGTCAGTCGCGCTGCGATATCGTCGAAGTTCAGCGATCCTGTCAGCAAGTATAAAAGGCCGACACCTATGATGTAGAGCGTCGCGCCGATCGTCCCCATAATGAGATACTGGTAGGAGGCGACAAGGGCGCGCCGATGCCTGCCCAACGCAATGAGGACGTACGTCGACAGTGACGACACTTCGAGGAAGACGAAGGCGTTGAACGCATCATTCGTAATGATGATCCCAAGCAGGCCCGCAAGGCACAGCAGATACATCGTATAGTACCAGGACTGCTGATGGGAATCGATCTCACTGGCAACGCTCTTGCGTGCAAATGGCATGATGACCGCAGCCGCGCCCGACACCAGGCACAGCATGAATGCGCTGAGGACATCGACTTTGTAGACGATGCCAAAAGGCGCTTCCCAATTACCGAGCTTGTAGTAAATCGGCGCGCCGGCGGCCTGCACCTGCAAGAACAAAGCAACAGCAATAAACGGCAGAGTCCACGTGACAATCAGCGTCACAAGCCAAGACAGCGTGCCACGACGAATAAACGCTGTTAACAGCGATCCTAAGAGCGGGATAACGACCTGCAGGATCGGCAAGTGCGGCTGCAGATCGATCATATTTCCCCATCTTTCGAGAAGATTTCGTCTTCTTCGACGGTCCCGTACGCTTCATTGATGCGCACAGCGAGGGCCAAGCCGAGAGCAATCGTCGCCACACCGACCACGATTGCCGTAAGCATAAGGACGTGCGGCAAAGGATTAGCGTAGACTTGATATGCCCCATCATAGATCGGGGCCGTGCCACCGACGATTTTACCTGGAGACAGATAGAGCAGATAAACGGACGTCTGGAATAAGGATAGTCCTACCAGCTTTTTGATCATATTGCCGCGCGCAATCACGATGTAGAGGCCGGCGACCATCAAAAAGATCGTCACGAAGTAGTTGTAGTGCGTGGCGAACTTTTGGAGCGCTTCCATCATCGCCCCCTCTCGGCGAAAGCGTAGAACATAGCAATCATGGTTCCAGACACCGTTACCAAAACCCCAAGCTCAACGATTAGAATTCCCCATTCGTGGGCACGCAGAAAATCACCCGCAAACCCTGTGTAGTCCAAGTAGTTGTAACCGAGCAGCAAACTCACGATGCCCGTCCCGGCGTAGATCAGAACCCCCAACGGAATCATGGCTTCAACAAGCGCCTGCGGTACAATGTGCTTGGCTTTGTTCACCCCGAAGATGATTGCGTAGAGGATCACCATACCCGCCGCGATCACGCCGGCTTGAAAGCCGCCGCCCGGCCCATAATCACCGTGAAACTGTACGTAAAGCGCGAAGACCAGAATGAACGGCAGCAAGATCTTTGTGCCGACACGTAAGACAAGGTCGAGTTTCATGCCTCACCTTTCTTCTCAGTATCATCCTGTCCCTGCATTTTCTTCACGCGCCCTTTCAGCAGCAGCAATACACCGATGCCCGCCGTGAAAATCACGGTGGTTTCACCCAAGGTGTCGAAGCTACGGAAATCGGCCAACACAGCCGTCACGATATTCGGCGGCATCAGATGTTCTTTTGCCATTTCAATATACCGCGGCGCCGTGTGGGTATGAATTGGGGTATCCGCGATGCCGAACGGCGGAAGAGAGATAGACCCCCAAATCAGCGCACCAGCAACGACAATACACACGAACAATGGAAGCGCGACCTGCCTGACCGCAGGATACTCGACCGATTTTGTCAGGTGCAGCGTCGCGAGCAGAATGACTGTCGAAATACCAGCGCCAACAGAAGCCTCCGTCATCGCAACATCAACCGCATCGAGCGCGATCATGATGCTCGCCATCAGGAAGCTGTAGATGCTCGACAAAATCACAACGCTGAAAAGGTTGCGTTGTCGGATAATTGCCAGCGTCACTGCCGCGAGCAATGTCAGCAGCACCATGATGACGAAAACTTCGGGAGTGGCGACGACTTCAGGAGCAGCTTTTGTGTTCATGTCTTCGGCTCCACGGGGTCTGTTTCATTTTTTTCCGCCCCGCCCGGAGGCTCCCTGTTGCGTCTGTCCTCATCGAGCATTGGCTCTACACCAGCGTGCAACGCTGCTTGCGCCAACGCATGCGCCGCAACCGGCCCGATAAAGAAAAACAACAGCAATACGAATACGAGCTTTGCGCTGACGAGCGTAAAGCCTGCCTGCAGCATCAGACCGACGACAAGCAACGTCGCACCAAGAGTCTCAATGACACTTGCCGCATGCATGCGCGTAAATAGATCCGGCATACGCAGCATTCCTGCTGCGCCGGTGATAATGAAGAAGCTGCCGAGCACGATAAGGATCCAGCTGGCGATATCGACGATCTGCTCCATCATGCTTTCGTCTCCCTCTCTTCTTCTCCGTCATAGGCAAGGTCTCCATGACGGAAGAATTTGAGGACGGCGAGCATACTGATGAGATTGAGCAGGCCGTAGGTCAGCCCCACGTCAAGCCATTCTGGACGTCCGGTAAGAAAGCCGATCGCTGCAAGCAACAAGATCGCAAGGGTGCCGATGGCGTTTGCCGCAAGCACGCGATCGAACACAGTCGGCCCTCGGATTGCGCGCACCACCACGAGTATGATGGCAACGAGAATTGCGGCGGAAGCGACGAAAAACATTAGACGCGACCTCGCTCGAAGCCGCTGACATGTCGATCCATGTCGCCCCCTTCCAGATCGTCCGCCCCGCCCCGAACGAGCGCATGGATCGTTAAAACGTTGCCCTTAACGTCAGTCGTTATGGTGCCCGGCGTGAGCGTAATTGAGTTGGCATAGGTTGCGATGCCGGCGGGCGTCTTTTGGCTCGCCCTCACTTTGGTCATCGTCGGTGAGATCGGCAGCTTCGGATCGATGATGATGCGCGTGACAGCCCACGCGGACTTCATGATCTCAATGTAAAGCCAGACAAGATAGCCCAACCACCTGCTGAGCAAGCCGATTGGATGACCTTCAGCATCCACCACCCGCATGCGCGATGAGACGTAAACGGCCAGAGCGACGCTGCCGAGCCCGATAGCCAGCAAGAAGGGAGTGTAGTGCCCAGATAAAATCAACCAGAACGCGAACAAAAACAGCCCTAGGCTGACTTGCCTCATACACTTCCTCCTCGCCTCCGGGATGACGCCTGGCGGCTGGCCGCGACGTGCTAAGGCTTTTGCTCGCCCCCCATTATGAAACAATCAGCGTGATGATCCGCGATCGCCGGGGGTTTCTCTGGTATCCCACCAAACGGGACGCCCCGCGTCAACCGACTAAAGTGCACCAATTCGTGAGTTTTTGTACAAAAGTCATCAGAATGAGGAGGGTGGGCAGTATCCCGTAAAGCTCAAAATGAGCATGGGAACAAGAGAGCGTTCACTGTAATTGAAAACAGCAGGATCGATACAGCACTCCCGCTGTTTTGCTGAACGTCCTTGTTCATCCTGAATTCACAATCCCGCCTCTAAAGTATCTCATTGTTTCGGAACATGCGGCAGCAAACTACGTTGTAGAGAGCAATGCCGCGCGACGAGATTAAATTGAGATGTCCCGCGTCGCATGATTGCATCATTGCCCCGGGGTAAGTAGGGAGACTAGAGATGAAAACTATCATGAAGTTCTTTGGCGTCGCGGCCCTCGCGCTTTCGATGCCCTTTATGGCGGGCCAGGCGTCAGCCGCCGAGGCTCGCATTGACGCTCCTGTCCAGCAGTCGCTGACGGGCAATGCAACGCACAACAAGGGCATGATCGTCGCCAAATCCGACGCGAGCGGAGAAAAGATCGTGGTCGCCGGCCGCCGTGGCCGCTGGGTTGGCCCAGCAATCGTCGGTGGTGTAGCCCTTGGCCTGGCACTGGGTGCAGCAAATCGTGCCCACGCGCATGATCACCGCCACTATCGTGGCCGCTATGATCGCTGCGATCGTTGGGCTCACCGTTGCCGCCGTGGTAATGACAACGCTTGCTATAAGCTAGACCGCTATTGCTACTAAGTTCAGCTTGATGGTGCGCTGAGCGACACCACCGCCAAGCTAAAAGATAAAATGGGCTGTATCGCGAAAAGCGGTACAGCCCATTTTCATTTATGCCCCACTATTCAAGGCCAAACTTCGAACCTGACGCCTTCGTACGATCATGATATGTTCGTCATGTGTTCGCCTGAATCCGACACTACCAAGAGTCTGTGGATAACTTGACGTACGCCTTGGTTACGACTCGTTAACCACCCCTCCGCGATGGTGACGCTCGCCATCCTTCTGTACGGGCACTCAACCACCCGTCAGGTTTATTCTGTGGTCGTTTCAGCGTTTGGAAGTTACGTAGAACATGGTCTTGCGTCGGTCCCCCAAGTCTGCCCGCCCTCAACGTGATCGCATCATCATCGGGGACAGCCTCGAACAGCTCGCAAAAATCCCCGACGCCAGCGTCGATTTGGTCTTCGCGGACCCTCCTTACAATCTCCAGCTCGACGGCGAACTCCTGCGCCCCAACAACACCCGTGTGGACGGTGTCGACAACGACTGGGACCGCTTTGCCAGCTTTGCCGACTACGACGCGTTTTGCCGGACGTGGCTTGGCGAATGCCGCCGCATCTTGAAACCCGATGGCGCAATCTGGGTCATTGGCTCCTACCATAACGTCTTCCGGCTTGGGGCAACGATGCAGGATCTCGGCTTCTGGATCCTCAACGACGTCGTTTGGCGCAAGGTCAACCCGATGCCGAACTTCCGTGGCCGCCGCTTCACCAATGCGCACGAAACGCTGATCTGGGCCGCACGTGATCAGAAGTCACGCTACACTTTCAACTATGAGTCTTTGAAGGCTTTTAACGACGACTTGCAGATGCGCTCGGACTGGCTTTTCCCAATCTGCTCCGGACCTGAGCGCCTGAAGGACGATGACGGCCGCAAAGCTCACCCGACCCAGAAACCTGAAGCCCTGCTGAACCGCGTGTTGCTGGCCTCCTCCAACGTGGGCGATGTCGTCCTTGATCCGTTCTTTGGCACCGGCACGACAGGCGCCGTCGCCAAACGCCTCCGGCGCTCCTACATCGGCATCGAACGTGACAAGGACTACGCGGCAGCGGCCCGTGAACGTATCGCTAAGGTGCGCCAACTCCCCGCATCCGCCCTGGAAACACAGCCCTCGAAACGCTCTGAACCGCGCGTCCCATTCGGCACCATTATCGAGCTTGGCATTCTTAAGCCCGGCTCAGCCCTGTTCGATCCCCGCCGCAAGATCCGCGCCGAAGTTAAGGCCGACGGCACTCTAAGTTGGCAGAAAAGCCAAGGATCGATCCACCGCCTGGGTGCCCATGTTCAAGGCAAACAAGCCTGCAATGGCTGGACGTTCTGGCACTTTGAGACCGGCGGAAAACTCAAGCCGATCGATGAGTTGCGCGAACGCGCCAAGCAGCAACTTGGGCTCGCACGCATGCCAGCGTTGATCGCCGCCGAGTAGCAAAGGCCCGATTGATAACGCCGGACGCGCCACCCAATTGTCTGTCCGGCGACATATTTGAGGCGACCAATCGCGCCAGAGTGGTGCGTGTTTGCAATTTCGCTACTGCCGAAACCGAACTAGGCTCTGGCCCAGTTGATCTTGCTCCGCTATCTGAGCAGGGGGAGTACGCATTTTGCGCATCCGAACTTAATCGGGATCGCAGATTGTGGAGGAGTTTTGCGTGAACACGTCCACCGGACCGGCTAAATTGTTGAACGACGTCACCGCGTTCAAGGCCGCAATAACCAAACCTGTCTCGACGACGAGCCAGCTCGCTTCAAACCTCGATCAGCTCTACCAGGCTTTCGAGCAGGTTGACTTTGCCCAATACGATATCGCCCAGCATCGCGAAACCGCGCCAGAAATCATGGCCGCGCTGTTCGATCTGCGCGTCGCCCTGCGCGGGCAAGTCGGGCAATGGCACGACGCCGGAGCGATGTCGCGGCACGCCATCAAACGTGCACGTGATTGCCTGCGGGCACTCCGCTACGCATCGGACATCGTCGGTGAATTATGGATCGGGTTTGCCAGTCTGCCCGCCGACGCAAAGACGTTCCGCGCCTTCACCGGCCCTCATCACAACACGCAAGTACCTGCTGCACTGGCCGGACCGGCGCGCCTACCGTTCCAATCCGGAGACGTCGTCCTCGTCCGAGGCCGCCTGCATAACTCGGCCGCGATCGCACGCATCGGCGACATCGACTCTCAGTTCAGTCACGTCTTCATCATTTACGTCGATCCCAACGGCTCGCACTGGGCCGTAGAAGCTCTGATCGAAGACGGCTCTGTCATCCAGCCGTTGGCGAAGGTGTTAGGCCACGACCTCGGGCGGGCCATCGTTTTCCGCCACCGCGACCCGGCTCTCGCCCAACGCGCAGCCTACGTGATCCATGACCGCGTTCGCCTGTCCTTGAGCCCGCAGGGCAAACACATCCCCTACGATTTCACCATGCGCCTGGACAACGATCCGCGCGCACTCTTCTGCTCGAAGCTGGTGCGGCGCGCCTATAAAGAAGCAAGCGACCACAAATTTATCCTGCCCACATTCCCGACGCGCCTCGACATGAAAAATCGTGACTTCGTCGATCGTATCGGCGTGCAAACGACCGAAACCTTCGCACCGGGTGAGATGGAATTAGAACCCGCCTTCGACGTCGTAGCCGAATGGCAGGACTACCGCGTAACCTCTGACCTGCGTCTGCAGGACATCGTCATGGACAAGATCTTTGAATGGATGGAACGCGACGGATTCCGTTTTAGCGAAACCTTCAAGATCCGTCTGATCTCAATATTCGGGCGCTTGTCGAGCTATCTCTCGAACGACGTTAAAGACATGATCGACAACATCATTCCCAAAGTGCCCTCGAACATGAAGAGAAGCGCTGTTGCGGCGATCGCGATGTTGCATCAGACGGCGCAGCCGCTTCTCGAAGAACTTCGCAAGTTGGAAGCGGACCGCATCCGTCAATCGGATCTGCCGATGCACCCGCGTGAGGTGAGAGACCACCTAGAGCGCATGCGCCAGGAAGCTGGCAAAGAAATTGGATATTTGAAGATCCCACGCCGCTGAGGATTGAAACAATAGATTTGTAATTTTGACATTTAAAATCAGGAATACATTGTTCACTCCTAAGAGCATGCGAACAATAGAAAAATAAAGCCATTCACCTGCGGCCTGCCGACACGGGAACATTGAAACCTGTCCCCGCGTTTCCTCGATGATGACTGAAAATCAGGCCTCGAGAGGTAAAAATGGCTGATCGCGACCTTTTAAGAACCACTGCCGCCGCCCTGTTGACGGCGGGGTTTATTGTGGCCCTCGACAAACAAACGGAAGCACAAGAAAAAAACGAAGGCCAAATCGCCTACAACAATGCTTGCCGCACATGCCACACTACGGATGAAGGCGACAATCGGCTAGGCCCCAATCTGCACAACATCATAGGGCGCAAAGCCGGTGCAGCCGAAGGATACAATTATTCATCAGCAATGAAAAATGCCGGCTTCACTTGGGACGAGGCAAAGCTTGACGCATTCATCGCAAATCCGGACGCTGTCGTTTCAGGCAACAATATGAAGCCGTTCTCCGGAATTACGGACGAGGCCGAGAGAAAGAAAATCGTCGACTATCTCGCCAGCGAGGGAAGATAGGAAATCCTCAGATCCAAAAAATGAAACTGATTTATGATTTCCTGGATCGACCGAACATAAGTGATAGCGCCGTGACAATTAAAAACGGCGCTATTCCAACGACCGCATAGCGCACAACGTGCATAATCACGGCTTGATCATAAGCAGCTTGAGTTCCGGCATCACCGTGGCTGAGGTCCAGGGAAAGATGCGGCCAGCTGACCCAAGCCTCGTAAGCAACTGCACCAGCCCACGCAAGGCACAGTAGAATGGCTATTGCGATCAGAAGGCGTCCCATAAAAAATTCCCCCAATCACTCAGTCAGGATGCGCGGTAGCTTCAGCTAGCCTCGCGGAACTCTTGCGCTGTTTGCAAATCAACCGAAACGAGTTGCGACACGCCCTTTTCAGCCATAGTGACACCGAACAGGCGCTGCATCCGCGTCATCGTCATCGGGTGGTGTGTGATAACAAGGAACCGCGTCGCGGTTTCCTCCGCCATCTTCTCCATCAACGTACAGAACCGGTCGACGTTGGCGTCATCAAGTGGCGCGTCGACTTCATCGAGCACACAGATCGGTGACGGATTCGTCAGAAACACGGCGAAGATCAGAGAGAGCGCCGTCAATGTTTGTTCGCCGCCAGACAACAACGAAAGAGTTGCAGGCTTCTTGCCAGGCGGCCGCGCGATAATTTCAAGCCCACCCTCCAGAGGATCGTCTTCCGACTGAACCATCTCAAGGCGCGCTTCACCGCCGCCAAACAGGGTGCCGAACAGCCGCTGGAAATGTCCATCGACGGTCTGGAAAGCTTCATTCAACCGCTTGCGGCCTTCGCGATTGAGCTGACCGATACCCCCGCGCAGCTTGGCAATCGCCTGCTCAACGTCGCCCCGCTCAGATTCCATGCTCGTGAATTGGTCGGAAAGCTGCTCCAGGTCTTCATCCGCCTGCAGATTGACGCCGCCCAGCCGCTCGCGATCCGCTTTCAGGCGGTTCCATTGCCGGTCAACATCAGCCAGCGCTGGTAATGCATCTCCCTCACCAAGCTCAGCGAGCGACAAGCACGCCTCGGGCGTCACATTGAAGGTTTCATGAATACGGTGCGCCTCTTCCTGGCAACGGTTGCGCGCCGCTTCCAGCTTTGCCTCGATGCGCGCACGATCTTCACGTGCAGCACCGACATCACCTTGCGCCTCGCGCAACGCCGAAGCCGCGTCCGTGCGAGCCGCATCGCCACGCTGCAAGGCGTCGCTGGCTTCCTTTTGCTGGCGTTCAGCTTCAGTCAATCCGTCGAGCAACTTCTGACGGCGCGCCTCGATTTGTGCGGGCAGCCCTGCAAGCGTCTCGAGTTCGACACGGGCCTCATCGCGGCGCCCGCTCAAGGCCGACATCTGTTCGCCTGAGCCCGCTAGTCGTGTGCGCCAACGTTCGAGGTCCGACGCCAAGCTCGCCCTCTTATGAGCCCGCTCCTGACGCGCACGGGTTAAGGCCGCAACGGATGCACGCAAATCAGCGACATGCGCACGTTCTCCCTGCGCCTTTACCAGAATGGCCGAACGTTCCTCTTCAAGCGCCGCGATTGCGGAATCGCTAAAACGTTCGGCGACTGCTGCAGCCTCTGCCGCACGGCTCTCCGCTTCTTCGAGATCACGTTCAGAACTCGTACGTGCGCCCGCGATCGCCGCCAGCTTGCTTTCAATCTCGCGTCGCCGCCGATCGATTTTCTGCAAGGTCGCCTGCGCGGCGGAAAGTTCATTCTGCGCGTTGCGCCAATCCTGCCGCAGCCGCTGCTCTTCACCCTGCACATCTCGCAACAATGCGGCCGCCTGGACTTCTGCTGCGGCATCCCGCTCAGCTTGCTCACGCGCCTGCGTTTCTTCCTGAGCCAACGCTGTAAGCCGGTTACGTTGGCTCAGGCGTTGCGCGGCAGCTGTCATTCCGTGTGACGCCGCAACGAAGCCATCCCAACGCCAAAGATCGCCTTCTCGGCTCACCAACCGTTGCCCCGGCCGCAAGTAAGGCTGCAAATCAGCACCTGCATCGCTCGCAACAACGCCAATTTGCCGAAGCCGTCGTTGCAGCTCAGGCGGCGCTTTGACGTGAGCATCAAGCGGATCGACGCCCTCTGGCAACGGCGGGTCGTTATCATCGCCTTCGATCAACAGCCAATGCACGGCCGCGGCGGAATCGGCTGGCGCGTCAAGGTCATCGCCGAGCGCGGCACCGAGCGCGGCCTCGAAACCGGGAGCTACGCGCACTGAATCGACGATCGCTGGATAGTCACCGCTGTCCGGCACTAACAGACGCGCAAGCGTCTCACGTTCCGTCTTGAGAGCATTGGCCGTCATCCGCGACTGCGACGCGGCTTCGCGGCGCTCCGTCACAGTTTCGGCCAGCCCCTCATGCCTCATTTCCGCATCGCTTGTGCGCTGCTCGATATCGGCAATCAGTTCGCCAAGCCGCGCCACATCCGCCAGCACCCGCTCATGGTCAGCGGCATCATTACCACCACCGCCGATCTCGGAAGCTTGACGGTCCAGCGTCTCCAACTGCGTTTTGACTCGCTCAACGCGCTGGCGCGCCTGCGTCAGAGTGGATTGTGCGCTGTCGCGTTGTGCGCGTTCTTGCGCGACCGCCGCAGTCAAGCGTGAAAGTTCGGCTTCCGTGGCCTCAAGTGCCGCGGCCGCATCTTTAAGATCAACTTCAGCCGACAGAGCCGATGTCTCAGCGTTGGTCTCCTCGCCCTCGATAGCGTCGATCTCTTGTTCGAGCCGGGCGATGGTGTCCACAGCCTCGGTCTTGAGCGCCTCCTCACGCGCCAAGTCGCGTTCCAACTGCGCGATCCGATCTTCGAGTTCCGAAGCCCGCGTCGTTTGCCGTTCCGCCTCGCGTTCGAAATTTTCAGCCTCGATGCGCAGACGCGCCAGCAAGGCGCTCGCTTTCCCATCAGCCTCACGCAGAGGTAACAATTGCGCAGCAGCTTCAGCCTCCGCCCGCAGAGACGCTGCCTCCGCCCGCGTCGCCTCACCCAGCCGAACCAGAACTTCGCGCAGCCGCGCTTCCTCAGCCTCAGCCGCTGCGTAAGCATCACGCCACGTCAGATGCATGAGCAGGGCTTCCGCCCGCGTAATCTCCCGCGAGAGATCTCGATACCGCCGCGCCTGCCGCGCTTGCCGCTTCAATGATTCGATCTGCGAGTTGAGTCCACCGAGCACATCGTTGAGGCGCGCGAGATTGTTTTCCGCAGCCTTCAAGCGCAACTCAGCTTCGTGACGCCGCGAATGCAGGCCCGCGATCCCCGCTGCATCCTCAAGAATTCGGCGACGCGCCTCAGGCTTGGCATTGACGATATCGCCGATCTGCCCCTGACGCACCAGCGCTGGAGAGCGCGATCCGGTTGCCGCGTCTTCGAACAGGATCTTGACGTCGCGAGCACGCGCTTCGCGACCATTGATACGATAAGCAGACCCCGCCTCGCGCTCGATGCGTCGCGTAATCTCGATGGTATCGCTGTCGTTGAATTCGACTGGGGCCAAGCGTTCCGAGTTGTCGATAAAGATCGTCACCTCGGCAAGGTTCCTCGCCGGACGCGAACTCGTACCTGAGAAGATAACGTCGTCCATTGCTGCTGCACGCATGGATTTGTGGGACGTCTCACCCATCACCCAGCGCAGCGCTTCGAGAAGGTTGGACTTGCCACACCCGTTAGGACCGACAACACCAGTCAGTCCCGGTTCGATGACCAGTTCGGTAGGCTCGACAAATGATTTGAAGCCGAGCAGCCTAAGCCGGCTGATGCGCATGAGCCTGAACTCCCCAGCTTCCGCAGACCGAAAGCACTAGGACCGCGAGCCTCGAAAACGAAGCTGCTCTCAATTTCAACGCGTGTCCGCTGTATTCTGTGCGGCTACGGGTACGCCAAGAAGCGGATCAATCATCGCCTTCAAGTCGGCATACGTAAGGACCTTCTTGACCAGCTTATTCTGGACAAAAAAGTTCGGGGTTCCGATCACGCCCAACGTGCGCCCGCGATCCTTGATCCACTCAAGCCCCTCGATCATGGCTTGATTCTTGAGGCAGGCGTCAAATTCTGCACGGCTAAGCCCCACTTGAGCTGCCACCTTGTGGATAGCATCAAGCCGAACCTCCTGGCTTACCCAGGAACCCTGTTGCTCGAGAAACTTGGAGTAGAGGGTGAAATAGGTCTCGGGACGGGCGCATCTCAACGCGATCGTCGCATTGCCCGAAGACCGTCCGATCGGAAATTCGCGAATAATGAACCGCACTTTGCCGCGATCAATGTAATCGCGCTTGAGTTGCGGAAACACCTCTTTTTGAAACTTGCGGCAATATGGGCAGGTGAGCGAGGCGTACTTGATAATCGTCACCGGAGCGTCCCCCCGCCCAAGTGACATTTCCGGCAAAGCCCCCACCTTCATCACCTCGTCCATCGACGGATTGGAGATGATTTGGCGCCCACCATAGGAGGTAGAGCTATGGTCCGCGAACGGGTTAAACGGCGCAGAGGTTTTTGTCTGCTTGCTCGCGCCTAATCCACCGTATGCGCTCGTGGACGATGTTTCGCCTTGGTTCGCGGCGTTGTTGGCCTGCAGCAACTGTTCCGACGCGCAGCCCGCGACGAGCGTCATGACACTGACGACCAAAACAGAAGACATCCGCCTCAACAAGACGACCTCACCCCGCGTTCAAAATAGGATCGATAACTTTGCTGAAGTCTTCGATGGAGGTGCCCCCCGCCAGCTTCTTGCCGTTGATGAAGAACGTCGGTGTCGAGTTAACACCGAACACAGAAGAAGCACGTTCGCGACGCTTCATGATTTTGTCCAAAAGATCTTCGTCTTTCAGGCACGCGTCGAAGCTTTCCTTCGTGAAACCAGCCTGCTTGGCAATTTCCCGCAACGCCGGCACCGGATTGGACTTCACAAACGCCCAATCGGCCTGCTTATCGAAAAGGACGCTGATAAGCGGGAAGGTTTTGTCATCACCTGCGCAGCGTGCAAGCATTGATGCGGCAGCCGCAAGATTGTCCAGCGGAAATTCCCGCATGACAAAATAGATCTTGTTCGTGTCGATGTATTTTTCTTTGAGCTCAGGAAACACGCTTTTATGGAAGCGCGCGCAGTGCCCACAGGTCATCGAAGCATACTCGACCACGGTCACTTTTGCGTCCGGGGAACCTAGAGTCAGATCCTTAAGACCATCGGGCTGCATGAGCTCCGCCACAGGCACTTCGTCCGCCGCCAGCGCAAACCGCGCAGGCACGATCCCGAGGCCGAATGCAACTGCCGCGGTGCCCGCACCGGCGAGAACTGTACGGCGACGAATTCCCTCGGGACGAAAATCGGATTGGGTCAAGGCGAAAGCTCCCTTGTTATTCACGCGATCGTGGCTAGCGTAATGATTGGTCCCGCATTAAGGCAATCTGCCGCTGAATGCCAACTGAATACTTTTTAAGGCGCCATCACGTCCGCGCGAGGAGCGATTGAGCGTAGGGCATTCACAAACCTAGCCAAACATCGCCCGTCGCTCACCTTCAATCTGGTGAATAGGATTTCTATCGGGCCGCGTCTTGGCTAAAGCCCTTCTGAAGTCGCATCAGGGCATCCTGCAGAGCCTTATCCGCCACAACAGGCGCTTTGACCGGTTGTTCTGCGGGCGAAGCCGGAGGAGGAGCCGCACGCAGGATATCCGGCGTTTTGCCACCAATCTTCGCCTTCGGCTCAACTTCTACCGGCGCTTGCAGAATGCGCAGGTCGGCAATCGCGCGATACCCAAAATAGACGTTGATCCGCTCAAGGAGTTGCGCGGTAGAATATTGCACGTCGAGCGCCCGCGCCGGATCCACGCGTAGAATCAAGCATGCGCCGGGACGGCCCTCGCATCCACTTTCAACGTCACCGCGGATCGGCACGTTGCGCGGCCATTTGATCCTCTCCGGTCGCGTATAGGTCGCAAGATCCTTGCCTGCGATCGCCGCCCAGTCCGTCAACAAAGCAACTGTTGAAAATCCATACTTCTCGAAGGCCTTTTGCGTCAGTTGCGGTACGAAACTGCCGACGGTCTTAGCGACCGGCATCCCCCATCTGGAGCGCCGCGTGGTTGCCAGAATCGCTTTGCGAGGAGACGATGTCACTGGATCTGCTCCCGATTTTCTGCGGTGCTGGGATAACGGATAGACATCCATTCCCACGAACAGTCACCATGGGTACCATCTGGTAGACGATTCGTGGCTTCCGCCATGGGAGAATGACATGGGCGCTGTTGCTCGTAAGCAACTACCTCTCCGACCTGCCGGGCCGGATACTACGGCGGCCCTGTTAGACTGGTATGATAGTGAACGCCGCGAGTTGCCATGGCGTAGCCCGCCTGGTCGCAAAGCGGACCCGTATCGTGTGTGGCTCAGCGAAATCATGCTGCAGCAAACAACCGTCAAAGCGGTCATTCCCTATTATCGCGAATTTCTTCGGGCTTGGCCAAACGTCCGCGCCCTGGCGGCCGCCAGTCTCGATGAAGTGCTGACCAAGTGGGCTGGACTTGGCTACTACTCACGCGCACGCAATCTGCATAAATGCGCCATCGCCATCGTGGAGGAACACGGCGGCCGCTTTCCTCGCTCCGAAGCCGCCCTTCGCAAGCTGCCGGGTATCGGCCCCTACACGGCCGCGGCCATTGCCGCCATTGCCTTCAACGAGGAAGCAACCCCGGTAGACGGCAACATCGAACGCGTTATCGCGCGCCTGTTTGCTCTGCGTCTCCCTCTTCCGGCCGCCAAGTCAGAAATCAAACGCCTCGCTTCTACGCTGGTGCCCAGTGACCGTCCCGGAGATTTCGCGCAGGCGATGATGGATCTTGGCGCAACTGTCTGCACGCCCAAGCGGCCATCCTGCCTCATGTGCCCGATTCAGCCCGACTGCCACGGATACGCCAAGGGCATGGCGGAAAGCCTCCCGCTCAAGCTCGCCAAACCCGACCGCCCCTCACGATTCGGCTACGCCTTCCTGGCGCTGAGCGAAGACGGTCACATCCTTCTCCGCCGTCGCCAAGAGGCCGGCCTCCTTGGCGGCATGATGGAAGTCCCCTCGACGGAATGGCGCGATGACTGGCTCTCAGTCGAAGATGCCATGCGCTCAGCCCCATTTAAAACAGACTGGTGGCCGGTCACTGGCACTGTCACACACACATTTACGCACTTCCGCCTGCAGCTGAACGTTTACCGCGCGATCGTACCGGCCGACGCCACGTTAACCTTTTGGTCTGAACCGAACCGCTGCCGCTGGGTGAATCGCCGCGATCTTCACAACGAGGCCCTTCCAAGCCTTATGCGCAAGGTGATTGCACACGCATTGCCACAATAGGAGCGGTGCATCCCAATTTCAGGCTTCGGACAGATGCAGTTTCGAGGCATCGCGAACGGATTTTCCGTCTTCGGCAATGGCCGCTGTTACAAGCTTTAATGCACTTTGCCCCCTGCGCGGTTTCGTCCTATGATACGGGGCCTATGAGGGCTTCACGGTTTCTTGACACCCCCCTGGCCTCTCTCTATGTTCGCGCCGTCAATCAACCCGTCCAGAGGCTGTTTTGTGCCTTGGTTCGAGGACGCGCTCCCATGACAAACGGATCCAAAGGCGACGCACCTGAAAACGGGGCGCCGGACCCTAGGGAAAAGGAAGCGCTCGAACGGCGTTTGGAAGGGTTGGGGCAACGGCTTGATAAAATCAGGTCGGAGGAAGCCGCCAAGGCGGAGGCCGAAGAAGACGCCAGAATTCACAGCCGTGGCATGGCCTACGGCTTGCGGATGGCAAGCGAGCTCGTCGGAGCCGTGCTGGTCGGAGGACTGATCGGGTTTGGGCTCGACACTTTGTTGGGCACGGTACCTTGGTTTTTCCTTTTCTTTTTCGTTCTGGGCTTGATCGCCGGCATCCGTAACGTGATACGAGGGTTTGAGCGGCTTCAGGCCGAGATCGCCGCAAAAACACGCGGAGATATCGGAACCGACATCCGCAACAGTGACGACGACGATTGATCGGGAGAGCTACGTGGCATCGACGCATAATGGGGCGGAAGGCGGCATGCCGGATCCTATCCACCAGTTCGAGATCAAACGGCTCCTGCCACTCGAGCTTTTTGGATTGGACGCGTCCTTCACCAATTCTGCGCTTTACATGATCATTACGGTTGCCGTCACATTCGGCTTCCTGATGTACGCAACGCGCGGTCGTTCGCTGGTACCCTCACGTATTCAGTCTCTCGCGGAAATCGCGTACGAATTCATCGCGAAAATGGTACGCGATAGCGCCGGCAAAGCCGGCATGCAGTTTTTTCCGCTCGTGTTCACGCTATTCATGTTCATCTTAATCGCGAACATGATCAGCATGGTGCCGGGCAGTTTCACGGTAATGAGCCATATTGGCGTGACGGCAGCGTTGGCCCTGCTCGTCTTCGCGACGGTTATCATCTCCGGTCTCATCAAGCACGGTTTTGGCTTTCTCAAGCTGTTCGTGCCCTCGGGTGTTCCGATTTACGTTTTGCCGCTGGTTAGCTTGATCGAGATCGTCTCGTTCCTGTCCCGCCCGGTAAGTCACTCGGTGCGTCTGTTTGCCAACATGCTCGCCGGTCACATTACGCTAAAGGTGTTCGGCGGATTTGCAGTCATGCTGATCGGTTCGGGAACCTATGCAGCTTTGACGCCGCTCCCAGTATTCATGGCGATCGCGATTACGGCACTGGAATTCCTCGTGTCATTCCTTCAGGCCTACGTCTTCGCCATGCTGACCTGCATGTACCTTAATGATGCGCTTCATCCCAGCCACTAGGGGTGAAGCCTCGTAACCCGAAATCCAACTCAACAGACCTGTTTTTGAACAAAAGGGAGAAGTCAATGGATCCAGCAGCCGCAAAGCTTATCGGTGCCGGCCTTGCCGCAATTGGCCTGGGCTTCGCCGCTATCGGCGTAGGCAACCTCTTCGGCCAGTTCCTGCAGGGAGCGCTCCGCAATCCGTCGGCTGCCGATGGTCAGTTTGGCCGTCTCATTTTCGGCTTCGCCGTGACCGAAGCACTCGGCATCTTCGCACTGCTGATCGCCTTCCTGCTTCTGTTCACCTGATCATCAAAGTTGCGGCTTGGGGAGTGTGTCGGGGAACCCCGTGTTCCCTTTGGCTCCCCGGGCGGCATCGATATTGGCACGGGCGGAACTTTCCGTCTGGCCTAGGATTCAGGTAAATGACGCGGACACCGAGTTATGGCCACACCTGACAATACCGGCACCGAAATCCCGCACGACGGGGCCCATCCGGTGGCGTTCCCACCTTTGGATGGTTCTACGGTTGCCCCTCAGCTCGTCTGGCTGGCGATCACTTTCGGAGCCCTCTATCTGCTGCTATCGCGCATTGCGCTGCCGCGGATCGGCGAGGTCATCGAGGAGCGGCGCGACCGTATCCAACGTGATCTTGATTCAGCCGAGCGTTTAAAAGGCGAAACCGAACAAGCCTTGGCCGCATACGAACAGGCTTTGGCCGACGCGCGTGCCAATGCAAACGCCATCGCCAAAGAAACCCGCGACCGTCTCGCTCAGCGTGTTGATGCGAAGCAAAAGCAGGTTGATACGGAGATCGAAGCCAAGGTATCCGAGGCCGAACGGCGTATTGATGAAACCCGCACGAAGGCGCTTACGAGCGTTGACGAAATTGCTTCGGGCATCGTCGGACCATTGGTTGCCAACTTGGTCGGAACGTCTCCGTCTGACGACGAAGTCAAAACGGCGCTCGCCAAGCAGTCTGACTGATAAAAGGATCGAACGTTCGCCATGTTGCTAAGCGCTGAGTTCTGGGTCCTCTTCTCCTTTATCGCCTTCATGGCGATTGTGCTCTATCTGCGCGTACCACGCACAGTCGGTTCGGCACTCGATAACCGCGCCGATAAAATCCGTCAGGAACTGGACGACGCACGCCGCCTGCGTGAAGAAGCGCAGGCAATGCTGGCAGATTACCAGCGTAGAGCGCGGGAAGCCGAAGAAGAGGCGAAAAGCATAGTCGACCAGGCCCGCCGCGAGGCTGAAGCTCTCGAAGCGGAAACGGAACTCAAGCTCAAGGATAACCTGGAGCGTAGAACTCGGCTCGCCGAAGAAAAGATTGCACGCGCGGAAGCCCAGGCAATCAGCGAGGTTCGTTCCAAAGCGATCGATGCTGCCGTTGCTGCTGCTGAAGCAATCCTTAGGAACAAGACCTCCGGCCAAAGCGGCAATGAGTTGGTTCAAGACAGCATTCGCAAGCTGTCGAACCGACTGAACTAGGCTACACCGCACGATCACAACAAATACTGAAACGGCCGGACAGCGATGTCCGGCCGTTTCGTTTTGAGATGATCTTGCGGCGTAAAAAAAATGCAACACAACGCGCGAGATGAGCAAGCCGCAATGGCGGCCCGCCTGCTGGATTCGTAGCGTTTCAGAGTGTAGGTCGGTTATCCGCGAGCCAAGAAGGAGAAGGGAAAGCGTTTCTGCTCTTAGCCTGCCCCAGGGGCTTTTCGGTCGAACGCGACGAACATTTCGTATTCGCCGGGGCGCGCGCCTTGAGCAACATCGAACGAGATTGACTGGACGGCTGAGAAATATCCGATCGGCTGATCCATCACCATGTCGACGGAAACCTGCATGGCGTCGGTGGCCACCTTCTCGCGTTTCGCATCGGTCACGAAGATATGTACGGGCAATGTCACTGGACCTGCCACGCCACTTGGCCCAAGCAGTACCCGACCCGAGATGCCGTATTTCACCGTGACACGACTGCCATCAACCACACATTCGCGAGCTGTCTTTGTGATCTCGCCGCGATGCCGTATCGCAAGGCTATCGCCGACCCGGCCTTCCATATAGATGGTAAGGTTGTTATCGCGCGGCCAAACCTCGAATTTCGGACAACCTGGCGAAATACCTGAGGCACTCGTGGTTGTACCACCCGTCACTTCGGCTTTTGCAGCCGACAGAAGTTGTTCTTCGCTAACCGATTGAACTTGTGACGTCTGCTGGCTAGAGCCGCCAAATCCGCCGGGCCCAAGCCCTGACGTCAAAGAAGGGAGGCCACACCCCCCAAGCGCAGTAACCATAAGTCCAACGGCTAAAACGTGAGCGCTCCGCCGTATTGGTTTTGCCACCGATTGCATCCCGACGCCCCAGTTCCCATAATCGGCCGGAAAATATTGCATTGGCTTGACTGTCCCCCAAGGCCTTGACTTTCGGCCCCCAATGCCATTTCGAGTCACCTCGAACCATCCTATCATGTAACCGGTCCCACAAAGGCGGGGTGCCCATGTAGTCCCCAGCCGTGATAGATCCGATACCTAATGCCTCCGACCGAAACGGTCCGGAAACCAAAGGAAAGAATTCCTGTGCCGCATAAAGCCATCACGATCCTGCTTGCTGCCCCGCGTGGTTTTTGTGCCGGCGTTGATCGGGCAATCAAGATCGTAGAACTTGCTTTGGCTAAGTTCGGCTCACCTGTCTATGTACGCCACGAGATCGTCCACAATCGCTACGTCGTTGACAAATTGAGGGAAAAAGGCGCCATTTTTGTGGAAGAACTGGACGAGATTCCAGTAACGGACCAGCCTGTGATATTTTCGGCACACGGTGTCGCAAAGGTGGTACCCGAAGCTGCAAAGTCCCGAAACCTTTTCGTCATAGACGCCACCTGCCCGCTCGTCTTCAAAGTCCACTTTGAGGCAATCCGCCATCACGAGCACGGATTGGAAGTGCTCCTGATCGGACATGCTGGTCACCCTGAAGTCATCGGCACCATGGGACAGCTTCCGCCCGGTACCGTACATCTGATCGAGACGGTCGGAGATGCGCACGCATTTACTCCTCGCGACCCGACCAAACTCGCTTATGTCACGCAGACAACACTATCGGTGGACGACACCGCAGAAATCTCCGGTGTTTTGCGCAGCCGCTTTCCAGGCATCGTCCATCCTCCAAAGGAAGACATCTGTTACGCCACCACCAACCGGCAGATCGCGGTAAAAGAGATTGCGGGCCGCTGCGACGTCCTCTTCGTCGTGGGGGCGACCTACAGTTCGAATTCGATGCGGCTCGTGGAAGTTGCGGAACGCGCCGGATGCAAAAAGGCGATGCTCGTTCAACGAGCAACAGATATCCCATGGGAGATCATCGAAGACGGGGCCACGGTGGGCCTTTCGGCTGGCGCCTCCGCACCGGAAGTGCTCGTCAACGAAGTGATCAGCGCATTGCGCGAGCGCTTCGATGCAAAACTTGAAACGGTGACCACCGCAGAGGAAAATGTAGCCTTTAATATTCCCCGCGCGCTGCGCGACATACCCGTCGATGCCAACACGTAACGTCTAGGCCGCTCACCAATCCTCCAATTCGAACAACCGCGAAAGCCCTGCGACAAGGACGAACGACCCTCCATGGCGGTCTATACCGAAGTCAGTGATGACGACTTGGCCTCTTTTCTCAGCCGCTATGAAGTCGGCGAATTGCTGTCCTACAAAGGCATTGCCGAAGGCGTTGAAAATACCAACTACATCGTCCACACCACGACAGGCCCATATATCCTGACGCTCTATGAGAAGCGGGTTTCGGCGGACGATCTTCCTTTCTTCCTCGGGCTGATGGAACATCTCGCCGCGCGGCAGGTCACCTGCCCCACGCCCGTGCGTGACCGAACGGGAAACCACCTCGGCGAGTTATGCGGACGAGCAGCCGCACTCGTCACCTTTCTCGAAGGCTTCTGGATACGGCGCCCCAAACCTGAGCATTGCTCCAAGGTCGGTCACGCCCTTGCGCAACTTCATCAGGCAGGCGCTGATTTCAAACTAACCCGCCGCAACGCCCTGAGCACGTGGGATTGGCGTCCTCTCTTTGAACGCTTTGCGTCTGAAGCAGACTCCATCGCGCCCGGCCTAGAAGCGCTGATCAAAGCCGAACTCGATGTGCTCGAAACCGATTGGCCGCTGGCGCTACCGGAAGGCGTCATCCATGCCGACCTCTTCCCGGACAACGTCTTTTTTCTGGCGAAAGACGTTTCCGGACTGATCGATTTTTATTTCGCCTGCAATGATGCGCTCGCCTACGACATCGCCATTTGTCTAAACGCCTGGTGCTTCGAACAGGATTTTTCGTTCAACGTCACCAAGGCGCGAGCGCTGCTGCGCGGCTACGAAGAAATACGCAGCCTGACGGAAGACGAGCGCAAAGCCATGCCGCTGCTCGCACGAGGTGCCGCCTTGCGCTTCTTGCTGACACGCTGTTACGACTGGCTCAACCGGCCTGCCGGTGCCGTCGTCAATCCGCATGATCCGATCGACTATCTGCGCCGGCTCCGCTTCCATCAGAGCGTACGTTCAATCGCCGACTACGGTTATGGAGATGGCTCCCGATGAGTTCAGAAAAAACCTCAATGCCATCGGTGGTCATTTACACCGATGGCGCTTGTTCGGGGAATCCAGGTCCTGGCGGCTGGGGCGCCATCCTGATGTCAGGTGAGCACCGCAAGGAACTTTCAGGCGGTGAAGCGCAATCCACGAACAACCGCATGGAGCTGATGGCCGCCATATCGGCGCTGGAAGCTCTCAAGCGCAAAAGCAACGTCGAACTGCACACAGACTCGAACTACGTCAAGAACGGCATCACACAGTGGATTCACGGCTGGAAGCGCAATGGCTGGCGCACTGCGGACAAAAAGCCGGTTAAGAACGCTGAATTGTGGCAGCGCCTCGATGAAATGCGCCAGCGCCACAATGTCGATTGGCATTGGGTGAAAGGTCACGCTGGCCATGTCGAAAATGAACGCGCCGACGAACTGGCCCGCGAAGGGATGCGCCCTTTTCTCAAGGGCGCAAAGCAGACAGCGGGCGATTGACCTACATATCAATCGCCCCCTCGCCATCACGTCTCGCTTAGATGCTGTTTCCAATCATCGAGCACAGCGTATCCGCACTCGATTTGTCATGGACCGGCGGCGCATCATCAATATTGAGAATCTTCACGACACCGTCTTCCACGAGCATAGAGTAGCGCTTGGAACGCACACCTAATCCGTGTGCAGAAAGATCAATATCGAGGCCGAGCTTCTTTGCGAATTCCGCACTACCGTCCGCGAGCATCTGCACTTTGCCGCTCGCACCAGTTTGCTCCGCCCAATTGTTGAGGACGAAAGCGTCGTTGACGGCCGTGCAGGCAATCGCATCGACGCCCTTTGCTTTGATTTCATCGAGACGAGCAAGAAAGCCCGGCATGTGCTGCTTGTGGCACGTCGGTGTGAACGCACCCGGCACCGCAAACAGAGCGACCTTCTTCCCACCAAAGACATCGTTGGTGGTGACCTTATGCGGCCCTTCAGCCCCCATCACAAAGAAAGTCGCGTCAGGCAAGCGGTCGCCAACACTGATACTCATGAGCTGTCTCCTCCGGAAAAAAGACGCGACACGATCAGGTCGCGCATAGTTGGAAAGGCGTCGCGGAAAACATAAACCAAGCCCTACCGCGCAACCAGCTTTCAATCGAAAGCCCAGAACGCAAGCATCACTTGACGACGAATGTTGCCTCTGACTGCCCTTCAGCTCCCACAAGGGTTAAACGAATAGTTTTGCCCTTCAGCTTGGACACGTCATCAGCTTCTCGAAGGTCGATCTCAAAACGGCTCGCGGTCGTGCTTCCTTCCTGCATTCGGGCCGGCATAGGGAGATAGAAGTCGTCCGATGCTTCCGCAAAAACATCACCCTCATGCGCAGCTGAGCCAAAATCAACATCGAGAAGAATACGAGGCTGATCACCCGAAAGATGAACCTCATGTTGCACAAGCTTGGGGTCACCTACCTTGGCGGACGCCTCACTACGGGGAATAAGATCGAGTGCCTTTTGCAGGAGAGAAGGCAGTCCCACTTGAGCTTGACGGGGTACGTTCACCGTCAACTCCTGCTCCACTGGGACGCAGATGTCGGCACAGATGCCAAAGTTGAACTTCACGCGAAGTTCCACATCCTGATCTGGATCCGCCGGTCGCACCAGAACGGGCATCACGACATTTCCTTTGTACCCGATCGTTTCACCCGCCGGATCGCGAAAACGTTTGGGCGCCGGATAAAGAACTTCCGTGTTCGCGACATTGCCCGACCCCGACCAGTCGAATTCGGGTGGGACGCCGCCAGCGTCCCCAGGATTACGCCAATAGGTTTTCCAACCAGGTTGAAGTGCGACTTGTATACCCGCAACGATGTCCTGTCCGTTATCTCCACGGCGCGCAGCGATCAAACGGACTTGAGACATATGCGCCTCGTGCCAGGGAGACGACAACTCTGCCGTCTGCCCCGTAGCACTCAAAGTCACGGTGGCCGTCACAAGCGCTGCGCTCAGCAAAGCGACGCGGTGAACGTGTCCGGAGAAACCGGCATCATTCATGGGATTTCCCTTGTTAAGCGTATCGGCGCCATCCGTATCCGGTGAGGTTATGCACACTGTCGCGACGGCGACATTCAGTGTCAAATAAGACGCAGGTAACCGACAAGTCACGTCTTACTGAAGCCGCTCCCAGCGCACGCACGCTCCACACTTGCCGTGGCAACCACACCAAAATGCGGCTTAGAACAACAAATTACAACGCACCCTGAATTATAGGCTCTATAGCACGCCCAACGATTCAGTCTTCACAGGGCGCCAGCCGCAGAGTTAGTCTAACGTATGTCGACTCTGCGCTCACTGCCGCTCGACGGCGCACATTCATTCCTTGACGGCCAACTTCTGGTCGCCATGCCATTGATGACAGACACGCGTTTTGCGCGCTCTGTGATCTATCTGTGCGCCCATTCCGAAGACGGTGCCATGGGTCTGATCATCAATCAAACAGCACCGAACATCTCCTTTCCCGACCTTCTCGATAGGCTCGACATAATGCCTGGCGAAGGCAGCCATTCATGGCAACCTGATGCACTTGCGTCCATGCCAATTCACGTCGGCGGACCTGTGGAAACCGGTCGCGGGTTCGTGCTCCATAGCTCGGATTACTTCGTGTCCGAATCCACGCTCTCCATAAACGAAGGTATCTGCCTGACGGCAACTCTAGACATTCTGAAAGCAATTGCCGATGGCCGCGGCCCTTCGCGGGCCATCCTCGCACTAGGCTATGCAGGATGGTCTCCAGGCCAGTTGGAAGATGAGATCCAGGCGAACGGCTGGCTGCACTGTCCGCCGGACCCCGACATTATCTTCTCGCCCGACCCACATGCGAAATACCAAAGAGCAATGGCGAAGATCGGGATTGATCCATCGCATCTCGTTGCCGATGCCGGCCACGCCTGACATCGAGCGCCATCTCACCTGATTTCAATGATGTAAATGTGGTATCGGCAGTCAAACCATGCGGACCCGCATTCGCGCCCGCACTGCAATCACTTATCACCAAGCTTGCCATTGGGCGTAGCGGCCTTCTGTGACGGGCCACGAGCCGCGCTATCGCTACGTGGACGTGGCGTCCCGGCAAGCCGCGCCAAGCTTTCTGCGATACCTGGTGGCAATGAGCTGTAGTCCGGCGGAGCCGCAACGGGCTGCAGCGGCCTTTCCGCACCATTAGGAACACCATTTCCTGCAGGCGTAACTGGCGGTGCTGTCACCGGCACCTCTGCCCCAGCCATCGCCACGTTGAGCGGCTGCGTCTGCCCAGTGCTGACAGGCGGGCGCGGCGACTGAACCGCTGGACCGTTGTTCATACGGGGCCGCCCATTGGCTGCAGCGGATGGCGATGGTGGCGGCGGCGGGCGATGACCGACCGCTCGGCTACCCGCACTGCCTCCAGGAGGAGCAGATTGAATTGGAGGAGGTTGAGATACCCCCGCCCCATTCTGCGCCCCCCCCCGCCCATGACTAAATGGCGGTGCCGAAGGAGGTAGAGGTGGAGACGAAGGAGCGATCCCCGCATTGCCGTTTCGTCCGGTTGACGTTGGCTGGGACAGGTTTGAAGGATAGCCACCGTTGGAGCCGGCTCCCGAAGCTGACGAACTTACCGGCGGAGGCGGTGTCAAAGGCGGCGGTGATGACGAGGCTCTTGGCGCCGATTGCGGCGCTGCCTGCCCCCCGTGCGCGGCTTGGGCAAGCGATTGAGCCAGTGTCGGCTGCGACGGCGCGACCGGAGGCGCTAACGCCGGATGGGTAGCGCTAGAAATCTGACGATTATCGCCGACGCTCCCCGTTGGTAACATACCACCGCGAAGCAAGGGCCGTTCCCGGCCATTGCCGCGTGCTGCAATTGGCGGTGGACCAGTAACCTCAGCAGGAGGCGGCACTTCACGTAAGGGTATAGAGCCCGGGTCACCGCGACTAGGCGCTTGTCCGTTCGCAGCCACCACCGCAGTTTTCTTCGGCGACGAAGGCTTCGGCGCTTTCGGTGCGGCCTCAACGTGTACGGAAGCCTTCTTGCGATCCTTTTTGCTCTTTGACTTCGGCTTGAAGAGGTTGCGCGCTTCGATCTTGCGCTCGGATTTGGCAATGATGCGTAACAACGCGATCACATCATCCGCTGGCATCGGGTCGCCGTAGTAGAAGCCCTGACCATACTCACAGCCGATCGAGCGCAGGAACACCACGTCATCTGGCTCCTCGATCCCTTCCGCCACAACTTTCTTACCGAGCTCATGGGACAGCGCCACGATAGAGCGCACAATGGCACTTCCTGTACCTTCGCTCCCGCCACCGTTTTGCACCAAGCCACCGTCGATCTTGATCGTATCAACGGGGAAGCGTTGCAAATAAGCAAACGAGGAATACCCCGTGCCGAATTCATCGAGCGCGATCTCGACACCCGTTCCCCTCAGCACGTCGAGCATCTCGGTGGCCTGCTCAGGACTTTCCATAACCAGGGGTTCGCTGACCTCGAGACGGAGGCAGTTCACCGGGACGATTCCCTGACCGATGATGTGACGCAGCTCTTGAATGAAATCCTGTTTGAAGAGCTGCCGACAAGAAACGTTAACCGAAACGAACAGGGGCGACTCGTGTCGCGGCAATATCTTCTGCCAATTGGCAGCCGTATGTGCAGCCTTCGTCAGGACATGCGTGGAAAGCTTGATAATAAGATCGGAGTTCTCGGCCAGGGGTACAAAAGTCGCCGGCGACAATAGTCCTTCACGCGGGTGCTCCCAGCGAACGATGGCCTCAAACCCGGCAAGATCCTCAGTCGGAAGATAAACGATCGGTTGGAAGAATACCTTAAGCTGATCCTTCTCGACCGCCTTACGTAACTCGGCTTCCATCGCCGCCCGATCATCGCGGCTCGAACGCATCTCTGGGCGGAAAATCTCGATACGATCCGCACCGCTGCGCTTCGCTCGATACATCGCAATCTGAGCTTCCTTCAGAAGCTCATCTGGGCCACGCTCTTCTCCATCGTAAACCGAGACACCTAGCGATCCCGTGAGAACGATTTCCTTCCCTGCGATCTTGATCGGCGAACGCAAAGACCGCCGGATCCTCTCAGCCAACCCAGCCAGATCCCGGGCGCTCTGCTCGTTCAAAATCAGAATAGCGAACTGATCACCACCAAGCCGCGCCAGAGTATCCTGCGGCCCAAGATGCCGACTCAAACGCCGCGCCACTGTCAACAGCAGGCTATCGCCTACGACAAGACCAAGGGAGGCATTAACGCTTTTGAACTTGTCGAGATCGATACAGATGACCGTAGGCCGTACGGCAGCTTCACTAGCCGCACGCATACAGGCTGTCCCAAGACGGTCGAGAAAGAGTTCCCGGTTGGGAAGATTGGTAAGACCGCAGTGTACCGCATTGTGCAGAAGCCGCTCCTGGGCGCGCTTGCTTTCTGTGATATCGCGCATCAAACCAACGCAACGCACATCACGCCGGTCCGACGTTTCAATGCTCGCCGCGTCCAACTCATACCAGCGATACGAGTTGTCGCTGTGGCGCAAACGGAAATCGATACGGATCTTACCGCCAGCGCGTTCCTGCACGGACCAGAGCATAAGACGGAATTTCTCACGATCTGCCGTATGTAGGTGCGGAATGAAGTCTTCGACCTTACAGGTCAACTCGCCGCCGTTGAGCCCCAACGCAGCTTCGATAATCGGGCTAACCTTGACCTCATCGCGACGCGCATTCCATTCCCACGTTGCTGCACCGGCCCCCTCGACCGCGAGCGCCTGTCGCTGCTGTTGACTGGGCGAGGCGCCATACACCGGCTCTAAAGAGCGGAACGCAAACTGCGTAACCGTGAAACCGATCATCAAAACGATCAGAACCAAACCTGCTGCGAGGCCAGCTTCAATAACATCGCCCGACATCCTGCCGGTAAGCGTTACCGCTGTGCCAAAAACCCATACGAGGAAGATGATCCAAGTCGGTATGATCGACAGGGCCCGATCCTGACCTCGGAAAGCGAGGAACAGTATGATCGCAGCCCCCACACCGCCGATCACACAGAACGACAGGCGTGCAAACGTTGAAGCCAGACGCGGATCGACAACGGCAACCGCAACAAGCGCGAGCTGAGCCAGCATCCACACGCCAAAGAGCATGCGCACAAGCCCGTGACTTAAGCCCAGCCTGAGAAATGTGTGGAGGAAGATGACAAGACTGGCCGCAATCGACGCTTCACCCGCCGCGCGATAAACCGCGTTATCCTCAGGCCGCAAGTTGAACAGCTTATGGAAAAAGCCGAAATCGACGCACAGATAGACGAGCACACACCAAGCGACGAGTGCCGCGGACGGAAAGATCGCTTTGTGGTTCGCGGCAAAGATCGCCGTCAGAAAGATCGCCAATAGACCGGTCAGACCGAGCAACGCTCCGTTAAAGAGCTGCCGTTCGCGTACCTCAAGCTCATATGCCAATGGCTTCCATAGAAAGATCCGCGAAAAGCGCTCGGACGAAAGCTCAGCGACAAACGTGATCGTTTGGCCAGGTTCTAGCGTGATGCGGAACACGTCGGCCCGGTCGCTGTTCACACGCTCAGGCACAAAGCCGATTGATGGCGTCACCGCCTCAATGCGCCGGGCATCAAGATCCGGCCAGACCGTTCCGGAACCGACCACCGTGTAGCGATCTGCCGTAAGCCATCGCTCCATATCGGTATTGGTCGGGTTAGTCAGCGCGAAGACAATCCAGCTTGGATTAACCCCTGGCGTAGCCGCTTTGACGCTCATGCGCCCGACAACACCATCAAGCCCAGGTGCAGTTTCGACCTGCAGGCTGTCGCCGCGATTGTCGTAAAATTCGCCGTCGGTGGTTATCTCGATGCGATCCTGATCGGAACCGACCGTAATCGCCTTAAGCGCCGAAGCCGGGGATGTCGCAATGAGATTGGCGCAGCAAACCACAAGAACAGCCACTGCCAAGCTCAGCAGCCGCGCCGTACTACAGCGCACGCCCGCGAGCACGGCGCCCGGCCATCCGGCTCGATCAGGTTGCTGATGCCTCATTCGTCGCCTGTCCCCCTGGCGATATCTTCAGCAAGAAGCGCAAACAGGACGTGATCCTGCCATACGCCATTGATCTTCAAATACCGCCGCGCGAGCCCCTCGCGCACGAATCCCACCCGTTGCAACACATTTATGGACCCAGTATTGGACGGCATCGAGGCAGCCTCAATCCTGTGTAACCGCAATTCGTCGAATGCGTAGTGGACAGCGGTACGTACCGCATCTGTCATAAACCCACGCCCGACAAACGGAAGACCAAGCCAATATCCAAGAGACGCCGCCTGAGTCACACCGCGACGCACATTCGTCAGCGTCAATCCACCGTACAGCTCACGCCCGTGCTCGTTGAAGACACCAAACGCGTACCCTGCATCATCGCGTGCTTCACGTTGATAGTGCCGAACCCGACGCCGAAACGAGGTTCGTGTGAGATCATCATGCGGCCAAACTGGCTCCCACGGCCTGAGATGCTCACGGCTCCGCGCCCGTAACTGGGCCCAAAGCATATAATCTGACGTCAAATAAGGCCGCAGCAGGACACGCCCACCGCGCACCGCAATCTGTATATCGTTTCCCAGGCCCACCTTAAGGAAAGCCACGGCCCGACCTCACTGCCGAATCGTGCCCAAACAATGGCTGGCACGTTGCGCGTGTCCACGCGATGAAGCCCCGGCACCAACCACAGCTGCCGCCGGCTGCTTGGCTATCATACGTTGCATAAGCTCTTTAACTTGGGTGGGGCTGACCTCTTCAACCTTTGCAATCAGCTCCTCCTTTTCGATCAGACGCCCATGGGCCATCAGATGCCGCGCCATTTGCTCAGCACGCGCCGACGAACTTTCTAGCCCCATCATAAGCCCGGCTTTGAGTTGGGCCTTGGCCCGTCCCATCTCAGCGTCCGTGGGACCATCCTGTGCCAACCGTGACAGCTCTTCAGACACCACATCAACCAGCTCTTGCATTTGCTCTGGCCCGGTTGCCGCATGCACAGCCAACAGCCCAGTATCGCTTAATCCCCAGGCTGACGAATAAATAGCGTAACACAACCCGCGCTTTTCACGGACTTCTTGGAAAAGGCGGGATGACATCCCCCCGCCGAGGAGCCCAGAAAGCACCTGAACCGCAAAGAAATCCTCCGCGCGATAGGCCGGACCTTCAAAGCCGATCACAATGTGGCTTTGTTCAAAGGCCTTCTTTGAGGACCGGACCCCCCCGGCGTAAACTGCGCCACTGGTCGGATCACCGGACGGCGCAGACCCGTCGTCAAAAAGGGCCTCGGCTTGACGGCACAAACTGTCGTGATCAACAGCACCCGCCGCGCTCACCACCAACCGGTTCGCGGCATAGTGACGATCAAGGTAAGAGCGCAAATCCCTCGACGTAATTGCCTGCACGCTTTCAGGCGTTCCCAGGATTGTTCGCCCGATTGGCTGTTCAGGATAGGCTGCATCCTGGACGAGATCATAAACAAGATCGTCAGGGCTATCCTGGCTGGCAGCGATTTCTTGCAGAATAACGTCGCGTTCGCGATCAAGCTCCATCGGATCAAAGAGCGAGTCTTGCAAAATATCAGCCAGGATCTCCAAAGCCGTGCCATCGTCACCTTTGAGCACGCGCGCATAATACGCCGTCGTTTCGATGCTGGTGGCGGCATTAATTTCACCACCGACCTCTTCGATCTCTTCAGCGATCCGCTGCGCAGTCCGCGACGTCGTTCCCTTGAACGCCATATGTTCGAGAAGGTGAGAAATACCGTGCAGCGTTTCCGGTTCATGCCGGGCGCCGGTGTTCACCCAAACGCCAAGTGATAGCGTCTCCAGGTGATCCATCTGATGTGTCACCACCCTCAGACCATTCGCGAGCTCAGTGATCCTGGTCGTCATACTTGCCCCTGACGGATTGCACGCGCGTTCTGCTCGATGAAGGCTTCGACTTGACTGAGATCATTATCGAGAACTGGGTAACGCTCCTCATCACTGAGCAGCGTTGAAAGTCGGTCCGGGAGGCCTGGACGCATTCCCGTAATTTGCTCCATCGCATCAGGGAACTTGGCGGGATGTGCCGTCGAGAGCACAACTTGAGGAACGCCCATATTGGACTCGGGAGCGCGATCCGCAGCCCAAACCGCACAGGCCGTGTGCGGGTCCAACAGATAACCGCTCTCCGCCTGAACACGACGAATGGTATCGGCGACCTCGTTCTCACCAGCACGCGCCGCAGCAAAGTCAGCCTTGAGCGTCTCGAACGCCCGTGAACCGACATCGAACCGCCGAGACTGCTTCAGGCTCTCCATTTGAGCCCTGACGACATCGGACTGTCGCCCGCAAGCCTCGAACAGGTAACGTTCAAAATTCGAGGAAATCTGGATATCCATCGACGGTGACGTTGTCGCCGTCACACCGCGCATTTCATAACTGCCCGTTTCCAAGGTACGCGGCAGAATATCGTTCTCGTTGGACGCGATCACGAGTCGATCGATTGCAAGCCCCATCCGCTTGGCGACGTACCCCGCAAAAATGTCACCGAAGTTCCCGGTTGGCACCGCAAAGGAGACGGGACGTCGCCCCGCTCCAAGCGCAACAGCGGCAACAAAATAGTACGTCACCTGCGCCACGATACGCGCCCAGTTGATCGAATTCACACCTGACAGCTGCACCCGGTCACGAAACGCATGGTGATTGAACATCGCCTTCACCAACGCCTGTGCGTCATCGAAGGTCCCGCGCACCGCGATGGCATGGACATTCGCCTCCCGGGGCGTCGTCATCATGCGCCGCTGAACATCGGACACCCGCCCTTCCGGAAACAGGATGAACACATCGACGTTTTTCGATCCCCGGAACGCTTCGATCGCAGCCCCGCCCGTATCCCCAGACGTCGCGCCTATAATCGTCGCACGGCTATCGCGCTTCTCCAGGACATGATCCATAAGCCGGGCCAGGAGCTGCATGGCAACATCCTTGAACGCCAGCGTCGGCCCATGAAAGAGTTCCAGCACGAAGCGATTGGTATCGATCTGAACGAGCGGGGTTACAGCGGCATGCCCGAACGCTCCGTAAGCATCGCGGGCCATCGCCGCCAGATCTGCGCGCGAGATCCCTTCGCCCACATAAGGGCTCAAGACCTCTACCGCCACATCGCTGAACGGCATGCCGGCGAAGGCCTCAATGGCCTCCTGCGAAAATTGCGGCCACTGCTCCGGGACATATAAACCGCCGTCGCGTGCCAATCCCGCCAGCAAAACATCTTCGAAGTCGAGCGACGGGGCTTGGCCCCGTGTTGAGACGTACTTCAAGCCTTGAAACTTTCGTTTTTCGTTATGAGCAATTTCATGAGGCTAACCGCCCTCGCGCAGCACCCTAATGCGCTAGGCCGTGCACAACAAGACAGGCTTCTTGAGCCAATCCCGGTTACTCCGGGGTCCGCCGGCTCTCCAGCCTATGCCAGACAAAGGCGACATACACGCCGAGCAAGGTCAACGCCAAGCCGTACCATGTCAGGGCGTATTCAAAATGTCGGTTGAAAATCTTGACCTTACTGGTGCCTGGTTTGGGCCATTCCGCAGCCGGCACACCGCCAGCGACCGGCTCTGCTTCAATGAAAAAAGGCACAAGATCGGTCTTCGACGGATCGAACGCGGAGGCATGCATTCCGGCTAAATCACGCCAATACCACAGGTTGTCTGCCACATTGTTATCCGGTGTAAACGTTTCCTGTTTGGCACTCAGGCGAACGATCCCGATTATTGTGCGATCCTCAGCGCCACCCCCAGCAGGCCGAGTATCCGGAGATTTAAACCGCTCCGGCACATATCCGAGGTTAACCCACACATAACGCTTCTCCCCCACCCGCATGGGCGCAAACACGTCGTACCCGGGGCCATAGCCCTGATGCGGCGCGTACAGATAGCGCTCCTTTTCGTGATGCAGGATGCCGGGAACCTCCACACGCGTGTACTCGACATCACCGTCACGCGATCGGGCAATAACCTCGTCCAGCGATACCGGAGCCGCCTCCGCACGACTGTGTAGCCGCGAGATAATCGCGTCCTTTTCCACCTTGCGGCCCATCTGCCAGGTCCCAAGTCCAATCAGGATGGCAAGGCCCAGCAAAGTGAGGAGGCTGGGCCAGAGCAGACCGAGCTTTTGGTGGGATAGTTGTGAATCCGATTGCGTCATTCGTCAGAGAGCCGGCCTTCCTCGGCGCTGTATTTGTATTGCAATGCGATCAAGCCCCCTTTGAGAAGCCGCAAAAGCCCAAGCGCAACAACTGGGAGAATCAAAATCACGGCCGGTAGGGCGACCCACTCCGGCACGTCATATTTCAAGGTCGCGATCAGAGCCCCGCCAAGTCCGAGAAAACCAAGAATGAAAATACCGAAGACTGCCGGACCATCGCCAGTGTCAATGAAGCGGTAGTCCAAGCCGCAATGCTCACATGCATCGGGCACATTGATGAGCGAACGAAACAATCGACCCGTGCCACAACGCGGGCACCGCCCGCTCAATCCCGCTCTAATCGCCGATACCTTTGGCTCACTCATGTCCTGCTCTCAACGGTCTCGACCTGCCGCAGCACCCATTGTTGTTGCGCAATCTTGCTTCAAAAAAGTTCAGGGCAGCCAGAGCCGCCCCGAACCAGATCCATCGAATTCGCGGTCTACGACTTGTCGCCGTACCGAAATTAATGCCCGCCTGGGTTAGGGCCTGCGCCCCAGACGTAGATCGATACGAACAAGAACAGCCAGACCACGTCAACAAAGTGCCAGTACCAAGCGGCCGCCTCGAAGCCAAAGTGCTTTTTCGGCGTAAAATCGCCGCCGATCGCACGCAGCAAGCAGACGAAAAGGAACACCGTACCGATGATGACGTGTGCGCCGTGGAAGCCCGTGGCCATGAAGAAGGTCGCACCGTAGATGTGACCCGAATAATTGAAGGCAGCGTGGCCATATTCGTACGCTTGGCAGAATGTGAAGAGGACGCCAAGAAGAACCGTCAGCGTCAGCCCCCAGATCAGGTGCTTGCGATTGTTCTCGAGCATCGCATGGTGCGCCCACGTCACCGTTACACCCGACAGAAGCAGGATCAGGGTGTTGACGAACGGCAGCCCCCACGGATCAAACGTCGAATGGAACGCATCGTTGGGCTGCGGAGGCCAAGTACCACCGATAAACTCATTGCGCTGAACCAGGCCGATCTGTTCCGTGACGTTGGTCGGCTGGAAGATTCCCGAAGGGAACAGCGCAACGTCGAAGTACGCCCAGAACCAAGCGACGAAGAACATCACTTCAGAAGCGATGAATAGGATCATGCCATAGCGAAGGTGGAGCTGAACCACCGGCGTATGATCACCGTGATGGCTCTCCTTGATGACATCGCGCCACCACATGAAAGCAGTCGCCATAACCAGCATCGCACCGATGCCGAACACCCAAGGCCCCTGGACGCCGAAAAGTCCGGCTCCGCCAGCCTGCGAGCGCATCCAGACGATAGCGCCCACAGCGAGGATGAGAGCCGAGAAAGAAGCAGCTATGGGCCACGGACTAGGCTCTAGCAGATGGTAGTCGTGGTTCTTAGCGTGTGAATCAGCCATTAAGAGCTCTCCCGTTATCCCCTTTTTTGCCTAGGGCAGTTCTTCAAGGGCTTGCGCCCAGCCTTCCTTGCGTATTCACCCTCTCTGGTCGTCTTTTGATCGGAGAAACCAAAGCAGGGAGTAATCTAGTTTTCAGCCACCTTGCGCCGGCGTTTCCTTTGGCGCCTGCGCACTTTGACTGGGATTCTTTACAGGGTAGAAGGTGTAGGACAGTGTGATCTCCGATAGGCGTCCCGCATCTGCGTCATTGACGATTTCAGGATCGACAAAAAAACTCACGGGCATGTCCACCGACTGACCAGGCTCGAGCCTCTGCTCGGTAAAGCAAAAGCACTCAAGCTTATTAAAAAACTGTCCTGCAGACTCCGGCGTCACGTTGAACACAGCCGTCCCGGTGACCGGATGATCCGAGGTGTTGGTCGCGCGATAGCTCGCGAGCTTGGTCTCACCAAGATGAACCTCCATCGTGTGTTCAACCGGCTGAAATGCCCAGGGCAGATCCCGCGAAACGTTAGCGTCAAATCGCATCGTGATCGTTTGCGCCAACACCTTCTCCGCAGGCGCGCTGGCGACCTGGGTCGTGCCACCGAACCCGGTGACTTGACAGAACATGCGATACAACGGCACCGCCGCGTAAGCCATCCCAAGCATGCCGACCGCCATACCCAGGCAAATGATGCCCACCCGGCGATGACGGGCACCCATGCTGACTGACGGTGACTGATCAGCTGGTCCTTGCGAACTGTCTTTCGTCACGTCTTCCAAAAACCTCTCTATATCCTCAACCGGCACTATTACATGGGCCGATTGAAAACATTACCGCCAAGCCTCACGATCGTCGCAGCGTAAAAAAGGACGATCAACAGCCCCAGCGCGAGAGCGATCGCGATCGACCGCATCCGTTGCCGCTTCTTGTAGTCCTTGTCGTTATGGTCGTCGTTGTCCGACATCAAAACAAGCCTAACCCGGTGACCTGCGCGCCTGTCACAGTTGCGATCACATGCTCAGTCAGAAGTACTGCGAACAGTGCGAAGAGATAGAAGATCGAGAAGCCAAAAAGCTGCTTCGCCGCATGATCGGCTTCGCGTCCCTCGGTCACCCGCGCAACCTTAAAGGCAAACCACAGGAAAACTATCCCAAGCACAACTGACGTCGCGCCATAGGCCGCACCACCAAGACCGATGAACGACGGTGCAACGGCCAAAGGCACAAGCAAAAGCGAGTAGATTACGATCTGACGCCGTGTCTCCTTCGGACCAGCAACCACCGGTAGCATCGGCACACCAACACGCTCATAGTCCCTGCAGCGATAAAGTGCGAGAGCCCAGAAATGAGGTGGGGTCCACATGAAGATGATTAGGAATAGCAGAACACTTTCAATCGAGATTCCTCCCGTGACTGCAGCCCAACCAATCATCGGAGGAAATGCCCCGGCGGCACCGCCAATCACGATGTTCTGCGGCGTCCGGCGTTTAAGCCACATCGTATAGACGAAAATGTAAAAGCCGATTGTTAGGGCGAGAAGCCCTCCGGCGGTCCAATTGACCAGAACGCCAAGCGTCATGATCGACGCAACAGACAAAACGATACCGAAGCCAAGCGCTTCGCCTGCGCTTACGAGGCCACGAGGGATCGGCCGAGCTGCCGTGCGTGCCATATGCCGATCGATATCGGCGTCGTACCACATGTTGAGTGCACCGGACGCCCCAGCACCCACCGCGATAGCAAGGATCGCGATAATCGCCAGCACTGGATGCAGGTGCCCGGGCGCAGCAACCATTCCGGTCAGCCCGGTGAAAACAACAAGCGACATGACGCGCGGCTTCATCAAAGCCACGAAGTCTCCGACGCTTGGCGTCCCCGTAACCGCCACCGTCTCAACATCTGCCTGCAATCTCGACGTCACCGACATCTCGCAACCACTGATAAAGACCAAGTCTCTACGGAACCAACGTACCGCATCCCAGCCCCGACGCGTCCAGCAAGAAGCTCTGCCGATTACGCGCCTGGGTACCGCTCGACGGAACTATTCCTGATCCGCTAGCAACAGCGGACGATGCCGGTTGGCCCGCCCGCCACTTTAATACCCGCTTGTTCAGATCAAACAGGCGGCCCGGCCACAGATCGCGGCCGGACCGATCCTTGTCCCGATCAATGATGATCGGTTGCTTTGATCCGCGGCAGCGTTTCGAAGCAGTGGTACGGCGGTGGCGAAGACAGTGTCCACTCCAACGTCGTTGCGCCAGCACCCCAAGGGTTGTTGCCGACCCGCTCTTTGCGAGACAGGGCTACAAACAGACCGATGAAGAAGCAGATCGCGCCCACCGTTGTGATGTAAGAACCGATCGATGAGACCATGTTCCAAGTCGCAAAGGCGTCCGGATAGTCGACATAACGGCGCGGCATACCGGCAGCTCCGAGGAAGTGCTGCGGGAAGAACAGGATGTTCGCGCCAATAAACGTCAGCCAGAAGTGCAGCTTACCCCAGAACTCGGAGTACATTTTGCCGAACATCTTCGGGAACCAGTAGTACCAGCCGGCGAAGATCGAGAACACCGCACCCAGCGACAGCACATAGTGGAAGTGAGCAACCACATAGTAGGTGTCGTGAAGTGCACGGTCCACACCGGCGTTAGCCAGCATCACGCCCGTAACGCCACCAACGGTGAACAGGAAGATGAAGCCCAGCGCCCACAGCATCGGCAGACGGAACTGGATAGATCCACCCCACATCGTAGCGATCCACGAGAACACCTTCACGCCAGTGGGAACAGCGATGACCATCGTCGCAAACACAAAGTAAGCCTGAGATTCGACGCTCATGCCTGACGTGTACATGTGGTGCGCCCACACGACGAAGCCGACAAGGCCGATGGCAACCATAGCGTAGGCCATGCCGAGATAGCCGAACACTGGCTTCTTGGAGAAGGTCGCAACGATGTGGCTGATCATACCGAAGCCCGGCAGGATCATGATGTACACTTCAGGGTGCCCAAAGAACCAGAACAAGTGCTGATAAAGAACCGGATCACCGCCGCCAGCTGCATCGAAGAAGGTGGTGCCAAAGTTACGATCGGTCAGCAGCATCGTGATCGCGCCAGCGAGAACCGGCAGCGACAGCAGCAGCAAGAACGCCGTAACAAGAACCGACCATGCGAACAGAGGCATCTTGTGCATCGTCATGCCCGGCGCGCGCATGTTGAAGATCGTGGTGATGAAGTTGATGGCGCCCAGGATCGATGAAATACCGGCAAGGTGCAGCGACAGAATCACGAAATCGACGGATGGCCCCGGATGTCCGCTCGTAGATAGCGGCGCATAAACCGTCCAGCCCGTTCCTGCGCCGTCCATGCCCGGAGGGCCTTCGACGAACATCGAAGTTAACAGCAGAATGAAGGCGACAGGCAGAAGCCAAAACGAAATGTTGTTCATGCGCGGGAACGCCATGTCAGGCGCACCGATCATCAACGGCACGAACCAGTTGCCGAAGCCACCGATCATCGCCGGCATGACGACAAAGAACACCATGATCATGCCGTGGCCGGTCACGAACACGTTGAACATGTGCGGGTTGCTGAAGATCTGCATCCCCGGCTCTTGCAGCTCCAACCGCATTACGACTGAAAGCGCAACACCAATGATCGACGCCATCATCGCGAAGATCAGATAAAGCGTGCCGATATCTTTGTGGTTGGTCGAAAACAGCCACCGCTTGACGAAGCTCGTCGGCGCGCCCTGCTCATTATAACCTGCGTGAGCTTGATTGCTCATTGCGTTCGCCCCTTCAGATCTTGAGATCTTGCCTAGTTCCAACTGAGTTTCTGGCTCGTGAACCGCCGCAGCGCACGCCGGTTCACTCGTCGAGATCACTGCTGAACGGCAGCTACGTTTTGCTTAGCCTGTTCGATCGCAACTGCACGAATGATCTCACGGGCTTTTTTCTTGTCCTTCGCTTCCATAGCGCCGGCCCAAGCATTGAAGGTATCCTCACTGACGACACGCACCGCAATCGGCATGAAGGCGTGGTCCTTGCCGCACAGCTCAGAGCATTGCCCGTAAAAGATGCCTTCCTTGGTGGCCTTGAACCAAGTTGCCGTAACACGGCCAGGAACCGCATCGGTCTTCGTACCAAACGAAGGAATCGTCCAAGCGTGAATCACGTCCTGCGACGTCACCAGCACGTGCACCACCTTGTTAACCGGCACGATAACTTCATTGTCGACTGCCAGCAGGCGCGGCGAAGGAATACCTTCGTCGATCAACTCCTGCCGCTCGTCGTCCGTCAGCATCAACGAATCGAACGAAAAACCGCCCCGGTCGGGATATTCATGCGACCAGTACCACTGATAGCCCGTCGCCTTAATCGTCAGGTCGGGCTTCGGGTACGAGTACTGCAAATTGAGCAGCTTGAATGACGGAACCGCGATAGCAACCAGGATGATGATCGGCACCACCGTCCAAGCCACCTCCAGCATCGCATGGTGCGTCGTCCGCGATGGCGTCGGATTCGCCTTCTCGCTGAACTTGAAGATTACGTAGACCATAAGCGCCAGAACGAAGATCGTAATAGCGACGATGATGACGTTCACGAGGTCATAAAAGCTATGAATGTCATCGGCGACAGGCGAAGCAGCAAGCTGCATGCCTATCTGCATATCCGCAGGCTGTCCCAGTTTTGCCGCCATGGCAGGAACTGCCAAGCATACAGCCGTGACGATACCGGCGAGAACCGTCGACGACATAACGCCGAGCCATCGTTTCACCATTCTCCGCTCCCAAGTTACGCTCGGCCGTCGCCGAGTCTGCCCCTTTGATTGATAATCACGCCGGCCCCGGTCCGGCTCCGAGCATCCACTGGAGTGGCATCCTCACGGTCGTCGATCGGAGAGCAACTCCAGACCGCCGTAGGCGCCTTTATACAGCGCCAGTAAGTCATAGACTGAACGAAGTCGTCTAAGGTGCTCGGCAAGCGTTCCCAACCCTATCCAGAACACAAGCCGCATGCGGAGCTCAAGTCAAGTTCCATGCGGCATATATTCGCGATGGTCTTTGAACAATATTTGCACCCCTGTCCACCAAAACCGCCCAACAGCTCGGACAGTCCCAATTTAGCCTTTTTCGTTCCCGAGACGACACGACAAAGACTTCTCGCCAGACTAGATCATCAGCCACGCTGAAATCAGAAACGGCGGGGCTCAGCAATGGAGACGATCGCGTGCGGACCTGTGAAATTCCTCTGTCAGTTTTCCGCAGCAGCCGATTCGTTATTGCGGCGGTCATAGCAGTCCTAGTGACAGCCCTCGCTTTCGCACCCGCACAAGCGCAGGACGCGTCTCCCGACGGAAAAGTCAGATCTCAACACGGCGACTGGCAAATTGTTTGCAAGCCCCCGCCGCCGGGTGCCAGCCACGAAGTCTGCGCCGTTGTGCAGAGCGTCACGGCAGAAGACCGCAACAACGTCGGGCTGACCGTCTATTTTCAGCGCTTCTCGAATGGGACCCAGGTCCTGCGCGTATTCGCACCGCTCGGCGTCCTCCTGCCTCCCGGCCTGGGCTTGAAGATAGACGGCGCCGATGTGGGCAACGCACCATTTTTGCGCTGCCACACATTCGCTTGCTATGCGCAGGTGACCGTCGAAGAAAAGCTGGTCCAACAGCTCAAGAATGGAAAAACGGCAATCTTCGTAATCTTCCAAACCGAAGAGGCAGGCATCGGTATTCCGATTTCGCTGTCCGGCTTTTCCGATGCGCTGGCCGAACTGGCAAAGAGCAACTAATGCCCTTCTCGAACCCAACTGCCAATCTCAGCTAGTTTTTCGGAGCTGGTCGCGAAACCGCCAACGCGCTCCGGCGCACGAGCTGGCCCCAAGTGTCGTCATACTTGTGCACCAGCGACGTCGCTCCGCGCCCATCGACAAGGCCACGCTCTTCATTGTGCCAGTGGAAAATCCCACCGTTCAAATTGTAAACGCGATCCGCACCCGCCGCGAAAAGCTCCCTCTGGACGCGCTGTGCCAACGCTGAACTGCGCATCCCCACCGAACAGTAAAAGACCACCATCTTGCCGCGCACCGAGGACGAATAGCGCTGCAGGAAGGCGTCGGTGGGGATATTCGGATCAACCCGGATAGAGTTGGGAAGATGGCCGACGGCAAACTCATCCGCTTCACGCACATCTAACAACAGCACACCGGACTTACCCGACAGCCGTTGCGCCAAACCTTCCGACGACAAGTGAAGGACATCAGGAAACCTGCGGCGAACCATCGTCTCGGTCGCAAGCATCCGTTCGGGCTGCAGAGCGACCGCCTTAGGCGCCGTAACATCCGCCGTACGGCCAAATCCGACCCCAGTAGCAGACGCAGATGCAGATGCAGTGAAAACGATCAAACCGATCGTCACAGATACCAGCGACACTCTGTCCACAACGCGCCAAAGCATAGACCAGATCCGTCGTTCACTGACCAACGCAGCAGCTCCTCAAAAAGCAACCTGAACTCAAACGACTTGCATGTCTCACAAGTGACGAACGAACACTATAGATGCGGGTTCCAACGACATCCCCACGTGACGGCAATTCACTCGAGAAGCCCAATACGGTCACGTGAAGATCCGCCCTTTCGCCACTTTATTCAAGGAGCATGAAAACCCGAAGCCGTAGGGCAAAACCAACACCAAGGGAGGCGTTAGTTGAAGGCAACTCAACATCCATCTTCAGGGATCGATGAAACTGAGGAGACGCGCCGTTATCGCCGTCTGGAAGCCTTCAACCCTGCATTCCGCCGCGATATTGAACGTTTGATGCAAGTCTCTCCTGAACTGGAGGATCTTGCCGATAGCTTTCCCGGATTGTTGTTTGCGTTGGCGACAGGCTACGGCAAACCCGCGAAGCAACGCGCAAGTATACAGGCGATCCGTCGCGGCTTACCCCTTCAACGCGCAGCGATGACCTTATCGCTGCCATGGTGGCTGCGCCGCCTTCCTCCCGCCGCCTATACTCACAAAATCAGCATGCTACCGAGAAACGTAGAGTTCTCCAGGCATGTCGTTGATTTGATTCCGACACAAACATCGGACATGGGCCCCTGGCTATGGGCCATTGAGCATGGCTATCGCGGATGCCACTGGCACTTCGCTCTTTGGGCCGCGCGCTGGCTATCTAGATCCAATCGCGTCCTGGCAAGCCCGGGCGGAGAAAATAATTTCCGCTTTCTAACGGCCTGGGCATGGCACGCCGAGCGAGAGGGAACGCCAGGCCACCAGCTTGTACGCAAACCCTGGTCATCAGAAATGGGCCTGCGTAAAGCACTGGACGAAGTGGGCATATGGCGCCGCCGTGTGGCCCTGGCCGTCGCGCTAAACTCACAAAAAGAAACCGACTGGCTCACCGAAGGCAGCGCCAACGGCTACGAATTTGTCGCATTACAGACACCGGAGGATTTCATTCGGGAAAGCGATAAGATGGAGAACTGCTTGGATCAGTTCAGCGATCATATGGAAGGCGGCCTCTCGCGCATCTTCTCCATCAGAAAGAAGGGGCGCACCGTCGCAAATCTGGAAGTCGCCCCTCACGACAGCGAACCCACAATAGCCGGCATCCGTCAGTTGCGTGGACGCCGCAATCACAAGGCACGACCGGAGGTATGGCGCGCAGCATATACTTGGCTCAGCGAGCAACCCTTGCGACCGCCACACGCTGCGGCTCGGCGCAGCGACCGGGCGAGGACACAGCAAGCCGCATTGGAATTGTGGCTACCCTACCTGGAATTTCTCGATACGGCGGGGCTCGCCGAGGAGTTCGCGGCCTCAGCAATTGGCTTGAAGCCCATTGCGAGCAAGCGCCTTCCAAAAAGGAAAGTAAGTCTCTAAACCAGCACTCGAACACCCCGTGGCGCACCTCGCAAAGTAACATGCGCAAGGCCACCGCCGTCAAAGAAAGGAATGGTCAGGCCACACGCCGTTGTTCTCCTGTTGATTTGACGTGCACTCGTGTCGAGCGGCGCGACTTCTTTCCAACCGGCAAAGAAATGAGATCACGCTCGGGTTCGTCAGAAACCTTCTCAACCACAGGCGTTGCATGGGTTGGCGCGTTTGCCGTTACGTCAAGCACCTGCGCGATGCGCCGTGTGCTCTCCGCCCCTTGCGAAAAAGCGGCTTCCCAGAATTGAGCCTGCACATTGAGAATATCCATCGGCGTCCGGCATCGTGCCAACTTACTGGGCATCCCAAGACAGGCCTGCATCCTTCTGCTCGTCAGTCCCCACAGCTCTAGCTGACACTGACCAAGCCCCTTAAATTTCCGTTGTGTTTCATCGGATTGGGCAACCGGGCTTGCAAAATACGCTTCGCACATCGCTTGCCACGAACCGAAGCCTAAATCACTGATATTATGTAATGATTTCATAACTCGACTCCCTGACCGCGACCAGCTTGCCTCCTACCAGCCGCTTGAAGTGGAAGTATAACTCACGATCGAAAATTCAACCGCCGGAAGTCAATTTGTCCACAGCTCGCCAGAACAATTAAGATGCTGCAGCGCAAAATAAATTTCCCAACCTTCTCGAAACTCTCAACAGATGCTCGCCATCAAAAATTTCAATCAAAAATAATTATCGAACAAAACTCACAACCAAAAATTGAATATAGAGCCATTAACCACTTTATATTTGACAGTACTCGTCCTATCGCGAAGCTTTAGCCATGTTTCCCATCGCCGCTCCATGTTTCCCGCGGCGGAAAAACCCTTTGTATTTGTGTATTTTCATGTTGAGTTTCGTCTTTCTCAAGCAGGTCGAAAATATAATTTCAGCACGAGCTCAAGCGTGCTTATACCCCAAAGCATTGGTAGCGCTCGCTCTAATTATCAGCGCTCAACCCGTAGCAGCGAATGACGGAAACACGCCAACGAGGCACTATGAAACCTGGGTCGGCGCGGACACCGCCAAGAATGTTTGGCTTCTATATTCGGGAACGACTGCATCTCCATTCGGGCACATCTATGAAGACGGCCTTCGCCTAAGGTTTGTTGGCGGCTATGGCCAGTATACTTACGGCGGCAAACGTCCTGAGCTTAATCCTGCCTACACGGGTTTCGGAGCTGAACCGTGGCTCATTACGCCATATAAAACCTTCAAGGCACGGGTGCAGTTTGCGGAGGCTCTGATTGGCTATCAGTTACGTACTGGCGAACTTACGACCAAAGCTTTCGTCGGCATTTCGGCCATCGATCACGATATCCGTCCCGGAGACTATGCGATCCTTCCCGACGCAAACGGGAAACCGCGAAAATACTCCTTTAACTTTGCAAGTGGGCTTGATGTCGGCGTCAAAATCGCCCTTGAACTATGGTTGAATCTCGGTGCCGACGCCTATGCCTCTCTCGACCTTGCTTGGTCGGACGCCCACCTGACGCGATCCGCACGTGCGCGGATCGGACATTACTTATTTGATGGCCTGTCCGCAGGCCTGGAAGCCAACTTCAACTTGGACAGAAATGGCGAAGTCCGCCTCAAGGACGAAGAATTCGTCACGGACGCACCTATCGATTACGCCCGCTTCGGTGTGTTCGCGAGATACAATTGGGACGGAGGAGAAATTTCCGCTTCAGCCGGTCTACTCGGGGACTTCACGCAAAATCAGTCTGCATATGGTACAGTGAACTGGGTAACTCAGTTCTAACAAACCATCAGCCGCAGAGAGCGCATCGAGAGCAATCATGATCGGACTACCATCTGCGAACATTTCGCGAGCAGCAATGGCGGCCGCTTCATTGCTTGTCTTGCTCACGGCCCCTGTCCACGCGAAGACGTGCGCGGATCAAACGGTTTGGGCGCGCGGAGAACCCTCCGTCCTACAATGGCTCGCCAAAGCGAAAACAAAAGCCAATTGGCGCGCAAAGGTCAGAGCTTTGCCGGATCTTGGCGATCCATTTGCCAATTGGGAACGGGCAGAGAACGCCACCGAACACTGCGTCTCGGGTCCATCCGGAACGGTCTGCGACTTCGAAGGCACCCCATGTCGTAAAGACTGAGAAGCCCGTTAGCCATTTGTAAAATATGAGAATATCTGGACAATAAAACCCAGATGAGATTTTTGCGCGTCGGGATCGATTTGCAATCGAACGACTTGACGACGCCACAATTCATCAACAAATAGAACGCCCATTCTGTTTGCGAACAGTGAATTGACACTCTGTTACCTGCGAAACACCGGTTGCTCCGATAAAGCGGTTACTTTGACGATTTGCGTAGCACCCAACCACAGCACTTGAACAAGTGCCGCAGACAACTCGATCCAACCTCGACCTTTCGGTTCGGCCACCCATGCCCAAGTTAAGGCCAGAAACTCTGACGGCACGTCGCGAGCACATTCTTGACGCTGCGGAACGCTGCTTTGCGCGTTCCGGCTTCCATCAATGTACGATGGCTGAGATTTGCGCTGAAGCGGGAATTAGTGCTGGCGCTCTCTACAGTCACTTTCCTTCGAAAGAAGCCCTAATCGCTGGTAGTGCGGAACGTGACCGGTCCAATCTCACACGCCAATTCGCCGAGGTCGCGGATACCCCGGATCTGCCGACAGCTCTCACAAAGATTGCCGAGTACTACACGGTCGACGAACCCCAATATAAGCGCATTTTGACTGCCGAAATCGGACTGGAAGCCACACGCAACAATGGCATTCGTGAGATTTTTAACTCCGTCGACGGTTTTGTAGTGAGCAGCCTTCGGGAAGTTATCGAGCGTTCCCAACAGGAAGGTCGCATCAAACCAGATCTCGATGCGCGAACTTTGGCTGAACTCCTCAGCGTCATTGGCGAAGGCTTGATGTGGCGGCGTGCTGTTATTCCAGACTTCGACGCCAAGCCGTTGCTGCCTGCGATCACCAGCATCGTCGAAACGCTCTTTAACCCAACCTCACAACAACCAGGTGCCGCGACGCCGGCCAGACCTGCCGAGATCGAGGAAGACGCATGAAAAAGTGGCTTCTACTGATCGCGGTCGTGGCCGTGCTTTCCGCCGGCGGCTACGCCTACGTCTACGGCGATCTGCAAAAGCAGTTGGCTGAGAAGTTCGCGCCATCCAAAACCGATAACAAATCCGCAGATAAATCGAGCAAAGAAACAACCGAAGAGCAATCCTCTTCCTCCAAGGCCGTAGCGCCTGAGGATTCGGCAATTGCAGTTTCAGTGGCGGTAGTCCAACCCGCACTGTTTGTCGAAACCGTTATGGTCACGGGCTCTCTTGTTGCCCGCGAGCAAATCTTCGTGGCGGCGGAAATCGAAGGCCAGCGGATTGTGGAGCTTTCGGCCGAAGAGGGTGACTACGTAAAGAAAGACGATCTGCTCGCGACACTCGAAAGCGAGGCGCTCTCGGCCCAACGCGCCCAAATCACGGCAACCATTGCACGTGCCGATGCTGCCATCGACCGAGCCAAGAGCCTGATCGTGGAATCTGAAGCGCGCCTCGATGAAGCGGAAGCCGAGTTAAAACGCGCAACGCCATTGCGCTCCTCCGGATATCTTTCCGAGAGCACATATGACCAGCGCCGGGCGACAGCACGTACCGCGCGAGCCCAGCTGACGGCAGCCAAGCATGGCCTGGTCCTCGCCGAAGCCGAGAAGAACCAAGCTGGAGCTCAGGGCCGGGAACTGGATTGGAAACTATCGAAGACGGAAATTCGAGCCCCGACCAGCGGCCTGATCTCTCGCCGCACCGCGCGCATCGGCGGCCTCGTTTCGAGCACAAAGGACCCGTTGTTCCTGCTTGTCTCGGATGCCGAGATTGAACTCGACGCCGAAGTGCCCGAAACCAAACTCACGCGCTTGAAAATCGGACAGAAAGCTCAGATCAGCGCATCCGGCGGACCAATGGTTGAAGGGACCGTCCGCCTTATCTCACCAGAGGTCGACATCGCCTCAAGGCTCGGTCACGTCCGTATCTTTCTTGGCGCAAACCCAAACTTGCGTGTTGGAGCTTTTGCGCGCGGAACCATTGAAACGTCACGCACAAACGGATTGGCGGTCCCACAGTCAGCGGTACTGTACGAGACAAGCGATACCGCACAGCGCCCTATGGTCCAGCGCATTGTGGAGGGCAAAGTGGAAACCGTCGAGGTAGAGATCGGCTCTATTGCCGCCGGGTTTATGGAGATCACATCCGGTCTTACGGAAGGTGACGTCGTCGTCGCCAAATCCGGAACATTTCTGCGCAATGGCGACCACGTCAGACCAATCAAGCCCTCACCCAAAATCAGTGAGGCAAACTAATGAACACCAACGTCTCAGCGTGGTCGATACGACGACCAGTCCCCGCCCTGGTCCTTTTCATGGTACTGGTTGTGATTGGTACGCTGAGCTTTGGCACGCTGCCCATTACACGCTTCCCAAACATCGACATTCCGATTGTTCAGGTCTTGATTACTCAAGCCGGCTCCGCGCCTTCTGAACTCGAAACGCAGGTCACAAAAAAAGTCGAAGATGCCATTGCCGGTGTTAACGGCGTCAAACACCAAACGTCGACGATCACCGAAGGCTCATCCACCTCGATGATCGAGTTTCGGTTGGAAATTGATCCCGACCGCGCATTGAACGACGTCAAAGACGCAATTGCGCGCATCCGCGCAGACCTGCCACGAACCATCGACGAGCCGATCGTTCAGCGTATCGAAATCGAAGGTCTTCCTATCGTGACCTACTCGGCGCGCGCGCCGGCGATGACCCCAGAAGAGCTGTCGTGGTTCGTTGATGATACCGTTTCGCGTGCTCTCCGAAGCGTTGCCAACGTCTCAGCTGTTGATCGCATCGGCGGCGTCACCCGTGAGATCCATGTTGAGTTAGATCCTGATCGGCTTCTCTCACTCGGCATCACTGCAGGTGACGTGAACCAACAGATCCGCGCAACCAACATCAACCTCGCCGGGGGCCGGGGTGAAATTGCCGGACGCGAACAAGCAATCCGTACCTTGGCTGGCCAGAAGTCCGTGGCAGATCTGGCCGCAACCAGCATTGCGCTACCGGGCAACCGCTACGTCCGGCTCGATGAACTTGGCAAGGTCGTTGATACTGTCGAAGAGCCACGCACATTCGCCGACCTCGATGGCGAACCCGTCGTCGCTTTTGCAGTCTCGCGCGCAAAAGGAGCCAGCGACACCAACGTAGCTGACGCAGTCGCAGAACGTATTAAACAGCTCCAAACCGAATACCCGAACGTCATCTTTACACGCATCGATAACACCGTCGATTACACCTACGGGGTGTTTGAATCGACCATGAAGACCTTGATGGAAGGTGCCGTCCTCGCCATTCTCGTCGTCTTTGTTTTTCTCCGAGACTGGCGCGCAACCATCATCGCGGCAATTGCCCTGCCCCTCTCGATTATTCCGACATTTTGGGCGATGGAGACCATGGGCTTCTCGCTCAATCTCGTGTCGCTTCTCGCAATAACTATCGTTACTGGCATCCTGGTCGATGACGCCATCGTCGAAATCGAAAATATTGTCCGCCACATGCGCATGGGCAAATCCGCCTATCGCGCAGCCCTTGAAGCGGCCGACGAGATAGGTCTGGCTGTGATCGCGATTACGGTCACGATTATCGCAGTCTTCATGCCCGTCAGCTTCATGGGTGGAATCGCCGGACAGTACTTCAGGCAATTCGGCATGACCGTGGCGTTTGCCGTCGCGTTCTCGTTGCTCGTCGCGCGATTGATAACACCGCTCCTCGCCGCCTACTTCATGCGGTCCAACAAAGAAGCCGTCGAAAAAGAAAGCTGGCTCCTCCGGATCTATACGCGTCTCGTCGGATGGTCCGTCCATCACCGCATCAAAACCGTTCTTCTCGGCATTGCGATCTTTTTCTGCTCGATCGGCTCATTCTATTTGCTCCCGTCCGGCTTCCTTCCGGTAGAAGACGTCAGCCGGTCCCTCCTGGCCATTGAACTGCCACCGGGCTCACGCATTGAGGACACGCGCGAAGTCACGGAACGCATTGCCAACCACCTGCGCCGCCGTCCTGATGTCGAAAGCGTGTTTGTCAACGGCGGCAACCTGATGGGTTCTGGCGCCGAGGTGCGTAAGGCGACTCTCATCATCACGTTGAAGCCCAAGGACAAACGCGAGAAACCGCAAGCCGAAATTCAGGAAGAGATCGGCCGTGAACTGGCCGACATCCCGGACGTGCGCTACTGGTTCCTCCAGGACAACGGCCAACGCCAGTTCCAGCTCGTCGTATCCGGCCGAGACGGCGAAGCTGTTGATCGCGTGGGAGCTGCACTGACGAGCCAAGCCAATCGCCTCCCGCAACTCCTCAACGTTGTCTCGACAGCGGAACTCGATCGACCGGAACTACGCGTCTTTCCAAAGAGCGATGTTGCAGCCGACCTCGGCGTAACAACCCAAGCCATTTCTGAAGCGGTCCGCATCGCAACGATCGGCGACATCGGCGCCAACCTCGCAAAGTTTGACGTCGGCGACCGGCAAATCCCCATTCGCGTCAAGCTTCCCGACAGCGCGCGCGCCAATCGGCACATGCTCGAGAGTATCAAGGTTCCGACAGCGTCCGGCGGATCAGTGCCGTTATCCACCGTCGCGCGCTTTGAACTGAGCCAAGGCGCGACATCGATCGATCGCTACGACCGAACCCGCCGCGTCCTCATCGGAGGCGATCTGGTCGGTCGCACTCCTTTGGGCGATGCAGTGAACGCAGTTATGAAACTGCCGGCCGCACAAAACCTGCCCGAAGGCGTTGTGATCAAGCAATTCGGCGATGCCGAGGTTATGGCGGAAGTGTTCGAAAGCTTTGGCCAAGCCATGGCCGCTGGCTTGATGATGGTCTACGCTGTCTTAGTCCTGCTTTTTGCAAGCTTTTTGCAGCCCGTTACCATTCTGTTCTCCCTGCCGCTCTCGATCGGTGGCGCCATCGTCGCCCTAGCAATAACAGCAAACTCCATCAGCTTGCCTGTCGTCATCGGCGTGCTCATGCTTATGGGTATCGTGACCAAGAATGCCATCATGCTCGTGGATTTCGCTGTAGAAGAAATTGCGAGCGGCGTCCCGCGCAATGAAGCCATCGTCGACGCTGGCCGCAAACGCGCGCGACCCATCATCATGACGACAATTGCAATGATCGGCGGCATGCTGCCATCAGCCTTGGCCCTCGACTCTGGCGGTGAGTTCCGCGCGCCTATGGCCATCGCTGTAATCGGCGGCCTAGTTTCTTCGACGGTGCTCTCACTTGTATTTGTACCCGCCGTCTTTGTTCTCATGGACGATGTGGGCCGCGTGTTAGGCCGTGTCTTCGGGCGTTTCGTTGGCGCCGTCGACGAACCGGATGAGCCCACCGCGCATTCCGCAAAACCGCTTCCGTCAGGCTCTCCAGCAGCTTCGGCCGAATAGGTCACGGTGGATTGTTAATCGGGAAACAAATTTATTGCCCCACACCACGAACTTAGCGCTATCAGCTAGCGTTCACCGTTCGTCGCAAAATGAATTTCTTGCAGCCCGGAAGGGAACTAAATCCATGTTTGACGCGAAAAGCCTCCTCGATGCACTGGTGGGCGGCGCAAAGCCCGCACACACATCAGGCGCACCAGATACAACAGCACACGGCGACCCACTTGGCGACCTCCTGCGCAATATCATTCCCGACAAGAACTCAGAAAATGCAGGCGCCGCAGCGCCCCCATCGTCGTCAGGAGACGACATTGGCGACATCCTCAACAACCTAAAGGAAAAAATTGGCGCTGAAGGCGGCCTCGGTGACATTCTCGGCCAAGTCTTTGGCCAAGCCACTTCCGGCGTCCGTGAAGGCGCCGGCAAGATCGACGAAGCCACGGGAGCCAGCGACAGCGTCGGCGATGCCGTCCGTCAACTTTCCGGCAAATCACCAGAAGAACTGATCGCCACCGTCCGCGAAATGATCGCCAACAACCAGCTCGGCGCTGGTGCGGCATTGGGCGGCCTCGGCGCCCTGATCCTCGGCACTCAGACGGGCCGTTCAGTCGCCGTGGGCGCGGCCAAGATAGGTGCGCTGGCGCTCATCGGCGGCCTTGCCTACAAAGCTTATCAAAACTACCAGCAAGGTCGGCCTTTGATCACCGGAAAGGACGAGGTCGTAGCCGAACCTCCTCCAGGCTCAGGGTTTGAACCCTCAGCCGTCAGCAATAGGGAAGCGTTGACGCTTATCCGCACTATGGTGGCCGCCGCAGCAGCGGATGGCCGGGTCGACTCGATCGAGCAAAATGCAATTCTCGGCAGTCTTCCCCAACATGGCCTGAACGGAGAGGCCGAAGAATTCCTCGCCGCCCAACTCAATCACCCCGCATCGATCGACGAAATAGCCGGAGCGATCCGATCTAAGGAAGAAGCAGTCCGGGTCTACACAGCCGCGCGCATTACCATCGAACCCGATTCCGATGCTGAAAAAGACTTTCTGGCCAGCCTCGCCTCACGGCTCAACATTGAGCCAGAGCTGGCTGCACATCTCAATGCCTCAGCACGCCAAGTTGGCGCCTAGCTATATTCTTTAGATACGAGAAAAAAGGGGAGGCCAAACGCCTCCCCTTTCGATTTCTGTCTTTTACCGCAGCCGGTCTCAAACCATCCGAGGCAATAGACAGCGTTGGCTGTCAGTTGTTGTTCATGCCCGTCGTAACTGACGACTGCTGATCCTGATCCTTCTTGAAGAAGACATCGACACGCATGCCTGTCAGCAGCGGCGGTGATCCATCCAGATCAGCAACCACTTCCAATACATCGACATCGTTGGGACGACGCGGACCACGTGACGCGATACGCGGGCTACCCAGCGCCGACGCGATTTCAGTCACTGCGCCAGTGAATTCACGATCAGGATAGGCGTCGGCCTTAATGACGACCTTCTGACCAACGCGGATCTTGGAAACATCACGCTCTTCGACTTCTGCGCGCACACGCAATCCCGAAACGTTACCAAAAAGGACGAGAGGTGATTGCGGGCCCGGTGTTGCGATCTCGCCTTCGCGCGCGATCACGTTCAAGACCGTACCGTCAAACGGCGCCCGTACACGCGTCTTTTCATAGGCATTTTCAGCCATGGAAAGCTCAGCCCGCGCAATCGTCAAAGACGTCTCCAGCCGTGTCGGCAGAGGCATGTCTGAACGCTCCGCAACCTTGGCGAAATTCTTGCGTTCATCGCGCACTAACGTCTGAGCCTCATCGACAGCTTTGCGCACATCGGCAAGGTCGGCCTCAGACGCATCGCCCGCCCGTACACGCTCAGCGGTGTCGTCGAATTTCCGCCAATCGTCAAAGAGCGAACGTTCGGCATCTGCCAACGCATCCTCCGCGCGGCGGCGATCAAGCGCAGGCCCTGTGGCCTCTTCCTCGCTGCGCTCGCGCTTGCGCACCTCAACTTCTGAACGTGCTGCTACGACCCGCTGCCATGCGTCATCCGCATCAAGCTTGACCAGAATATCGCCCTTGCGAACTTGCGCGTTCGTCGCGACGGGAATCTCAACGACCAATCCGCCGGTCTCAGCCGAAACCTTGACCTCACCCGATTTGGGCTCGATCCGCCCAGTCGCCGAAGCGGCCCACCGCGCGCGAATAACCGAGTTTGAATCCACTTCCGCCGCGGTCTGGGCATGCGCTGCACCCGCGGTCCAACTCTGCTTGAGAACCGTCGATGCTATCGAAGCCGCCAGAACGCTCGCAATAGCGAACGTTGCCAAGGTCGAGTTAATTTTAGGCATGAGCTTTGCGCCTCTTTGTCAAATCCGTAATTTCTGGAGCATCTAGCCCCTGCGGCCGGCGCTCTTCGCCGACGATAAGACCGTCTTCAATCTTGACCACGCGATCGGCGTAGCCGAGCGTTCGCGGATCGTGTGTCACGGCAAGAACGCTACGGTTCTGCTCGTGAGCGATCCGCGCCAAGAGCTCCATGACGGCATGACCGTTCTCACTATCGAGCGCAGCGGTCGGCTCATCGGCGAGAACGATAGACGGTGAGCTGACAATGGCGCGGGCAACCGCCACGCGCTGTTGCTCACCACCCGACAAATTGCCGGGGTAATTCATCAATCGGGCACCGAGCCCAACCTCGCGCAGAACATCTTCGCTGCGCGCCGCCGCTTTGTAACCTTTTTGCCCCCGGACATCGAGCGCGATGCGCACGTTCTCGAGAGCAGATAGCGTCGGAAACAAATTGTAGGATTGGAAAATGAAGCCAATGTGAGCGCGTCGCAACTCCGCCAGTTGCTCGGCACTGAGCCCCTCCGTGTTCGTCCCTGCGACGGTCAACGACCCTTCCGTAGGAGTCATGATACAGCCCAGGATCGAAAGGAGCGTAGTCTTGCCACTGCCTGAAGGCCCCATGAGCAACGTGAGTTCGCCGGGCACGAGCGACAGGTCAACGCCCTTCACAGCGACGACCTTGCCCGCACCGCGTCCAAGCTCTTTCACGATGCCCTTAGCTTCCAGAACTGGCTTACTCGTGGTCATCGGCTAAACACCGTCGCTGGGTCGATCTTCGTTACCTTGACGATGGCCGATATCGCCGAGATGGCGCACATGAACACGGTCACGGTAAAGAGTGCGGCCGCCAATTGCGGCGTCATTAGAATTGGCAGCGGCGTTGACTGGCTCGCAAAAACAATCACGCCCGCCAATATCATGCCTAGCATATAACCAAGAATAGCGCTGAGGCCTGCTTGGGCTAGGATTACTTTGTGAATATATCCGGATGAAGATCCTAATGCACGCAGAGTTGCAAACTCGTTGATGTGATCCTTCGTACTGGAATAAAGGGTTTGCGCCACGATTACAGTGCCCACCAGAATACCGAGCAAAGCGCCACCAATAAGCGCAACGCCAGCACCCGTACGGAACAACCATTGTTTCAGGCTACGGTCGTGAAATTCTTCTTTTGTCAGAACTTCCGCCGACTCAAGCCGGTTCAGCAATTGTTTTCTAACCGTCTCGACATCGGCATTTGGTGCGAGTTTTACAAGATGAAAGGTCGCAATATCGCTCGGCAAATTGAGAAGCTGCCGCGCACGCGATAGAGGCATGTAAACATAAGGTGACTGCGTGAATGAGCGAATGCCGTCTGTCAACGCATTGATCTTAACGCGCCCAAAGTCGATTTGCGCAGAATCGCCAATCCCATGAACACCGAGGTCAGAAAGATAGGTGCGATCAACTGCAATCGCGTCCGGTGCTTTGATGTCTTCCCACGTCCCCTTCGCCAAATTCCAGGGTTTTAACGCACCGTCTTCGGCGTCGGATCCGACAACGACAACACGCGTAGAGCCGCCCTCAGGTTTACGCCACTCGGCAAACTTCACCACGATAGGCGTCACCGAAACAACGCCAGGTGTCGCGAGTGCCTGATGCCGTTCGCGCGTGCTTAGCAGCGCACCGCCATCCTCGAAACTTTTCGCCCCAAACGCCGTAATCCAGAGCGTCGCATCTGCTTGGTCGATGTTCGCTGTGATCATGCGGCTCGCGCCGAGATAAAGGCCAAGCTGAACCGCGACCAGCACAATCGAAAAGAGAATGCCGACCAACGTAACCGTAAGTCGTACGCGATCATGAAATAGGTTTCGAAATGCGAGTGTCAGAACCATTTAGCCAACCCGGCGTTGCGCCATTGATTTTTATCGCCATCAGTTCAACAAGAACTTCGCAGGCGCATAGAGTGCCGCTAGCAAGGTCCGAATTCTGTCGCCTAGAAGGCGTTCCTATCGGGCCATTAGCGCGGGAACGAAAAATCATGCCATATCGTTAGGTTTTACAATACAATTTTATAGTTAACATATGGCAAGATATAAGTTTTTTGAAGGCTACGACCGATTTTCCGGCTATCTCGAAGCCGAGCCCCGATCCATCAGAGTGTAAAATATTAGCCTACAGTTGAGAAACCAAGCTTTCGCCGCTTATTTTGTTTACGTCAGCCTCTAAAACCCTCCCGTCAACTATTGAAAAGCCCAGCCATGTCAAGTCTTTCACTGACCTCAACCCGGAAACTGCGTGCCATCGCCGCAGGCGGCGCCGCGGCTTGCGCGCTCGTCATTCATACGGCTATAGGCTCAGCGATCGCACAGGAACCACCTCAGGAACTTGGCATTTGGTATGACGACACCGGTCGTGGTGCTGTCAAAATCTCTCAATGCGGCACCTACCTGTGTGGCCACATCCACTGGCTCAAATCGCCTCTCAACAGCAAAGGCGAACCGCTTCACGACGCCAACAACCCAAACCCAAATGCGCGCATGCGTCCCGTGTGTGGCATGCAGGTTTTCGGCCAACTTACGCCCCAGGGCGACGGCACATGGGACGGCGGCTGGATCTACGATCCCAAGGTCGGCAAGTCCTATGACGTCGAAATCAAGAGCGCAGGCGCCGATGTCTTGGAGGTCCGCGGCTACGCTGGAATTAAGATGTTTGGCAAAACTCTCGTTTGGCGCAAAGCCCCCGACGATCTACCCAATTGTGATTTAGCCGAAGCGAACGGGAGCAAGCGCTAAGGCAGCAACCAAGAGCCTCCAGAAAGGTTCCTGGAAATAAAAAAGCACAGCACAATTCCAAGCGCTGTGCTTTTATTTTTCTCTCAATAGCGCGCAGCTCTCGTGAACTATTCTGCAGCGCCGGCTTGCACCGCATCAGCAACGCCAACGCTTCCGACACGTGCCCGCTGCTGGTCACGCCGCGCGAGCATGCGCTGAACGAAATCAACGGCACGCTCCATCACGATATCTCTCTGCCGATCGAGCGTAACCATATGGTAGCTGTCATCAAGCACGATCGTCTCGACGTATCCACCTAGATCTTTCTGCAAAACCAGTGTGTTAGAGAGGTTGCTCTGATCGTCGTGACGCGGATGGACGATGATCGCCGGAGCCGTGCACGCACCTAGGTTGCGCTTCACAGCCTTCACCAGTCGATGGAACTCCAACACCATCACGCCCGAACGCGCATAAGCCTGCTCGACGCCAGGACCCGAGCCCTTGAACGCCTCGATCATGAAATTGCGAACGCGCTCATCCTTGATACCGTGCGGCTCGCGCTGCTTGAAACGGAACATCCGCGCAAACCAACGCTGCGTAACCAAGCGATAAAAATTGAAATACCAGGGAATAGCCCAGCCGTTCGGCCACAACGTCGGCGCAAACACGAGCAGGCCTTCCACTTCGTTAGACCGCTGCTGAGCAAGCCGCATCGCGACAATAGAGCCAGCCGAAAGCCCGCCAATAAGAACCGTATCGCACTTAGCCTTGAGCTCGTCGAAGGCCTTATCGGCTTCCGCATACCAGTCCTGCCACCGCGAAAGGCTAAGCACGTCAGTACCATTCGCCATACCGGGAAGCATAGGGCAACTCACCGTGTAGCCGTTGCGCGCAATGCCCTGAGCTAAGAATTTAAGCTCCATGGGCGTCCCGCCGAGGCTATGGAACAACAGCACCCCGACTTTGCCGCCCCCGTAATGTATGCTGCTCAGATACCCTGTATTCTTCTTTTTGTTCATGCTTCTGTACGCTTCCGCTGACATCCGAGCCGAGCTTTGTGTAGGCGATATTTATCACTGCGAGCGTCGACCTTTAGCCGACACATGCTCCCGCGCGTGTAACCTACGGAACTGCCATAATGTATTGGCGTCCCCCGCTTGGCTCGGTGACTCTACCGAGAAGGTTTATTCCGCCGCTCTGGTCATCCCGCTCATCCCGACAACCTCACCGCGACGAATACCCTCCTGCTAATTCGCAGGCTAAAACTCCCTCTGCTATCATTTGAGCTTTCCGGCGGCCTTATAAGACAAAGAATGTCATGGCACCGTTAATTGGCTTGTATGTCACCTACTGAACGAAACGTATCGCCTTGACGATAGGGCAACGTGACGCAATTGCGAATATCCAAAAATTGAAACGCGTAAAATGAATCTTTTCGTAATGTCATATCTATAAGGATACATTATCGATAACTTACGCAACGCATTTACGCCCTCTGTGTGCGGATTGACACATCTGTTGTCACGCTTCCGCCGTCCACGACCGCGGCACTTTCCGCAATATAATTGTGACTCCCGTATGACCGAATGCCCGCGACAATTCGGGTAAGCCGCTCGTTACGTCTTATCTCCACAATTGTGGCAATGCTGTAGATTCGTAGACGGACATCTGACATAGCTCGTCCATTGTGGCATATGCACAACACGAGACTAAGGTATGCGACATTTCCGTAGGCCGCGCAAAGACCTGAGCAAAGAGCCTCAGACGCGCCTAGAAATATGATGTTAAGGTTAATGTATCACCGTTGTGATCAGGGCCTTTCCACCTCCCTGGGTAGCGATGCCTCTCTCCGATCACAAATTTCTCATTATCGAAATTGCAAAACGCCCCCGGCACATTTCCATAACTTCACCGCGCTCTGCTCAAAAGTTCGCCATCTGAAAAATATGAAATCGTTGTCACTATTAACCACAAGCGCGCACGTTATAGTTACCGGAAATTGCGCAGCGCACTTCACACTGACTTGGTCGCGTGCGGATTTGGCAAAATTATCGAGCGGAGGTTGAATCGTTGCTGCGCGCCTATCGTTTGCCGGTTTCCATACTTTTGAGCCTGACGCTTTCACTTGCGCCGGTTCTGGAGCCACTTCACGCCCAAACGTCAATCCCGCTGCCTGATATCGAAGCTTGCAAAGCTCAAGATGAGGAGGCCTTCCGATCCGCGATCAAGGCCGTCACGACAAGCGCCTTGCGAACCAACCTTGGCACCGTCGACTACGACGCCCTTGTCGCCGAGCAATGGCGCAAGAACAACGTCAGTCAACTGATTGATGATCGCGTCGACATCGCTGTTGCTGAGGTCCGCGACGAGTCAAGCTGGGGCACACTGCTTAAGTCTCTCGCTTATAAAGAGCAGGCCCAGAAACTGGCAACTGAAGTCGCCGAACGCGTTTATCGCTCGGACGCAATGAAAACGGCTATCGCCGATCTCGCGACAGCCGTCGGCCTGGAAGTTGGTGGCCGCATCGAGCAAGCAACCCGCGACGCCTCCCAACCGGCATTGCAATGCCTGCAGAGCTATCTTGGGCCTCGCTACGGCGCAACGGTCAGCGCAATCGTTCGCGATGATGCGCAAAGAGATTTCGCTGGAGCGTCGGACGCTGGGGGAGCCGATATATCGGCGGGTTCCATTTTACGCGAATCCAGCGCGGGCATCACTGGCGCAGCTATTCTCCTTGTACGTCGACAACTCGCAAATCTCGCGCGGAGCGTTGGGCAGCGCATGGTCGGCAGTGTTCTGTCCCGCCTTGTCTCGGTTGTGGCGGGCGGCGTCGGCCTTGTCCTGATCGCGAAGGACTTATGGGATCTGCGTTACGGTGTCCTGCCGATCATCGCATCGGAAATGAAGTCGGATGCCAGCAAAGATCAGGTTCGCGCAGAATTGGCCAAGAGCCTAAGTGAGCAAATGCGCAGTCATGTCGACGAAATTGGCGCTGCGGCTGCTGACCGCGTCGTCGAGGTCTGGCGCGATTTCCGCAGCGCGCACTTGAAAGCACTCGAACTCGCCGAAACCAATCAAGAATTTAGAACCTTCCTCGATAACGTCCGACAAGCCGACCTTGGGCGTCTGGATGAAGTTGTCGGTCTCGTTCTGGCAAGTGAAGGCGAAACCGGGGTTCTCACGCGGCTGGAGAACGGCACTCTGAACGAAGCAATCACCAGTCTGCCAGAACCCGCGATGGAGATTGCGCGCGCTACACGCTCTCTTGAAACTGCTCTCAAGTGGTCGGCAGTGGCTGGAAACAACATCAGTGCCGTTGTCGAGTACGGTATCTATCAGCAAGCCAGTCCGGACTCGTTTTCCACCTACACGCTGCAACGCGTTCTCGCTCTGAAAGATCGTATCGCCATCGCCCGGCTCGCCGGTGTCAACCGCGACGCTCGCGAAATCTTATTAGAACTAGGCGACTCCTCTTTACTCGGATTGTCACGGAGCCTCACCAGCGATGAACTGGCGACACTAAGCAGCTACCTTACCGGCCTGAAACGTGAACCCCGCGAACGCGTTTTGCGCGCCGTTGCGGCCTCACCGGCGAAAATGCAGGTTCTGGCGTCGGAAGGTGTGCGCAATGCTGTCGTCGCAAGCTCCGATCAGAACGCAGCTGTAGAGATGATGCTGCGAAATGATACCTCCGTAGATCCCACCAAGGTTGCCTCCGATTTCAAACTCGTTTGGGATGGCCGCGTCAGCCCGTCCCTCCTCGTCAATAAACATCCCCTCTCATTGGGGGCATTGGCGGTCGCGTTGGTCATTCTTCTGTTGCTCCTCCGTCGCCTCTTCAGCGTGAGGCGACCATCGAAGATTGGCACCGACGCGTAGCAAACAAAGGCAAGGCCTGACCTCAATTTTCAAAGATTGTGAGACCGTCAACAGAGGCGGATAGGCCACAGCGCATTGGTACGGTTTCATGCTAGAGCAGTCAGCCGAAGCGGATTTGCCCCGGCACATCCGCAAGAGGGACCGTAAAGACTTGGGACGGGAGACTAAAAAATGGGGCTTAAGGCACCGGGGATCATCACTTTTCTAATAGCGATTATTTTGACCGTCACTGTACTGATCATGAAGTTCTTTGACGCCAAGATTCCTTTTCTGGAGAATCGCGAGTTCTGGGTACTTTTGTTCTCCCACTTCCTCTTAATACTTGGGTGTTTGACACGTGGGCTGTAGCCACTAGCGTTGAATTTCTCAGCGACCCACAACCGACGGCTGTCCAACCCAGAATTTAGCTTTCTCATGTGCCCAACTGTCGCGCGGCACAATTTGGACTCGCCTCAACCTGCCCATCTGGGTGACGTTTCTCGTATGAACCGGGAACCGTACACGTTGACAAATTTCGCTAATCGCATCCGAATGTCATCGCCTGGGATTGTAGCCGCCGTCGTTTTGACGGTGGCAGCCGCAGGTTTCCTCCTTGCAGCACTGATCGGTCGCGGTGGTGTTAACCCCGTAGCCGGTATGGTGCCCGTCGCGGATCAGCAGCAGACCGCTGGTCCAGTCGGCAACGACAGAACATCGCGTTGAATATAAATATACTCAGCGCGACGGCTTGAGCGGATATTTCCGCTCAGCCAGCCAACCGTTTTGCGCGGCATAGTCCGCGCACTGAATTACCCAGATAAACCGTATCGGCGTTTTCAAGATCTGGAAGGGCAAGCGGCGCTTCTACAGCCCGTCCGCTCGCGAGAAGTTCGGCGCGGAAGGTTCCTGGGAGGAGACCGGCCGACAATGGCGGCGTCAAAAGCTTTCCGTCACGCTCGATGAAGATGTTGGTGCGGCTCCCTTCGCAGAGCGCTCCATTCTCGTTGAAATACACCACCTCATCAGCGCCGCAGGCCGCGTTGTAGTCCGCCCACTCAGCATCATACAATTCACGCCTTGTCGTCTTGTGATATAGGAACGCATTGGCGCTCGAAAGCCGCGTGGAAGAGATGACATAGCCCATCTCATAATCTGGACTTGCCACCGGCTGGTTTGAAACGGTGACCTTAACAATCCCGTCTTCCGAGAGCGTCAGCCTTACACGCAGGCGTTCATTCTCTCTCCCACTCAAAGCATTCGAAATTGCTGCACGAACGGCTGCCGCATCATACACAAAACCGAAATAGGCGGCAGAACCCGCCAGCCGTGAAAAATGCCGGTCTTCAAGAACGATCCCTTCGCCTGGCTCATAGAGCATCGTCTCAATCAGTTCGAAGGTCTTCGGCGGGTCCGTTAGAAACTTCATTTTCAGAAGGCATTCGTCATATTCGTGCCCACCCTGGGAGTCGAATACAACCCCCGAACCGATACCCATTTCCCCGCGCCCATCACGCATCACAATCGGCGTCCGTATTGCAACGTTAAGCTGAGTGACACCGCCTGGCGCCAGATATCCGAGCGCTCCGCAATAAACACCACGCGCCTCAGTCTCAAGCTCTGCGATCAACTCCATCGCACGGATCTTTGGCGCACCCGTGATCGATCCCGGCGGATAGATCGCACGCAAGAGCTGCTCCAAGCCAACGCCTTCCTTGAGCTGCGCCCGAATGCCCGACGTCATCTGATGGAGTGTCTTGAAGGTTTCAACGGTAAAAAGATCCGTCACCTCCACACTACCGATCTCAGATATGCGCCCGATATCATTACGCATAAGATCGACGATCATAAGGTTTTCGGCGCGTTGCTTAGAGTCAGTCGCGAGTTCTTTGCGCTTGTACGCGTCGCCCTCAATCGTACCGGCGCGCGCCGCTGTTCCTTTCATAGGCCGCGTTTCGATAACGCGATCATGTTGCGCGATAAACAATTCCGGAGAAGCAGACAGCACCGTTACTTTGCCGGTGTCCACGATACCGGCAAACGCGACCCGCTGCTTCGCCCGCAGATCGCGATAGAAGGTCAGAGGGGAACCATTGAGCTGAAAGCGAGATTTGAATGTTAGGTTGAGCTGATAGATATCACCAGCTCGGATCATCGCTTGAACCTTGGCGAAACGAGCCTCGTATTCCTCTCGGCTCCAAGCCAAAGTCACCGAGCTAAATTCATGGCTTTCACTCCGCGTCGTCGTATCGAGCCATGCACCCACTTCAGCACCAGACATGCGCCGGGGCGGATGGTATAGCCCGAACCACAGAAGCGGAACGTTGCGCTCCTTCGGCATGAGATGAGCGAGCTTGGGCTCCATGACATAACCAAGCTCGTAGGAGAAAAAGCCCGCGGCATGATAGCCCTGTGCGATCCCGGCTTCAATCCGCGCCAACGCCGCTGCGACCTCTTCCGGCGTTTCTGCACTGACGATTTCAATTGGGTCCGTAAACAGCAGCGACGGCTCTGCCGAACCGGAACTATTGTCCAGCAGCACAAACGCTTCCGACAGCGTCACGGCGTCGCTCGACGCCGGCGGACGCGGCAATTGGCGGTTCTGAGTGGTCATTCGTGAATATAACCCGTGAGTGCGAAGAACGACACGCGTCGGCTAGCTGCCGGCCCTGCGGGAATATCCTGCTGACCAAGTTGCACCGAGGTTTCGAAAGATCGGATCACGGAACTCCTTTCGCCAACTGTACTCACCAACAGCACTGGGCCGTCGCTGCCGGTGAAGGGCTGCATCAATTCAAAGTGGTCTCGGGGCCGCCCGCCTCCGCGCCATGCACGGATCGGTGTCGGATCATTACGCATATAGTAAAGCAGTTCCGCCGTTACGGGCCTGTCGTCGGTTATCACCGTGCTAAACGGCTGTCCACGCTCTCGCGCCTCCTGAAGTTTAGCTTGCGTCGCTTTGGCGATCTCTTCCCAGCCCAAAGTCCGCGCAAAAGGATCGGCTCCAATCGGCGGCGCAAGACGTCCCGCAGCGGCAACACCCACGACAAGCACCACCACCATAGCAATATGCACGCCGAACGAAGTCTTAAGCCAAATCCACGCGGCATCCCGCATCATCGTCGCCACCACCAGAACGCACGCTGCGACATACGCGACCGCCGCCCAATTTGCATGCGCGCGCGACAAGAACGCCTGAAGCGTGATGATTGCAATCAATGGCAGAGAAAACGCCAACAGCAGCCGATCAGCATCCGGTAGCCGCTGCCGACACGCGCGCCAGGTAATGATAAGGAGCCCAGCAAACAAAATCGGACCGAAAACGCCGAACTGCGCGCCAAAGAACTCTGCCGCCTTATCGGGATGGAAGAGTGCCCCACCCCACTTGGCGTTGTCGGCCGTATGCGAAAACGTCGCGAACTTATGGTCAAGATTCCAAACGAGGTTCGGCACGATCATAAGTACGCCGAGCCCCAGCCCCACGTAGAGCCGCGCATCCCGCAGCAAATCCCGCCGGGCGGGCGTCATAACAAGATAAACCGCCAGACAAACGATGAACCAAGCCATCGCATACTTGGCGTTGAGACCCAATCCGAAGGCAAGACCGAAGAGAAGTGCCGGCCACCAGCCTGGTCCCTGCACCATCCGTACAAACGCACCAAGCGCCAGGGCCCAAAACAGCAGCAGCGGAACATCGGTCGAGATGATACCGGCCGAAACCGACACACCGGGGAGCGTGGCATAGGCCAAACCGGCCACAACGCCGACCTTAAAATCATAAAGCTGCTGACCAATCCAAAACACTGCAACGGCTGTAGCCGTGTGCAGGAAGGGTGAAGGCAGCCGAATACAGAATTCGGAAAGACCACAACTATCGGTGGATAACCGGATCAGCCAAGCGATCAATGGCGGCTTGGAATAATAGCCAAACGCGGGCTCGAGACTCCAATACCAATACTGTGCTTCATCGAAAAACAGGTCCGTCCCATTGACAGCAAGCGCCAGGATGCGCACGACGAGCAGTGCGAGCAGTGCCGCGGCAAAGGCGCCGAGCCACGCCCGCTCCTGCAGGTTCTGAGACGTCCCGGCAATTTGGCTCATGCGTATTGGTCCCTGCATTCTATGGCCCAACGGGGGTTGTGTCGTCAGCCGGCGGCAGCAAGCCTCAATCGCGGGCGATTTGCAAGGTTGAGGCGGACTTAAGCCCGCTGATATTGTAGCGTCCGCCGAGAATCCTCCGCCGCCAGGCCCTAAGGCCGGCCGACAAGGAGCCCGAATGCGTATTTCCGTCGTTATCCCGGCGTTGAACGAGGCCGGTAACATCGGCCGGTTGGTCGCTGAAACTTACGAACATGTGCCGGCCGAAATGCTGGCTGAAGTCATCGTGATCGACGACGGCAGCGACGATGCCACCCCTGACGAACTAAGAGATATGATCGCAGCCGGTTCCTACCCAGGCCTGCGTTTGCTACGTCACGAAGGCCGTTGCGGCCAATCAACCGCTTTACGCAGCGGAATCCTTGCCGCCACCAGCCCAGTCATTGCGACAATGGACGGTGATGGCCAGAATGACCCGCGTGATATTCCTCGCATGGTGGGCCGCCTCGCCGCGCCGGGTACAGAAGGACCCGCCCTGGTCAACGGCTGGCGTACCAATCGGCAGGCCGAAGGCTCAAAGCGGTGGGCGTCGGTCGCAGCAAATCGGATCCGTGATTGGGTTTTACGCGACGAATGCCCCGATACCGGTTGCGGCATTAAAGTCTACTGGCGCGAGGCATTCTTACGGCTTCCATTCTTCACGAGCATGCACCGCTACTTACCGGCGTTGTTCCAGACCTACGGCCACAAGGTTGTCTATGAGCCCGTCAACGACAGACCCCGCCAAGTCGGCATCTCGAAATATTCGAACATCGGCCGCGCCATAATCGGCCTGTACGATCTGTTCGGCGTAAGTTGGCTACGCCGCCGCACGCGCGTACCAAACATTATTGAAGCCCTGCCATCAGACCGCCGCAATGCGGGCGTCGCTCAGTTAGGGCACGAGACAGCCGCTCCAAGCGTTGGAACGGCGGCACGCACTCAATAATCCGGCTTGGGGCACATCCGAACCAAGTCTGCGATTCTTGAGAATTTGAGGGCATCCAGCCAATGGAATTTTTAGCCACTGCCGCAATTAAGCTGGCTGATTGGTGGTCCGCCACCCCAACGGCCGAAATTATCTGGCTTGTAATTGGGTTCTCCGCTCAGCTCATGTTTTCCATGCGCTTCATCGTGCAGTGGATTGCGAGTGAGCGCGCACGCCGCTCCATCGTACCCGAGACCTTCTGGTATTTTTCATTCGTAGGCGGCGCAATGCTGTTCGCATACGCCATTTACCGCGTCGACCCGGTCTTCATCCTTGGCCAGGGCACAGGACTTCTGATCTACGCACGCAACATATACTTCATCTCAGCTCACAAGAAGGAAACCGCGGCCGCTGAAGCGGGGCCGTCACGCGCGTCCGATCCCACCAATATCCCCGCCGAATAACGGCGAACCGATAAAGGATTGCTCTGCGCACGGCACATTGAGCCGATACAAAAAGCGATGCGAAATCCGTTTCGTTGGGTTCAAGCAACAAAGCCGCACATAAGGGGCTTCACAATCTGCCAGAATGTGCTACATGACCACTCCCGGTGCCGCTACGACGTGTTCGGCACCTGCCTTGCAGTTCATAGCGTCATGACCCACATGAAGGCTTAAGCAAGGCTCCTTCGCATCAGTCCCGGCACTTCATTTGTGAAGCTCGCCTTGGCGCGCAAAGGTCGGGATATTGATTGGTGACGCGGGGTGGAGCAGCCCGGTAGCTCGTCAGGCTCATAACCTGAAGGTCGTAGGTTCAAATCCTGCCCCCGCAACCATCTTTACTTGCGACCCCGTAGCACCCGCTGCGGGGTTTTTGCTTTGCGTGGAAATCGTAAGGATTCCAGCGAGATCGCCCTGAACGTCGATCTCCACCTTGCCGTCGACTGGGGTCAGCACGATCTGATCCACGAGCGAGCGCAGCGTGTCGGCGGCCTCGATCCGCTTCCCCTCATCTTCGTCCTGCAGAGCGTCGTAAAGCTGTTGGACCCGCTTGCGGTATTGCAGTGCCATGCTCGGGTGCAGCAGCGGTGGCGGCTCGTCGGCTTCGGCCAGGAACTGTTCCAGTTCGGTCTTTCGGGCCTCGAGCTTCTTGCTGCGTTCTTTCACCATGTCGACCGAAAGGGCGTCGCTCAGGTACAGGTCGAGGATCTTTTCCAGTTCTCGGTTGACCTTGGCCAGTTCCGCCTCGGCCGACGCGATACCCGCACGGCCTTCCATGCGCAGGCGGTTCATCTCCTGCGTGAAGACCTCGCAGAAATGGGCGAAGAGCTCCGGATCGACGAGCTTGGTGCGCAGCGCATTGAGTACACGCGATTCAAGCTCGTCGCGGCGGATGTTGACCCGGTTGTTGCAGGTCCCCTTGTTGCGCGCTGTCGCACATCCGATCAGCGTCGCCGAAATCGCGGAATAGCCGCCACCACAGCAGGAACATTTGGTCAGTCCCGAGAAGAGGTATTTGGGACGGCGGCGGGTATTGATCCGGGAGAGATCGGCCTCGCCGTTTTCCTTCCGTGCGATCTTGTTCTTTTCCTGTCGCGCCTTCACCGCGCTCCAGAGGTCGTCGTCGAGAATGCGCAGCTCCGGCGCCTCCTGGATGACCCATTCCTCTTCCGGGTTGGGGCGGGCCTGCCGCTTGCCGGTGCTCGGATCTTTGACGAAGCGCTGTCGGTTCCAGACGATCTTGCCGACATACATCTCGTTGTTGAGGATGCCGTTGCCACGCTTCGGATTGCCATTGATGGTGCTGAAACCCCAATCGCCGCCGGAAGGAGCGGCGATGCCGTCCCTGTTCAGGGCAAAGGCGATGGTCTTGGCGGACTTGCCGGCGGCATAGTCGCGGAAGATGCGGCGCACGACCTCGGCTTGAGCTTCGTTGATCGTGCGATCGCCGCGGATCGGCTCGCCGTTCGCATCGAACTTCTTGACCACATCGTAGCCATAGGCATTGCCGCCACCCGATTTGCCTGCCTCGACGCGGCCGCGCTGCCCGCGGCGGGTCTTGTCGGCCAGATCCTTCAGGAACAGCGCATTCATCGTGCCCTTGAGGCCGACATGCAGATGCGTCACCTCGCCTTCCGACAGGGTGAACATCTTCACGTCGGCATAGGACATGCGCTTGAAGATGCCCGCGATGTCTTCCTGGTCGCGGGAGAGGCGGTCCATCGCCTCGGCGAGGATCAGGTCAAAGCGGCCGCCCATTGCGTCGGCCATGAGCGCCTGAATGCCCGGCCGGATCAGCGAGGCGCCGGAGATCGCGTGGTCCGAATACTCCTCGACGATGTGCCAGCCCTGCTTCTCGGCATGGAGACGGCACATACGGAACTGGTCGGCGATGGAAGCGTCGCGTTGATTGTCGGAAGAATAGCGAGCGTAGATCGCGACTTTCAAAACTTGGCTCCCATCCATATCAGGAGGAGCGCTTCCTCCTTTGCCGTGACATCATCACTTCCTCTGCATAGCACTCCTGCGCCGCCTGCCTCGCCAGGATGCCGACCAGTCGCAGAAGGCGTGGGTCGGGATTGCCGCGTGGCGTAAACGTCAGCTCCGGCACGTCCAGCAGCAAGGATTCGAGCAGCGCTTCGCGCTCTCCTCCTGTCATCTTTGCCGGGTTTCCTGGGGCTCGCAAGGTCATAACTTGCAGCATTCGCCCCGAGGGAAGCATAAGCAACGGAAATTGAAGGCGAATATTCGGCGGCAATTGGCGCGGGTGAGCGTGCTATCGCGTAGCTCAGCGTGTCCTGGCGAGCCATGGCGTAGCAAAATAACCTATCGGAATCCCTCGCTGGCCCGGTCATCATTGGCCTCGTCGCCTCTCCTCATGAGGTCATTGACTGTAGGCGCAACCTTATCGTATTGTAATTCGCGATACAAGGCGCTATATGCCGACCAAGGAGATTCGCCATGGCCACGACCGCCGAACGCAAGGAATACCCGATCTCGATGCGCTTGCCCGAGGCGGATGTCGCAATGATCGATCGCGCCGCCAGCTTGCGCGGCCGCTCGCGCACCGATTTCGTGCGCGACGCCGCTGTGCGCGCGGCCGAGGAGGTCGTCATGGAGCAGGGCCTGATCCGGATGAGCCCGGAGGGCTTCGCCGAGTTCATGGATGTGCTGGCGCGTCCGGCCGCTCCCGTTCCGGAGATGGTAGACGTTCTGAAGCGGCCCGCGCCATGGGAGCCCGGCTACGTGGCGAAGCGGTAAGCTCTTGCACCTTTCGGGTCCTGAACCGCTCTCTGCCGAACACGATGTGTCCGAGTTCACCTGTGGCAAGCCCACGCTTGACCACTGGCTGAAATCACGCGCCCTCTCCAATCAGCAGAAGGGCTTCACCGCCGTCCTCGTCGTGCATGAGGCTGGGCGCGTGGTCGGCTTCTACGGCCTCGCGCCTACCGGTGTGGTGCCTTCGGTTCTGCCGCGTTCGATCAGGACGGGGCAGCCGCCCAACCCGGTCCCCTGTATGCTGCTCGGCCAACTCGCAACCGACACCGGATGGGCAGGGCTGGGCATCGGGACCGGTCTTGTGAAGCATGCTCTCCAGCGCTGCGTTCAGGCCGCATCGCTGATCGGCGGGCGGGCCTTGCTGGTCAACGCCGTCGACGGGGAGGCGGCCAAGTTCTGGAGGCGGCGTGGCTTCGAGCCTTCCAGGGATGATCCCCTGGTTCTGCTCCGCTCGATCAGCGACATCGCTGCCTCGCTCGGCGAGGGCGGTGGGTGAAAGCTTGGCTGGCCTCCAACCGTAGCGATCCGCCCCTTCAGTCAGATTGAAGTAGATCAGATCCGCCCATGCAAATTCGTCCTCCCCCATTGCCCACATTCCACTGGCAGATGTTCGTGCTTTCCTTCGCGCTATTCTGGGCGGTCGGCGGCATGCCCGAACCTGCCAAGGCTCAGCCTCGGCCGCAGATTGCGAAGTGCGTTCCCGGCCAGGCCCGTACCGCCGACGAATATTGCCTCGTTGATGGCGACACGATCTGGATCGACGGGGAAAAGCTGCGCATGGAAGGCTACGACACCCCGGAACCGCAAACCCACATCTGTGGTGGCGACGCCGAAATCGCGCTGGCACACCGAGCCAGTGATCGGGTGATCGAGCTGCTGAACTCGCACGACTGGACCGTCGAATATGGAGAGCCGGACAACACCGGCACGCGGACGCTCGTGACGATCAGAATCGGTGGTCGCGACATCGGTGACATCCTGATTGCCGAAAGGCTGGCCAGACCCTGGCCCGATGGCGAAGAATGGTGGTGCAACCCGTAGACGTTAGTTCCACGCCGTCGACCGCCTGGCGAGATCAAACTAACTCACTGTGCGCCCCTTCTCTGTCGTTTCGACGATGATCCGCTGATCCTGGAAGCAGCTTTTCAGCGCCCAGTGTGACCAAGGCTTTGCCGTGCGAGGTAGGCGCGACTTGATGGAGTAGCTGTTCATCGCACTTGCATTCCCGCCGCTCGGATTCGACAACTGGTGTACTCGGGGGAAAATGCCATGCAGCTTGAGCGTGCTCGCATCAGAAATTTCCGTTCACTTCGCGATGTCGAAGTCGTTTTTGGCGCACACACCGCATTGATCGGCGGCAATGGCGCAGGAAAGTCTTCAATCTTGAAGGCTATCGAGAAGTTCTACTCGACTACGAAAAACTGCGACGCTGACGATTTCTTTGGACGCGATCAAGGGCAGCCGATCGAGATTGAACTAACCTTTCACCAGCTTAGCGAGCAAGAAGCCGCAGCGTTCGAGGATCGGGTGCGGGATGGTAGGTTGGTCGTCACCCGCATTTTTGACGGAGGTCCATCAAGTGGACGCTATCATGGTGTCGTTCCACAGATTCCCGACTTCGTCGCTGTTCGGGCTCATTCCGCAGCCACACCCAAGCGCGCTGCTTATAATGCCCTGCGCGAGAATAACCCACTCTACGCCGACCTTCCCACTGCTGGCAGTGCGGCAGCGGTCGACCAGGCGATGCTAACCTGGGAGGCTGAGCATCCCGATCAGTTGGTGCTGCTGCCCGACGATGGTCAGTTTTTCGGATTCCAGAACAACAGCCGAGGCAAGCTCCAGCAGCACACGAGCTTCGTGTTCATTCCGGCGGTTCGCGACGCATCAGCGGACGCGGCGGACGGCAAGACGAGCGTCATCGGCAAACTACTCGAACTGCTAGTGCGCAGTCAGATCCTTCAGCGGCCGGACGTTCAAGCGTTCAAGGCGCAGTTGACCGAGGCCTACCAGGCCTTGGTATCCGCCGAAAATATGCCTGAACTCGGTGCGCTCGCTGGGACCCTCACCGCCGACCTGCGGGGTTTGTATCAAGATGCTGAAGTTTCGTTGGCCTGGCGCGAGGTCGGCGAGATGCCAGTCCCGTTGCCAATGGCGGATGTGTTTCTCAAGGACGAAGGCTTCGGTGGACCGGTGGACAGGCAAGGTCACGGCCTCCAGCGTGCCTTCATCTTTACACTTCTCCAGCATCTTGCGCGAACTGCCGTGCCGGAGGGCGACGAGGCACCCCCTGATAGTGACGTTGACGGCAGTGATGACGCGCCCGCTGCGGCTGCGGCTGCGGTCATGGCGCAGGCACCGACGCTTATCCTCGCAATTGAAGAACCCGAACTGTATCAGCATCCGACCAAACAGCGGCACTTCGCGGAAGTGCTGCGGGGCTTGAGTAGCGGTACGCTCCCTGGCGCGCAGGGCCACACACAGGTTATCTTCGGTTCGCACTCGCCAATGTTCATTTCGATGGGGAAGGCCGACGAGATCAGGCTTACCCGGCGCTCGCATTGTGACGACAGTGAATTCAAGCAATGCAGCCTGCAAGCGCTGGATCTCGGCACCGTTGCGCAGAAGCTCGAACGCGGCTGGAATAAGCCCGCTGGCACTTTCAGTGCACAGACTTTGATGCCGCGGTTGCACATTCTCGGTGCTGAATTGGCCGAAGGCTTTTTCGCCACCGGTGTGATTCTGGTTGAGGGCCGAAGCGATAAAGCGGCGCTCACCGCGACGGCGCGGATGCTCGGCGTGAATTTCGAGGCGGCCGGCATCGCCATCCTGTCAACCGAAGGCAAAGCCAATCTCGATCGTCCCTATGTGATTTTTCGCGAGCTGGGTATTCCAACCTTCATGCTATGGGATTGCGACCAGCAGTTACCCGAGGCTAAACGAACGCCGGCAACCGATCTTGCTTTGAGCAAGCTCGCTAAGCCGAACGATCAGATCGACGCCGCGCCCACTAGCGACCTCATCAGCGATTGTTACGCGCATTTCGAAAAGACATTGGAGCACAAGCTCAAGGAGGATCTCACGCCTGAAGTACACACGGCGTGCCTTGCTGCTGCCTGCGAACCCTTTGGTGTGCATCCGAGCAACGATGCGCAGAAGATACCGGAAATCGTCTATCAGACACTTCTCCGTGCTAAAGAACAGGGCCACGAGAGCGAGATGCTGAAGAGCCTCGTCCGTGCCATGTGGCGTTTCTTCCGCGATGAGGAAATCCCGGACCCGACGGAGGCGCAAGCTCCGGTAGCAGTGGGTGCGTGATCCATGTGTGGCACTGTAACGAGGAACTGATTCGTGGCGACGCTCAAGATCATCCATACGGCTGACTGGCAGCTCGGAAAGCCGTTCGGGCGCTTTCCGCAGGAGGTGCGTAGTGCGTTGGCTGAGGCTCGCCTCGATGCCATCGATCGCCTCGGTGCTGCGGCAATATCCAGCGGTGCCACGCACATCGTCGTCGCCGGTGATGTGTTCGACAACGTCGAACCCGGCGACCGCATCGTCACGCAGATGCTGTCACGTATGCAGCGGGCGTCGGTCACCTGGTGGCTGATGCCGGGCAACCACGATCATGCGCGAGCCGGTGGACTCTGGAGCAGGCTGCGCGGGCGTGCGCCTGCCTCAGTCCGGATCGTGGACACTCCCGAGCCTATTGAGATGGAGCAGGGTGCTTGGCTTCTGCCGGCGCCCCTGGAGCACCGGAAGACGGTGTCCGATCCTTCCGCGGCGATGGTCGATATGACGACGCCGCCGGGGGCACTCCGCATCGGTCTCGCACATGGCTCCATCACAGAGTTTGGCGCCACCGGAGAGAGCTCCAATCTGATCCCGCCGGATCGCGCCAAGTCCGCGGGCCTTGACTACCTCGCGCTCGGGGACTGGCATGGCTTTTTGACGGTTGGCGACCGGACCGCTTACAGCGGGACCCCTGAAATTGACCGGTTCGGGCGCGATGAGCCGGGCGGCTGCATCGGCGTGAGCCTGCGATCCAACGAAACGCCCGAGCTGCAGCGGATCGAGACCGGTCGATATCGCTGGATGTCGCGCCGCTGGAGTATGGAGAACATGGAAGACTTGGACCGTGAACTCGCCGCGCTCCGCAGCGAGGCGCGTTTGTCGGACGTGCTCCTTTCGCTCCATCTCGTCGGTGTGGTGAGTCTCGCCGACCGCGTCACGATGACGTCGGCCGTCCAGGACTGTCTGGCGCACGAACTGCGGCATTTGGAACTCGACGCGGATGGCCTGACCGCGCGTCCGACGGCAGAGGACGTCGCCCAAATCGATGTCCAAGGTGCGCTCGCCGGGGCGACTGCTACCCTACAGGCCAGGGCTACCGGATCGGGTTCCGATGCCCAGATCGCCGCCGCGGCGCTGGAGCGTCTCTATGTCGAGGCGATGCGATTCGATGCGGAGGTTGCGCGATGATCCTCAAATCCCTGGAGGTCGAGAACTTCCGCAAGTTCCGCGAACCGCTACGCATCGACGGCTTCACCGACGGTTTGAACATCGTAGTCGAGCCGAACGAGACGGGCAAATCTACCCTATTGGAGGCCCTGCGTGCGGCCTTCTTCATCCGCTACTCCGCCAAGACCGAACTCGTCCGTTCCTATGTCCCGACTGGTGATGACGTGGCGCCCCGTGTCACTGTCGGCTTCGGCCTCAACGGGCAGACTTGGAGGCTCGAGAAGCAGTTCATGAAGTCTCCCTCCGTGCGACTTACCGGCGCGAGCGGGCGACGAGAGAGCGATGCGGCCGAAGAAGCGCTGCAGGAGCTGCTCGGATTCGAGCGGGGCAACAACCGGGGCAGCGATCCCGAAACGCGCGGGCCCCTTGGCATGCTCTGGGTCGAGCAGGCGACGGCACTCTCCGTGGAGAGTCCAAACCGCATCGTGCGCGATACCGTTCGGGGAGTGCTCGAGGCGGAAGTCGGCGCGGTGACGGGTGGTCGACGCTTTGACGCGATCCGGGCCAGCATCGAAGCGGCATATTCAGCGCTGCGCACATCGGCGACGGGCAAGTCGCGCGGCGACTTAGCGGTGGCAGAGGCTCGCGTGTCCACGGCGACGGCTGCCCGCCAGGCGGCCGAGACCAACTTCCATGAATACGAGAACACTCTCACCGAGTTGGACGCGGCGAGGTCACGGCTTAGGATTATCGAGCGTGATCTCGTCGACCCAGAGGCGGCGGAGCAGCGAAAAAAGCTCGAGGCGGACCAGAAGGTCGCGGAGACCGCCTCTCTGCGGTCGACTGCGGCGGAGGCGCAATTCGGACGCGCCGACGAGGTCGCGAAGACGGCTTCGTCGAGGATCGAGCGATTGGACGCAGCCGAGGCTCGCGTCGGATCCGCCGGCACATACCTCGAAGAGAAGGCTCGTCTGCGGGACGAAGCCAAGGCTGAGGCTGCTCGTGCCGGTGAGGAGGAAAAATCACTCCGCGCCGCGCTCGACGAGGCTCGCGCGGAAAGGGAGAAACACGAGGAGGCACTGTCCTCCGCACGCGCGCGATTGCGCGGGTTCGCTAATGCCGCGGGCGCTCGTCGCGCGATCGATGCGCGAAAAGCTCTAGCCGAGCTAGAGGAGCGTGAGCGTGCGCTGGTTGATGACTCCGCCGGGGCCGTCGATAGTGACGACCTTGAGGAGATTACCGAACTCGAGCTTGCCGCCATCCAGGCACGCGCCCGGTTCGAAGCAGGCGCTGTGAAGGTAGAAGTCGAACTCGGGGCGGGCGCATCTTTGAGGATTGACGGGTTGACGACCGACGTCACCAGCGTTGACGTCCTCAAGACCACCAAGTTCGAGTTGGGTGATGCGGGCAGCCTAGTCGTGCGCCCGCCGCAGGGTTCGGGTCAGTCCATTGAGGCCGATCTTGCAGCGGCGACGGAAGAACTCGCTTCCGCCTTGCGGTCGCTCGGCATCAAGTCGCATGCGGAGGGCGTGGCCCGGAACGAACGGGCCTCCGCTGCCAAGCGCGAGTTGAAGGCGCTCCGGACACAGATCGCCTCGGCATGTCCTGGAGATCCGACAATCGGGTTGGCGCCCGGGGCAGATGCCCTGCGCGCCTTCGTGGCCGAGCTGGGCGACATCGCCGACGTTGTCGCCCCAACCGACAATGTCGACACGCTGGAGAAGGCGGTGGTCGACGCCAAGCTCGCCGAGGCTGCCGCATCCGGAAAGCGCGAAGACGGGAGGACGGCTCTGTCGAAGGCGGAGAGTACGCTCGCAACGGCCGAAGCCGATTATTCCGCAGCCATCCGCGAATCCGAGGCTGCGGCTGAAGATCTCCGGAACCTCCTAGAGATCGGGGATCGGGAAACGCTCGAAGCGGCGCGCGGTGAGGCTCAGCGGGAGCGTGCCGCGAAGTTCGAAGCTCTCGAGAAGGCGCGCGAAAGCGCCACGTCTTTCGACGCCGACGCTATCCGACGCCGCATTGTGAACCTCGATCGTGCCGCCAGCCGGGCCGGCGAGGAACGACTTGAACTGACCGCCCGGATCGCGTCGCTCGAATCCACGATCGTTAGGGAAGGGACAAACGGGCCTGCCGGTCGCCTTGCCGAAACGCGGGAGGAAGAGGAGGCCGCGATCGCCGCTTGCGATCGTTTGCGGCATGAGGCCGACATGCTTGAGGTGCTCCGCGAGGCGCTGTCGGATGCCGCGAATGAAGCGTCGAGGACATTCCTCGCACCCGTCACGGCTCGGGCTAGTCGATACATCCAGCAGCTTCTTCCCGGATGTGATCTGTCATTCAACGAGGAGCTCGGGCTGACCGGCCTCACGAGGGCGGGGATCGATGAATCCTGTGGTGATCTCAGTCGAGGCACGCAGGAGCAGTTGGCGATATTGACTCGGCTCGCTTTTGCGGACCTCCTGCTCGAGGATGGAGCGCCGATCTCTCTGATCCTCGACGACCCTCTCGTCTATTCCGATGATGCCCGCTTGGAGACGATGACCGACATCCTGCAGGACGCTTCGAAGCGGATGCAGGTGATACTTCTCACGTGCCGGTCGAAGGCTTTTCGTCACGTCGAAGCCAATAGGATCACGCTGAGATGAGCAAACGGATGGATGCGGCGAACCGCTACAGGCTCGCCTTCACTGAAGCGGAGGAGGCGCTGGTCGCACGGATCGATTTGCGTTGATCGCATGCCAACCATGCCGAGGCCCGTGCTGCCTACCTCGCGAACCAAGCCGATCTTGGATATGTTGAGATCGCTGAGAGAGCGGGACGCCGTGCCTGCTCAACGGATCAGCTATTGGACCCAGATTATCAGCCTGGACGCTTGAAGGGCTCATATGAGCAGCCGTTCGAGCGCAATGATTGCCGGAGCGAGGAAATCTATACTGGCCTTCCCGCGAGGCGCTCGTCGAGAACCGGCTCGTCCCAGGTGCGCGTCACCCCGAGCCACTTGTCGATCACCGCCTGAAACTGGGGCTCTGCGAAACAGGTCTGGAACGTGTAGAGGCGATTGACCACTTGCCGCATCAGGTCGCGCATCTCCTCATCGTCGAACCGCGACACGCTTCCCCAGGGGATGTGGTTGCCGTCGGCGTCGATGACGAAGACATCGGAATAGTCACCGGTCTTCGTGACCGGGACCGGCCCCGCATGCAGGTCCTCCAGCATGCTGTTGCGGACGCAGATCATCGCCATCGCCTTGGCGAGCGTCGCCGCTAACTGTTCTTCTTCCTTCCGGCCCATTTTCGTCCTCCGGATCATTGTCAGAGGCCCGGCAACATGCCATCGGCGGCTGCGCTCGCTGGCGTCTCCGCGATCACCAGCCGCTCGTCGGGCAGCGGCCGTTGCAGGTCCTTCGCTTCCTTCCAGTCGGCGGTTAGCCAGGTCTCGACTTCGTCACGGCCCGTCAGGATGACGGGCATGGCCTTCGGATGGATCGGTTTCACCACGCCATTGGCCTCGGTCGTCAGGAAGGCGAACAGCTGATGATCGCCCGGACGCGGGGTCCGGTTCGATCCGCGGGTTCCGCGCCATGGCGTCCAGATTCCCGCGAAGAAGAACAGGGGCTGGGTCTCATCGAGGGCGAACCAGTGCAGCGGTTTGCGCTTCGTGACCGGATCGGGCTTTTGCCCATATTCGGAAAAGGCGGTGGCCGGGACCACGCTGCGATGCTCAACTCCGAGCCATTTGCGCCAATGGGGGCTGGCCGTGTTGCGGATATTGGTGACGCCGGTGTCCGGTGCATCGCGGGACTTCAGATATTCGATGGGCGTCGGCATGCCCCAGGTCAGCGAAGCCAGTTCCCGTCCGCCATCGGTGTTGCGCACCACCGGAGCCGGCCGGTCGGGATAGACGTCGATCGAAGGTTCGAGATTGCCGATGCTGTCATGGGTGGCGGCCACGAAATCCCTGATCGCCTGCTGATTGGTCGTAATGCGATACAGGTTGCACATCGCCCCACTACTCTCCTTGCGAATACTTTACGCCACCATAGGGCATCGCGCGCCGTCGATCACTTCCGGGATGGCCGAGATTGACTCTCGACCCACAAGAGAACAAATAAAGAACATAGCAACAGAATCGACCAGTGCAAAGCCCCGGAGACGCCATCCTCATATGCCCAGCCGTGCCGACAGCCCAGCCATTGCCGAACTTCGGGCGCGCATCGCGCGGCTCGAAGGCGATGGCGTGCGTCCGCACGAGGTGCTGCCCTTCGGGATCGCGCCGCTGGATCGCAAGCTGCCCGGTGGCGGACTGGCGCTCGGATGCCTCCATGAAGTCGCCGGAGGCGGCAACGGGGCGGTGGATGGCGCGGCTGCCGCCTGTTTCACCGCCGGGATCGCCGCCCGCACCGCCGGCCAGGTGCTCTGGTGCGTGGCGCTCCAGGATCTCTTCGCACCGGGGCTGGAGCAGGCCGGATTGCCGCCCGGCCGGGTGATCTTCGTCGAAGCCGGGGACGACAAGGCGACTCTCGCCTGTATGGAGGAAGGGCTGCGGCATGGCGGGCTGGGGGCGGTCGTCGGTGACGTCGCGCGCCTGCCGATGCCCGCCTCGCGGCGGCTGCATCTGGCCGCGAAAGGTTCGGCGACGATCTGCATCGCGTTGCGCCGCTGGCGGCGGCAGGCGGAGGCGAGCGATTTCGGGCAGCCGACGGCGGCGATGACCCGCTGGCGGATCTCGGCGCTGCCGTCCGCGCCCCTTCCGGTTCCCGGTGTTGGACGGCCGCGCTGGCTCGTTGAGTTGATCCGGGCGCGGGCGGGCGAATGTCTCGATATCGAACTGGAGGCGTGCGATGGCTCGGGTCATCTCTGTCTTCCTGCCGAACTGGCCGACAGACCGGTTGCGGCGGAAGGCGGGCGACGCAGCGCCGCCCGGTGAGGCGCCGCTGGTCATCGCCGGAAAGGAGAAGAACCGCCGGGTGGTGACGGCGGCCGATCCGGCCGCGCAGGCGCTCGGCCTGCGCGCCGGAATGCCTGTCACCAAGGCCCAGGCGATGGTGCCCGGCCTCCACATCGAGCCCGCCGACCCGCGGGCCGACCTGGACAGCCTCGAACGCCTCGCGCTCTGGGTGCTGCAACGCTTCTCACCTATCGTCGCCGCCGACGCGCCGGACGGGATCGTCATCGACGCGACCGGCGCCGACCATCTGCATGGCGGTGAGGCGGCCATGCTGGAGGTGCTGACCGGTCGGCTTGTCATGTCCGGCGTCACCGCCCGCGCCGCCATTGCCGATAGCTGGGGCGCGGCCCATGCGCTGGCGCGCTACGCGGCCGATCCGCTGTTTGTCGCCCCTCCCGGCGAAACCGTCCCGGTCCTCGCGCCGCTGCCGCTGCAAGCACTGCGCCTGCCGCCCGCGATCGCGGTGGGGTTGAATGACCTGGGCTTTGTCCGCATCGGCGACCTGATCGGGCAGCCCCGTGCGCCCCTGACCCGGCGCTTCGGCCCGGAGCTCTGCCGGCGTCTCGATCAGGCCCTGGGTGCGGTCGCCGAACCCATCGAGCCGATCCGACTGGAGGAGCTGGTCTCCGTCCGCCGCGTCTTCGCCGAACCCATAGGCGCCGCCGAGACCATCGCGCGCTATATTCGCAAGCTGGTCATGGCGCTCTGCGAGGCGCTCGAAGGGCGGGGTCTTGGCGCGCGCCGTCTCGACCTGCTCTGCTACCGCGTCGACAACCGGGTCGAGACGGTGCGCATCGGTCTGGCCATGCCGGTGCGGAATCCCGCGCGCCTGACCCGGCTTCTCTGCGACAAGATCGAGACGATCGCGCCAGGCTTCGGCGTCGAGATCATGTCGCTGACCGCCACCCTGGCCGAACCGCTGGCCCTGAAACAGGCGGCCAGCAGCCTGATCGAAGAGGGGGCGCCGGATCTCTCCGGCCTGATCGACACGCTGGCGAACCGGGTCGGCGCGCGGGCGGTCTATCGCTTCGCCCCGGTGGCGAGCGATGTGCCCGAACGCTCGGTCCGCCGCCTGCCGGCGCTTGCCGAGGATACGGGCGCAGGCTGGCCGGACCATTGGCCGCGCCCCTCGCGGCTGCTCTCCCAGCCGGAGCCGATCGAGACCATGGCGCTGCTGCCGGACCATCCTCCGAACTGGTTCTCCTGGAAGGGCGTGCGCCGCCGTGTTCGCCGGGCCGACGGCCCCGAGCGCATCTTCGGGGAATGGTGGAAACGCGATGCCGAGCTCATCGCTGTGCGGGACTATTTCCGGGTCGAGGACGATGCCGGCGAACGCTTCTGGATCTTCCGCTCCGGCGATGGCGAGGATGCGGCCACCGGCTCGCATCGCTGGTTCCTGCACGGGATATTCGGATGAGCGCGCCCGCTTACGCCGAATTGCAGGTGACGTCGCATTTCTCCTTCCTGCGCGGCGCGTCCTCGGCCGAGGAGCTGTTCGCCGCGGCGGCCGCGATGGGGATCGAGGCGCTCGCCGTGACCGATCGCAACACGCTGGCCGGCATCGTGCGCGCCCATGAGGCGGCGAAGGAGGCGGGGGTGCGGCTGATCGTCGGCTGCCGCCTCGATCTTGCCTGCGGCATGTCGGTGCTGGTCTATCCGACCGACCGGGCGGCCTATTCACGGCTTTGCCGATTGCTGTCGCTGGGCAAGGGGAGGGCGGGCAAGGCGCGCTGTCATCTCGAATGGGACGATCTGGTCGCCTATGGCGAGGGGTTGATCGTGGTCCTGGCGCCGGACCTCGCCGACGAGACCTGCGGTCTGCGGCTGCGGCGCCTGCGCGATGCCTTTGGCGATCGCGCCTATCTCGGCCTGACGCTGCGCCGGCGGCCCAATGACCAGATGCGCCTCTGGGAGCTGTCGACGCTCGCTGCGGGCCTAGGTGTGCCCACCGTCGTGACCAATGACGTGCTCTTCCATGAGCCCGGACGCCGCATCCTGCAGGATGTCGTCACCGCGATCCGGCACAATCTCACCGTCGATGCGCTCGGCACCCGGCGCGATCGCCATGCCGACCGCTATCTGAAGCCGCCTGCCGAAATGCACCGGCTCTTCGCGCGCTGGCCCGAGGCTTTGGCCCGGACGCGTGAGATCGCGGATCGCTGCCGCTTCTCGCTCGACGAGCTGCGCTATCAATATCCCGAAGAGCGCGACGATCCGGCGCTGACCCCGCAGGAGACCCTGGAACGGCTGACCTGGGAGGGCGCGGCGAGCCGCTATCCCGAGGGTGTCCCCGACGAGGTGACAGCGGCGCTGAAGCATGAGCTGGCCCTGATCGGCAAGCTCGACTACGCGCCCTACTTCCTGACGGTGAACAGCATTGTCCGCTTCGCCCGGTCGCGCGGCATCCTCTGCCAGGGGCGCGGATCGGCCGCGAACTCGGCCGTCTGCTATGTGCTCGGTATCACCGCGATCGATCCCGGCCGCAACGATCTCCTCTTCGAGCGTTTCGTCTCCGAGGAGCGCCGGGAGCCGCCGGACATCGACGTGGATTTCGAGCATGAGCGGCGCGAGGAGGTGATCCAGTGGGTCTATGAGCATTACGGCCGCGAGCGCGCCGCGCTAACCGCCACCGTCATCCGCTACCGCTCCAAGGGCGCGCTGCGGGACGTCGGCAAGGCCCTGGGGCTTCCCGAAGACCTGATCCAGACGCTGTCCGGCCAGCTCTGGGGCTGGTCCGAGGCCGGTGTGACCGAGCAGCAGCTCCGCGATCTCAATCTCAACCCGCAAGATCGCCGATTGCGCCTGACGCTCGAACTGGCCGCCCAGCTTCGCGGCGCGCCGCGGCATCTGTCGCAGCATCCGGGCGGTTTCGTGCTGACCCACGACCGGCTCGACGATCTCGTCCCCATCGAGCCCGCGGCGATGGAGGGGCGCCAGATCATCGAATGGGACAAGGACGATATCGACGCGCTGCGCTTCATGAAGGTCGATGTCCTGGCGCTCGGCATGCTGAGCTGCATGCGCCGGGGGCTGGACCTGCTGGCCGAGCACAAGGATATCCGCCTCGATCTGGCGTCGATCCCGGCCGAGGATCCGCGCACCTATGCGATGATCCGCAAGGCCGACACACTCGGCACCTTCCAGATCGAGAGCCGGGCGCAGATGTCCATGCTGCCGCGCCTGAAGCCCCGGACCTATTACGACCTGGTGGTGCAGGTCGCGATCGTGCGGCCGGGGCCGATCCAGGGCGATATGGTTCATCCCTATCTGCGCCGGCGCGAGGGTCTGGAAGAGGTCGACTATCCCCGGCCCGAGCTGGAGAAGGTGCTGGGCAAGACGCTCGGCGTGCCGCTGTTCCAGGAACAGGCGATGCGCGTTGCCATCGAATGCGCGGGCTTCACCGCTGGCGAGGCCGATCTCCTGCGCAAGAGCATGGCGACCTTCAAGCATACCGGCGGGGTCTCGAAGTTCCGCGACCGGCTGATCTCGGGGATGATCGAGCGTGGCTACGAGCAGGACTTCGCGGAGCGGACCTTCCAGCAGCTCGAAGGCTTCGGCTCCTATGGTTTTCCGGAAAGCCATGCGGCGAGCTTTGCGCTGATCGCCTATGCCTCGGCCTGGCTCAAATGCTGGCACCCGGATGTCTTCTGCGCTGCGCTCCTCAACGCCCAGCCCATGGGCTTTTATGCGCCGGCCCAGATTGTGCGCGACGCGCGCGAGCATGAAGTGGAGGTCCGCCCGGTCTGCATCAATGCCTCCCGCTGGGACTGCACGCTGGAGCCGACCGGAGACGAAAGCCGATTCGCCGTCCGCCTCGGGCTGCGGATGGTCAAGGGTCTCGCCAATGCCCATGCCGCCGCCATCGTCGCGGCCCAGGGCGATGAGATGTTCACCTCGGTCGACGATCTCTGGCGGCGGGCGGGTGTACCCGTGGCGGCGCTCGATCAGATCGCGGCGGCCGACGGATTCCGCCCGGCGTTCGGTCTGGCCCGGCGCGAGGCGCAATGGGCCATCAAGGGGCTGCGCGACGAGGAACTGCCGCTCTTCGCCGCCGCCTCGGAGCGCGAGGGACGGACCGTTCCGGAACTCGACGAGCCGGCGATCGCGCTCAGAGCGATGCCTGCTGGCCGCGAGGTGGTCGAGGATTATGGGCATATCGGCCTGTCGCTGCGTCGCCATCCGGTCTCCTTCCTGCGCGAGGACCTGGCGAGGCGCCGGATCGTCACCTGCGCCGAGGCGATGGCGGCCCGTGATCAGCGCTGGCTGGAGGCTGCCGGGATCGTGCTGGTGCGCCAACGCCCCGGTTCGGCCAATGGCGTCATGTTCATCACGCTCGAGGACGAGACCGGCATCGCCAATCTCGTCGTCTGGCAGAAGATTTTCGAGCGCTATCGCCGGGTCATTCTCTCATCGAGCATGATCGCCGTGCGGGGCCGCGTTCAGCGCGAGGGCGAGGTCGTGCATCTCGTCGCCCATCGGATCGTCGATCTGTCGCGGGATCTGGCGACTGTCGTGCAGCGCGAGGTGGCGACGGACGGGCAGCAGGGGCCGGGGGCCGGCGGTATCAGGGTGAAGGCGCGGGATTTTCGGTAAAGCCGGTGGCTTTGACAGAAGGCGGTATCGGTTCGAACCAACGAATCGGCCTGCCTCTCGGGGGTCACAAATCTTCTGGCCGGATCGACCATTCTGCGATTTCTCTATCGATCAATCGCCATTGCTCTAAAAGGTCGGCAAGGTCGGCGCTGTCTACGACCGCATGATCGAGGCCCTCGAATTGGTCACCGAGATATGTGGCGAGGCCCGCACCGCCTTCGTTGGCGAACCACACTCCGACCAGATCCGCGATTTCCTTCAACTGCCTGAGAGTCTTTTCGGCATCGCGAATGTCGAAATCACCAAGCTCCCTGTCCTGCCGACTTTGCTTGTTCCCGGCATGAGCAACATGCGAGTTAACGTGCTCGGCAATTCGATCAAGGCTGGCGAGCCGAGTTTCGATCTTCTCCAATACCGTGGCTGAGATCAGATCGCTCGGGTTACGCCCTGATGGAGACACGCCGCTCAAAACATCGAAATGCCGATGCGCGGCCTGACTTTTCATGAGCTCTGGATCACCCCACACCGGACGCCCATTCGCGGCGACGAGGTGGTCATGTTGTTCTTGATGCAGGCGATCGAGATCGTATTGCGCGTCAAGCACTTTCTCGACGTAGATTCTCCTGGTCAACCAGTTTTGGCTCGCTTTCACGTCGTTGACGACAGATCGGATCGAGTAAACTCCCTTGGGGCCATTGATCGGGGCCTTATCGAGAAGTCGGCGAGTGCCGAGAAGCAGGCTTGACCAGTATCCCTCGGAAACGAGATTGAACATCATCTGGTTAAGCGGGGGTCTCGAGCCTCTCTTCTCATTTGCAAGACGGACGATCCGAACCGTCGTGCGAAAGGCGGCGTAGTTCCAGAGCAGATCCTGAATGGTTCTGTGGATGCCCGTTGTCTCGTCGCGAAAAGCATCCCGCCACGTGGCGATGTGCTGGTCATGCTGCGTCATTAGTTTTCCAAGCCTGAGCGCCAAACTCACCTCATCATACCGGCAGACGCCAACACCGGCGACGGCTATTCGCTTCTGATTCTTCATTCGCGCGGGCTCTTTTTATTGTTCCCGCGAATAAACGCGCATCTTGCCGTGGGCCTGACGGGGGAAGGCCTTCCCCCTGGCCGGCACTATCGTTGCCGGCGCACCCCCTTCAGCGGGGAGACCCCGCAACGCCCCCTGAGAGGGAGAGTGCGGACGGGTTTTCCGTGACGGGTTGAGTGCTGGAGGAGTGGCCTCCGGCGCCCGTCGCGGAGATCATCCCGATGGCCAGACAGGACCGCGCTCGCCCAGGCGGCGCCCGCAGCAATCTCTATGACGACATCACCGACAAGATCATCGCCGAGCTGGAGGAAGGACGGCTTCCCTGGGTCCAGCCTTGGGGGACTGCGGCGAAAGCGCCGCTTGCCATGCCGCGAAACGCCGCGACCTCGCGGCAGTATTCCGGGATCAATGTGCTGATCCTCTGGGGTGCCGTGGTCCAGAACGGCTATCCGACCCAGCATTGGCTCACCTATCGCCAGGCGGCAGCCCTCGGCGGCAATGTCCGTAAGGGCGAGCACGGCACGACGGTCGTCTATGCCGACCGCTTCACCCCGGAAGACGAGAAGCGCCGAGCCCGCGAGACCGGTGAAGAACCGGGACGCGTCCCGTTCCTGAAGCGTTTCACCGTGTTCAACGCGGCGCAATGCGAAGGCTTGCCCGAGGACATCGCTGTCGAGGCACCACCACCACCGCCAGGCATGATCGAGCCGAGGGTCGAGGCGCTGATCTGTGCCACTGGTATCGATTTCCGCATCGGCGGGGATCGCGCCTTCTATGTTCCGGCGCTCGACTATGTCCAGGTGCCGCCACCGGCCGCCTATTTCGAACCGATCAACTGGCACAGGACGGCGCTCCACGAGATGGGTCACGCCACAGGCCATGCCTCGCGCCTGGGGCGGGATTTTTCGGGCAGTTTCGGCACGAAGAAATACGCCTTCGAGGAGCTGGTGGCTGAGATGAACGCGGCCTTCTGCTGCGCCTCGCTCGGCATCGTGCCGACCGTGCGCCATGCCGACTACATCGGCTCCTGGCTGGAGGTGCTGCGCGAGGATAACCGCGCCATTGTCCGCGCGGCCTCACAGGCCAGTAAGGCGGCCGACTGGCTGCTGGCGCATCTGCCGGCCGAAGATGCCGGGGAACCGGATCCGGCTGCAATCGACGGGAGGGTCGCGGCATGATCCTCCTGACCGGAACACAGCGTGACCGGCTTCTGGCCAATGGATGCCAGCGCGGCGGGGATCACATCCCCGTCGTGAAATTCTTCAACCCCTTCGGCGCGGGCGTCTGGCTCGCCACCGAGCTGGATCAGGGCGGCGACATCATGTTCGGCCTGGCCGATATCGGCTACCCCGAACTCGGCTCGTGGAGCCTGGAAGAGCTGCGTGGGGTCCGGTTGCCCTTCGGCATGGGGATCGAGCGGGATCTGCTCTTCACCGGGGATTTCCCGATCTCGGTCTGGGCGGAGGCTGCGTGGGAAACCGGCAGCATCCAGGCGGCGGAACGAGCCCTCTACCGCGCCGGTGCGGCATTCACCCGCACATCCACAGATACGGAAAGCCGGGAATCCTGATTTCCGGTTGCCGGCTTTGTGGCCTGGCGTCGCACTCTTCAGAGGAAGAGGGCGGCGCTTCGCTTCGTGACGGGTTGGAGGTCGAGAGAGTGGCTCCCGGCCGCCCGTCGCGGAGAAATCACCATGGCCAAAGCTGCCAGGAAGAAGCCCGTCGCCCCGATGATCGTCTTTTCACGGGCGCGCGACATTCCGTTCAACCGGATCAGGCTGTCGGACAGCAATGTTCGCGAGGCTGACGTCGAGGCGGGTCTGGACGAACTTACCCATGACATCGACCGGCGCGAGGATCTCGTGCAGGGCCTCAACGTTCGCGCCATCCTCGACGCGGACGGCGTTGAGACCGGCGATTTCGAGACCCCGGCCGGCGGCCGCCGCTACAGGTCCATCGCGCGCCTCGTCGAAGCCGGTCGCTTCCCGGCCGATGGCCTCGTCCCCTGCATCGTCAAGAAGGCCGATGCCAAGACCTCGGCAGTCGACGACTCGCTGGCCGAGAACCTGCTGCGCCTCGCCCTGCATCCGCTCGACCAGTTCAAGGCGTTCAAGCGGATGTTCGACATGGGCATGTCGAAGGAGGAGATCGCCGACGCCTGGCGGACCACGCCGCGCTACATCATGCAGCGCCTTCGTCTCGCGACGGTCGCGCCGGCGCTGCACGACGCCTATGCGCGGAATGAGATGACGCTGGCGATGCTGGAAGCCTTCACCGTCAATCCCGACCACGAGCGCCAGCAGCAGGTCTGGGAGCGGATCAGCACGTCGTGGCAGAAAGAGCCCTGGCACATCCGCAGCCTGCTGACCGAGACCACGGTTCCGGCTGCCGACAAGCGCGCCCGCTTCATCGGCATCGACGCCTATGAGGCGGCGGGCGGCCCGGTGCTGCGCGATCTCTTCTCCGACGAGAACGGCGGTTGGTTGCAGGACGTCACGCTGCTCGACCGCCTGGTTGACGATAAGCTGCGCACTGTCGCCGACGAGATCGCCGGACAGGGCTGGAAGTGGATCGACGCGGCAGTCGAACTTCCCTACGGCTACGCCAACGGCCTGCGCAGGCTGGTCGGTGTGACCCAGGAGCTGACCGACGAGGAGCGCACCGCCCGCGAGGCGCTGCGCGACGAGTATGACGAACTCGAAGCGCAGTATGCAGAAGCCGACGACCTGCCCGATGAGATCGACCAGCGGCTCGGGGAGATCGAAGCCGAGTTGGAAGGCTTCGAGAACCGGCCCGTCACCTTCGCGCCGGAAGACATCGCCCGTGCCGGTGTTTTCGTCAGCATCGACCGCGATGGCGAGTTGATCGTCAGTCCCGGTTATGTCCGCCCCGAGGACGAACAACCCGAGAGCGTCGATGGTGAGGATGCGGGCGAAGGTGCCGACCCGTCCGATCCCGATGCGGTGCAGCGCGCGGTTATCACCGTCGGCGGCGAGCCGGTCCCGGACGGCGATGAAGAGGAGGACGATGCCGTCAAGCCGCTGCCCGAGCGGCTGGTGACCGACCTGACCGCCTGGCGGACGCTGGCGTTGCGCAATGCGCTTGCCGAGAATCCGCGCGTCGCCATGACGGCGCTGCTGCACAAGCTGGTTCTCGATACTTTCGAGCGCACCGCCACCTCGGGAACCAGCCTCTATGCCGCCGTGCGTCACATCTATCTTCCCACGGATGCGACCGGGCTCGCTGACAGCGCCGCCGCGAAGATGATCGACGAGCGCGCGGACGCCTGGCGGGGCGACATCCCCGCTGGCGATGACGACCGGCTCTGGGACTGGATCGACGGTCTCGACGATGCCAGCCGCCTGGCGCTGCTCGCCCATTGCGTCAGTTTCGGGGTCAACGCGCTTTACGAGCGGCCCAACCCCTATTCGGGGAATGGCATCTCGCAGCACGGTCTCGACCGCCGCATGGCCGAGGCCGAACGGCTGGCACAGGCCACCGGCCTCGATCTCGTCGAAGCGGGCTGGAGGCCCACGGTCGAGAACTACCTGGGTCGCGTGACCAAGACCCGCATCATCGAGGCGGTGCGCGAGGGCGCCGGCGATCGCGCGGCCGATCTCATCGCGCATCTCAAGAAGGGCGATATGGCGAAGGAGGCCGAACGGCTCCTGGCCGATACCGGCTGGCTGCCGGAGCCGCTGCGCCCCGCCATCGAGGCGCAGGCCGTGGATGGCGCGACCGATCAGGACGAGGACAGCGTGGCGCTGCCCGACTTCCTCGCCGGTGGCCATGAGGACACGGCCGAGGCCGCCGACGATCCAGAGGCCCTCGTCGCCGCCGAGTGACGCGCAGCAGCGGGGCGGCCTCCGCCGCCCCGCATTCCATCCCTTCCATCTGAAGGCCCGGCATCTCGCCGGGCCGCTTTCGTTTCAGGAGCAAGATCATGTCCGCTTCCCTCATTTTCGACATTGCGCCTCTCGGCTCGCTCGTGGCCTATAGCGACGGCCAGCCGAAACCGCCCGCACGTTTCACCAAGAAGCTCGCCGCGTGGAAATCCCGCAACGGGGCCGGTCGCCTCGTGCGCAAGGAACCGGGCCGCGAGCGCCCGACCTACACGACGCCGCCGTCCTTCACCCTGCATGAGGGTGATTTCGGCGAAGGCGGCATCATCCTCATCACCATCATGCGCAGCTACGGCATCGACAGCGATCTGAGCTTCCGGGTTGTCGAACGCCCGAAGATCGGTCAGGTCCGTGTTGTGCAGGATGTCGGAGAGAACGTCGAATTGCTGCACCTCGCGGAGAACCACGAGGCGGCCGAACTCTGGCTAGCCAGGAACGGCTACAGCCGCGCGCGCCTCGAGGAGATCACCGCCGACGAGGCAGGCGCCGATGCCGTCGAGGGTCGAGCTGCCGCGTGACCATCGCCGATCCCGTTCATCCGGCCCGCTTGTCCCGTGACGGCGGGCCTTCTTCGTTTCAGGAGAACACAATGGCCATTCCCGATCCCGTTCGAACGAACTTCGACACTCTGCTTCGTGCTGCCGATGACGGCAATCTCGCCCTTATGGAATGCCTCGACGCCGCGACCCGTGAGACACGCTATGTCCTGTGCGCGGTCGGCCGCGACGGGGGTGATTACGTCTTCACGCCGTTCGGCCATCTCGCAAGCGGCAACCCCTATGACGCCTATCTGCCGCCGGATCCCGACGATCCTGCCGGCTTTGTCGAGAAGGCCGAAGATGGGGGCGCATCATGATGACGGTCGATGAAATCTTCGCCGATGACCGCCGCAATCCGCCATCGGAGCGCTCGCTTCCCTGGGAGGAAACCCGCAACGGCGTCACCGTCATCGTGGAACCGAAACCGCATTGGGCCGAGGACATGCGCGCCTTCCGGCTCGATGCCCGCGAATACTGCCGCTATGCCGACTGGACGGCCCATGGCGCCCGGACGCGCTTTTTCGGTCATATCGACACCTCCGGCGACGATGTGATGATGAAGGCCCGCGCCATGATCGCCCGCGAAATCGCCGATGGGTTCTGGGACTGACCGGCCCTGAAAGCCGAACCTTGCACACGGGGCTATCGGGTATCGCTGCACAAGCAGCGATGGATCGAGTTCGAGCTTCACCATTGCGCCAACTCCTTGGTGTTGTGGGGGCAACGGGTTCCGTCCCCGGCCTGAAACACACCCTGAATATCCGCCGGCAACGAGGCTGGCGCAGCAAAGCATCTGCGACGGGTTTCCGGCACCGGCTCGACGCAAAGCACCATCCCCCGCTTCCATTCGCTAACCTTGGTCCGACCGTCTCTTTGCATTCAACCCCGGTGGGGTCGGCTTACGCGCGCGTGCCGCCCTCGGGGATTCGGAAAGAATCCGAACGCCCGAGGGTGATTGCAGATCCGGTCAGACACTTCGGGCGCCTGTCGCGCGGGGGATGGTCCCCCGCCTCCAAAGACAGGAGCCGGAACCCATGTCCTACGCAGATGCCACCGCTTTCGCCGCCAGCCTCGCCACCACGCTGATGGTCGTGATCGTCGTGTTCCAGGCCGGGGACGGCACCCACGGCGTTTATCTGAACAGTCAAGCTGTCTCACTGGCATTTCGCTGAGCTCGCCGGCTCCCGGAACAGCGTCTCGATCAGCGGACATTCCCGCCGATTGCCTTCTGTGCATTGGGCCACCACGTCCTTCAGCACTCGCTCCATGCGTTTCAGGTCGGCGATCTTTTCACGCACGTCGTCGAGATGCGCGGCGGCAACGGCGCTTGCCTCGGCGCAGGGCTGGTCGCGCTCGTCGACGAGGCGCAGCAGTTCACGGACTTCATCGAGGGAGAAGCCGAGCTCGCGCGCCCGCAAGACGAAGCGAAGCCGTCGCTCGTGGGTGCTGTCGTAGCTGCGATAGCCGCTCGCCGTGCGCGGCGGCTCCGGCAGGAGGCCGACCTTCTCGTAATAGCGGACCGTCTCCAGATTGCACCCTGTGCGCTGTGCGAGTTCGGCGCGCTTGAGGCCTTTCACGCCAGCGTGATCGCGCATCCAAAAATACCCCTTGACCCTGTAGTTGCTACAGACCGCACATTAGCGCCTGGATAGGTTTTCGACAAGAAGAGCGAGGTCGAACATGAATGCATCCCGACACGGACCAGCAGACGTTGCACCGACTGCGGCAAACCTGACGACGCCAGAGCGAAGCGAGGCCGGGCGACAGCGCCTGGTCGCCGTCGGCGGCATACTCGGCGCCATCGCCGCCTCGTCCTGTTGCATCATTCCGCTCGTCCTGTTCAGCCTCGGCATCGGCGGCGCCTGGATCGGCAATCTGACGGCGCTTGCGCCCTACAAGCCACTGTTTGTCGCCGCAACGGCGGGCATGCTCGGCTACGGCTTCTACCTTGTCTACTGGAAGCCGCGACAGGCCTGTGCCGATGGGGCTGCCTGCACGCGCGCCGTCCCCAGCCGCCTCGTTCAGATCGCGCTCTGGTTCGCGACCGTACTCGTCGCCGCTGCTTTCGCCTTCGACTACGTCGCGCCGCTGCTGCTTTCCGCCTGACACCAAGAGGAGACTACCCCATGAGGAAGAGTTTGAGCGCTTTCACTTTGATCGCGTCGGTGATGACTGCGCCTGCCGCCTTCGCCGCCGAACGCACTGTGACGTTTGCCGTCGACAACATGACCTGCGCCTCGTGCCCCTACATCGTGAAGACCACGATGGCGGCAATCCCCGGTGTCGCGAAGGTGACCGTCTCCTTCGAGGCGAAGTCCGCGACCGTGACCTTCGACGACGCTAAGACGAGCACCGATGCCATCGCAGCCGCCAGCATGAATGCTGGTTATCCGGCCCACCCGACGCAGCAAGGCAGCTAGATGACTGATCGCGCCGTAATCCGCGCAGGTGCCGTTGGCGCCGTCCTCGCCGCGATCTGCTGCGCGGCGCCGCTCCTCGCCGTCGGCCTGTCTCTGGCGGGTCTTGGCACGTGGCTGACAGGTGTGGGTGCAGTGGTGCTTCCCCTGATCGTCGCGGGCTTCGGCTTCGGCGCGTGGGGGCCCCATCATCGCCGGGCAAGAGCCACGGCCTATGAGACGAAGATTCGCAAGGAAGGCGTGAAGCCATGAACGATTGCTGTGCAACCTCCTCCCGGGACAACCCGGCCGTTTCTCAGCCCGCGACACTGGCGAGCTTTGCCGTTCGACCGGGCGTAACGTTTCCGGATTGGTCGGCGGTCACGTCGCCTGTGGTCAAGAACGCTCTGCAGGCGATGGTCGGGTCCGACCACGTGCTCAATCGCTGGAGCGGTTACGATCCCGCCACCGACAGGGTGCGTGTTGCGTTGCTCCGACTCTACGCCGACCACGGGGGTGCCCCGACCATAAGCGCGCTTGCGGAGCGTACAAAACTCAGTGAGATGGTCATCCGGCCACTGCTCGACGAGCTCCGCCGGCGCGACCTCGTCGTTCTCGATGGCGAGCTGATCGTCGGCGCCTATCCGTTCAGCGATCATAACACCGGCCATCGGGTCACTCTGGACGGACGCACGCTGAATGCAATGTGCGCGGTCGACGCGCTGGGCATCGGTGCCATGACCGATCGCGACACCGCGATCGCCTCGCCCTGCGGCCATTGCGGCGCACTGATCCGGATCACCACGCAGGACCGAGGGCGGGCACTCGCCGACGTCGAGCCACAGTCGGCCGTCATGTGGCAGAGCGTCCGTTATGAAGGCGGCTGCGCCGCGAGCTCGCTCTGCGCGACGACCGCTTTTTTCTGCTCGGACGAGCATCTTTCCGCCTGGCGCGACGAACGTTCCACCGACGAGCCAGGTTTCCGGCTGTCGATCGAGGAAGGACTGGAAGCCGGCCGTGCTCTGTTCGGGCCGAGCCTCGCTGGTCTCGATGTGGCGTCGAAGAGCCTGGTGGTCGCCAACCGACCCTTGCGCACAAACGGTCGCAATGGAGGCGCTTACGATCTCGTCGTCATCGGCGCCGGCTCGGCCGGCTTCTCGGCCTCGATCACGGCCGCCGATCAGGGCGCACAGGTGGCGCTCATCGGCAGTGGCACCATCGGCGGCACCTGCGTCAATGTCGGCTGCGTGCCGTCGAAGACCCTGATCCGCGCGGCCGAGACGCTTCATAACGCTCGCGTGGCGGCACGTTTTGCCGGCATTACTGCTGAAGCCGAACTGACAGACTGGCGCGGAACCGTTCGTCAGAAGGACACGCTCGTGTCTGGGCTGCGCCAGGCCAAATACGCGGACCTGCTCCCCGCGTACAATGGTATCGCCTATCGCGACGGGCCGGCTCGCCTCCTCGACGGCGGTGTCGAAGTTGACGGCGCGCGTATTGCCGCTGGCAAGATCATTATCGCAACCGGCGCGCGGCCGGCAGTTCCTGCTATTCCTGGCCTCGAGACCGTACCGTATCTCACCAGTACGACGGCGCTCGACCTCGAGGAACTGCCGCGATCGCTGCTGGTGATCGGCGGCGGTTATATCGGCGCGGAGCTCGCCCAGATGTTCGCCCGTGCCGGCGTCAAGGTGACCCTCGTCTGCCGGTCCCGACTGCTCCCCGAGGCCGAGCCCGAGATCGGCGCGGCGCTCACGGGGTATTTCGAGGATGAAGGCATCACCGTTATCTCCGGCATCGCTTACCGCGCGATCCGCAAAACCGAGGGCCGAGCGTCACTGACCGTCACGCGTGACGGTCACGATGTCCAGATCGACGCCGATCAGGTGCTGATCACCACGGGCCGCACGCCCAACATCGAAGGCCTTGGGCTGGCCGAGCACGGGATCACCGTCTCGGCGAAGGGCGGCATCGTGGTCGACGACCGCATGCGCACGACCAAGGCTGGCGTCTATGCCGCCGGCGACGTCACCGGCCGCGACCAGTTCGTCTACATGGCCGCCTATGGCGCCAAGCTCGCCGCCAAGAACGCCCTCAATGGCGACAGCCTGCGCTACGATAACAGCGCCATGCCCGCTATCGTCTTCACCGATCCGCAGGTCGCAAGCGTAGGTCTCACCGAGGCGGCGGCGCGTGCGGCCGGGCATGAGATCCGCGTTTCGACGATCGGTCTCGATCAGGTGCCGCGCGCACTCGCCGCCCGCGACACTCGTGGGCTTATCAAGCTCGTGGCCGATGCTGCTGGCGGTCGTTTGCTCGGCGCCCACATCCTCGCGCCGGAAGGTGCCGACAGCATTCAGACCGCGGCTCTCGCGATCCGCCAGGGTCTCACCGTCGATGACCTCGCGGACACGATCTTTCCTTACCTCACCACGGTCGAGGGGCTGAAGCTCGCAGCACTTTCGTTCGGCAAGGACATCGCCAAACTCTCCTGCTGCGCCGGGTGAGCACAATCGGCGTCAAGGGCGTTTCCTGCCGATGATCGGTATGACGTCGGCGGTGCGGTTATCGCGCCGCCGTTCCATAAGCTGGCACAGCGCGCGGACTTGACGATGCTGGGCGAGCACGGTTTCGACGGCGCGCCGCTCCTGTTCGGCCCGGGCCGTCCCCGCCGGCCGATCCGTCGCGTTGCGCCGGGCTCTCGACTCGGCAACTGCATGGCGGAAGGCTTCCAGCACCTCGGAAGCGCGGTTCGCGGTCGCGCGACTGACACCTGCCTCGATGGCCAGATTCACAACCGTCAGCCTGCCATCAGCCACGCGGGGGCACCCATAAAGGAGGCGCGCCATCGCCTCACGAAGCGCCTGTTCCGTGGCTGCACTGACCGGCTTCATGATGTGCGTTCCTTCAACGGCGCGATGAGCCTGCGTTTTCTGTCGTTGTCCAGGCGCAGCGCTTCGCGTTGCAGCGGGGAGAGACGCTTGTCGGCGAGAAGATCCTCCGCCTGTGCAATGGAGGCTTCCCATGGCGGGAGATGTCGCTCGACGAGGCAGGCGTTGGGACATCGGTCGGGCGCGCATCGCGACAGGACCGGCACCGAGGCTGAAGGTTTCTCAGACTCCCGCAGGCAGAGCGCCGTCAATGGGTCGAAGAAGCAGTCGTTCAGATATCCGACATGCAGCGTGCGCGCCAGATGCGCCAGCATCGCCTTCAGGCGCTTGCGATCGGCCAGTTGCCCCGGAAGCGGGCCGAGTTCGCGGCCGACCCGCTCCAGTTCCACGCCGACGCGTTTACCGGCGGGTCCGCCTGGACCGTGACCGCGTCGATGGTTTTCGAAGTAGTCGATGATGTCGTCGAGTTGTCCGAGCGCCAGTTCCTGTTCGACCTCCTGCCTGAAGCCGGATGCGGACGAGCCGGCATAGCCGTTGAACATGGCCACGGAGGCGTGCTTGTACTGGATTTTGCCGGCGACAACCCCGAAGGGCCGGTTCGCGATGTACCAGGCCAGCGTTCGCCTGAACTGACGGGTGTTGAAGCGCCAGACGTCTTCTCCCACTCGGGGGATCACAGGACTATCGTCCGCGCCATATCGCTCATCGAGATGTTCTCGGAATTGGTTGATCTTCTTGGCGATGAGTATCGGCGTCTCGGCATTGTTCGTCTCGCGGTCGTCAAGGGCAAGCCATAGCCGCTCTGTCCCCGCATTCCGGCGGAATCGTTCCGAAAGACGCTCGGCAACCCGGATCGCCTGGACGGCGGCCTCGATGGTGATCCATTCGACCTGTTCGCCGCGAGCGCCGCGATCCTTCCAGGTCACGCCCTCGATCGCCAGCCTTTCTGTTCGCCCGTCCCGGTCGAGATTCCGTTTCAGGCAGCCGGATCGCAGCGACTGCACCTCACCGTCGCGCATGCCCGTCAGATAGCAACACACGATATAGGCGGCCGTCTGCAGGTGCCGTTCTTCCCGCGCCAGGCTGATGGCATCGAAGCGCTCCCGCCACGGTCGCCCCGTGTCGGGATCCGGGGAGATCGGCGTGTCCATCCCGCCCACCTCGAACCCAAGCTCGTCGACAGCATCATGAACCATCGACAACAGGGCCGGATCTTTGTGGACGGTGGTGAGATGCAGCCCGCATTGCATCGTCAGGAGCTTCAGATTGATGACCTCGCCATCAAACCTGCCGCCCCGCGACAATCTGCCGGTCAGCCCCCCGATCGAAAGAGGTCTTTCCCAGACAGGAATGCCTCTTCCTTCCTCGCGACGCTTGTCGATCCAGGAGGCCAGCATTACCGCGGGCCGCGTGTGGCGGGCGCGCGAGCGTGCTGCGAACCGGCTGTTCAGTGCATCGGCTTCAGCCCGGGCAGTGAAGATGTCGTCGCAGAGGTGCTCGACATATTTCAAGGCCCATCGCAGCATTGCGCCGATGACCGGCTCCGGGATGCGCGCGGTCCGGTTTTCCGAACAGCGCGTTCCCTGGCCGGTTGCCCGATAGACCGGTCGGCCGCGCCACGGGGTGAAGGTGATGCCACCGCACGTCAGATAGGGCGCCAGGCGATGAAGCTGGACGATGGGCCTGAGGCACACACCCACGCGCCCCGGCGTGATCGGCCGCGCCCGGTGATGGGTCGCGTATGCATCGATCAAATCCTGATCGACGTTTGCCAGATCGAGCTTGCCGATCCGCGAGCGCACGAAGTCCAGGAACCGGCGCAGCGTCGCAAGCGCAGTATGGCCGGAGACTGGCCGCAACCGCGGCTCACCGTCGGCGCGCCGTTCATTCATCCAGGCATAGATGTATTCCTTCGCAAGCAACCGCTCTGCCGCGCAGGGGATCACGCCGAAGTCGACCGTTCGAAAGGCCTTTCTGGCCATGTTGAACATCGCCGGCGCCATATCCCAGACATCATCGCCGAACCGCGAGAGCGCCGCTCGGTCGGTACCATCCCTGAGAGGCATCGAAGCCAAAACGATGTCGTCATCGACCCTGAGGCGTGAGACGGCACGCTCATCGTTCAAAGGAGAGGTAGTGGTCATGAGCCGTAAGCCTCCGGCGGAAGATAGAGCAACCGCGCCGAGGATTCTGCCGCCTCAACCCGTGCGCCTCCGACGACGGAGGACGGGAACATCGGCAGAATTTGCTCCGTGATCCTGCGGTATGGCCGATCGAATTTCTCGTTCCAGTCGCCAGAAGGCAACGCCTCCCGCAGCTCGTCCATGAACGCCTGGAACGCGATCAGCGCCGGTAGTTTCCGTGCGGTAATGACCGCGTTGGAGCATTCCAGGCACCCCCAGAACGGCGTCGGACAGGCTTCGCCTTCCCGACCGAAAGGGCTGACGCGGAAGTTGCTGCACGCCGCCAGCCAAAGATCCTGCTCTCCGTCCAGGAGCGGGCCGATCTTTTCCGACGGCACCGGCAGCCCGGTCGCGTCGGCTGAGGTTCGCAGCCGGGCTTCATCCGCGGGCACAACGATCCAAGGTCGCAGAGCCGGCGCCATCGCGTCGGTCAGTGCCTCGACTATCGTCTGCTCATGCAGATGCCGAAGGGCGGGGATGTCGGCATAATGGTTGGCCGCCACCGCTACCGTGTGGCCGACGGCAAAGTTCTCCAACTGCCCTCCGGTCCGCTTATACCAGTCAGCCTTCTGGGTCTTGCGCAGCCTGGAGAGATTGAGCGCCAGCGATTTTCCGGCGTCATCGACGATTCCGTACTTCTCGACAAACGCGGCCACGCAGGTCCCCAGCTTTTTCGGCGACGACAGGCGCCCCGGCTTCCAGGTGATCCAGAGCTTGCTCGATCCAGTGTGCTGCCGAGCCTTTTCCGTCAGCTTGATCGCCAGCCGCAGGACGGCTCCGGGCGTCTCCCGTCCGCCATCGCGGACACGCAAGCGCTTCCACTGGGCATGATGCGCGCGCCGCTTTCGATACTCGATCTCGACATAACCCCGGTTGGGATTGCGCAAGCAGTCAGCCTCAAGCCCACGCAGCGCTTCGATCTCCATGCCGGTCGTCAAGGACAGCCAGACGAGGAAGCCGACGACATCGTACCGGGTCAGATGGAAGCCGGCATGCAGTTCCTCGACCGGAGGCGGCTCGAGCCCGCATCTATGAGCGTGGTAGCGCAGATTGTCGAACAGCGCGCCTTCCCCGGCGACTACTCCCGCCGTCACAATCTGTTCGACCACTAGGTCATAGCGACGGCGCAATTCTGGATCACGGCCTACATCCAGAAGTGGGGGAGGCAGAGCCTCGCCCGTCGCTATCCGGTCGCGAGCCTCGATGATCTGGCGCATCGCTGCCTGCAGCAACGTCGAGGCAATCCTCCCACTGTAGGCATCGCGCGGCTTTGAGACGCCGTGCTCGCCGTGACCGATGTATTTCAGGCGCAACAGTGTTTCGGGCGGAAGCCTTTCAGGATTGAGCTCGGCGGCGACGCGCAGCACCCCGATCAGAGCACCGAGCACATTGCGCTGATTGGGTCGCTCGCCGCCGTTCTGCTCCAGCCAGTCCTCATAGGCATTGATTACCGCCGGAGTTAAGTCGTCGAGACGACGAGGTTTTACCGACGCCCCTTCCAGGAACAGCCAGAACCGCCGCAGACGGCGGATAAAGGTGCCTGCGGTTTTCCAGAGTGGTGCCGGCCCCATCCGGTGGAGATACTCCTGCAGGAATGGCGCAACCTCATGGGTCAGCGCCGTCAGCGGCCAGGAAGACAGATTGACGTCGATCCTCCCGGCATCTTCCGTCCGAAGGACGAAGACGAGCGGATTTTGCGGATTTTCCTCTTGAGTGTCGAACAATTCGATTCCAACTGGGAAGGTGGCACGACGACCGCGTTTCATCACAGGGGTCCACCAGCATTAACGCGCAGTTCCCAGGCCTCGACCGCAGCGTCGATCATTTCCTGGCTTTCTTCCATGCAATCCAGGTAGATGTGAGTGCTTTCGATGCGGCTATGGCCCAGCAAACGCTGCAACTTCAGAAGAGGATCGCCAATCAAGCGGCGGTACGCCGCGCCGATATGGGATCGGCGTTCGTCGAGTACCCATCCGATCTGTTCACGCACGAGCAGCGACAGCATATGAACCGCAAAGGTGTGGCGCATCATGTGCGGAGTGACGTCGAGGTCGATCCCGAACCGCCTGCACCGTACGCTTGCCCTCCGGAAGACCACCTCCCAAGCGGCCGGGGGCATGGGCCGCGCCCCTTCCGCCAGCCAAAGACACAATGGTTCGGATGTTTCCGCCCATACCAAGCGGCTGCGTTCGCGCGGCGCCAGCACGTCGACACTGGCTCGAACTGTGTCCTTTTCCAGAAGGAGCCTTCCCCGATCGTGGCTGACGACACGGATCGGATGTTCGATTGACCTATTGCGCGGTTGCGAAAGGCGCATGAGGACATTGGTCCGTTCCAACGCCGCGTATTCATGCAGACGCTTCAGCACGCGCTCGGGCAAGCGGATCTCGCGCCCCTTGCTACCCTTGGCAATGGCCGGCGCCAGTCGGAAAGATCGGCTCCTCAATGCACCGACCGGCTCCGTCCTCGGGAACTCGATCCAGAGCAGACTTGCCGCTTCCTGGAGCCGCAGGCCCGTCGTGACGAGCAATTCGGCGAACAACGCATTGCGCTCGCTGTTGCGGCCCTGCCAGGTGGGATCCTCGCTCCCGTCTGGAAGACGACCACGCAAGCCGATCTCGCGAAACAGGAGATACCGATCCAGGGAAAGGAACCGGATATCGCGTGTCCGTGCGCCGCGCTCGGTGGCAACATTGGCAGCGACCGCTATGGCCCCGCCGCCGTTCGTCCGTCGCCATGATTGCCGATAGGTGAAAGGCGATTTGGCGATCATTCCCTCTTCAAGAGCCCATCGGTAAAGCTTGTCGAGCGCTGCTACCGACCGGTTCCAGCTCGCGGCCGAGATGCGCGCCGGAGGAAGCGCCAGACGTCGCGCCGCATGGAAGGCTGCGACATCGTGCCGATCAGCCGCCCAGAGGGCTCTGTTGTCTCGGCGCTCGGCAAGAAAGCGCATCCAGATCAGGATATCCCAACCATAGGCGCGCAAGCTGTTGGGCGAACGAACCCCCAACGTGGGGCAAGCTCGAAAGAACCGGTTCAGGTCGTGATCGTAGCTGTCGTCATCGCCAAGAATGAACGGCATGCCGTCCACGAGGTTCAGCTTCTCGGCGGCTGCGACTTCATCCACCGACAGCCTGTGGACGACGCCATCAACCGTAACAGACTGCCGCAGCGTCGAAAGATCCGTGAAGAAGAGCTGGGGCATCCTGTTCTCCTCGGCCGCGATTTTCCCGCCGGGACGGGCTCGAGCCCGTCCCGGCGGGAAAATCGCATCGCCTCACCTCAAGCGAAGGGGAATGTCGTCAACGTTGATCGTGTGCTGCGAACGTCACAGCGGTAAGACAGAACACAGAGTCAGGATAACGGCGCCATGCCCGCCGACGAGTTCGACGGCGACGAAGAGATGGTGAAGCTCGAACTCGATCCCTTCGGCTGAGGCGCGAAAGCGCCTCCGCCCGACGGCCCGGCCCGCGTCAGGCGCAGCCGGGCCTTGTGCCATGCGCAGGCTGCGCATCGCCAGCGGCGGTGCCGAGGCCTCGCCTCGGCTCTGGAAAGGGAGAGTTGGGCCGGGATCGGGGCGAGCCTGGCGGAAGGAGAGGAGAGCGCCGCCGGGCCATATCATCCCGCTCTCCTGGAGGATCATCCAATGACCGATACCGACAAACCAGCCACGCCGGAATTCGACATGGCCGCCAGCGTCGCGCGCTTCTTCGCCGAGCGCGATGAGCGCAACCGTCGCGCTGAAGCGGTCCGTCCCGACAACAAGACGGCGCTGTTCGATGCGCTGGCCGCCGCAGGCATCACTCTCGTGACCGTCACCTTCGACGGTTCTGGCGACAGCGGCCAGATCGAGGACATCACCGCGCAATCGGACGACCGGACCGTGGACCTGCCGCAGGGCGAGATCACCATTGCCACGGTGGCATGGGGAACCGACAAGGTGACCGCAATCTCAATGGGCGTTGAGGCGGCCATCGAACAGCTCGCCTATGACTTCCTCTCGGAAACCCATGGCGGCTGGGAGAACAATGATGGCGCCTATGGCGAGTTCAGCTTCGATGTGGCGGCGCGCACCATCACGCTCGACTACAACGAGCGCTACACCGCCACCGAATTCTACAGTCACGAGTTCTGAGGGGGTGGAAATGGCACATCCCTATCATCATGCGCTCTCGTCGGTGAAGAAATGGGGCGGCACGGTCGAGGATTACTTGCCCATCCATAGCTGGTTCGATGCCAGCAAGGAGATCCTGGCCGATTTTCGTCATCGCGCGCTTCGCCACCATGCCGAGGGCATCTTCATGGCCGAGACCATTTTCGGGGCGACGATCACCCTGTCCACCGGCAGGGTGATCCCGGCCCGATGGGTCGGGGAGCAGCATGTCCGCGAGGATCTGGGCCGTATCCCGTCCTTCGCCGATTGGGCGCGGGCAATCCACCCGGCGCCTTGGATGGGGCGGACGCAGCGGATCGAGGCGGAGGTCGATCCGCATTGCGTCAATGGCCGACTTCAGGAAGAAGTCTGAGCAGTCGCGTCAGCCTCCCCCTTATGAAAGCCTCTTGCCATGCTCAGCCATATCGTCATCTCCGTCCTGCTCTGCACGGCTTCCTGCGAACCGGCGGAAATCCGCGTCTGGGACGGTGACTCGATCCGGCTGGGTATGGGACAGCAGTCCGAAGCTGTTCGGATATTCAACATCGACGCTCCCGAAATGGAGGGCCGCTGCATCCATGAAACCGACCTTGCCCGGCAAGCGAAGATCAGGCTGGCGGAAATCCTGCAAGGTCGGCGGGTCGAAATCCTGCGTCAGGGGACCGACCGCTATGGCCGGACCCTGGCGGCGATACGCGTCGAAGGCCGCGATGTCGGCGATATTCTCGTCGATGAAGGGCTGGCGAGAACCTGGGCCGGGCGGCGTGAGCCCTGGTGCTGATCGCCGGATCGTCCCGCCGAGGTGCGGGACGATCCACCGTCGGGACGGGAGAGTAAGAGTGCGGGCCGGTTGGCCGTGACGGATTGTGAGGCGGGAGAGGGGCTTCCGCCGTCCGTCGCGGAGCATTCCCCATGAGCCTTTCCCACCACACCACTTTCGCCTCGATCGGCGAAATTGTCGCGCGACAGATCCTGCCCCGGCTGCGTCATGCCCAGAAGCTGCCGCTGCGCATCTCCTGCATCGGTATCGCCAGCGATGACGAAAGCGATGACGTCGGCGGCTTCGAGCGCACGCTCGTCATCGGCCAGTGCCAATCCCCCGAAGAGGCGTTGATCATCGCCAGCCAGCGCGTTGCGCGCGGTGATTTCCGCGTTGGACAGGGCGATGCGCTGCGCTTTCGCCCCCGCGTCATGGTCATTCAGGACAACGAACTGGGCCTTGTCCTTGCCGGTGAGGTCCGGGCCGGGATCGTGCTCTGGCAGCATCCGGTCGCCTCCGACGCCGAGGCTCGCCGCACCGTCACGGAGGCCAGCCGTCTGCGGGGCATGGCCTTCACGGCATCCGGGCGCGGCGATGCGGTATCGGCTCGTGATCTCCGCCACCGCGCCAGCCTGCTCGAGGCGCGGCTGGTCGATCCCTTCTGGCGCGAGACGACTGCCGATCTGCTGCGGCTGCCACAAGCTGCCTGACCTGTCGCCCCTTTCCATCCACTAGGCCCGGCCCCGCGCCGGGCCTTCTCGTTTCAGGAGCCTGACATGGCCGACTACTTCACCCATTTCTCCTGCCTGCTCGACGTGGGCAGCCCCGAGAACGCCGCCCGCGCGCTTGATCTCTACAACGCGCTGGCGCGCGAAAACGCCGCCGAAGATCCGCCCTCGGACGGCTTCATGCTTTCGATCCAGCCCGAACATGGCGGCACCCAGCTCTGGATGCGCGATGACGGCACCGGCGATCCCGAGCATGTCATCCAGTTCGTCAAACGCTGTGCCGCCGCGTTCGGCCTGACCGGGCTATGGGGGATGCAATACGCCAATACCTGCTCACGTCCGAGAATCGACGGGTTCGGGGGCGGCGCGCATGTCCTCGACCTCGCCACCGGCGAGACGGTGGACTGGATCTACACCGACGGTTGGCTTTCCACCGTTCTGGACGGGGGCGACCCCAATGCCTGACGTCATCGAAACCACGGTCTATCGGCTCGACGAGCTTTCCGAAGCCGCGAAAGACAATGCCCGCGCCTGGTATCGCGAGGGCGGCTTCGACTACGATTGGTACGATGCCGTCTATGAGGATTTCCGGCGGATCGCGGACATCCTCGGCATCCGCATCAAGAGCCGCACCGTCCGCCTCATGGGCGGCGGCGTGCGACAAGAGCCTTGCATCTGGTTTACGGGCTTCTGGTCGCAGGGCGATGGCGCCGCGTTCGAAGGCCACTATTCCTATCGCAAAGGCACGGCGGCGGAAATCCGTACCTATGCGCCGAAGGATGTGGAGCTGCACCGCATCGCGGATGCCCTGCACCAGGCGCAACGCCGCAACTTCTACCAGTTGACCGCCGAGGCGACCCATCGGGGGCGATACTATCACGAATACTGCATGGCGATCTCGGTCACCCGCGACAGCCCGACCTGGCAGGACATGACCGCCGATGCCGAGGAGACCGTCATGGAGGCATTGCGCGATCTCGCCCGTTGGCTTTATCGCCAGCTTGAGCGCGAATACGACTACCTGACTTCGGATGAGGCGGTCGATGAGGCCATCGTTGCCAACGAATACAGCTTCACAGTTGATGGAAAGCGCTTCGGCTGAAACCCTTCTGCGCTGCCTCACAGAACCGACAGCAGGTCCGTCCGTGAGAAGTCGTCGCCGACGAAGAGCAACGGGCAGCCGCGTTCGCTGGCGACCTCATAGGCGAAGCAATCCCCGTAGTTGAGTCCGGCGGGATGAACGCCCTTGCCCCAGCGGGCATAGGCTTCGGCGATCCTGCGTGCCGAGGCTTCAGTGACGGAGACCACCTCGAACCCAAGGCCCTCGACCAGGGCGGCGATCTCTTCACCGACATTGCGCCGCCCGGCGACGATCAGCGCCTCGGCCACTGTTCCGGCCGAGATCAGCAGGCCGTCTGCCGCCTCGATCGCCACCATGCAGGTCTCGGCCTGCGGCTCGTCCAGCACGATGGCCATCAGCGCCGAGGTATCGACGGCGATCATGCCGGCATCCCGTCATCCCCGTAGAGGAAATCCTGGCTGCGCGCGGCAGCCGCGCCGGGCAATGCCTTGCCCCGCGCCGTGGCCCGGACCCGCTCCATCAGCGCGCGCCGGCCTTTCGGGGTCGCCACCACGGCAACCGGCACGAGGCGGGCGACCTCGTGGCCCCGCCGCGTCAGGATCACCTCGTCGCCGGCTTCGGCCCGCTTCACCAGTTCGGTGAGCTGCCCCTTCGCCTCGGTGACAGAAACCCTCATCGCATATCACTCCAGATGTTCTCCGCTATTCTGCACAAGATGGTCCAGATAATGGTCCACTTCAAGCCCCCAGAGCGAAAGGAGGGCCGGGAACAGGTGCCCCCGGACGGGTTGAGAGAGGGTCGTCCGGCAGGTGCCCCTTTCCCTCTCGGAGACCGATCATGGCTTTGCCCGAACTTGCTTCCCAATCCGCAATCCGCGTCCCCGACGAGCGCCGCATGGACTTCCTGCCGCGCCTTTTTGGCCGGCGCCTGCTCATCATCGGCGAGCATACCGTCTTTCGCTTCATGGAGATACTCAGCCCCGGCGATTACGGCGGCGGGCTCTGGGATTTCTACGAACGCGCCGGCCAGCCGCTCTATCTCGCGCCGACCTCAAAGCCCCGTTGCCGCCTGTTCTGCGAAGGCAACGGCTTCGAGGGCGAGGTCTCAAGCGATGCCGCCGGGATCATCGCCACGCTCTTCGCCTTCTCGCATCTTTCCTTCCGCTACGATGACGACGAACTCGCCGAGGGCTATGGTCGCCTCTACGAGCATGCCGCCGATCACGCGGAGGCGGCGGCGATTTTCCAGGCCATCGACTGAAACCCACAAGCGCCCAGCCTGACGGTCGGGCGCTTGTTTCATGCCTGCTTTCGCCACGGCTTCAGAGCGAGAGATGGGCCGGAAGGGGTTTGAGCCGGTGCGGTCGAGAGAGAGCGCTGCCCGGCTTGATCCTGACTTGCTCTCCCGAGGAATCCCCGATGAACATGATTTCCGCATCCGCGGCGGCATCCGCCACCGCGCCGCTTCCGTTCGACCATGACGCTGAGACCGCGGCCTGCGTTTTCACCGCTGCCGGTCTGCTGCTGCCGCATCTGGAACGCGGTCAGCGTGTCGACGCCGCCACGCTGCGCGGCGCCATGGAGGCCGCCTTCGGCACGTCCGATGCCGCCGGCGCTTGGGACTGGAAGACCGCCTATGATGCCTGCGAGGCGGCGACCGTCCTCTTCCTGCGCAAATACGGCAATGCACTTTTCCGCAAAGCCGGGTCTCCGTCGGCAATCCTGCCGCAGCTTACGAAAATTGCCGGGCTCCTGCCGACCCACACCCGGCGTTCCGAGGAAGCGCAGACCTTCCAGCAGTTCTCCACCCCGATCCCTCTCGGCTTCGCTGCGGTGACGGCGGCGGCGATCACGCACGCCGACCGCGTGCTGGAGCCCTCGGCCGGCACCGGGCTCCTCGCCATCCTGGCCGAGATCGCCGGCGGTGCGCTGCTCGTCAACGAACTGGCCGAGGTCCGCGCCGGCCTGCTTTCCTCCCTCTTTCCGGCCCTGTCCATCACCCGCTTCGACGCCGCCCAGATCGACGATCATCTCGATCCCGGCCTGATCCCGACAGTGGTGCTGATGAACCCGCCGTTCTCGGTCATGGCCCATGTCGAGGGCCGCGTGGCTGATGCCGCCTTCCGCCATGTCGCCTCGACGCTGGCGCGCCTTGCGCCCGGCGGGCGGCTCGTCACCATCACCGGCGCGAGCTTCGCCCCCGACAATCCGGCCTGGACGGCTAACTGGAAACGGCTGCAGGAGCGCGGCCGCGTGGTCTTCTCGGCCGTCATCGATGGATCGGTCTATGCCAAGCACGGCACCACCATCGACACGCGGCTGACCGTCATCGACAAGCTGCCCGCCGAAGACCCGGCGGTGTTCCCGGCAGCGCCCGGTGTGGCGTCGGATGTTGCCACCCTGATGGGCTGGCTGGCGGAGCAACTTCCGGCCAGGCTTCCCGTCGATCCCGGCCTGGCCGTGCCGGTGGCACGACCGACCGCGCCGCGCACCGTGCGCGGCTATGTCAACCGCGCCGCGCGATCCGCGCCCGACGCGCCCCTTGCGGAACCGGAGGCCGTGCCGGTCGCCTACGAGATCGTGGATTGGGAACCGGCCGAGGGCGGCCGCCTCTCCGACGCGATCTACGAGGAATACGGTCTTCAGACCATCCGCATCGCCGGGGCGCAGGCGCATCCGACCCAGCTCGTGCAGTCGGCCTCGATGGCGAGCATCGCGCCGCCGAAGCCGAGCTATCGTCCGGTGCTGCCCAAAGACATTCTCGGCAGGCTGTCCGAGGCGCAGTTGGAGACGGTGATCTATGCCGGCGAGGCCCATATGGGATTCCTCGCCGGGGCTTGGACGGTGGACGACACGCTCGACAATCTTGCTGCCACGCCGGAGGACGCCAAGGGCGCCGTCCGCTTCCGCCAAGGGTTCATGGTCGGCGATGGCACCGGCGTCGGCAAGGGCCGGGAATCCGCAGCGATCATCCTCGACAACTGGATGCAGGGGCGGCGCAAGGCGGTCTGGATCTCGAAGTCCGACAAGCTGCTGGAGGATGCGCAGCGCGACTGGTCGGCGCTTGGCATGGAGCGGCTGCTGGTCACGCCGCTGTCGCGATTCCCGCAAGGCGCAAAGATCACCCTGAACGAAGGCATCCTATTTCTAACCTATGCCACGCTGCGCTCCGACGACCGCGGAGAAAGGATTTCCAGGGTCAGGCAGATCGTCGAATGGTTGGGTTCCGACTTCGATGGAGTGGTGATTTTCGACGAGGCGCACGCAATGGCCAATGCCGCAGGAGGCAAGGGAGAACGCGGCGATGTCGCCGCCAGCCAGCAGGGCCGTGCCGGGCTGCGCCTCCAGCACGCCCTGCCGCAGGCCCGCGTGGTCTATGTCTCGGCCACCGGCGCCACCACCGTCCACAATCTCGCCTATGCGCAGCGGCTCGGTCTCTGGGGCGGCGAGGATTTCCCATTCTCGACCAGGGCGGAGTTCGTCGAGGCGATCGAGGCCGGCGGCGTCGCGGCGATGGAGGTGCTGGCGCGCGACCTGCGGGCGCTTGGCCTCTACACCGCCCGCTCGCTGTCCTTCAAAGGCGTGGAATACGAGTTGCTCGACCACGAACTGACCCCTGAACAGGTCCGCATCTACGACAGCTATGCCGATGCCTTCGCCATCATCCATAACAATCTCGATGCGGCGATGCAGGCCGCCAACATCACCGGCGGCGAGGGCGGGTCCGGCACGCTGAACCGGCAGGCCAAGTCCGCCGCCCGCTCGGCCTTTGAGAGCGCCAAGCAGAGGTTCTTCGGGCACCTGTTGACGTCGATGAAAACCCCGACGCTGATCCGGTCCATCACGGCCGATCTGGAAGCGGGACATTCTTCCGTCATCCAGATCGTCTCGACCGGCGAGGCGCTGATGGAACGGCGGCTGGCAGAGATCCCCACCGAGGAATGGGGCGATCTGAAAATGGACCTGTCGCCGCGCGAGTATGTCCTAGACTACCTCGCTCATTCCTTCCCGGTGCAGCTTTATGAGCCGTTCACGGATTCGGAGGGCAACCTGTCGTCGCGCCCGGTCTATCGTGATGGCCAGCCGGTCGAGAGCCGCGAGGCCGCGGCCCGGCGCGACGAGATGATCGCCAACCTCGCCAGCTTGCCGCCGGTTCCCGGCGCGCTCGACCAGATCATCCAGCATTTCGGCACCGACACGGTGGCGGAGGTCACGGGCCGCTCGCGTCGTATCGTCCGCAAGCGCGGCGGCGGCGTTACCATCGACCGGCTCGTCGTGGAAAGTCGCGCCGGTTCGGCCAACCTGGCCGAGACGCAAGCCTTCATGGACGATCAGAAGCGGGTGCTGGTGTTCTCCGATGCCGGCGGCACCGGGCGCAGCTATCACGCCGAACTGTCAGCGAAGAACACCCGGCTGCGCGTCCATTACCTGCTCGAAGCCGGCTGGAAGGCGGACGCCGCCATCCAGGGCCTTGGCCGGACGCATCGCACCAATCAGGCGCAGCCGCCGCTGTTCCGGCCGATCTCGACCAATGTGAAAGCCGAGAAGCGCTTCCTCAGCACGATTGCCCGCCGCCTCGACACTTTGGGCGCGATCACGCGCGGCCAGCGCCAGACCGGCGGCCAGGGCCTGTTCCGGCCCGAGGACAATCTGGAAAGTCCCTACGCCCGCGACGCGCTGCGCCAGCTCTATCTCCTGCTGGTGCGCGGCAAGGTCGAGGGATGTTCGCTCGAACGCTTCGAATCCGCCACCGGGTTGAAACTGATGGACGCGAACGGCATCAAGGACGAGCTGCCCGCCATCACGACTTTCTTGAACCGGCTGCTGGCGCTGACCGTCGAGCTTCAGGGCGTTCTCTTCAGCGCTTTCGAGCAGCTTCTGACCGCGCGGATCGAGGGCGCCATCGCGTCCGGCATCTATGACGCTGGGCTGGAGACGCTGCGCGCCGAGAGCTTCACCGTCACCGACCGTCAGGTGATCTACACCCATCCCCGCACCGGGGCCGAGACCAGCCTGCTGACGATCACCGAACGCAAGCGCAACCGGCCCGTCATGCTCGATGCCGCCCTAGCGGAACTCGACGATCCGCGCGCGAAGCTCCTGATCAACGGGCGCTCAGGCCGCGCGGCGGTGCAAATCCCCACCACCAGCGTCATGCTGGACGATGGCGAGATCGAGCGCCGCGTCAGGCTGATCCGGCCGATGGAAGCACACAATATCCCCATCAGGATGATGGGCGAGACCCATTGGGTCGAGGCCGACCGGGACGCATTCGCTGCGGCCTGGAATGCGGAACTTGCGGAGGTGCCGGAGTTCGCAGACAGCACCCTGCATATGGTGACGGGCTTGCTGCTGCCGATCTGGAAACGGCTGCCGAACGAGTCCACCCGCGTCTATCGCCTCCAGTCTGACGCGGGCGAGCGCATCATCGGCCGCAAGGTCTCCCCGGCCTGGGCCGCGAACGCGACCACGACCGGCATCGCGAAGGTCACGCCGAAGGATGCTTTCGCGGCGCTGATGGAAGGCCGGACGATCCTCGATCTCTCCGAGGGCCTCCAGCTTCGCCGGGTCCGCGTCATGGGGGTGAACCGCATCGAGCTTTCCGGCTTCACCGACACCATGCGCCAGCGTCTCACGGCATACGGCCTCTTCCACGAGATCATCTCCTGGAAGCTGCGCATGTTCGTGCCAGTCGATGCCAGCGGACCCGCCGTGCTGGCCAAGCTCTTCGACCGCTGGCCGGTCGAGCGCATCGGTGAACGGGAGGCAGCCTGATGCCGCGTCACGACGCCTTCGAACTGGCGACCCGTCTCGGCCGAGAGGCCGAGGCGGTCTGCCGCCACTATCTCTCGTCCGGCCACCGCGCCGGGCGATATTGGCTGGTCGGCGATGTGCAGAATACTCCTGGCCGCTCGATGTTCGTGCGCCTGACCGGCCCGGGTTCCGGCAAGGGCGCGGCGGGGAAATGGACCGACATGGCCACCGGGGAGCATGGCGATCTGCTCGACGTCATCCGCGAGGCGCTTGGCCTTGTCGACTTCAAGGACGTGGCCGAGGAAGCGCGCCGTTTCCTTGCCCTCCCGCATCCTGAACCGGAGAAGACGAGGACGCCGACCGGCAGCACATCCAGCAGCGTGCCCGGTTCGCCTGAAGCGTCGCGCCGCCTCTTCGCCATGGCGCAGCCGATCCACGGCACCCTTGCGGCGATCTACCTCAACGGGCGGGCGATCACCTCCCTCTCGGACACCACCGCGCTGCGCTACCATCCGAGGTGCTACTATAGACCCGACGAGTCTTCACCCACCGAGATCCGGCCGGCACTCGTTGCCGCCGTCACCGATCTTGCGGGCCAGCAGACCGGCGCGCATCGCACCTGGCTCGCCCCGGACGGTTCCGGCAAGGCGGCTGTCGAAACACCGCGGCGGGCGATGGGCGTCCTTCTCGGGCACGCTGTCCGCTTCGGAACCGCCGCTGAGGTTCTCGCCGCCGGCGAGGGCATCGAGACCGTGCTGTCGCCCCGTCAGGTTCTGCCCCGCATGCCGATGCTGGCGGCGCTTTCGGCCGCTCACCTCGCTGCCATCCTGTTCCCGCCGTCGCTGCGCCGGCTCTATGTCGTCAGGGATCGCGACCCGGCCGGGGACGGTGCAAGAGACGGCCTGGCCGCCAGAGCAGAGAGCCTCGGGATCGAGGCGATGTCGCTCACGCCGCTCAACGGCGATTTCAACGATGATCTGCGACGCCACGGCGCCGATGCCCTCCGGGCGCGTCTGAAGGATCAGCTTCATCCTGAAGACGTCCGCCGGTTCATGGAGAGGTGAGGTCGTGATCGGTCCCGGAGGCGCGGCCCAGCGTCATCCTCTGCCGGTTTCAGTCTTTCGCCATCGGCAGGTGCATCCATCGTCGGAGAGTCCCGCGCCCACGGCCTTCGGAGAGGGCGATCGGCGCACAAACGGGCCGGGCAGGCAATGGCCGGGTTTGGACTATTTTCCGCCGGCGGGGACGAACCCCGCCTTTGCATCGCGAAAGTCAAAATAGCCCACCCCCGGCCATCAAGGCCCTCGCGGAGCGGGCGAGGGCTGCCAACCCGTCCCGCCCGTGCGCTTCGACGCCTGCGAAGGCCGCGATGGGCGCGGTCTCCAGACGAAGGACGCTCCCGATGACGAACGAAACCTATTCCGCAGGCGACGAGCCGGTCCACACCTCCTCCCAGACCGATCACACCCTCACCGAACTCCAGCTCTACGGCTGGCGCCCGTTCCAGGACGAACCCGATCCGAGGCCGCTGCCCGAGGGCAACACCGTCGCCGCCGCCGTCACCGACATCTTCGACGCCCTCGTCGCGACGCTCGGCGACACCCGCTTAGAGCCCGACCTCGAAGAGCTGCTCTGGGGGACCGTCAATCTCTTCCACCGCGCCACCGGCCGGGTGGAGCGCGATCTCGACGACAACGAGCAGGCGCAGCGCCGGCTTCAGCGGGAACAGGACGGCAGCGAGGTCAAGTCGGTCGAACTCGAACGCCTCACGGCCGAGGGGCAGACCCTGATCGAACGGCGCGCCAGCATGGAACTCTTCCGCGACCTCGCGGCCGAGGCTTTCGAGCACCACACCGGCAGTGCCTGGCGGCCGCGCAGCGGCTCGATGGTCAACCATCGCAACCTGACCGCCGCGATGATCGACAGCCGCGACTTCCTTGCCGCGAAGCGCCGGGCCGAGACCGAGGTGATGCTGCCCGCCGGCCCGAAGGTTGCCGTGACTGGCGGCGCGGACTTCAACGATCACCGCCTGATCTGGGCGAAGCTCGATCAGGTCCATGCCAAGCACCCCGAGATGGTGCTGCTGCACGGCGGGTCGCCGAAGGGAGCCGAACTGATCGCTTCCCGTTGGGCAGATCACCGCAAGGTGCCCCAGGTCGCCTTCCGGCCCGACTGGACCAAGCACGCCAAGGCGGCGCCGTTCAAGCGAAACGATGCCATGCTGGACGTGCTGCCGGTCGGCGTCCTCGTCTTCCCCGGCACCGGGATTCAGGAGAATCTCGCCGACAAGGCCCGCAAGCTCGGCATCCCGGTCATGAAGTTCGACGGCGGCGCGTAAGCGCCGCCGCCTGGCGGCTTTCGGCCGCCGATACTTGACAAGATGCAAGGCCGCGCCTTTGATGGAACATCCTTGCAGAACCGGCGAAGCAGCATAGTCGCAGGCGGAGCGCATCTCCCGGCAGCCTGTCGTGATCCCCAACCGTTCTCTGGAGGTTTCCATGACGCTGATCCTGCTCGCCATCTCGCTCACCATCGCGGCCTGCGTGATCGCCTGGAATCTCGCGATCTATGCCTTGCCCGTCATGGCAGCCATCACGGCCGCGCAATATGCCTGGGGCGCGGGCGCCGGGGTCGTGATGTCCGGCCTCATGGCCATCGGCGCCGCCGTGCTCTCGATCGCGCTTGTGATCGTGACTCTTGGCTTCGCGAAGAACCCGGCCCTGCGGCTCATTGCGCTCGCTCTCTTCGCCGTGCCCGCCGTCATCGCCGGCTATGCCCTTGTCTATGGCATCACCAAGAACGCCATCGACTCGGGGCTGGTTCTCAACCTGTTCGGCGGCATGGGCGGTCTCGTCCTCGGCATCTCGGCCATCGTCAATCTGAACGCCCTCGGCGAGTCGGTGTTCTCGCGCTGAAACGGCAGACGCGATCAGCCACTTCTGAGGAAGGCCGGCAGCTTGCGCCGCCGAGCCCCGGTCGTTTCGCCCAAGACGGAAAAGCAGTTCGTCGCAGCATGTCACCATCGCACCCGGTCTGCTTCTCGCGGCGCTTGAAATGGTCTGCGGTGCGAACCGTGGTCCCGTGCGGTCGATGCCCCGCTGCATCGGTCCACGTCGTTTCGTGGGGCCTTCGCGAACACCTTCCTTGTCCCTTCACGATGCTGAGGGACCGAGCCTTTGGCCGATGAAGCAGGGCGGCGCCATACCGGACCTGAGAACCCGATAGCCTGTCCGATCACATCGCGGATGACATGGCCTTCCGGCGGCGGACACGACGGTGACCGGCAAAGACGGTTGAAGGAGTGCCATGCCGGTGGTCTCGGTTCGCATGGGGGCCTGCCTGGTCGCTGTCGCCAGCAAGGACGATGGTTCTGCTGTGCGTCCCCGATCTGCTTTCGAAAGCACCATCCCTCCGCCTGACTGATCCCCTAAGTCCGTTCGGCTTCCACCAGCAACCCCCGCGGCTCCCAGCCGTGTTGCCGCGCAAACGCGGCTGCCCGCCCCACCTGGGGCCTTGGGGGCAAGCTGCAGCAAGGGCGGCAGTTGCAGGAGTCTTCCGACGGCCTTGGCCGGGTCTCGTCGGAGGGACGGTCCCTCCGAGGAGCAACGGAGACCTACAATGCAGAACATCGTCATCCTCGCCGGCAACATCGGCCAGGCCCCCGAAACCCGCACCACCCAGGGCGGCACCGGCATCACCCACTTCACCCTGGCCACCTCGCGCCCCCGCTATTCGGAAGGCCGCGTCCTGCGCGACGAGAACGGCTATCGGGTCCAGGACACCGAATGGCACCGCATCACCTGCTTCAACGGCCTCGGCAAGACGGTCCAGCAGCATTGCGACAAGGGCATGAAGGTTCTGGTTCGCGGCCGCATCCACTACACGAAATGGACCGATGCCGCCGGGGTCGATCGCTACGGCTGCGAGATCATCGCCGAGACGGTCGATTTCCTGAGCCGGGCGAAGCAGACCCAGAACGACGACGGCAAGTTCATCGACGACGATGACATTCCGTTCTGATCGGGAACCCGAGGCCCGGCGGCGCAAGCCGCCGGGTTTCCCTCCTGCTTCACCGGATCGCGCCCGCCGCTTCTGGCAAGGTCCGGCGACCGAATCAGACGGGCATGGACGGGAGCGTCGTCTCTCTATCCTTGATAATTGCACCTGAATTTCGGCTGGTGCTCACAGCGAGAACGACTATTATAGTCGTAGTTCTGGAGTGCGTGCGTATCCCGGTGGGAGGTGATCATGTATGATCACCGCTCGCCAATCTCGGGCTGCGCGCGCGTTACTGGGATGGACACAGGAGACGCTCGCCGACAAGGCCCAGGTCGCATTGACCGCACTCAAACGCCTCGAATCCCAAAGCGGGCTCGAGGTGTTCGAGTCCACCCGCGACCAGGTGCGCCGCGCTCTCGAAGCGGCCGGGATCGTTTTCTTGTCGACGGATAAGGGCGAGGGCGTGTTGCTGCAACACGATACGGTCAACACCGACAAACGGTGAAACAGCGGCCAGCGTGATGTCAGGTTCTCGTCAAAAGGAATGGCTATCTTCCGCCGAAGATGGTTAACAAATACGTTACCCGAACGTGAGCGAATGATGGGCCGCGCGACACAGACATATCTCGACACACCACCGTCCAGCCAGACGCTGACGTCTTATGATCGCGAGCATATGAAACTCTACATGCGCCTTCTCGATGCCGAGCGTGATGGCGCCGATTGGCGCGAAGCTGTGCAGGTTCTCTTTGGCCTCGATCCAGAGTGCGATCCCGACCGCTGCCGCTCCATCCATGATACTCATCTCGCTCGCGCGCATTGGATGACCGAACACGGCTACCGCGAACTGGTCCGCGAAAGCCAGCGCAATTCCTGACGCGTGATGCGTGCCGCGCATCACCTGTTGACCATCGCCTGACTTCCTCAATTCAACGCGTGCGGGAATCCTGACCCTTCTCAATTCGTTTGAGTAGACCCGGGAGGCCGCGATGACCCCTGACGCATCGACTTGGCGTTCGTCGGCGCAATACGACCATCTGGATGAACTGACGGCATCCGATCTGGCCTGGGAATGGCTGCGCCGCAATGACGATTATGACGCAGATTTTGAAGCCTCAATTGCCGACCATGGAGACCCCCAACCGCTGACCGAACGGATCCGGCAGCGCTGGGGGTTGCGATTTCCCTGTCGATCCGCTGGTCCCGCCACCCGATGCGCCGGTCTTCTGGCTCCCAGCGGAGGACACAAGTGTGGTGGTGCTGACCGAAGCCCCTTCGGAACTTGACGACAGCACTGACGGCGCTCCGCCGAACTGGCGCCTCGACTTCTCGGTCGAGAACGCTGGCGCGGAGTTCCATGTCCCGCTTGGCAATGGGCGGAAGCTCCAGATCTTCGACGGCGCCATTATGGGGGACGCGATCGCGGTCGCCGTCGTCCCTCTCAGCCTCGCCGGTTTCGACCGGATCGAGGCCATTCAACGCTTCCTTTCGGCCCTGCATGGTCGCGCGATCCCGCCGGATACGCGCCTGACACGCCAGCAACGCGCGCGCCTCCGACGGATGCTGCGGGCCTTCGATGGCCATCGGGCCGGCGCGACGCAGCAGGAGATCGCGCGGGTTCTTCTGAACACCGGCCGGCTTGAGCGGGACGAATGGCAGGCGTCCTCGGCCCGTCATGCCATCAAGGCACTCCTGCGCGACGCCCGTTCCATGGTCGCCGGCGGTTATCGGAAACTCCTGCGTCATCGCCGCCCACGATAACGCGATCCTTTGCCCTGATGGTGGGCGATTTCGATACCCCCCAACTTCGCCCTGCAACTCGCCGCTCTTCCTGCGCCACCGTGGTCATTGCCCGCCGCTGATCCGCAGCGGCCGCTTGCAACCCCACGGAGGCCCGATCATGCCACATGAACCCGTCGTCCTGCCGCCGCGTTTTCTACGGACCAAGGAGGCCGCGACCTTTCTCAGCCTCTCGGCCCGGACCCTCGAAAAGCACCGCACCTACGGAACCGGGCCAGCCTATCGCAAGCTTGGCGGCCGTGTGGTCTATGCCATCGACGATCTTGAGGCCTGGACCGAGCGCGGCGCGGTGACCTCCACCTCCGATCCGCGCGGCTCCGTGCTGCCCGCCAAGCGTCATGCGTTTCCGTCCGGCCCGCAGGCCGGTCGTTACGCCCGCTGATCGCAGCCGGTTCCCTTCATGACGGTGCGACGCCGATCCCTTTCTGAGCGCGGGCAGCTCGACCTGTTCCGGGCGCTCCCCGGCGATTTCGCGCCACGAGACGCGCAGGATCTCATGGCCTATCCCTTCTTCTCCCTCGCCAAGTCGAAGCGCATCGCGCCCATCGACTTCGCCGCCGGCAATGTCTCCATCCGGGTCGAGGCTGTTCCCGATCACGGCATGGCCACGATCTGGGACGCCGATATTCTGATCTGGGCGGCGAGCCAGATCGTCGAAGCCCGCGACAGCGGCCTTCGCACCTCCCGGCTGATGGCCGCCACGCCCTACGAGATTCTCACCTATGTCGGGCGCGGCACCGGCTTGCGCGACTATCAGCGCCTGAAGGCGGCGCTCGACCGGCTGCAATCGACCACGATTTCCACCTCGATCCGCCAGCCGGTCGAAGGGCGCCGGCATCGCTTCTCCTGGATCAACGAATGGCAGGAACGCACCGACCATAGCGGCAGACCCGATGGCATCGAGATGATCGTGCCGGACTGGTTCTACCAGGCCGTCCTCGACGATGCGCTCGTGCTGACCATCGACCGGACCTATTTCGATCTCACCGGCGGCCTCGACCGCTGGCTCTACCGCCTGGTGCGCAAGCACGGCGGCCGCCAGCGCGATGGCTGGCGGTTCGATTTCCGTCACCTTCACCAGAAATCCGGCAGCCTGTCGCCGTTCAAGCGCTTCGCCTTCGAGTTGCGCGACATCATCCGGCGCCAGCCGCTGCCGGGCTATTCGCTGTTTCTCGAGGCCGAGGTCGGCGGGCGAATGCTGCTGGCCTTCGAGCCGCTCGCGCCCTGTGGAAAACCTGTGGATGGCCTCGTGCTATCGGGAACCCGGACTATCGTGCTATCGGGAACCGGAGGCTCGTGCTATCAGGAACCGAAACCGGGCTTAACACCCGGAACCCATTCAGGAAATCGCGCCCTTAACTTAGAGTCTAACAAAGAGTCTAACTTTGAAGAGCGCGCGCGCGATGTGGAAAACCTCATCCGCGACACCGCCAGAAGCCTTGGTAGAGCCGCTAAGAAGAGGGCATCCGACGCCCCGGCATCGCCTCGACCGGCATCTGATCGAGGCGCAACCGAGGCTCCTGAATCTGCAGAAAGACCCCGCCTGCCTCTCGATCTGCCGGGGGGGTGCAAATGATCATCGCGCTCCTCAACCAGAAGGGCGGTGTCGGCAAGACGACGCTGGCGCTGCATCTTGCCGGTGAACTGGCTCAGGGTGGCAAGCGCGTCACCCTGATCGACGCCGATCCGCAAGGCTCCGCCCTCGACTGGTCGCAACAACGCGCGCGTGAGGGCCTGCCACGCGCCTTCGGCACCGTTGGCCTGGCCCGCGACACGCTGCATCGCGAAGCGCCCGAACTCGCCCGCGATGTCGATCGCATCGTCATCGACGGGCCACCGCGCGTCGCCGGCCTCATGCGCTCCGCGCTGCTCGCCGCCGATCTCGTGCTGATCCCGGTGCAGCCATCGCCGTTCGACGGCTGGGCTTCGGCGGAGATGCTCGCCCTCCTGGCGGAGGCGCGCATCTACCGGCCCCAGCTCGTTGCCCGCTTCGTGCTCAACCGCTGCGGTGCCCGCACCGTCATCGCCCGCGAGACCGCCGAGACGCTGGCGGACCACGATCCTCCCGTGCTCACCAGCGCCATCGGCCAGCGCGTCGTCTTCGCCGACGCCGCGCAGACCGGGCGGCTCGTCCGCGAGATCGGGCGCCGATCACCCGCCGCGCGCGAGATTGCCGCCCTGGCCGCCGAGATCGGCCTGCTGGGGATCGGGAGGGTATCGGCATGACGATCCTTACCGGCGACTGCCGCGAAGAAATGCCCTGGCACGCACCCTACGACATGATCATCGCCGATCCGCCCTATGGCGACACTTCGCTCGCCTGGGATCGGCGCGTCGAGGGCTGGGTCGTGCTGGCGCGCGCCGCCCTCAGGCCGACCGGCTCGCTCTGGGTCTTCGGCTCGCTGCGCAGCTTCATGGCGACCGCCGACCGCTTCACTGACGCCGGCTTGCGGATCGCGCAGGAGATCGTCTGGGAAAAGCAGAACGGCACCGGCTTTCATGCCGACCGCTTCAAGCGGGTGCATGAACTGGCCGTCCAGTTCTATCCCGCCGAGACCGCTTGGCGTGACATCTACAACGACGTCCAGACCACGCCCGACGCGACGGCCCGCACGGTGCGGCGCAAGCAGCGCCCGCCCCATACCGGCCAGATCGACGCCGGCCATTATGTCAGCCATGACGGCGGGCCGCGCCTCATGCGCTCGGTCATCTACCTGCGCAACTGCCACGGCCGCGCCATCCATCCGACCGAAAAGCCGTCGGCGCTCCTGGAGATCCTGATCCGCACGAGCTGCCCCGAAGGCGGCCTGGTCGGCGACTGGTTCGCCGGTTCCGGCGCGGCCGGGGAAGCCTGCCGGCTTTCCGGCCGGCGCTATCTCGGCTGCGAGATCGACCCCGACATGGCCGAGTGCGCGCGGGCGCGCATCGCCACCGTGCTGCCATTCCATGACGGAATTTCGTCATGACGGCGCGCACCGAGAAGCGCTGCTTCGCTACGCGCCCGGCCGATCCCGATAGCTGGATCAAGGCCGGCGACGCGCCGCCAAAGCGCACGGATACCGCCGACGCCTATTCGGCGCGGCTGACCGTGGACATCACGCCGGCGCTGCGCGGCCGCATCAAGATCGCGGCCTTCCAGCGCGGCATCACCGTCGCCGACATGCTGCGCGACCTGCTGGCGCGCGAGTTTCCCGACATAGGGGGAGACCGCCCATGATCGGCATCGACGCCCATGACGGCGATCTGACCCGCGCGGAACTGACCTGGGTGGAAGGCAAGACCGAATACTGGATCAGATTCGGCCATGCGACTGGTGAGCAGATCCTCGATCGCAACCGGCGTGTTGTATTCTTCCATCCCGGCACGGTGTTTGCGTTCGTCCGCTGGGCGGCGAACGACCACGGCACGATCATTTCGCGCCTCGACATCCTGCGCGCGGTTGCGCCGGGCCAGTCCTATCAGACGCTGCCCTTCGTCCGTCCAGGCGGCGAAATCCTGCTGAAGATCGAAGGCTGGCCGAAGGTCGAGGCTGTCCTTCGCCATGTCGACGGGATCGAGGCCATAGGTGTCGATCCGGCCCAAGTCGATCCCGATCATTGGCGGCACGTCTCCCACTGGATAAACGCAGGCGAAGCGCCGCGTCCCTACACCGCGGAGCGTCATCAGGCATGGCTCTGGCGGCGGGAGATCGCCCCATGACGCGCTTTCGCTATGTCATGGTGACGACGGTTGCCACGCTCGGGATCGCCTTTGCCGGATTCGTTCCGACTGCGCCAAGGCTGGTCTGGAACGCATCGGCCAGCGTGCCGATCGGGTTCTATACTGTCGCACCCGACGACCGGATCGCGGTGCCCGATCTGGTCGCCGTCATCCCACCCGAACCCTTCGCCTCGTTTATGGTCGAGCGCGGCTACGTCGCACGCGACGTGCCGCTTCTGAAGCACGTTCTCGGCCTGCCCGGACAGCGCCTGTGCCGCGATGGCCGCGCCATTATCGTCGACGGCGTTCCGCTCGGCGAGGCGCGCGACCACGACAGCTTCGGCCGAGACCTGCCGGTCTGGCAGGGCTGTCGCGTCATCGCCGAGGGCGAAGTGTTCCTGATGAACCCGGACGTCGGCGACAGCCTCGACGGCCGCTATTTCGGCCCGTTCCCCGCCTCGGCGGTGATCGGCCACGCGATCCCGCTTTTCACCGACGAAGACGGCGAGGGCCGCTTTGTCTGGCGCGCGCCGATGCGGTGACAGCGCGTCCAGAGCGGGGCCGTTGAGCCGTCCCGCGTCTTCTCCACCGCATAGGAAAGGAGCCTTCCATGGCACAGATCGGCCAGTTTACCCGCACCCCGTCCGGCTATTCCGGGCGACTCCGCACGCTCTCGCTGGACGTCGAGCTGACCTTTACGCCGTCGGAAAATGCGGACGCCGACAAGGCGCCTGCCTATCGCATCCATCTCGGCGATGAGTATGGGCCGGAAGTCGGCGCAGGCTGGAAACATTCCGGCGAGCGCGCGGGACCGTTCGTCTCCGTGCTTCTCGACGATCCAGTTTTCCAGCAGCCGATCCGCGCCCGCCTGTTCCAGTCGGACGAAGACGGCCGCGACTGGGGCTTGCACTGGACCCGCCAAAAGAAGCGCGACGAGCAGGAGTGATCATGGTCACGTCCTGCATCCGTCCCGCCTCGGGGAGATGTGGCGCCCGCCGCCGCATCCTCCTCCTTCTTCTTTCCGGCCTGTTCGTCACAGCCATTGCCCCGCTGCCCGGCCTGGCGCAGATCGCCGTGATGGGTCGTGCCGTCGCCGTGCATCCGCACGGCGCCCATATCGAAGAGGCTTCGCAGCGGTTCGGCATCCCGGCGGCATGGATCATCGCCGTGATGCAGGTCGAAAGCGCGGGCAATATGCACGCCATATCGTCTGCCGGCGCGATGGGGCTGATGCAGGTCATGCCCTCGACTTGGGCGGAGCTGCGCATCCGCCATGCTCTCGGCCGCGACCCCTTCGAGCCGCGCGACAACATCCTCGCGGGCACCGCCTACCTACGCGAGATGTGGGATCGCTACGGCAATGTTGCCGCGATGCTCGCGGCCTACAATGCCGGTCCCGGTCGCTACGATGAATACCGCGCGACGGCTCGTCCGCTGCCTGCCGAGACGCGCGCCTATGTCGCTGCTTTGACGCCGATCCTGCTCGGCGAGCGGCCTTCCGGCAGCGGCTCGACGGTCGCTCCGCCGCCCGACTGGCGCGAGGCGGCGCTCTTCGTCGCGCGTGAAATCGGCGCTTCCGCTGCCGATCCCGCGTCCCCCGACCGCACGCCGGACGATGCCCCTTCGCTCGTCCCGGCGGCACCGGACGCACTCACCGCCTTGCAGTCGGAGGGGCTGTTCGTCGCCCGCGATGCCGGTGGGGACCGGCCATGAGCAGCGGCACCGCAATTCGCATCCCATCGGGCGCTGGCGTGTCATGGAGGGCGCAGAGGGTGGCGGCAGGCACCACGACCGAAAGATGGCGAGATAAAAGGCCGCACGGTGCGGCTGTGGCGGGCGGTTGTTTTTGTTCAGGTTTCCGGCGCGTCCCGCACCGTGCGGCGCTGGCGCGCACCGTGCGCTGCGCGCTCCTCTTCCTGATTTTCCTTGATGATTTGCACCG